>NZ_JBISBS010000009.1:0-127950 GCF_044335505.1 Paracoccus jiaweipingae | reverse complement strand
CGAAACCGCAAGACGAACAACCGCAGACCCAATAAAACCGCAACCACCCGTCAAAAGTAACTTCATCTTAAAAGCCTGCCCCTGTCCATGTCGTGTCGGGCCAGTCAGCGAAGGTGAACGGGCTGTCCCATGCGTCAAAGGGGATAGCCCCGGCATCCTTGGGCGACAACAGCGGATCGTCCAGCCCCCAGTCGATGCCCAGGCTGTCCCAGGCCACGCCGCCATCGCAGTCGGGGGCGTAAATATCGGTGCATTTATAGATGATTTCGGTGTCATCCTCGCGCGTGACAAACCCGTGCAAAAAGCCCGCCGGCACCCAAAGCTGCCGGCCATTTTCCGCCGATAATTCGGCGCCGAACCATTGGCCGTAATGCGGGCTGCCGCGACGCGCATCGACGGCGACATCGTAAAGCCGCCCGCGCCCACAGCGCACCAGCTTGCCCTGTGCGTGGGGCGGTGACTGGTAATGCAGCCCGCGCAACGTGCCGACACGATGCGACAGGGAATGGTTATCCTGAACGAAATCGGGCAGCGTCAGCCCGGCCTGCACCAGGGTGGCGCGATTCCAGCTTTCGCTGAAAAGGCCGCGCTCGTCCCGGAACCGCCGCGGCGTCAGAATCAGCACGCCAGGCAGTGGGGTTTTCTCAATCTGCATGTTACCTTCTCAATAGTTCAAATGGTTGCTAACATGCCGTGAAGGCGCTGTCATGGGACTCGTCTTTTCTGAGATAATGTGGTTAATTTCACGTTAAACCACCTGTGCGAAAATGCGGCCCCCAAGATGTCTTTCGTTACCGTGACCACCCTTGTTCTGGCCGTCGACGGGGCCAGCCTGACCTGTCAGGCCGCGCCCGACGTGCCGCATGATCAGGCCGACGGCCTGTGCCACGCCGTCGCGGCCACGCTGGCCCCTGCGGTCGCACCGGCGGTGCTGACAATCGCTGCGGCGCCCAAAGGCCTGTCCGCCTGGCTGGAAATCAGCGACGCCCATGGCGGGCGAACCCGTCTGCCGCGTCTTGATGCCGATATTGTCGACCAGCCAGCCCTGACCGACACCATGATCAGGGCGCTTGGGGCGCAACTGGCGCGGGCGGCCAATGATCATACCGGTGCGACGCAATAGCCGCCCGGCCCATATTTTTTCGACCTTGCCATAAGGAAAGACAACAATGGTCAAATTCACCCCCCAACAGGTCGCCGACTATCTGACCACCGGGTTCTGGCGCGATATGGGCCAGGGGCCGCGCAAATTCGACGTGGCGCCGGGGGGCACCCTGACCGTGGACATGTCGTCGCTGGACCGCGCCGATCGCGTGGTCGCGACCAAGGCGCTGGATGCCTGGACCGCCGTGACCGGCATCCATTTCCGCGATATCGGCGGTGTCGGCAACCCCGAGCTGACCAAGGCCAAGATCTATCTGACCGATGACGACGGCCCGGCCTATACCAGCACGGTCACCATGGGGGGCATGTCCACGCTGGCCATCGTCAATGTCGGCTGGCAGTGGGAATTCTTCTATGGCGTCCGCGACGACAACTATTACATCCAGACCTGGATTCACGAATTGGGTCACGCCCTTGGGCTGGGGCATCCGGGCAATTACGATGGCAAGGCCACCTATGGCGTGGACAACCATTATGACAACGACAGCTGGCAGATGACCATCATGTCGTATTTCTCGCAGGTCGACAACACGACGGTGGATGCCAGCAAGGCCTATGTCATGACCCCGATGCTGGCCGATATTTTGGCGGTTCAGTCGATTTATGGCAAACCGATGGGGATGCAGGCTGGGAACACCACCTATTTCTGGAACAGCAATGCCGATGGGTATTACCGCGACCTCAGTGACCGGCTGGTCAGCGGCGTGGTCAAGGAACCGGTGGCGTTCACCATCTTTGATCAGGGCGGCATCGACACGCTGGACCTGTCGGGCGACAGCAAGGCACAGCGCGTCGACCTGACGCCGGGTGCGTATTCCGACATTCTGGGGCTGCGCGGCAATCTGGGCATCGCGCTGGACACGGTGATTGAGGACGTCAGGGCCGGATCGGCCAGCGATACCGTGCGCGGCAATGCGGCAGCGAATGCGCTGTATGGCAATGCCGGCAACGACACCCTGTCCGGGATGGACGGCAATGACCGCCTGTTCGGCGGGATCGGGGCCGATTCGCTGGATGGCGGAAACGGCAATGACACGCTGTTTGGTGGCACCGGCAATGACGTGCTGTTTGGCGGCGCGGGCAACGATGTCGTCTATGGTCAGGATGGCGACGACAGCGCCGATGGCGGCGATGGCAATGACCTGCTGATCGGTCACGGCGGCAATGACACCCTGCTTGGCGGTCAGGGCGATGACACGCTGAACGGCGGCGCGGGCAATGACGAACTGGATGGCGGCGCCGGTAATGACCGGGTGATGTCGCTGGCCGGCAATGACTTTGCCCGCGGGGGCGCGGGCCGCGACACCATTTACGGCGGCACCGGCAATGACACCCTGCGCGGCGGCGAGGATGACGACTTTATCTCGGCCGGGGCGGATGACGATCTGGTCTTTGGCGACGAAGGCAATGACTTCCTGATCGGCCACAGCGGCAATGACACGCTGGCCGGGGGCGAGGGCAATGACCGCTTTAACGGCGGTGCCGGCAATGACGTGCTGTATGGTGAGGAAGGCAACGACACCCTGCTGGGGCTGATCGGCGACGACCTGATGGATGGCGGCGCGGGCGATGACTATCTGACCGGCGCCGGGGGCAATGACCGGATGATCGGCGGCACGGGCAGCGACACGCTGCATGGCGGCAACGGCAATGACACCCTGATCGGCGGCGCGGGCCGTGACCGCCTGATCGGGGCCGAAGGCGCGGATGTCTTTATCTTCGCCGCCGGTGACAACAGCACCGCCGCCGCGGATGACATTATCGGCTTTACCTCGGGTCAGGACCGGATCAGCCTGACCGGGCTGAGGCTGGACTATGCCGGGTTTGGCAATTTCACCGGCGATGGCGGGTCGCTGCGGCTGGCGCATAATGGCGGCATGACGCAGGTGCTGATCGACTTGGATGGCGACCGTCAGGCCGATATGCAGATCAACCTGATCGCAACCCATCAGGTGGCGCAGGGCGACTTCCTGCTGTAAGCAGAAAAATATAATAAAATCCTAAACATAAAACGGCGCGGATCTTCGCGCCGTTTATTCTTTCTTAGGGGATAACCACCTAATCTGGCCCGGTCGTTTGTCAGTTCCGGGCCTTGTTATGGTCAAGATCAGCCACATCTGCACCCTGACGGGTCGCAATTCGTCCTTCACGACGCAAATCGCCGATCTGACCGTCGCAGAGGTGGGCGGAAAACTGGTGCTGGTCGCGGCCACGCAGCGGGGTGGTGGCCTCAGCACCTATCAGGTGGATGGGTCTGACAGGGCGCTGCGGGCGGTCGATCTGCGGGCCTATGCCCCCGGCACCGGCCTGTTGAACCTGCCCGAGGCAACGGTGATGGACCTGAATGGCCGCGATCTGGTCTTTCCCATCGGCGCCACCGGCGGCAGCCCGGTCGGTCTGGATGCCGGCGGGCGCATGACTCCTGCCACGGTGACCGGGCTGCCGATCAGCGATCAGACGGTGGTGGCCCGGCATTTTACCATCAACGGCACCGATTATCTGGTCACCGCCCAGCGCGGCGAACTGGGGTTTTCGCTGCACCGCCAGACCGCGCAGGGCACCTTCGTCGCCGCGGGCGAATCGCTGTTGTCGCTGACCTCGCCGCTGGCCGATGCCCAGATCGACGATATCGCCATCGTGCAGGTGGGGACGCGCACCATGGTGTTCGCGGCCTCGTCGCTTGGCAATTTTCTGTGCAGCCACATGATCGGCCCCGGCGGCCAGATCAGCAGCGGGCAATATCTGGGCGTGGAACGCGGGGTGGGGTTCAACACCCCAACCGCACTGGCCGCCACGCAGGTCGCGGGAAAGCCCTATCTGGTGATGGCTTCGGCCGATGCCTCGTCGCTGACGGTGCTGGAAATCAGCCCCACCGGCGCGCTGACCCCGCGCGACCATATTATCGACGAACTGGGAACGCGGTTTCAGGGCGTGACCGCACTGGCCACCGTGACCCTGGGCAATCGCAGCTTTGTCTTCGCCGGGGGCAATGATGGTGGGCTGACCATGTATCGGATGCTGCCTGATGGGCGGCTGTTATGGCTGGCCAACCTGACCGATACCGACCAGACCACGCTGGCCGCCGTCACCACGATCGAGGCCGTGGCCATCAACGGCAAGATTGCCCTGTTCGTCGCCAGCGGAAACGAAACTGGCATTACCCAGTTTCAGGTCGATCCAGGCACGGCCGGCCTGTCGGGTGTCAGCACCGACGGCGTGGCGCGCGGCGGCGCCGGATCGGACCTGCTGATCGGCGGCGCGACAACCTATCGGATCGAGGGGGGGGACGGCGACGACATCCTGATTGCCAATGGCCGCCCGGTGCGGATGCGCGGCGGCGCCGGGGCCGACATCTTTGTCGCCGCCGAGGTCGGGGGCCGCATCATCATCGAGGATTTTCAGCCCGGCATCGACCGGCTGGACCTGTCTTTTCTGGGAATGCTGCGCAGCACCTATCAGCTGGTCATTTCGCCCCAGCGCGATGGTGCCAAAATCTTTTACGGCGACACCTCGATCACGCTTGTCACCGCCGACGGACGCGGGCTGCCACGCGACTTTTTCACCGAAGAGATGTTCCCAAACGCCCATTACCTGTCACCGATGGAGCGCACCCTGATCATCGGCACGGACGGGGCCGAACTGTTGCAGGCCGATTTCGGCGGTTCGCGCGTGCTGGCCCATGCCGGAAACGACACCATTCTTGGCAGTGCCGCCGATGACTGGCTGGCGGGTGGGCGCGGCGATGACAGCATCTCGGGCGGGGCCGGAAATGACACCCTGCACGGGCAGTTCGGCAATGACCGGCTGTTCGGGGATGGCGGCGATGACAAGATCAGCGGCTGGTGGGGCGATGACTGGATCGTCGGCGGCGAAGGCAATGACGACCTGCGCGGCCAAAGCGGTAACGACACCCTGATCGGCGGGCCGGGCAATGACGTGCTGATCAGCGGTGGCGACGACGACCTGCTGCTGGGGGGCGATGGCGATGACACGCTGTATGGCCAGCGCGGCAACGACCGTCTGGAAGGGGGCGGCGGCAATGACCGCCTGGTGGACAAGGCGGAATCGAACTATCTCGACGGTGGGGACGGCCATGATTTTCTGTGGACCGGTGTGGGACAGGACACCATTCTGGGCGGGGCGGGCAATGACACCATCATCGCACAGGGCGGGCGCGACCATATCGACGGGGGCGATGGCAACGACACTATCAAGGCCGGGGCCGACAACGACACCGTTTTCGGCGGTGCCGGTCACGACACCATCTGGGGCGAAGGGGGCGATGACATTATCAACGCTGGCGACGGCAATGATTCCGTTTCGGGCGGGACGGGCCATGACAGCATTCTGGGCGGAACCGGCAATGACACGATCCGCGGGTTCAGCGGCAATGACACCATCCGCGGCGGCGATGATGACGACTGGCTGTTGGGCGATGGCGGCAACGACCTGATGTATGGCGATCAGGGGCGTGATACGCTGCAAGGCGGCAATGGCGATGACATGCTGGCGGGGGGTGGGGGAAATGACCTGCTGGTCGGCGGGCCGGGACGCGACACGCTGATTGGCGGCGATGGCGACGACACCCTGATCGGCGGGGGCGGGGCCGACACGCTCAACGGTGGGGCCGGGGCCGACCATTTCGTCTTTCGCAGCCCGCGCGAGATGGGGACAGGCGCTGGCGCCGACCGGGTGACCGATTTCACCAGCGGTCAGGATATCGTCGATTTTTCGGGCCTTGGCCTCAGCTATATCGGCACGGCGGCCTTCAGCGGCGACAGCCAGCTGCGCATTCTGGACACCAGCGCCGGGCTGCGGCTTCAGATTGATCTGGACGGTAATGGCCGCTCGGACCTCGAGGTGCTGCTGCTTGGCACCCATATCCTGAACCTGTCGGACCTGTTGCTATAGGCGGGTCTTTGCCCGCCCCACATCTGAAACCGCGATGGAAATGCTGGCCTTGTGCGGCCCGCGCATGTAACACGGCGCCAGAATGGCACAAGAGTGAAAGTATCGCGACGTGAGCCAACCTGCCCCCACCCCACCGGCGACCCCTGCAAAACCGGCGCCGGCACAGGCCGCCGCACCCAAGCCCGGCGCCGCAGCCACCGCCGCGCAAACCGCGGGCGGGCCGACCCCTGCCCCCGGCGCCCCCAAGCCCCAACCCGCGCCCGCCCCGCGCGGCACGGAACAGGTGGTCGTAACCGGCTTCCGGCGCGTGCTGGTGGCCAGTCTGGTGCTGCTGGTGATCCTGCCCAGCCTGATTGCCGGGTGGTATCTGTGGGCGCGGGCCTCTGACCAATATGTCTCGACCGTTGCGTTTTCGGTGCGCAAGGAAAATGCCGCCGCATCGCTGGACCTGCTGGGTGGGCTGTCCGCTTTTGGCGGCACCGGCAGCGCATCGGACACCGACATCCTGCACGATTTTCTGCGCAGCGAGGACATCGTCGCCACCATCGACGGCCAACTGGACCTGCGCGATAAATTCGCCCGCAACTGGCCGCATGACTGGTTTTATGCCTATAACCCCGCCGGCACGATCGAGGACCTGACCGACTACTGGCGCGATCAGGTCAAGGTCGATTACGACAACGCGTCCAAGCTGATCACCCTGCGCGTCGCGGCCTTCACCGCCCAGGATGCGCGCGACATCGCGCAGGCGGCGTTTGACGAAAGCAGCCGCACGATCAACCGGCTGTCTGACATCGCACGCGACGATTCGACCCGCTTTGCCCGTGCCGAGCTGGCCAAGGCCCAGGACCGGCTGACCAAGGCACGTCAGGCGCTGACCGCGTTTCGGATGCGCACACAGATCGTTGATCCCGCTGCCGATCTGGCCGGGCAGATGGGGGTGATCACCCAGCTGCAAAGCCAACTGGCCGAGGCGCTGGTCGCCTATGACACCCTGCGCGAAACGGCGCAGGAAAACGACCCACGCGCGGTTCAGGCCCGCCAGAAGATCGAAGCCATCCGCAAGCGTATCGCGGATGAACGCGACAAATTCGGGGCGGGCGGCAAGGGGCCGGGCGGTGAAAGCTATGCCCAGTTGATGGCGGAATACGAAAGGCTGGCGGTGGATCTGCAATTTGCCGAAGCGGGCTATACCTCGGCCCACACCGCGCTGGACATCGCCATTGCCGAGGGGTTGAAGCAGTCGCGCTATCTGGTGGCCCATATCCAGCCGAAACTGGCCGAAGCCTCGATCGTGCCGAACCGGCCGCTGACGCTGTTTCTGGTATTTTCCGGGCTGTTGCTGATCTGGTCGATCATGCTGCTGATTTATTTCAGCATCCGCGACCGGCGCTAAGGCTGCGCCGGTCCGCCTGTCGCGGCGGGCTGGCCATACCCGCCGGGCAGGGGTCCGGCGACCGCAGGGCCGCCGTTTTTGATCATCAGCCCTGCATCACACTGACGACCTGATCGCGCAGCGACGCCAGACGTTCGGGCCTGCCGTCCGATTCCAGATTCAGGCGCACCACCGGTTCTGTATTCGACTTGCGCAGATTGAACCGCCAGCCATCATCGAACGCATAGGACAGGCCATCGGTCAGGTCGGTTTCATCGGCCCGCGGGCCGTAATGCGCCTTGATCCGGGCAATGGCGGCATCGGCGTCGTCAAGGCGGAAATTCGCCTCGCCGGACGAGGGATAGCGCGTCATCCGATCTGAAAGCAGGTCCGCCAGCGAACATTGTTTGCGCGACAGCAATTCCACCACCAGCAGCCACGGGATCATCCCGCTGTCGCAGTAATAGAAATCGCGGAAATAGTGGTGCGCCGACATTTCGCCGCCATAAATGGCACCGCAATCGCGCATGGCGCGCTTGACGAAAGCGTGGCCGGTGCGGGACTGGACGGCCTGCCCCCCCGCCTCGGCGATCACGGCGCGGGTGTTCATCACCACGCGCGGATCATGGACAATCTTTTCGCCCGGCGATTTTTCCAGAAAAGCCGCCGCCAGCAGACCGACGATATATTCGCCCGGAATGAAACGCCCGGTTTCGTCGAAAAAGAAACAGCGGTCGAAATCGCCATCCCATGCCACGCCCAGATCCGCCCCTTCGGCGCGCACGGGGTCTGCGGTCATTGGCTGGTTTTCGTCCAGCAGCGGGTTGGGAATGCCGTTGGGAAAGCGTGAATCGGGCTGATGGTTAACGCGCACGAAATCAAGCGGGGCGCCGCGCGCGGCCAGTTCGGCGGCGATGGCGTCAAAGGTCGGTCCGGCGGTGCCATTCCCGGCATTGACCAGAATTTTCATCGGTCGCAGCTGATCAACCTCGATGAAATCGACCAGTGCTGCGGCATAAACAGCGCGGGCCTGCGGCAATGCAGTCACGCTGCCCCTGGTCGCGGCGGCGAAATCGCCCGATTCCGCCAGCGCCTGCACCTGCGCCAGCTCAATATCGGGGCTCAGCGGGGCCGATCCGCGCCCCACCAGCTTCATCCCGTTATAGTCGATCGGATTGTGCGATGCCGTGACCTCGATCCCACCATCGGTGCCGTAATGCCCGGTGGCGAAATACACTTCCTCGGTGCCGGCCAGACCCAGATCCAGCACGTCACAGCCCCCGTCGGTCAGACCCGCGATCAGCGATGCCGCCAGCGCGGGCGAGGTTTCGCGGCTGTCATGGCCGACGACCACCCGCTGTGCGCCCCGCGCCTGCGCGAAAGCGCGGCCAATGCGATAGGCGATGTCCTCGTCCAGGTCGATGCCCAGACGGCCACGCACATCATAGGCCTTGAAACTGTCGATCCTGCGCGCCCCCATCTGGCGCGCATCGCTGCTTTGGGACATGGCTGACCTCATTTGAAAATGCTTGCGAATGGCTAGCCGGTTGGCGTCACATTGCAAAGGGGCGATTTGTGTGCCCCCGCCCCGCCAGCGGCTTTTGGCACATGATCGGCCAGCAGCGCCAACAGCTGCGCCCGGCGAAACGGCTTGGACAACAGGTCGGTGGCACCGGCGGTCATGATCTCGACCCGTTTGCCATCCTCGGTATAGGCGGTGGTGGCAACGACCGGGGTCGGGGGCCGCGCCTCTTGCGCCTCGATCCGGCGGATGGCGCGGGTGGCGTCGATCCCGCTCATCACCGGCATCGAAATATCCATCAGCACCAGATCGGGGCGATAATGCCGCCATTGCGTCACCGCGTCCTGACCATCCGCCGCGAATAACAGATCCACCGGCTGGTCACGCAACATGCGCGAGATCAACAGCCGGTTGGTCGCGTTGTCATCGGCCACCAAGACCCGGCGGCCACCCGCGCTGGCCTTGACAGAGGCCATCGGTGCCGGGTCGCCGTTGCCGCCCGCCGCCACCGCGCACGCCCCCCCGGACAGGGCCGTGTTGACCGCCCCGGCATCACTTGCCACGACCTGTGTCGCCGGGGCGGGCTGAAGGTCCAGCCAGCAGCCAAAGGCCACGCCCCCCTCGGGCCGGTTACAGACCCACAGATCGCTGCCCATGGCACGCGTCAACTGGCTGGAAATCGGCAGCCCCAGACCCGACCCGCCCTGACCCGGCCCGATCTGGATGAAATCGCGGAAAATGTCGTCCAGCTTGTCCTCGGGGATGCCGGGGCCGCTGTCCTCGACCATCAGGTTCAGCCCGCGCCCGCCGCGCCCCGGTTGCAGATGCAGGGTCACGCCGCCCGCACTGGTGAACTTGACCGCATTGCCCAGCAGATTGACCATGATCTGCCGGATCCGCGCCGCATCACCGATCATCTGTGCCGGCAAATGCGGGTCGATGCGATGCGTAAGCGCTATCCCCCTGGCGGTTGCGGCGCGCGACAAAAGCGCGATCACATCCTGCGCCAGCGCCGTTACGGCAAAGGGGGCCGGGTTGATCGAAAAGGCATTCGCCTTGCCCCGCGCGTAATCAAGGATGTCATTGACCAGCGCCAGCAGCGCCTCGCCGGAATTACGGATGGTGGTGGCGCAGCCCCGCGCGTCGGGGTCGGAAAGCGTCTCGGTCAACAGGTCGGCCATGCCGACAATACCGGCAATGGGGGTGCGCAGTTCGTGGCTCATATGCGCAAAGAAGGCGACGCGGGCGGCATTGGCCTGCGCTTCGTTGCGGCGGGCGGCGGCAAGGCGGCGGTTATGCCGCAGCTTGCGCGTCACGTCATGGGCCTGCGCGATATAACCGCCCCCCCTTGCTGCGGTCAAACTCCACCTCAGGACCGCGCCGGAACGGGTGGTCAGCCGCATCACGCAATCCCGCCCCTCGCGCAGCTGTTGCAGCCAGACCTCCTGCCGGGCGGGGTCGGGGCGGGCCAGATCGTGGCGCAGCACGGTGTCGATAATGGTCATCAGCGGCAGCCCCGGTTCGCATAACAGGCGCGTGCCCAGAAATTCGCGAAACGGCGCATTGGCATAGCGCAGGCGCAGATCGTCGTCGAACAGCGCCAGCCCGTTGCGCAGCGAATCCGCCGTGACCGAGGCCAGCCGCAGCATTTCCGTCACCCCCGCGACCGCCTGGGTCAGTTGCGCCCATGCCGGCTGATTGGGCGCGTCGACGTCAAGCCGGGGCGGCCCGCCCCCGGCCAGCACGGCGGGATGGTTGGCCAGCCATGCCGACATCTGGCCGATGGCGGCGGTCAGGGCCACGGGCGCCGGGGCGGCGCTGTCAGATGGCATATCGGGGCGTCCTTTCGAATCATCCTGTGCTGCCGTTTTAAGACAGTCGGGTGAAGATTCGCTTAACGCGCGGCAATTGACCCTGTCGTGACCATGACGGGGATTGAAACCCGGCGCAGCTTGGGGTGTTCTGACCACATGCTGAGGATCAACGACGCCATCACGATTGCGGACTGGGAACTGTCCGAGCAATTCACCCGCGCGCAGGGGCCGGGCGGGCAGAACGTGAACAAGGTTGAAACCGCGGTCGAGCTGCGGTTCGAGGCCGAACGCTCGCCGCATTTGCCCGACCCGGTCAAGCGGCGGCTAAAGCGGCTGGCGGGGCGGCGCTGGACCAGCGATGGCGCGGTGGTGATTCTGGCGCAGGAAACCCGCAGTCAGGCACGCAACCGCGAACTGGCCCGCGAACGGCTGGCCGAGCTGATCCGCAAAGCCACCATCGCCCCCAAGCGCCGCATCGCCACCCGCCCGACCCTTGGCAGCCAGCGCCGGCGCCTGAAGGCCAAATCCGAACGCGGCGCGGTCAAGGCCCTGCGCGGCAAGGTAGGGACCGGCGAGGAATGAAGCCCGGCTTTCGTGACAGGCTGGGGCGGCTGATCGGCCGTCCGCCAGCGGCAATGCAGGTCGCGGCGCTGTGCCTGAACCCGGCGCGGGACCGGGTGCTGCTGATCACCAGCCGCGGCACCGGGCGCTGGGTCATCCCCAAGGGCTGGCCGATGCCGGGCCTGTCCATGGCGCAGGCCGCCGCGCAAGAGGCCTGGGAAGAGGCCGGCATCCGGGGCCGCGTCGGGCCGGACCCGATCGGCCATTACAGCTATGCCAAGACGCAGGATCGCGGCTTTGCCATCCCGATCGAGGTCGCGGTCTATGTCCTTGACACGGACGAGGCCGCGCAGGATTTCCCCGAACGCGACCAGCGCCGGCGCCAGTGGTTTTACCCGGTCGAGGCCGCCGGTCTGGTGGCCGAGGACGGGCTGCGCCAGATCCTGCTGCGGCTGACACAGCAGTGATCGCTGCGATATTGCTTTATGCGGCATTTGCGCGCATGAAGACGCGCCATGGCTAAAAACCCGCAGGACTATCGCATTCTGGACAAGGATCTGGGCCGCATCGCCAATGCCGAAACGGCGGCGGCGCAGGCGGCGTCCGGCTGGCTGCGGCTGGGGGCGGCGGCGCTGTTCATTGCCGCCGTGGTGCTGGTGGTGCTGGGAATGGCGGGCCAGCAGGGCGCGCTGGCGACCATTGCGGCAGGGGCGGCGATCGCGGCCTATCTGGCGCTGGGGATCGGCGGCAACGATGTATCGAACGCGCTGGCCCCGGCCTATGGCGCGCGGGCCATATCGCTTGGGGCGGGGCTGGCGCTGGCGGCGGGGGCGGAACTGGCGGGGGCGTGGCTTGGCGGGCAGGCGGTGACCGGCACGCTGACGCGCGGCATTCTGAATATCGACCTGCTGCTGTTCGACCGCGCCCCGGCCCGGATCATGCTGGCCGCGCTGCTGGCCGCCGCGATCTGGATCAGCCTTGCCACCTGGAGCCGCGCCCCCGTCAGCACCACCCATTCCATCGTCGGCGGCATTGCCGGTGCCGGTATCGCGGCACAGGGGCTGGCGGCGGTCGAGTGGCGGATGCTGGCCCAGATCGGGCTGGTCTGGGTGGTCTCGCCGCTGGTGTCGGGCCTGCTGGCCGGGGGGCTGCTGGCCTTTCTGCGCTTTCGCGTCGACCGTGCCGGTGACCGGCGCAGGGCCGCCGCGGTCTGGCTGCCGGCAATGGTAGCGGTGACGGCCGGGGCCTTTGCGCTGTATGTCGGCACACTGGCCGGTCAGGGTGGGGCGGTCCTGGCCACAACCGCCCCCGCCGTGGCGCTGTTGGGCTGGCTGTGGGCCAGACGCACGCTGCTGCGCCAGATGGCGCTGCTGCAACCCGAAAAATCGGTGCTGAAACATCTGCTGGGTCCGCCGCTGGTGCTGTCGGCGGGGCTGATGGCCTTTGCCCATGGCGCCAATGACGTCGCCAATGTCGCCGCGCCGCTGACCGTGCTGCTGCAAAGCGCCGGGCTGCGCGGGGCGGCCATCGCCACGCCGCAATGGATCATCGGGCTGGCCAGCCTTGGGGTGGCCACCGGCATTGTGCTGTTCGGGCGGCGGCTGGTGCAAATGGTCGGCAGCGGCATCACCCGGCTGAACCCGGTGCGGGCGCTGTGCGTGACCATGGCCACGGCGATTACCGTCATCGCGGCCTCGGCGCTGGCCTTTCCGGTCTCGACCACGCATATCGCGGTGGGCGGGGTGTTCGGGGTCGGGCTGTTTCGCGAATGGGATGACCGCCGCCGCCGCAAGACCCGCGCCGCCCTGCCGGACGAGGAACTGCACCGCCGCCATCTGGTGCGCCGCAGCTATATGGGGGCGATCGTCACCGCATGGGCGGTCACGGTGCCGATCAGCGCCGGGCTGGCCGGGGGCATTTTGCTGATCATCAGGCGGCTGGTCTGACCCGCCCGCGCCGGTCAGACGCGACTGCGCCGCGGCAGAGTGCGGCCAGTTCAGACCTCGACCGGGCGGGCCTGTTGCAGGGGCAGGTGAAAGACCCGCTTGTAACGTTCAATCTGGTCCGCCGGTCCCATCGCCTTGGCCGGGTTGTCCGACAGCTTGACGGTCGGGCGGCCATTGGCCTCGACCGCCTTGCAGACCAGCGAAAACGGCGCCAGCCCGTCACCCGGCACCAGCCCGCGAAAATCATTGGTCAGCAGGGTGCCCCACCCGAAACTGGGCCGCACCCGGTCCTTGAACAGGTGATACAGGCGGGTGATCTCGTCGACATCCAGCCCGTCGCTGAAAATAACCAGTTTCTCGCGCGGGTCCTCGCCGCGTTCGTGCCACCAGCGAATGGCGGTTTCCGTCGCCGCCACCGGGTCGCCGCTGTCGATGCGGATGCCGGTCCAGCCCGCCAGCCAGTCAGGGGCATTGCGCAGGAAATTCTGGGTTCCGAACGTATCGGGCAGGATGATGCGCAGATTGCCTTCATGTTCCTCGTGCCAGTCGGCCAGCACCTGATAGGGGGCGCGCGCCAGTTCCGCATCGCTGTCGGCCAGCGCGGCATAGACCATGGGCAATTCATGCGCATTGGTCCCGATCGCCTCGATGTCGCGGCGCATGGCGATCAGGCAGTTCGAGGTGCCGATGAACGCGCCCCCCTGATCGGCGCTGCCCAGACCCTCGACCATGGCCTGCACACACCAGTCCTGCCACAGGTAACTGTGGCGGCGGCGGGTGCCGAAATCAGCGATTTTCAGCCCGTCCAATGCGCGCAGGGCCTCGATCTTTTCCCACAGCCGGGTCATGGCGCGGGCGTAAAGCACCTGCAATTCGAACCGGCCCATTTCCTTCAGCACCGCGCGTGACCGCAGCTCCATCAGGATGGCCAGCGCCGGGATTTCCCACAGCATCACCTCGGGCCAGCGGCCTTCGAAGGTCAGTTCATACTGGCCGTCGCGCTTTTCAAGGTGATAGGCGGGCAGCCGCAGATTTTCCAGAAACTCCATAAAGTCGGGGCGGAACATCTGGCGCTTGCCGTAAAACGTGTTGCCGCGCATCCAAGTGCTTTCGCCGCGCGTCAGCGACAGGCCGCGCACATGGTCCAGTTGCTCGCGCAGCTCGCCCTCGTCGATGATCTCGGCCAGACGGATGGATTTGGTGCGGTTGATCAGCTGAAAGGTGACATGGGTGTCGGGTTTGTTGCGAAACACCGACTGACACATCAGCAGCTTATAGAAATCGTCGTCGATCAGCGACCGCACGATGGGGTCGATCTTCCATTTGTGGTTATAGACGCGGGCGGCAATATCGACCGTGGGCATCATCATGTCAGGGTTACTCCGGCGGCGTGCAGGTCGGCGCGGGCAGTGGCGCGCGATCCGTTCAGGTCGATGGCGCGGGTGGCCTCTTCGATGACGCTGACGGCAAAGCCCTCGCGCACGGCGTCCAGCGCGCTCCAGGCGACGCAGAAATCGAAGGCCAGCCCGACAAAGGTCAGGTCGCTGATGCCGCGCGTGCGCAGATAACCGGTCAGCCCGGTGGGCGTTTCACGGTCGTTTTCGTAAAAGGCGGAATAGCTGTCGATCTGGCGGCGAAAGCCCTTGCGCAGGATCAGATCGGCACGGTCGCTGTGCAGATCGGGGTGAAACGCCGCACCTTGGGTGCCGATGACGCAGTGATCGGGCCACAGCACCTGCCGGCCATAGGGCATATCGGTGACCGCGTAAGGCGCCAGACGCGGATGGCTGGAGGCAAAGGACAAATGCCCCGCCGGATGCCAGTCCTGTGTCAGCACCACGGTGTCGAAACGGTCCATCAGCGCATTGACCTGCGGCACAATGCGGTCGCCCTCGGGGACGCCAAGCGCGCCGCCGGGGCAGAAATCGACCTGCGTGTCGATCACGATCAGGGCCTGTTTCACGCGCATCTTCCCCCGCTGTGGCACCACAGGCCCAGACCGTAGGCGCGCCCCCCGCTTGCGTCAATGCCGGGGCGGGGATAAAGCGCTGCCATGTTTACCGTCGCCGCGCTGTATCACTTTACCCGCTTTCCCGACCCGCAGGCCCTGCGCGCGCCCCTGCTGGCCTGCGCCGCAGAGGGCGGCGTCAGGGGCACGCTGCTGCTGGCCCCCGAGGGGATCAACGGCACCATCGCCGGTCCGCGCGCGGGCATCGACGCGGTGCTGGCCCATATCCGCGCCCTGCCCGGCTGCGCGGCGCTGATCCACAAGGAAAGCCCCGCCCGCGACATGCCCTTTGGCCGCATGAAAGTGCGCCTGAAACGCGAGATCGTGACCATGGGCCAGCCCGATGTGGACCCCACCGCATCCGTCGGCCACTATGTCGAGCCGCAGGACTGGAACGCGCTGATCACCGCCCCCGATGTCGTGGTCATCGACACCCGCAACGATTACGAGGTCGGGATCGGCACCTTTCAGGGCGCCATCGACCCCAAAACCCGGTCCTTCCGCGACTTTCCCGCATGGTGGCGCGAAAACGCCCACCGCTTTCACAACAAGCGCGTGGCGATGTTCTGCACCGGCGGTATCCGCTGCGAAAAATCGACCAATTTCCTGATCTCAGAGGGGGTTGAGGATGTCTATCACCTCAAGGGCGGCATCCTGAAATACCTCGAGGACGTGCCACAGCAGGACAGCCTGTGGCAGGGCGACTGTTTTGTCTTTGACCGCCGCGTCAGCCTGCGCCACGGGTTGCAGCAGGGCGATTACGACCTGTGCCACGCCTGCCGCCGCCCGTTATCGGCGCAGGACAAGACCCGGCCCGAATACGAACCCGGCGTGTCCTGCCATCGCTGCATGACCGAATATTCCGACGCCGACCGCGCCCGGTTTCGCGAACGCCAGCATCAGGTCGATCTGGCCCATCAGCGCGGCCAGACCCACCTGGACTGAAGGGGGCCAGCCCCCTCGGGCCTGCGGCCCTTACCCCCGGGGTATTTCGACAACGCAGAAACAGCGGGCTTCTTCGTTGCCCAAATACCCACCGGGCCTTGCCCCTTAACCCAGTTGCCCCAGTTTATAGGCCGCGATCGAGGCCATGTTCAGGATGTCATTGACCGTCGAATTGGTCGAACAGATCTGGATCGGTTTTGACACGCCGGTCAGGATCGGGCCGATCACGGTGGCACCCGCCATTTCCTGCAACAGCTTGACCGAGATGCTGGCCGAATGCCGGGCCGGCACCACCAGCACATTGGCGGGTGCCGACAGGCGGCTGAACGGGTATTTCGCGGCCTGTTCCATGTTCAGCGCCACATCGACGGTCATTTCGCCCTCGTATTCGAAATCGACATGGCGGCGGTCCAGCACACGGCCCGCATCGGCCATTTTCTGTGCCCGTTCGCTGATCGGATAGCCGAAATTCGAGAAGGACAGAAAGGCCACGCGCGGTTCCAGCCCCAGCCCACGGGCCACGCGGGCGCCGCGTTCGGCAATATCGGCCAGATCGTTTTCATCGGGCCATTCATGCGCCAGCGTGTCCCCGATCAGGATCACCCGGCCCTTGTGCAGCACGGCGGTGATGCCGACGGCGCCGTCTTCGGCACGCACGTCAAAGACGCGGCCGATCTGGTCCAGCACATGGGCGCTTTTGCGGGTGGCGCCTGTCACCAGACCGTCGCCATGGCCATGCGCCAGCATCAGAGCGGCAAAGATATGGCGGTCGCGGTTGGCCAGCTTATGCGCGTCCTCGCGGTCGACGCCCTTGCGCTGAAGCCGGCTGTAAAGAAAGTCGTGATAGGCATCCAGATGGCGGCTGTTGGCGGCATTGACCACGGTGATTTCGCGCGCGGCATCGGCCATGCCGGCGGCGGCCAGCAATTCGCGCACCTCGGTGTCGCGGCCCACGACCAGCGATTGCCCCATGCCGCCGCGTTGCCAGGCCACCGCGGCGCGCAGCACGCGCGGGTCGTCGCCCTCGGCAAAGATCATCCGGGCCTGTGCCTGACGGGCGCGGGCATGGATGCCTTGCAGGATGCTGGCGGTCGGGTCCATCCGCGCCATCAGCGCATGGCGATAGCCGTCCATGTCGATGATCGGGCGCCGCGCGACGCCGGTGTCCATCCCCGCCTGCGCCACCGCGGGCGGCACGACATGGATCAGGCGCGGATCAAAGGGCGTCGGGATGATGTAGTCGCGCCCGAAGGTCAGCTTGCGGCCATAGGCCACGGCGACCTCGTCCGGGACATCCTGACGGGCCAGTTCGGCCAGCGCCTGTGCGCAGGCGATCTTCATCTCGTCATTGATGGCGCGGGCGTGGATGTCCAGCGCGCCCCGGAACAGATAGGGAAAGCCCAGAACGTTATTGACCTGATTGGGGTAATCGCTGCGCCCGGTGGCGACGATGGCGTCGGGGCGCACGGCATGGGCGTCCTCGGGGGTGATTTCGGGGTCGGGGTTGGCCATGGCAAAGATGACCGGGTTTTCGGCCATGGATTCGACCATGGCCTGCGTCACCGCACCCTTGGCGCTGACGCCCAGAAACACATCGGCCCCCACCATTGCATCGTCCAGCGTGCGGGCATCGGTGTCGACGGCATGGGCCGATTTCCACTGATTCATGCCCTCGGTCCGGCCCTTGAAGATCACGCCCTTGGTGTCGCACATGATACAGTTTTCGGACCGCGCGCCCATGGTCTTGATCAGTTCCAGACAGGCGATCCCCGCCGCGCCGGCACCGTTCAGGACGATGCGGCAATCCTCGATCCGCTTGCCCGACAGTTCCAGCGCGTTGATCAGCCCGGCGGCACAGATCACCGCCGTGCCGTGCTGGTCGTCGTGAAAGACCGGGATGTCCATCAGCTCTTTCAGGCGGCTTTCGATGATGAAACATTCCGGGGCCTTGATATCCTCCAGATTGATGCCGCCGAATGTCGGCCCCATCAGCCGCACCGCCTGAATGATCTCGTCAGGGTCTTCGGTGTCCAGTTCGATGTCGATGGCGTTGACATCGGCAAAGCGCTTGAACAGCACGGCCTTGCCCTCCATCACCGGCTTGGAGGCCAGCGCGCCAAGGTTCCCCAGCCCCAGAATCGCGGTGCCATTGCTGATCACCGCCACCATATTGCCCTTGGTGGTATAGTCATAGGCGGTCTCGGGACGCTGCGCGATGGCCTCGACCGGGACGGCCACACCGGGGGAATAGGCCAGCGACAGGTCGCGCTGCGTCGCCATCGGGGTCGAGGGCACAATGTCGTATTTCCCCGGCCGCGGGTCCATGTGATAGGCCAGCGCCTCTTCCGGGGTGATACGGGATTTGCGGGGGTGGTTGTCGCTGCTCATGGGGTCCTCTGACGCGGGTTCAGGCCTGATTACCCCAGCGCTGCGATGCCCTCAATGGGCTGGGTTTATTTTATTGCGCAAAACGGCTTTTTTCTTTTCGAAAATACCAGATGTCTGCGCCTGTTCCCATCGCCGTGCGGCGGCTTTAGAAGGGGGGGACTGACGCGAAAGGCCGCCCATGTCCGACAAACCGACCCCGATGATGGAACAGTATCTGGCGATCCGCGCGGCCAATCCCGGCGCGCTGTTGTTCTATCGCATGGGCGATTTCTACGAGATGTTCTTTGACGACGCGGTCGCGGCGGCGGCGGCGCTGGACATTGCGCTGACCAGGCGCGGCACGCATATGGGCGAACCCATCCCGATGTGCGGGGTGCCGGTTCATGCCGCGGAATCCTATCTGCTGACGCTGATCCGCAAGGGCTTTCGCGTCGCCATTGCCGAACAGATGGAAGACCCCGCCGAGGCCAGAAAGCGCGGCAGCAAATCGGTCGTCGCCCGCGACGTGGTGCGGCTGGTCACGCCCGGCACCCTGACCGAGGAATCGCTGCTTGAGGCGCGTCGCCACAACTATCTGGCGGCCTTTGCGCAGGTGCGCGACGATTGCGCGCTGGCATGGGCCGATATCTCGACCGGGGCGCTGCGGGTCAGCCCCTGCCCGGCGGTCCGGCTGGCGCCTGAACTGGCCCGGCTGACGCCGCGCGAATTGCTGGCCCCCGAGGGCAGCGCGCTGGACGATCTGACGGCGGAAACCGGCACCGCGCTGACCGAACTGCCCGCGCAGGCCTTTGACAGCCAATCCGCCACCCGCCGCCTGTGCGCGCTGTATGGGGTCGACACGCTGGATGGATTCGGCAGCTTTTCACGCGCCGAACTGGCGGCGATGGGGGCGATTGCCGATTATCTGGACCTGACCCAGCGCGGACAGATGCCGCGACTGGACCCGCCCCTGCGCGAATCCGGTGCCGGGCTGATGCAGATCGACGCCGCCACCCGCCGCAATCTGGAACTGACGCAGGCGCTGTCGGGCGGGCGCGAGGGGTCTTTGCTGACCGCCATCGACCGCACCGTGACGGCAGGCGGGGCGCGGCTGCTGGAACGCCGCATCAGCGCCCCCAGCCGTGACTTGCCCACCATCCACGCGAGGCAGGATGCCGTCGCCGCGCTGGTCGATGACAGCCGCCTGACCGCCGATCTGCGCGATGCGCTGTCGCGCGCGCCCGACATGGACCGCGCGCTGTCGCGGCTGGCGCTGGAACGCGGCGGGCCGCGCGATCTGGCGGCGATCCGTGCCGGGCTGACCGCCAGTGCCGACCTTGCGCAGGCACTGGCGCGCGACCTGCCGCCGCTGCTGGCCGATGCGGCGCGCGACCTGACCGGCCATGACGCGCTGATCGGGCTGCTGGAACAGGCGCTGGTGGCGGAACCGCCGTTGCTGGCCCGCGATGGCGGCTTTGTCGCGGCGGGGTTTGACGCCGATCTGGACGACACCCGACGCCTGCGCGACGAAGGCCGCGGCGTTATCGCCGGAATGCAGGCCGATTACGCCGCCCGCGCCGGCATTGCCAGCCTGAAGATCAAGCATAACAACGTGCTTGGCTATTTCATCGAAACCACCGCGACCCATGCCGAAAAGATGCTGGCCGCGCCGCTGTCGGAAACCTTCATCCACCGCCAGACCACCGCCAATGCCATCCGTTTTACCACGGTCGAGCTGTCGGAACTGGAAACCCGCATCCTGAATGCCCGCGACCGGGCGCTGGCGGCGGAACGCGCCATCTTTGCGCGGCTGTCGCAGGCGGTTCTGGACCACGCCGCCGCCATCGGCCAGACTGCGCGCGCCCTGGCCGAGATCGACGTGGCCACCGGTTTCGCGGATCTGGCCACCGGCGAGGGCTGGGTGCGCCCTCAGGTCGACGCTTCGCGCGCGTTTCAGGTATGTGGCGGGCGGCATCCCGTGGTCGAACGCGCCCTGCGCCGCAAATCGCAGGTCTTTGTCGCCAATGACTGTGACCTGACGGCGGGCCAGACCCCGGCGATCTGGCTGCTGACCGGGCCGAACATGGCCGGGAAATCGACCTTTCTGCGCCAGAACGCCCTGATCGCCATTCTGGCGCAGGCGGGGGGCTTTGTGCCGGCGCAATCGGCCCATGTCGGGCTGGTCAGCCAGCTGTTCAGCCGCGTCGGCGCGGCGGATGATCTGGCGCGCGGGCGGTCCACCTTCATGGTCGAGATGGTCGAAACCGCCGCCATCCTGAACCAGGCCGATGACGCCGCGCTGGTCATTCTGGATGAAATCGGGCGCGGCACCGCGACCTGGGACGGGCTGTCAATTGCTTGGGCGGTGATGGAACATCTGCACGCGGCCAATCGCTGCCGCGCGCTGTTTGCCACCCATTACCACGAAATGACCGCCCTGTCGGCGCGTCTGGACGGGGTGGAAAACGCCACGGTCAGCGTGCGCGAACATGACGGAGAGGTGGTCTTTCTGCACGAGGTCCGCAAAGGCGCCGCCGACCGGTCTTATGGCGTTCAGGTGGCGCGTCTGGCGGGGCTGCCGTCAGCGGTGGTCGACCGCGCGCGCCAGATCCTGACCGCCCTTGAAAGCGGCGAACGTCAGGGCGCGGCCAAGCCTGCGGCGCTGATCGACGATCTGCCGCTGTTCCGCGCCGCGCCGCCCCCAGCCCCGGTGGCCCCTGCCGCAAACAGCGCCTCGGGGGTTGAGGGCCGCCTGCGCGACATCCGCCCGGACGAGCTGACGCCGCGCGCCGCGCTGGACCTGCTGTATGAGCTGCGCGATATGCTGGATGACCGGGCCTGACCGCCCCGGTCACACCCACAGACCCGATCACACCGACAGAAACAGCCGGTGAAACACGAACCCGCCCGCCAGACCAAAGACCAGCCCCGCCGGGACAGACCCTTCTGACAGGCCATAAGCCGCCGCGCAAAATGGCACGGCGGTGACAAGCAGGCGCCACCACAGGGGCGATTCGGGGCTGACAATCCGCATCCGCATGGCGCGACTATACCCGGCTTTTCACCCTGCACCAGCCGCGCCACCCCCGGCGCGTCAGCAGGCCGCAGGAATTTTTCGTTTTTTTCCGTGCCGTTGACGGGTTGGTAAGGATTTGGGCGTAGAAGGGGGCAAAACAGACAAGGGAAACGACATGGATCTGACTGTTACCCCCGGCAATGATTCGCTGATGGTCCACCTGAATGAGGCCCGGCTTGACGCGGCCATCGCCACCCCGTTCAAGGACCGCCTGCGCGACGTGATCCGCAGCAGCGAACAATCTGTCGTGCTGGATATGGGCAAGGTCGATTTCATGGACAGTTCGGGCCTTGGCGCCCTGATCGCGGTGTTCAAAACCCTGCCGCAGGGGCGCCAGATGGCGCTGGCCAACCTGCAACCCAATGTCGACCGGGTGCTGAAGCTGACGCGGATGGACACCATCTTTACCATCCTGCCGGATGAGGTGCGGCAATGACCCCCCGACCCCTGAAACCCCCGCAAGGCCGGAAAAAACAGCGGCGTGAACCGCTGTTCCACCGCTGGTTTCAGGCCCGGCCTCTGGCGGTGCGCGATGCGCTGCTGCGGCTGCGCCAGCGTTTCCAGGGGCAGGTCTGCGACGACATGCTGGGACGTGCGGAACTGGTTCTGGCCGAGGTGATGAACAATATCGCGGAACATGGCGGTGCTGACCCCTCGCGGGTGCCGGTGATCCACCTGACGGTGATGCGCCATGATACCGGGCTGGTCTGTGCCATCACCGATGACGGACCCGCCCTGCCCGGCCGTATCATGGCACAACAGCCGGGCCTGCCCGCCGCCGATACCCTGCCCGAGGGGGGGTTCGGCTGGTTCCTGATCCACGATCTGACGCAGCAGCTTTGCTATTTCCGCGATGGGGGGCGCAATGTGCTGGCCTTCACCATTCCGCCGCAGGATTAGGTCAGTTCAGCGCCAGTTGCAGCGGCGGGTAATGACCATCCTCGTAATCGCCAAACATCTCGGGCAGTTCGGGATGCTCCAGCGGTTCACCCGACAGGTCCGGGACAAGGTTCTGTTCGGACACATAGGCCACATAATATGTCGCCTCGGCCTCGGCCAGCAGGTGGTAAAAAGGCTGGTCACGGTCCGGGCGCGATTCTTCGGGAATGGAATCGTACCATTCCTCGGTATTGGCAAATTCGGGATCGACATCGAAGACCACCCCGCGAAACGGGTGCTCGCGGTGGCGCAGGATCTGGCCCAGACCATATTTGGCGACTCGGGGGGCTATCAAGGTCATCCTCTTCGGGTTCCGCCGGGAACGGCCCCGCCCTCTAACGCAAATGGGGCATCCTGTCCACCAAGCATGGCCCGGCACAGCGTTGACGCAGTGGAAAAAGACCGCAATGGACGGCTATTTCGCGGCGGCGGCCTGTTCCTCGGTCGTGACAGCCACGGTCGAGATCGACATCTTGGCCGACCCCTGATTGATCTGATTCGCGTGGGCCAGATAAATCAGCACACCATTTTCCGCGTCATAGATCCGCTTGACCCGCAGCGATTTGAAGATCAGCGACCGGCCCTCGGAAAACACATCCTCGCCATTCTTTGCCCCGGACAGCCCGGTCAGGTCGATCGGCCCGGTGCGGCTGCATTCGATGGCACTGTTCGAGGGGTCTTCGAACCAGTTGCCCTGACTCAGCCGGTCCAGAACCGAGCGGCTGAAATAAGCCAGATGACAGGTCACACCCTTGACGTCGGGGTCGTGGATGGCCTCGATCACGATGTCATTCCCGATCCAGTCCACGCCCACCTTGGCCACCTGATCGGCCTGCGCCGTGACCGCCGCCCCGGACAGCGCCGCAACCAAGGCCAGTTTATGCATCCATCGCATCATTCTGCGTTCCTTTCCTGCATCGGGTCACAGCCCGGCCTGCCATTGACGCACCGCCTCAAGCGGCCACAGCAGCATCAGCACGTTCAGCACCAGCCCATCGCTGATCACCCAGGCGGTCAGCGCCTCGAACGCAACGAATATGGCAAGGCTGGCCCAGACCGGCAAGATGCGCGCCAGCCAGAACCCGACGATCATCGCGGCCATGTCGGCCAGCGAGTTGACCACCGAATCGCCATAATAATCCAGCGACACCGTCACCGCGCGGTATCGTTCGATCACCGCATCGGTGTTTTCGACAATTTCCCACGCGGCCTCGACCAGCGTGGCCAGCACCAGCCGCCAGCCAAAGGCCAGACGCGGCACCAGCCCCCACAGCGCCGCATAGAACAGCAGACCGTGCAACAGATGCGAAGGCGTATACCAGTCCATCAGGTGTTGCGAGCTTTCCGGGCTCATGGTCTGGCCATGCCACAGTTTGACCACACCACAGCCGCAAACCGGCACCCGCCCCAGCGCCAGCAGCACCCCCGCCGTCGCGACCAGCACCGCCGGCACGACCCCCCATGGCGGCACGCGCCTCATGCGCCCGCCCCCGGCGGCAAGGGCTGTGCGCCATCCTCGGTCAACAGCCACGCCCCGTCGCGGTCCAGCCGCACGGCGGTCAGGGGCCCGCCATAGGCCGCGCCAGTGTCGATGGCCAGCCGCCAGCCCAGATGCGTCGGCTGCCGCACCGGCGTGTGACCATGCACGACCAGAATGCCGTGATCCCAGGGGCAGTCGACAAACCCCTTGCGCAGCCACAGCAGGTCTTCCTCGGTCTGGTCCAGCAGGTCGATCCCGGGCCGCACCCCGGCATGGACGAACAGTGCCAGTGGCGTCAGCCGCCAGCAGGGCAGCCCCGCCAGCCAGCGCAGATGCGCGGGTGGAATGGCGCGGATGGCCTTCGCATGGACAGTGTCCGGGTCGGCGTCGGGGCTGCTGTCGACCCCGTAAGAGGCCAGCGTCGCCGCGGCGCCAATATCCGGGTGGCGGGTATAGGACAGCGGCCGCTTGACGCCGCTGTCCACATGATGCGGGTCGCGCATGAACTGGCACAACATCCGGTCGTGATTGCCCTTTAGCACCGCCCAGTTCCGACCCTGAGCCTGCCCCCGCATCAGATCGTCAATCACCCCACGCGAATCGGGGCCTTTGTCGATCAGGTCACCGACATGCACCACCAGCGCATCGCAGCCCCCATCAGCGACGATGCGGCGATGGGCCTCGGACAACAGCGCGCGCTGGCCGTGAATATCGCCAATGGCATAAATCCGCATCTGCCCCCCGCATAAAAGAACCCCCGGCCAAACATCTGGCCGGGGGTTGGGTTCCGTTGCTGACGCTGCGATCAGACCTCGAATGCAAGCGGCCTGATCTGTTCGAACTTGCCGGTCGCGGCCAGCGCATTTTGCGCCGCTTCCGGCAGGGCCTCGTCCAGATACAGGATCGCGATCGCATCCTTGCCCGCCTCGGCCCGGCCAAGGGTAAAGTTGGCGATGTTGACGCCCTGCTCGCCCAGGGTCATCCCCAGCGCGCCGATCACGCCCGGCACGTCCTTGTTGCGGGTATACAGCATATGCGCCCCGATCTCGGCGTCGATATTGATGCCGCGGATCTGGATAAAGCGCGGCTTGCCATCGCTGAACACGGTGCCGGCAATCGACCGCTCGCGCGAGGCGGTGACGCAGGTCACCTTGATATAGCCGTCATAGACGCCGCCCGCCGCCTGATGCGTGGTGGCAACCTGAATGCCGCGATCCTTGGCCACGACCGGGGCGGACACCATGTTCACATCCGGGTTCGTCGCCTTCATCACCCCGGCAATCACCGCCGCGTTCAGCGCGTTCAGGTTCATATCCGCAACCACACCGTCATACAGCACGTTGATGGCCTCGATCGGCTCGTCCGTCATCTGGCCGATAAAGGCGCCCAGATGCCCGGCCAGCTTGATCCACGGCCCCATCACGGCGGCCTCTTCGGCGGTGACCGACGGCATGTTCAGCGCGTTTTGCACCGCGCCGGTCAGCAGGTAATCGGCCATCTGCTCGGCCACTTGCAGGGCGACATTTTCCTGCGCTTCCGTGGTCGAGGCCCCCAGATGCGGCGTCACCACCACATTGGGCAGGCCAAAGACCGGGCTGGCGGTGGCCGGCTCGACCGCGAACACATCCAGCGCGGCACCGGCGACATGGCCCGATTTCAGCATCTCGGCCAGCGCCTCTTCGTCGATCAGGCCACCACGCGCGGCGTTGACAATGCGCACGCCCTTCTTGGTCTTGGCCAGGTTTTCACGCGACAGGATGTTGCGGGTCTTGTCGGTCAGCGGCACATGCAGGGTAATGAAATCGGCCTTGGCCAGCATCTCGTCCAGCTCGACCTTTTTGACACCCAGCTCCTTGGCGCGATCCTCGGACAGGAAGGGGTCATAGGCCAGCACCTTCATATGCAGCCCCAGCGCCCGGTCAATCACGATCGAGCCGATATTGCCCGCCCCGATGATCCCCAGCGTCTTGTTGAAAACCTCGACCCCCATGAAGCGGTTCTTTTCCCACTTGCCCTCGTGGGTGCTGGTGCTGGCCTCGGGCAGCTGGCGGGCCACGGCGAACATCAGGGCGATGGCGTGTTCGGCGGTGGTGACGCTGTTGCCGAACGGCGTGTTCATCACGATCACACCTTTTTTCGACGCGGCGGGAATGTCGACATTGTCGACCCCGATCCCGGCCCGGCCCACCACCTTCAGGTTACCGGCCTTTTCCAACAGCTTTTCGGTGACTTTCGTGGCCGACCGGATGGCCAGACCGTCATACTGACCGATAATCTCGGCCAGCTTTTCCTTGTCCTTGCCCACATCAGGCAGGTAATCGACCTCGACCCCGCGGTCGCGGAAAATCTGGACGGCGGTTTCGCTCAGCTTATCGGAAACAAGAACCTTCGGCATGTTCGTATCCTTTCGGGTTGCGCGGATATGCGATCCGGCAATGGCATTTCATCTTGGTCAAAATATCCCGGGGGTCCGGGGGCAGCGCCCCCGAAACCACGCCGGCAACGGGCATCAGCCCTGCGCCGCCAGCTCGGCGTTGAAGGCCCATTCGATCCACGGCATCAGCGCAACGACATCGCTGGTTTCAACGGTCGATCCGCACCAGATCCGCAGCCCCGCCGGCGCATCGCGATAGGCCCCGGCGTCCAGCGCCACGCCTTCCTTTTCCAGCCGCTTGGCAACGGCCTTGGCGAATGCGGCACCGTCGCTGATGCGCTCATCGGTGAATTTGACACAGACCGAGGTGGTCGAGGCCGTCGCCGGATCAACCGCCAGATCAGCGATCCAGTCCTTGCCAGCCATGAAATCGCGCACCGCTTTGGCATTGGCATCGGCCCGCGCGATCAGCGCGTCCTTGCCGCCCAGTGATTGCGCCCATTTCAGCGCGACAAGGTAATCCTCGACGCACAGCATGGACGGGGTGTTGATGGTCTCGCCCTTGAAAATCCCTTCGTTCAGCTTGCCGCCCTTGGTCATGCGGAAAATCTTGGGCAGCGGCCATGCCGGGGTATAAGTTTCCAGCCGCTCGACCGCGCGCGGGCTGAGGATCAGCACGCCATGCGCGCCCTCGCCGCCCAGCACTTTCTGCCAGCTGAAGGTCACCACATCCAGCTTGTCAAAGGGCAGGTCCATCGCGAACGCGGCGCTGGTGGCGTCACAGATGGTCAGGCCCTCGCGGCCGGCGGGAATAGCGTCGCCATTGGGCACACGCACGCCGCTGGTGGTGCCGTTCCAGGTGAACACCACGTCCTTGTTGAAATCGACCTGCGCGAAATCGACGATCTCGCCATAGGGGGCCTTGCGCACGGTGGCGTCCAGCTTCAGCTGCTTGACCACATCCGTGACCCAGCCCTCGCCAAAGCTTTCCCAGGCCAGCATTTCCACGCCACGCGCGCCCAACAGCGACCACAGCGCCATTTCAACCGCACCGGTGTCGGATGCGGGCACGATGCCGATGCGGTAATCGGCGGGCACATTCAGGATCTGGCGGGTCAGGTCGATGGCCTCGGCCAGCTTGGCCTTGCCAACCGCCGACCGGTGCGACCGCCCCAGGGGCGCGTCAGCCAGCATATCCAGATTGTAACCGGGAATCTTGGCGCAGGGGCCAGAAGAAAAGCGCGGGTTTACCGGACGCGCAGCCGGGATCGTCGTATCGGTCATGAACTAGCCTTCCAGCTATATGGCCCCTCGTTGGGGAGGGGTGTCCCGCTGCCGGACATACGCCACGCGGATCGCGATTTCAAGGCCCGTGATCTGCCGCGCAGCCCGGCGCAGCGGTGCCGCAATGGCCGGGGGTGGCGCCTGTGGGCGCTGGCGCAGGGCCGGGCTTTGCGTTAACCAGACCGCGATCCACGATCTGACCCCACGATCTGACAAGGTGCGCCAATGCTGACCGTTTCCATCATGGCTTCGCCCACGCGGGCCGACCTCACGCCCGAGCATGTCGACCATCTGCGCGGGCTGTTCGACGGCGGCCATGTGATCTGGCTGAACCCCGGCGTGGCGGCGGAATTCCCGGTTCAGACCCAGCCGGGCAACTTCTGGCACCACTGGCACGACCTTCAGAAACGCGGCTTCGATCTGGCCATCCAGCCGACCGACGACCGGGTGAAGTCGCTGCTGATCGCGGATATGGACAGCACGATGATCATGCAGGAATGCATCGACGAACTGGCCGATCATGCCGGGGTCGTTGACCGCGTGGCCGACATTACCCGCCGCGCCATGAATGGCGAGCTGGATTTCGAGCAAGCCCTGACCGAACGCGTCGGCCTGCTGGCCGGGCTGTCGACCGATGCCATCGCCGAGGTGCTTGAGACCCGAATCACCCTTGCGCCGGGGGGGCGGGCGCTGGTGGCGACGATGCGCGAACAGGGCGCCTATACCGCGCTGGTTTCAGGCGGGTTCACCGATTTCACCGATGTCGTCGCCGCAAGGCTTGGTTTTGACGAACACCGCGCCAATACGCTGTCATCCGATGACGGGGTGCTGACCGGCCATGTCGGCCTGCCCATTCTTGGCCGCGACGCCAAGGTTCAGGCCCTGACCCAGATCTGCGACCGGCTTGGCATCACCCCCGCGCAGGCCATGGCGGTGGGCGATGGGGCCAATGACCTTGGCATGTTGCAACTGGCTGGCACCGGGGTGGCGCTGCACGCCAAGCCCATCGTGGCGGAACAGGCGCGGTTCCGCATCAATCACGGCGACCTGACGGCGCTGCTGTATCTGCAAGGCTATGGCGCCGACGAATTCGCCACCGGCTAAGCCGCCGCGCTGACTGCGGGCGCGCGGGCCGATGGCCGCGTCAGGGGGCCGGGCCGGGGCCGTCCTGCGCCCCCGCCGCATCGCCCTGCCCGGCAAGCCACGCCACCACCTGCGCCGCCGGCAGGGCACGCGCCTGCGCCGCCCCCGTTCCCGCCCAATGCGCGCCATAGCCCGTCTGCCCAGCCGCCAGCGCAGCCGCATTCAGGGCTTTGCCGGCATCATAGGCCACCGGATAATCAGGCGCCCCGGCACCGTCGATGCCGGTAAAGCGGTTGCGCAGACACCGCGCCCCCCGCCCCGAGATCGCCCGCGTCATCACCGTGTCCCCAGCGGCCAGCGCGGCACGGTGGGCGGGACTGGTCGCGGCCTCGGGCGTGGCCAGAAAGGCGGTGCCGCATTGCACCGCCACCGCCCCCGCCGCCAGCGCGGCGCGGGTCTGGGTGGCCGACATGATGCCCCCGGCGGCGATCACCGGCAGGCGCAGGCCGCGCAATTCGGCCAGCAGGTCCAGCGTTGCCAGCCGCGCGTCATCGGCCTGCGGATCAAAGACGCCGCGATGCCCGCCCGCCTGCCAGCCCTGCGCGATCACCGCGTCCAGCCCGGCATTCTGAACCATCTCGGCCTCGGCCCGGCTGGTGGCGCCGCCCATCAGCACCGCCCCGCTGCGGCGCAGATCCGCAATGACCGACAGCGGCGGCAGGCCGAAATGAAAGCTGATCACCGCCGGGCGCATCCCGACCAGCAGGCGCTGCATGGCGTCATCCAGCAAAAAACTGGAATAAATCTCGTGCAAGGTCGCGGGCGGGGTGGCACCGAACGCCGTGAAATGCGGGCGCAAATGGTCCAGCCACGCGGATTCGGCCCCGGGGTCGCGGCGCGCGGGGGCGTGGCAAAACACATTCACCCCAAAGGATCGCGCGGTCAGGGCGCGGGTCCGGGCGATGGCGGCCTGCGCGTCCGGGGCCGTCATCGCGCCCAGACCAAGGCTGCCCAGACCCCCGGCGTTACTGACCGCCGCCGCCAGCGCCGGGGTCGAAACCCCGGCCATCGGGGCCTGAATCACGGGGCAATCCATCCCCAGACGCCGCATCAGGTCCATCCTTGCCCCCTTTCACGTTCTGCCCACCCTTTACAGTCGCAACGCAAGCGCAGATCAAGTCAGCATGTTTGACCTTGCCCCCGATCTGATCGCCCTGCTGATGCTGGCCGCCTTTGCGGCGGGATTTGTCGATTCCATCGCCGGGGGTGGCGGGCTGATCACCCTGCCGGCGCTGATGCTGGCCGGGGTGCCACCGGCGCAGGCGCTTGCGACCAACAAGATTCAGGGGGCTTTTGGCGCTGCCACCGCCGCCATCACCTATGCCCGCCGCGGCCATGTCGACCTGCGGCGGCAAAAACTGGCGGCGGCAATGGCCTTTGGCGGCGGGCTGGCCGGGGCGGGGCTGGTCAGTGTGCTGCCGACCGACTGGCTGCGGCTGGTGCTGCCGGTGCTGATGATCGCGATTGCCGCCTTCTTTGCGCTGAAGCCCGGACTGAACGATCTGGACCGGGCACAGCGCATCGCCCCGGCGGGGTTTGCCCTGCTGGTCGTGCCCTGTCTGGGCTTTTACGACGGGCTGCTGGGACCGGGGGCGGGGGCGTTTTACATGCTGGCCTTCGTGATGCTGGCGGGGTTCGGTATCCTGAAGGCGACGGCGCATACCAAGCTGTTGAATCTGGCGTCGAACCTTGGCGGGCTGACGGCCTTTGCGCTGGCCGGCCAGCCGCTGTGGCTGTTGGGGCTGGCAATGGGCGCGGCCCAGATCGCGGGCGCGGCCTGCGGTTCGCGGCTGGCCATGCGCATTGGCGCGCGGCTGATCAAACCGCTGCTGGTGGTGACCTCGGTCGCGCTGGCGCTGCGGCTGATCTGGCAGATGGTCTGAATGCCCGGCACCGGTTTTCGCGCATAAGCTGCGCGGCAATCTAAATACAACCTTGACGTGTTAAAGCGCTTTTGCCACCCTGCCCTGACCAACCCCAGCGGCGAGGCAGTCATGACAGGCAAGGTTTTTGCAATCGGCTTCAACAAATGCGGCACCACCAGCCTGCATGTGATGTTCCGCAAATCCGGCCTGCGATCGTCGCATTTCCGCCACCGGATGCCCGATGGCACGCGCGAGGTGATCGCCCTGCGGATGCATGAAAACGAAACCCTTGGCCTGCCGCTGCTGGACGGCATCGACGACGCCACGTTTTACTGCGACATGGATATGTGCCTGTCCAACGCCTATCTGTCGGGCATCGGGCGGTTTCGCGAACTGGACCGCCAATACCCCGGCAGCCGCTTTATCCTGAACCTGCGCGATCCGGCGAACTGGCTGCGCTCGCGCAGTCAGCACCGGCAGGGCGGTTTCCTGCGCCGGGCGATGGAATACAGCGGGGTGCGGTGCCCCGACCATATGCGCCGGGTCTGGCTGGGGCAGTGGCATGACCACATCGCCAGCGTGCGCAGCTATTTCCGCGACCGGCCGCAGGCGCGATCTGTTTCGACATCGAACGCGACGACCCGGCCCGGCTGGCCCGGTTCTTTGCCGATCTGAACGTGCAGCCAAGGCATTGGAGCCACCGCAACAAAACCACAGCCGAACCCGCCGCCCCCGCCCCGCGCGTTCTGGCGGCGGCCTGACAGGCGGGCGGGAAAAGCCGGCGCTTTCGCTGCCACCAAAGCGCCGGCTGTGAATGGTTAACCCACCACCGCGCGGCGCGGGGGAACGCGCCGGGCGGACAGCGCCATCCTGCCCCGGTGTTTGAATCGGGGGCGCGACACCGCGCTGACAGTTGCGCGACGATTTCGCGACAGGCGCGGGGGCGGTTTCGCGACAGGCGCGGGACGGCGGGGAAAGGGCGCGATGCGCGCCTGATCAGGCCGGAAAGCCCTGCGCCAGCCGCAATTCGCCGGTGCGGATGCCGTTCCAGTTCACCTGCGGGTTGGTGACAAGGCGGTCGACCACGGGATGCGCGGCGTCCAGCACCCCCAGATGCACCAGCAGCGCGGTAATCGCGGCCTCGGACGCGCGGGTGCCGCCATCCAAGATCTTGACCGCCGCCCCCAGCCCCAGTTCGGGGATGATCGCGACGTAAACGGCCTCGGCCCCGGTTTTAACGGCAACCCGGCCTGCGGTGGCGCGCATCAGCTCCGTGCAGGCGCGACCCTGACCGGCAACCAGTTCGGGATGCGCGGTCATCGCATCGCGCAGCCGCGCCATCGCCCGCCCGCGCAGGCCGGGGGGTGGCGCCGCAAAAGCCGCCATGGCGCGCGCCAGCCCGGTGATGGAACAGGCGTGGTTGGGGGCCGAACAGCCATCAATGCCAAAGCCGGGGCTGGTTTCGGCGGTCAGGTCCTCATGCGCCTGTTTGACCGCGCGCTGCACCGGGTGGTCGATCAGGTGATAATCCGCATCCCCGCCAAGATGCCGGCTCAGGGTCAGAAAACCGGCATGTTTGCCCGAACAGTTATTGTGCAACTGGCACGGCGCGGTGTCGGAACAGATCAGCCGCCGCTTTTCATCGGCGTCGCGCGGCAGATGGCTGCCACAGCGCAGGTCCGGTTCCCCCATCCCCAGCCCGGCCAGCCAGTCGCCCACCCCCTGCACATGCAGTGCCGCGCCGGAATGGCTGGCGCAGGCCAGCGCCAGATGGCGGTCGGTCAGCCCTGCCGCATCGGCGGCGCCGCTTTCCACCAGCGGCAGCGCCTGCATCATTTTGCACGATGATCGCGGAAAGATCACCGCCGCCGGGTCGCCCCAGCTTTCGGTCACGCCGCGGTTGTCACAGACCACGATATGCCCGCGATGGGTGCCCTCGCGCAGGCCTCCGCGCCACAGCTCGACCAGATCGACCGCATTCATGGTGAAAATCCTCTGACAAATACGCGATTTTCTGCGCGCGGGCCTTTTGCCCCGCGTCATTTTCGCGTTATCTTGCCGCCATCACGTCGGAATGACCACCGATGTTTGTAAAAACCCGTGAAACCGGGGCCAGAGGCAGGAGGCCAGAGCATGAACCATCTGACGCTGCGCGGCGCATGTGCCGCCCTTATCCTTGCGACCGGGCTTGCCGCACCGGGTCTGGCGCAGGTCTCGACCAATGTTGTCGCGACCGAAGGCGACTGGACCGTGTTCAGCGGCGACAAGCCCAGGGAATGCTGGGCCGTGTCGCCGCCCAAATCGACCCAGAACACCAAGGACGGCAAACCGGTCGAGGTGCAGCGCGGCGATATCCGCCTGTATGTCGCCTATCGCCCCGGATCGGAGGGCGAGGTGTCCTTTAGCGGCGGTTACCCCTTTGCCCCCGACTCTACGGTCGAGGTCAATATCGGCGGTCAGACCTTCAGCCTGTTCACCGAGGGTGAAAACGCCTGGACCGGCAGCACCTCGGAGGATGCCAAGTTGATCGGCGCGCTGCGCGCCGGGTCGTCGGCCACCGTCACCGGCCGGTCGTCGCGCGGGACGAAAACCGTCGACACGTTCAGCCTGTCAGGCATCACTGCGGCCACCAACAAGGCCAAGGCCGAGTGCAAGTAACCTGCTGAACGCGGTCTGCGGGGTCGCCCCCGCAGCCGCAACCCGAGGTGGGACGCGCGCCCGGCAGATGCGCCGTCTGTGGGGATCACGCCCCACATCCGCGGCTTTGCGTGGGGAATCAGGCCCCCATACCCGCGGTTCTTTCTGGGGGTTTCACACCCCCAGACCCGCGACTTTTTGTGGGGGTTTCACACCCCCACACCCCCGTGGGATATTTCCGCCAGGGTGAGGCCCCCGCCGCCGCGCTTGCAGGGCGGGGCGGTTTTGCCTATATTGCGGTCTTTCCGCACATTCCCGCCAAATCGGTGACGCGCCATGACCGCCCCCATCACGCAAGACGTGCTGACCATTCCCCGCAAGCTGCCGGATACGGGCCGCACCAATATTGTCGGCCTGACGCGGGCGCAGCTGCGCGATGCGCTGATCGCCGCCGGCACCCCGGAAAAGCAGGCGAAAATGCGGGTCGGGCAGATCTGGCAATGGGTCTATCACTGGGGGGTGCGCGATTTCGCGCAGATGACCAATCTGGCCAAGGACTACCGCGCCCAGCTGGCCGCCCAGTTCGAGATTGCGGTGCCGGAAATCGTCACCCGGCAGGTCAGCGCCGATGGCACCCGCAAATACCTGCTGCGGATCGCCGGCGGGCACGAGGTCGAGGCGGTCTATATCCCCGAGGAAACCCGTGGCACGCTGTGTATCTCCAGCCAGGTTGGGTGCACGCTGACCTGTTCCTTCTGCCATACCGGCACGCAAAAGCTGGTGCGCAACCTGACCGCAGGCGAAATTGTCGGGCAGGTCATGGTCGCCCGTGACGACCTTGGCGAATGGCCCCAGCCCGGCCAGCCCAAGGACGAAACCCGGCTGGTCAGCAACATCGTGCTGATGGGCATGGGCGAGCCGCTGTATAATTTCGACAATGTCCGCGACGCCATGCAGGTGGTCATGGATGGCGAGGGCATCAGCCTGTCGCGCCGCCGCATCACCCTGTCGACCAGCGGCGTCGTCCCCGAAATTGCCAAGACCGCCGAAGAAATCGGCTGCCTGCTGGCGATCAGCTTTCACGCCACCACGGACGAGGTCCGCGACCGGCTGGTGCCGATCAACAAGCGCTGGAATATCGACACGCTGCTTGGGGCGCTGCGCGATTACCCCCGGCTGTCGAACAGCGAACGCATCACCTTTGAATATGTCATGCTGGACGGCGTGAATGACAGCGACGATGACGCCCGCCGTCTGGTCAAGCTGATTCGCGGCATCCCGGCCAAGATCAACCTGATTCCGTTCAACGAATGGCCCGGCGCGCCCTATCGCCGGTCTGGCTGGGACCGGATCGAGGCTTTTGCCGACATCATCTATAAGGCCGGTTACGCCAGCCCCATCCGCACCCCCCGTGGCGAAGATATCATGGCCGCCTGCGGGCAGTTGAAATCCGCGACCGAGCGTGGCCGCAAATCGCGCGCCGAAATCGCCGCCGAGGCCAGCGCCTGACACCGCCGGAAGGGCGCCGGAAGGGGCCGTGGCACCCCGCCCTGATGTGACGCAAACGTGACCCTGCGCCCCTGCAACCCTGTGGGCGGGTCGGGCATTATGCGGTCACAGGCCCGGCGTGACCGGGTTGTCGCAACAAGGAAATCCGCGATGAAGATGCTTGCCGCCACCACGATTGCCGCGCTGTCGCTGGCCGGTGCCGCCCATGCCGACACCGGCAAGGACGAGGTCAGTCAGGTCAAATACGCCTGCGCCGGAAACGCGGTTCTGGACGTGGTTTACGTCAACACCGCCGCTGGCAATTCCTATGCCATCATCAGCCAGATGGATGAGCTGATCCCGATGCAGATCACGCCGATGGCCTCGGGGGCCAGCTATGCGGCGATGGATGCGAATTATACCTATCGGCTGGACACCAAGGGCGACAACGCCACGCTGGTGACGGTGGATGGCGACAAGGACACGCCGGTCCTGTCCGACTGCACCGCGTCGGAATAAGCCGCGAAGGCGTCTGCGCCCCGTATCGGCCCCCGCATCAGGCCGGGGGCCAGACAGGCCACTGATCGGTGATCTGCCCGCCTTGCAGGACATGCAGGGCGGGAAATTGCTGGATCAGCGCCTCGGACTGGGTGGGGCGCAGCCAGATGCGGTCGGGGGGCGGGGTGCCGCGCGGCAGGACAAAGCCCTGCTGATTCGCGCTTTCGCCGTAAAACGGACTGCCGGTCAGGCCCTGCGGCCAGACCGGGCGCGCCATCCATTTGCCGCCATAAACAAAGGCAATCCGCCCGCCGATCAGCCGCAGGTGGCGCAGCCAGCGCGACAGGCGCGGATGGCCCGGCAAGCCATGCGGCACGCATTTCAGCACCGGCGTGGCAATGAACAGCGCCGGGCGCAGCGCCGCGTTACAGGGCTGGTCGAAATCGGACGGTTTGACCAGCGCCGAACCAAGCGTCAGTTCCGTCCCCGGCCCATCGGGCGGCAGGGTCAGCGCGGTCGAACTGCCGCCGGTATTGACCACCAGATCCCCCGCATTGCCGCCCGCCTGTTCCGCCACGGCCTGCCGAAAGGATGCCAGCCGCGCCATCGCCGCGTTCTGCGCCCACGCGCCGCGCCCCAGCAAGGCAGGCAGGGCGGCGGTGTGGGCCTCGTATCCCATCAGGCCGCGCGGGGTCAGGCCGGGCAGACAGGAAGCCGCCAGATCGCCGGGGTGGGTAAAGCCCCCGCGACCAAGGCCGATATCGACCTCGAACGCGACGGGCAGGTCGCGCCCCAGATCGCGGGCCAGCGCGGCATAGTCCGCCGCGCGGCGGGGGCTGTCGATCAGCCATGTCACCTGCCCGGCGCGGGCATGGCCGCGCAGAAAATCCGCCGCCATCGCCACCGGCGCGGGTTTGCCCATCAGCACCCCGGCGCGGGAAAAGCGGTCCAGCACGCGTGCGGTCAGCGGCAGGTGAAAGCTCATGATCCGGTCTGTCGCCAGCCCCGCCATTGCCGCGGCCAGCAGGTCGGGCGCGGGCAGCGATTTATCGGCAATGCGCAGCGCATAGCCCCGTGGCAGGTCGCGGCGCAGCGTCGCGATATTGGCCGCCAGCGCGTCATGGTCCAGCACCAGCACCGGGCCGTGCAGCCCCGCCGATGCCAGCGCCCGACCCGCCTGTGCGAAACCCGTCACAGCCCCAGCACCCGCCGCAGATAGGGCGACAGAAAACGCCCGCGCGGGTCCAGATCGCGGCGGATCTGCATCGCCTCGTCCCAGCGCGGATACAGGGGTTTCAGCTGTGCCGCATCCAGCCCGTGGCACTTGCCCCAATGTGGCCGCCCGTCATGGCGCATCATCACCGCCTGCACCGCGTCGAACAGCGCCTGACAGGGTTGCCCGGCCTCGTGATGGACGGCGATGGACACCGACGGGCGCTGATAGAACGGCGACAGCCACAGGTCGTCGGCGGCAACGCTGCGAACCTCCATCGGGAAATAGACCTGCGGGAAATCGCGTTCCACCACGCTGATGACATCGGCCAGTGCCTGCGCCCCCGCCTCGGCCGGGACGTGCCATTCGGTTTCGACAAAACGCAGCCCGTCGCGTTCGGTCGGATAGGCCAGATGCCAGTCGTTGATGAAATATTCGGTCGTGTGCGTCATCAGCATCTTGCCCAACAGCCAGCGCCGCAGGGCCGGGGTCCGCCCCAGCAGGCGCCCGGCCAGCCGCAACTGGCGCAGCCCCTGCTGATCGCGGTCGGCGGGGCGTTCGGTGGCGGGCTGGTCGGTCTGTTGGCTTTCCATCCCCAGCGCGGCACCGGAATGGGTGATATAGTAAAATTCGACATTGCGCGCCGCGCCCATCAGGTCGTCGAACCCGTCGATCAGATCGCCAAGCCGCACCGCGAAACGGCGCTTGGCCAGGCGATAGGGCCGCACCGCGCCCATCACCGCCTGCGTCAGGATGGCGCCGGTGCCCAGACCCACGGCCAGCGCCTGAAACATCGCATCGCCGCGCGCCGTCTGCCAGCGCTGGCCCTGTGCATCGACCAGCGTGATGTCATGCAGCATCGCGGAATAACAGCCAAAGTCGCGCCCGGTGCCATGCGTGCCGGTGGCCAGCGCACCCCCCAGCCGCTGGCCATCGACATCGCCCATATTCGACAGCGCCAGATCAAGGGCGTGCATCCGCGCGGTCAGGTCGCGCAGCACGATCCCGGTGCCGGCACGCACCAGCGCCTGCCCATCGGGGCCGGTTTCGGCGCTGACCCCATCCAGTCCGTCCAGCGCGAAATGCAGATCGTCGGTTTCAAGCAGCGGGCTGAAGGAATGGCCCGACCCGACCACCCGCACCGGGGCGGTGGTGGTGGCCAGAAGATCGGCCAGTTCGGCCTCGGAAGCGATGGGCTGGCGCGGGGCGGTGCCCGTCACATTCCCGGCCCAATTGCGCCATTGCGTTGTCATCCCGGCTGTCCCCCCATGCACGTCCAGAAAATGAACAGTGTCGTTCAGTTTCTGGAATGATGCGGCAGGCCGGGTCATATTTCAAGCCCGCGATCCGGCGCCTTGCGCGGGCGGCGTCAGCTGTCCTGACAGGGCAGGTCGTAATCGTCGATAATGGCCACGGCCTCTTCGGCGGTTTCGACGTAATGGAACAGGTCCAGATCCTCGGGGCTGATGGTGCCGGCATCGGCCAGCGCCTGCCAGTTGATCACGCTGTCCCAGAAATCGCGCCCGAACAGCAGGAACGGCACCCGCCGCATCCGCCCGGTCTGGATCAGGGTCAGGGTTTCGAACATCTCGTCCAGGGTGCCGAAACCGCCGGGGAAAATGGTGATCGCCCGTGCGCGCATCAGGAAATGCATCTTGCGAATGGCGAAATAATGAAAGTTGAAGCACAGATCCGGCGTCACATATTCATTGGGCGCCTGTTCATGCGGCAACACGATGCCAAGCCCGATGGAATGGCCCCCGGCCTCGTGCGCGCCCTTGTTGCCGGCCTCCATCACGCCGGGGCCGCCACCGGTGCAGATGACGAAATCGCGGCCATAGCTTTCAAGGCTGCGTTCGGTCATCATCCTGGCAAAGCGATGCGCCTGTTCGTAATAAACCGACAGCGCCGCCAGCGTTTCGGTGCGGGCCTGATCACGGTTTTCAGGCGCCGGAATGCGCGCGCCGCCGAACATGACCACCGTGCTGCGGATGCCGCGTTCATCCAGCACCAGTTCGGGTTTCAGCAGTTCCAGTTGCAGGCGCACGGGGCGCAGATCCTCGCGCAGCAGAAAGTCGGGGTCGGCGAAGGCCAGACGATAGGACGGCGCACGCGTCTGGGGCGTGTCCGCGATGTCGCGCGCCTCGCGGGCGTCCTCGCGGCTGTCGCGGAAGGGGTGGCTGCGATCGTCTTTATCCGTCATGCTGTCCTCTGGCTGACTGGCGGCCGCGTTGCGCGCCCGGCGGTTCAGGCTTATAGCCCCAAGCGAACAGTTTCCACCCGAGAGAAGACGAATGACCAACGCCGCACTGGAATCCGCCATCGAAGCCGCGTGGGAAACCCGCGACCAGATCACCCCGCAAACCACGGGCGAAACCCGCGATGCCGTCGAGGCCACGCTGGAGGCGCTGGACAACGGCACCCTGCGCGTTGCTGAAAGGCGCGGCGACGACTGGCACGTCAATCAATGGGCCAAGAAAGCCGTGCTGCTGGGGTTCCGGCTGAAGGATATGGAACTGCAACCCGGTGGGCCGCAAAATGGCGGCTGGTGGGACAAGGTCGACAGCAAATTCGCCGGCTGGGGCGAAAACCGCTGGCGCGATGCCGGTTTCCGCGCCGTGCCCAACTGTGTGGTGCGCAAATCGGCCTTCATCGCCAAGGGCGTGGTGCTGATGCCGTCTTTCGTCAACCTTGGCGCCTATGTCGACGAAGGCACGATGGTCGACACCTGGGCCACCGTCGGGTCCTGTGCGCAGATCGGCAGGAACGTCCACCTGTCGGGCGGGGTCGGCATTGGCGGTGTGCTGGAACCCATGCAGGCCGGCCCGACCATCATCGAGGATAACTGTTTCATCGGCGCCCGGTCCGAGGTGGTCGAGGGCGTGATCGTGCGCGAAGGCTCGGTTCTGGGGATGGGCGTGTTCATCGGCCAGTCGACCAAGATCGTCGACCGCGAAACCGGCGAAGTCATGTATGGCGAGGTGCCCGCCGGGTCCGTCGTCGTGGCCGGGTCGATGCCGTCGAAAAACGGCGTCCACCTGTATTGCGCCGTCATCGTCAAGCGCGTCGACGCGAAAACCCGTTCGAAAACCTCGATCAACGAATTGCTGCGCGACTGATCAGGCGCGGGTAGAAAGGGGAGGGCTTTCCGCCCTCCCCCTGGCCTGCGGCCATTCCCCCACCCGAGGATATTTTGGCCAAGGCGAAAGCCGCCAAAAAACCGCCCGAACCGCCGAACCGAAACGGTTTTTGGTGCGTTAGGCGGTATATTGCCCAACAGCGGAAGGGAAAGATCATGCAGGGTTTGGGGTGGATTGCCGCCATTATCGTCGGCGGTTTGGCCGGTTGGATCGCCAGCAGCATCATGAAGGCCGATACCGGGATTCTGATCAATGTGGTGATCGGTATTCTGGGCGCGGTGATCGCCAATGCGCTGTTCGCCATGGTGGGGATCAATGCGCAGGCAGGCAGCTGGATTGCCCAGGGCATTGCCGGGCTGGTTGGCGCGGTGATCCTGATCTGGCTGTATCGCGCGATTTCCTGAACGCGCCGCGTGGCGCGAAGGCCATGACCTGAACATCCGGCCCGCGGTGATCATGCCGCGGGCTTTTTACGTTCTGGCCTCAGGCGGTGAAGGGCGCGACCTGTGCCCCGGTCAGCCGCAACAGATCGGCGGGGCGGATGGCAAAGACATGACGCGGGGTGCCGGCGGCGGCCCAGACCATTTCGAAATCCTGCAATCGCGGGTCCAGAAACGCCGTTACCGGGCGCAGATGCCCGACCGGCGCGACGCCGCCGATGGCAAAGCCGGTTTCGGCCCGGATCAGCGCGGCATCGGCCTTGCCCAACGGCTGACCTGCCGTGGCCGTGGCCCTTGCGGTGTCGACGCGGTTGCCCCCGGCGGTCAGGAACAGCACGATATGGCCGGTTTCCTCGCCGCGAAAGATGATGGATTTGGCGATCTGGTCAACGACGCAGCCGACGGCACGGGCGGCATCTTCGGCGGTGCGGGTGCTGTCGGACATTTCTCGGATGTCGGCGGCGATATCTGCCGCCGCCAGCGCGGCCTTGACGCGGTTCAGGCTTTTGCTCATGTGGGTCCCCGGATGGTTTCGGGCCAGCATACGACCTTGATCGGAAAGGAACAGCCATGGCAGGCGAGGTTTACACATTGCTGGTGCAGGTCGGGCGCAAACAGGGCGATGGCCTGCCCGATGGCGCGACCGGCGCCGCGCTGGTCTGTTACGCCAGCGGCCGCGACGAGGCCGAGGCCGTGCGCGAGACCGTCGCCATCCTCAAGGATGCCGGACTGGCGCCGCTGGATGTCACCGGCTACGGCACGCTGGCCGAACGCGAGGCCGAAGGCCATGACATCCCCGACGAGGAACGCGCCCTGATGGCCCGCGCGGCGGATGAAAACGCGGTGATCATCGCCCAGATGGAGCCGTTCTTTCAGGGCTGCCCCGATGCCGGGGACGATACGCTGCACTGATTGCGGGGCTTTGCGCGCAGCCCCCGCGCCCCCTGTGCAAGCCTTCACGCCTGCGTTAGACTGTTGTGAAAACCGCCCGCAAAGGGCCGCAAACCGCAGTGAAGAACCCGCAGTCAAGGAACAGGCACAGACATGACCAGAACCCGCTTTTCCCTCGCCGCTTCGGCCGCGCTGATCGCCCTTGTCGCGGGCTGTGGCGCGCCCGTTTCGCGCGGCGCCCCGGTCGAGATCAAACCCATCCCCACCGCCGCCCCCGGTGACGAGGCCGGGCTGCAACGCTGGGTCCAGTCGTTCCGTCCGCGCGCCTTGGCATCGGGCATCCGCCCCGGCACCTATGACAATGCGATGCGGCTGGCGCGCTATAACCCCGATGTGATCCGGCTTGACCGCAAACAGGCGGAATTCTCGCGGCCGGTCTGGCTGTATCTGGACAGCGCGGTCTCGGATGCGCGCATCCAGACCGGGCGCCAGATGCTGTCGCAGCACGGGCGCACGCTGGCCGCGATCGAGGCACGCTATGGCGTTCCGCGCGAAATCGTGCTGGCGGTCTGGGGGATGGAATCGAATTTCGGCGCCAATCGCGGCAAGATGCAGATCATCCCTTCGCTGGCGACGCTGGCCTATGACGGGCGGCGCGGCGAAATGTTCGCAAAACAGCTGATTGCGGCGCTGAAGATCATTCAGGCGGGCGACACCGACCCGGCGCATCTGGTCGGGTCATGGGCGGGCGCGATGGGCCACACCCAGTTCATGCCGACCAGCTTTCTGGAATATGCGGTCGACTTTACCGGCGATGGCCGCCGCGACATCTGGTCGGACGACCCGACCGACGCGCTGGCCTCGACCGCGGCCTATCTGGCCCGCAACGGCTGGAATCGCGGCCAAAGCTGGGGCGCCGAGGTTCAGTTGCCGTCCAGCTTCCCGATGGGCCAGATCGGCAAAGGCACCCGCAAATCCAGCGCCGCATGGGCCGCACAGGGCGTGCGCCGCATCGGTGGCGGCGGCCTGCCGTCGGGCAGCGGGTCGATCATCATGCCGGCGGGCGCACGGGGTCCGGCCTTCTTTATCACCGACAATTTCCGGTCGATCCTGCGCTATAACAACTCGGACAATTATGCGCTTGGCGTCAGCTTCCTGGGCGAACGCATCGCCGGGCGGGCCGGCATTCAGGGCGCGTGGCCGCGCAGCGACCGCCCGCTGTCCACCGTCGAGCGCAAGGAAATCCAGCAGCGGCTGATGGCCAAGGGCTTTTATCAGGGCGAAATCGACGGCCTGTTCGGGTCCGGCACGATGGAGGCCGTGTCCGCCTTCCAGCGCGCCATCGGGGTGACGCCGGATGGCTATCCGACCTCGATCTTGCTGGGGCAGCTGCGCCGCTGACCCAACAGGCGGCGGCGCCCGTCCGGGGTGCCGCGCCATTGGGTATTTTCACAACGAAGAAGCGACCGTCGGGCAAAACCGCACGGTCGCTTTGTCATTCAGGGTTTCTTCGTTGTCCAAATACCCGGCCCCGGCCCCACAGCCAGGGCACGGCGGTCAGGCAAGGTGATCGCGGAAATCGCGGAACACCTGTTCGTAAACCGCGCGTTTGAACGGCACGATGCGGTCGATCAGGTCATCGGCGCGCATCCATGCCCAACGGCTGAATTCCGGGTGTTCGGTGGCGATATTGACCTGCGCATCCGTCCCCAGATAGCGCATCAGGAACCAGCGCTGGCGCTGACCGCCATATTTGCCGCCCCAGATCTTGCCCAGCATATCCTCGGGCAGGTCGTAATAGACCCAGTCGCTGGACTTGGCGATCACCTCGACCAGATCGGGGGCCAGACCGGTTTCCTCGGTCAGTTCGCGCAGGGCGGCCTCGCGGGGCGATTCGCCTTTGTCGATCCCGCCTTGTGGCATCTGCCAGGCCGCGCCGGGGTTGTCGATGCGCTGGCCGGCAAAGACCATGCCACCCCGGTCGATCAGCACCACCCCGGCGCAGGGCCGATAGGGCAGGCCGCCGGGGCCGCTGCGGTGGCTGTCATCATGGCTCATTCGGGCTTGTCCTTGTCAGCGGCAGCTTTGGGGTTGGTGTCGCTGCGCAGGTCCGTCGCCGCCGTGGCGGAAAAATCGACCGCAGCCAGACCTTTCAGGATATCGACCGCATAGGCCAGCTGGTAATCTTCGTCGCGCAGCTTGGCGGTGGCCTCGACTTCTTTGGCCTCTTGCTCGATCTGCTTTTTCTCTTCCGCGCTGATGGAATCGTTGTTCAGCGCGCCGCGCAGATCGGCCTCGGACCGGGCAAAGCTGGACTGGGTCTTGGGCTTGTCCTCATCGGCCTCGGGCTTGGGCCTGGGTTGGGCCACGATGATATCGGGCTGAATCCCCAGCGACTGGATCGACCGCCCCGATGGCGTGTAATAGCGCGCCGTGGTCAGGCGGATGGCGCTGTCCTGTGTCACCGGCATCACCGTTTGCACGCTGCCTTTGCCAAAGCTCTTTTCGCCCACGACAATCGCGCGGCGGTGGTCCTGCAAGGCGCCGGTGACGATTTCCGACGCGCTGGCCGATCCGCCATTGATCAGCACCACCATCGGCTTGCCATCGGCCATATCGCCGGGCTTCGCGTTCCAGCGTTCGCTGTCCTCGGGCTTGCGGCCACGGGTGCTGACAATTTCGCCCTTGTCGAGGAACGCATCGCTGACGTCGATCGCCTGGTTCAGCAGGCCGCCGGGGTTGTTGCGCAGGTCGATGACAAAACCCGTGACCTTGTCCATGCCACCGGCGTCCTTGACCGCCTTGGCCATCTCGGTCTTCAGGGTCGACATGGTTTCATCATTGAAGGTCGAGATGCGCAGCACCACGGCGTGCCCCTCGACCCGCGATTTCACCACGGTCAGCTTGATCGTGTCGCGGGTCATGGTGATGTCGAACGGTTCTTTTTCTCCCTCGCGCAGGATGGTGACGGTAATGTCCGACCCGACCGGGCCGCGCATCATGTCCACGGCCTCGTCCAGCGACAGGCCCATCAGCGATTCCCCGTCCACATGGGTGATATAGTCGCCCGCTTTCACCCCGGCCTCGGCGGCGGGGGTGTCGTCGATGGGCGAGATCACCTTGACCAGCCCGTCTTCCTGACCGACCTCGATCCCCAGCCCGCCAAAGCTGCCACGGGTCTGGGTCTGCATGTCTTCGTAATCGTCGCCCGCCATAAAGCTGGAATGCGGGTCCAGCGAGGTCAGCATCCCGTTGATCGCGGCCTCGATCAGCTTTTTGTCGTCAACCTGTTCGACGTAATCGGCACGGACACGTTCGAACACGCTGCCGAACAGGTCCAGCTGTTCGTAAACCGAGACCTTCTTGTCGGCCTCCTGCGCGATGATCGGACCGGCCAGTTGGGTGGTCGCGACGATACCAGCCAGCGTGCCACCGATGCCTGCGATCAGATATTTCTTCATTCTGTCCTTGCCTTAGTCCTGTGTTTCGGGCGCGGCGGCCTCGACAATGGGATTGAGCACAAACCATTCCGCCGGGTCCAGCGTTTCCTTGCCGTGCCGCAGTTCGACATACAGGGTTTCGGTCTGGCCCGCACCCCCGCCCTTGGCGGCATTGCGCACGAAACCGACACCGAATTCCTGTGCCGGGGCCTCGGCGCCGCCCATCAAACCAATGGGTTCGCCGGATTTCAGCACATCGCCCACCTCGCCAAAGACCTGCGACAGCCCGGCGAAGACCATCAGATAGCCCCGTGCCGGTTCGACGATCATCACATTGCCGTAATCCAGCAGCGGCCCGCGATAGCGCACGGTTGCGGGCCAGGGGGTGGTGACCAGTGCTGCGGGCGCGGTGGCGATGATCATGCCGGGGCGGCGCACCCCCGCCGCGTCGGGCTGGTCATAGCCGCGCAGCACGCTGCCCATCACCGGCATCCGCAGGCTGCCTTGCGCGCCTTCGAAATCGCCCATCGGGGCACCGACATCTTCCTCCATCGTGGCGATACCAGCGGCGAACTGGTCCAGCGTGGTGGCGGAATCCTTCAGCATCTGCAATTCCTTGGGCGTGCTGGCAAAACGCGGCGGCAGATGTGACCGGTCGCTGACGGCGCTGGCCAGCAGGCGGCGGGCCTCTTGCACCTGCCCCAGGCCCTGCGCCAGCTCATTCGCCGCCGCCTGTTGCAGGGCGCGGACCTTGTTGATTTCCTGCAAATCGCCGCGCAACGCCTCGGCCTGTGCCTGCAAGGCCGGCGCGACCGAGGTCAGCACCATCCCCGAATGCGCGGTGGCATCCGGCCCGGACGGGTGCAGCAGCAGCGTGGTTTCGGGGCTGCGTTCCATCGCCACCATCACCCCCAGCACCCGCCCCAGACGGTCGCGGCGCGCGTCAAAGCCCTGCCGGATCTCGGCCTCGCGGATCGAGGCGCGGCGCAACCCGTCCCGCAACGCGCCAAGCCCCTGTTCATAGGCGCGGATCATCCGGGTCAGCGCCACCACCTGATCGTCAGCGGTCAGCGCCGTGTCGATCTGGCTGATGGCGTCGCGCAATTGCTGTGCGGCCCCGGCGGCCTGTCGTGCCGCATCTTCGACCGCGTCGGCAGACAACGGCAGCGGTGGCGCCAGCAGGGCCAGCGCCAGACAGATCGCGCGGATCGGCCTCATGCCCGGCGGATCAGGCTGTGGCCGGTCATTTCCGGCGGCAGGTCCAGCCCCATCAGGTCCAGAACCGTGGGTGCGACATCGGCCAGCCGGCCGTCCTGAACCGTTGCCCCCTGCGGCGCGCCAACCACGATCACCGGCACCGGGCTGGTGGTGTGGCTGGTATGCGGGCCGCCGGTTTCGGGGTCGACCATGACCTCGCAATTGCCGTGATCCGCGATGATCACCGCCGCCCCGCCCTGCGCGGCCAGCGCCGCCAGCGCCTGACCCAGCCCCTTGTCGACCGCCTCGACCGCCTTGACGGCGGCGGGCAGGCTGCCGGTATGGCCGACCATGTCGGGGTTGGCATAATTCACCACGATCAGGTCATAGCGGTCATTGATGGCCGCGATCAGCCGTTCGGTGACCTCGGGGGCGGCCATTTCGGGTTGCAGGTCATAGGTCGCGACCTTGGGGCTGGAGGGCATAAAGCGGTCCTCGCCCGGTTCGGGGGATTCCTTGCCGCCGTTCAGGAAGAAGGTGACATGGGGGTATTTCTCGGTCTCGGCCAGCCGGAACTGGCGCAGCCCCCTGGCCGCGACCCAGGCCCCCAGCGTGTTGACCACCTGTTTCTTGGGGAAGGCGCTGGTCATAAAGTGGTTATGGACATCGGAATAATCGACCATCCCCAGCATCGCGGCCCATTTCGGGCGCGGGCCGGTGGCGAAATGGTCGAACCCCGGTTCGCCAATGGCGGACAGGATCTCGCGCGCGCGGTCGGCGCGGAAATTCAGACAGAAAATCCCGTCGCCATCCACCGCACCGGCATAGCCGTCCAGAACCGTGGGCTTGATGAATTCATCGCTTTCGCCGCGCTCATAGGCGATGCGCACGGCGCTGGGGGCGTCGTCGGCGCGATATTGCGCCGATCCGGCCACCATGGCCGCGTAAGCCGCGGCGATGCGTTCCCAGCGATGGTCGCGATCCATGGCGTAATAGCGCCCGATCACCGTGCCGATCCGCGCCCCCTCGGGCAAGGCGGCGTGCAACTGGGTGATGAAATCCAGCCCGGAATCGGGGGCCACGTCGCGGCCATCGGTGACCGCATGGATCACCACCGGCACCCCCTGCGCGAAAATGTGACGGGTGGCGGCGATGATGTGGCGGATATGGCCATGCACCCCCCCGTCCGAGATAAGCCCGATCAGATGCGCGGTCCCGCCGCTGGCCTGCATCGCGGCAACGAAATCGCCCAGCGCGGCATTGCGCACGAAACTGCCATCCTCGATCGCCAGGTCGATCTGGCCCAGATCCATCGCCACCACGCGCCCGGCGCCGATATTGGTGTGGCCGACCTCGCTGTTGCCCATCTGCCCCGAGGGCAGGCCCACATCAGGCCCATGCGTGACCAGCGTGCCATGCGGACAGGTCGCCATCAGCCGGTCCATGACCGGCGTATCGGCCTGATCGGGGGCGCTGGTTTCGGGGCGGTCGGACAGGCCCCAACCATCCAGAATGCACAACATGACGGGATTGCGGTCGCTCATCGGGGCCTCCTGACGGGAAATACAGGCCGGGTTTACGCCCCTGCCCGCCCTGCCGCAAGCAAAGCCGGCACACTGCGCGGGGTTTTGCGCCGATGGGGGCTTTGCCCCCCGGCCTGCGGCCGCCCCCCAAGGTATTTGCAACAGAAGCGAGGTCAGATGACGGCGCGCCACCCTCGCTTCTGTCACAAATACCTTCAGGGGGTGAATGGCCACCGGCCAGAGGGGGCGCGAGCGCCCCCTGACCCCGCCTCAGCCCGCTTGCGCGCCGCTGAACGCGCCGCCCTTTTCCAGGGCCCGCTGATAGGCGGGGCGGGCGTGGATGCGGGCCAGCCAGTTTCTGATCGCGCTGTGATCCGCCGCACCCAGACGCAATGCGGCCATTTCGACGGGAAAGCTCATCGCGATATCGGCCACGGTGAAATCACCACCCGCGAACCATTCGCCTTGCTGCAACTGCTGGTCCCAGAACGCAATCTGCCGGGCCAGGTCCGGGCCGGTAAAGCCGTCATGGACGCCTTTGACCAGCTTGCGGGCAAGCGGGCGCAGCAGCGCCGGGCTGCGGTCCACCATCTTGTTAAGCACCAGCGACATGACCAGGGGTGGCATGGCCGACCCTTCGGCATAGTGCAGCCAATAGGTCACATCGCGCCCGGTTTCGGTATGTGGATCGGGGCGCAGGGGCGAACCTTGGGCCATTGCCTCGATGATCGCGCCGGTTTCCGCGATGATCTGCCCGTCGCGTTCCACCATCGGCGCCTTGCCCAGCGGGTGCAGCCGGCGCAGGCTTTCGGGGGCCAGCATGGTTTTCGGGTCGCGCCAGTGCTGTTCGATGCGATAGGGCTGGTCCAGCTCCTCGGCCAGCCAGATGATGCGGTGCGACCGGCTTTCGTTCAGGTGATGAATGGTCAGCATATGCCTTAACTTCGATGATAGGGGCTGCCCGACAGGATGGTCGCGGCACGATAGATCTGTTCGGCCAGCATCACCCGCGCCAGCATATGCGGCCAGACCATGCGGCCAAAGCTGATCGCCAGATCGGCGCGGTCGCGCAGCGCCGGGTCGATGCCATCGGCACCGCCGATCACGAAACACACGTCGCGGGCCTGATCGCGCCAGCCGGCCAGACGTTGGGCAAATTCCGGCGAGGTCGGTTGCGCGCCGCGTTCATCCATCACCACCAGCGCGGCGCCGTCGGGGATGGCGCGGGCGATCAGCGCGGCCTCGGACGCCATGCCGCCGCCTTTGCGGTCGTCAAGCTCGACCAGATCAACGGGCGGCAGGCCAAGGCCGCGGGCCGCCTTGGCAAAGCGGTCAAGGTAATCGCCCACCAGCGCGGCCTCGGGGCCTTTTTTCAGCCGCCCGACGGCGACCAGCACCAGCCGCATCAGTGTGACACGGCGGGGCCGGGTTGCGGGGCGCTGGCAGGGGACTGGCGCAGTTCGGCCAATGCGTCGGCGGGCATCCACATTTTTTCAAGCTGGTAAAAGTCGCGCACTTCCGGGCGGAAGATGTGAACGATCACGTCATCGGTGTCGATCAGCACCCAATCGCCCTGCTCCTTGCCTTCGACGCGGACGGGGCGGCCGGTCATCTGCTTGACACGATCAGCCAGTTTTTCGGCCATGGCCGCGACCTGACGGGCATTGCGCCCCGAGGCGATCACCATATGGTCGGCCATCGACGACCGGCCGCGCAGGTCGATGCTGACCACATCTTCGGCCTTGTCATCGTCCAGCGAGGTCAGGACCAAATCAAGAAGCGCCTTGGCCGGCGCGGTTTTCGGGGTCGCGGCAGGGCTGCTGGGCGACGGGGTCTGGGTGGACAGGGGGTATTCCTCCGGGTCACGCGCCGAATGGCCCCCGGCGCAGGGGCAGGTCCAATGTAACACGGATGGGCGATTTCTCAATGGCCGGGGGCATTTTCCTGCCGGCCCGGCACCGGGTCGCCGCCGACGCCTTGCGGCGGGTCCAGCGCCGGGGTGATCATGCGCAGTTCACGCTGCGGGAAGGGGATGGTGATGCCCTTGTCCTGAAACGCGTCCCACAGCGCCAGAAACACCTGCCCGCGCACATTGGTCAGCCCGCCCTGCGCGTCGGATATCCAGAACCGCAGCACATAATCGACCGAGCTGTCGCCAAAGCCGGTGATCCAGCAGACCGGCGTGCGCTGTGCCAGCACCCGGCGCACCTTCAGCGCGGCATTGATCGCCACTTTGCTGACGATATGCGGGTCATCCGCGTAAGAGGTGCCGAAATGGATGTCCAGCCGCACAAAGTCATTGGTGTGCGACCAGTTGACGACCTGCCCGGTGACCAGATCTTCGTTGGGTATCAGGTATTCCTTGCCATCGCGCGTGACCACGCTGACATAGCGGGCGCCCAGTTCCTCGATCCAGCCGAAGGTGTCGCCAAGGCTGATGACGTCGCCGGGCTTGATCGACTTGTCCAGCAGGATGATCACCCCCGACACCAGATTCGACACCACCTTTTGCAGGCCAAATCCCAGACCCACGCCGACCGCGCCGGAAAACACCGCCAGCCCGGTCAGGTCGAACCCCACCGCCTTCAGCCCGACGATGATTGCCAGCGTAAAGGCCACCACCTGCACCAGCTTGGCCGTCAGCACCCGCATCGTGGGCGAGATGTCCTCGTTCAGGGCCAGCCGCCCTGAGACCATGCGCGACAGGATGCGCGCCGCCGCGATCATCATGCCGGTGACGGCCAGCGCCTTCAGCACCGCCAGCGCCGACAGCCGGAATTCGCCAAATGTGATGGCGATGCTGTCCAGAATGCGGGTCGCCGCGCCCAGAAAGCCCAGGAAATACAGCACCGCGCAGATCCACGCCGCCCATGTCACGATGCGGCGCAGGAACCGGTTGCCGATCACCCGCGCCAACAGCCCGATCAGCGCCACCGCGGTGGCAATGGTCGCCGCCAGCGCGATCAGCTGGCTGCGCGATGGCCATGTGACCTCGCGCATGATGGCGACGGTCAGCCATGCAAGCGCGCAAAACAGGATCAGCCGCAGCCGCTTGTCGATCAGCAGTGCCAGCCGCAGCCGCGCCCTGGACCAGCCCCGCGCGCGCAGCCAGCCGCGAAACAGCGGCGAGATCCCGCGCGCCAGCACATGCGCCGCGCCGAACAACAGCGCAATCGCACCCAGCTGATACAGCCGCCACGGCAGCAGCATCGTTTCAAAGAACAGCCTGATCTGCGCCCAGGCGCTTTGGGCCGCGTGCATGACCTCGGGGGAAAACTGATCCATCCTGCCTCCTGCCGCTGATTTGACCACCCGGCGGGCCTTGCCACAAGGGGCGCGAGGGCTTATTCCAATGCCATGATGCGTTATTTCGACATTCACGACCGCGCCCGCCTGCCGGGCCGCTTTTACGGCGAAAGCCTGTCCGTGACTGCCCGACTGTGAAGCCGGTTCTGGCCGCCTGCGCGGCCCCGATGCTTTGCACCCTTCATCCAGCCAATCTGAAAAGAGACAGCCATGACCGGCAATCCACGCACGCTTTATGACAAGATCTGGGACGCCCATGTCGTCGACCGGCAAGCCGACGGCACCTGCGTTCTGTATATTGACCGCCATCTGGTCCACGAGGTCACCAGCCCGCAGGCCTTCGAGGGGCTGCGCATGGCCGGCCGCAAGGTCCGCCACCCGGAACGCACCATCGCCGTGCCCGACCACAACGTGCCCACCACCCCCGACCGCGTGAACGGCATCGAAAACCCCGAGGGCCGCGCGCAGGTCGCGGAACTGGACAAGAATGCGCGCGAATTCGGCGTGAATTATTACCCGATGGACGATATCCGTCAGGGCATCGTTCATATCGTCGGCCCGGAACAGGGCTGGACCCTGCCCGGCATGACCGTTGTCTGCGGCGACAGCCACACCGCCACCCATGGCGCCTTTGGCGCGCTGGCGCATGGCATCGGCACGTCCGAGGTGGAGCATGTTCTGGCCACCCAGACCCTGATCCAGACCAAGTCGAAAAACATGAAGGTCGAAATCACCGGCCATCTGCGCCCCGGCGTCACCGCCAAGGACATTACGCTGGCGGTGATCGGGCGCACCGGGACGGCGGGCGGCACCGGCTATGTCATCGAATATTGCGGTCAGGCGATCCGCGATCTGTCGATGGAAGGCCGCATGACCGTGTGCAACATGGCGATCGAGGGTGGTGCCCGCGCCGGCCTGATCGCGCCCGATGACACCACCTTCGACTATTGCAAAGGCCGCCCGCACGCCCCCAAAGGCGCCGCATGGGACGCCGCCGTCGCGTGGTGGAAGACGCTGCAAACCGACGAGGGCGCGCATTTCGACAAGGTCATCACCATCCGCGGCGAAGAGATCGAGCCTGTCGTGACCTGGGGCACCAGCCCCGAGGACGTGCTGCCGATTTCCGCCACCGTCCCCGCGCCCGAGGATTTCACCGGCGGCAAGGTCGAGGCCGCGCGCCGCAGCCTTGACTATATGGGGCTGACGCCGGGCATGGCGCTGCGCGATGTGAAAATCGACGCGGTGTTCATCGGCTCCTGCACCAATGGCCGGATCGAGGATCTGCGCGCCGCCGCCGGGATCGTCAAAGGCAAAAAGCTGGCGCAGGGCGTGCGCGGCATGGTCGTGCCGGGGTCGGGCCTTGTGCGGATGCAGGCCGAAGAAGAAGGTCTGGACAAGATCTTTACCGATGCGGGTTTCGAATGGCGTCTGGCCGGGTGCAGCATGTGCCTTGGCATGAACCCCGACCAGCTGGCCCCCGGCGAACGCTGCGCCGCGACCAGCAACCGCAATTTCGAAGGCCGCATGGGCCGTGGTGGCCGCACCCACCTGATGTCGCCGGTCATGGCGGCGGCGGCGGGCATTGCGGGGCATCTGACCGATGTCCGCGACGTTCTGGCGGAAATGGCGTAAGCGGGGGGTTATCATGGACAAATTCACCACCATCACCGGGGTTGCGGCGCCGATGCCGCTGGTCAATATCGACACCGATATGATCATCCCCAAGCAGTTTCTGAAAACCATCCACCGGTCCGGGCTTGGCAAGAACCTGTTTGACGAAATGCGCTATGACGCCGATGGCAACGAGGTGCCGGATTTCGTGCTGAACAAGCCCGCCTATCGGCAGTCGCAGATCATCGTCGCGGGCGATAATTTCGGCTGCGGGTCATCGCGCGAACACGCGCCATGGGCGCTGCTGGATTTCGGCATTCGCTGTGTCATCTCGACCAGCTTTGCCGATATCTTCTATAATAACTGCTTCAAAAACGGCATCCTGCCCATCACCCTGCCCGCCGAGGCGGTCGAGGCGCTGATGGACGATGCCCGCAAAGGTGAAAACGCCCGCCTGACCGTCGATCTGGCGGCCCAGACCGTGACCGGCGCGGATGGCACGGCCTATCACTTTGACATTGACCCGCATAAAAAGCACTGCCTGCTGAACGGGCTGGACGATATCGGGCAGACGCTGGAAAAGGTCTCGGCCATTGACGGGTTCGAGGCGCAGATGGCGCAATCGCGCCCCTGGGTGTAAGCGCCCTTGCGGCTGGCGCGGGCTTTCGGGGCGGTGATCGCCGCCGCGCTGACCACTGCGCTGGCCGCGGCACCGGTCGTGTCGGTCGCCACCCCCGCCGCGGCGGACCGGCTGCGCCTTGCCAGCTTTGACCCCGGCCTGACCCGCAAGGGGCCGGGGCTGTTGCTGCGCGACATTCAGCGCGGCAAGGATGACCAGATCGACGCCGCGCTGACGGTGATCGTGCAAACCCGGCCCGATATTCTGCTGCTGACCGGAATCGACTGGGATTACGACAATCTGGCCCTGACCGCCTTTGCCGACCGCCTGCGGGACGCGGGGCTGGACTATGCCCATCTGTTCGCCGCGCGGCCCAACAGCGGCATGGCCACCGGCATTGACCTGAATGGCGACGGGCGGCGGGGGCGGTCCAGTGACGCGCAGGGCTATGGCCAGTTTACCGGGCAGGGCGGCATGGCGGTGCTGTCGCGCTTTCCCCTTGATCCGCCGCGCGATCATTCCGCGATGCTGTGGCGCGACCTGCCCGGCAACCTGATCGGGCAGGCGCTTTCCCCACAGGCGGCGCAGGTTCAGCGCCTGTCATCGGTCGCACATTGGGATGTGCCGGTGCGCGTCGGCCAGACCACCCTGCACCTGCTGGCCTTTTCGGCCACACCCCCGGTCTTTGACGGTCCCGAGGACCGCAATGGCCGCCGCAACCATGACGAAATCGCGTTCTGGACCCGCTATGACGTGCCGGGGCCGTTCGTGGTGATGGGCAATGCCAATCTTGACCCGGTCGATGGCGAGGGGCGGCATCAGGCGATCCGCGACCTGCTGGCGCGCACCGGCGACCCCCGCCCGCGCAGCGCCGGGGCCGCGCTGGCGCCGCAAACCGGCGCCAATGCCGGGCATCGCGGCGACCCGGCGCTGGACACCGCCAGCTGGGGCGACAAGCCCCCCGGCAACCTGCGGGTGGATTACGTCCTGCCTTCGCGCGGTTTGAACGTCACCGATGCGGGCGTGTTCTGGCCCGCCCCGGACCAGCCGCTGGCGGAACTGGCGGCGCGGGCCTCGGTTCACCGGCTGGTCTGGGTCGATGTGGTGATCGAATGACCTTAGCCGCCATCACCGCTGACGATGGGTTCGGTGCCGCCGCCCATGCCGACCAGACGCTGGATCAGCGGGCGCGCGGTCGGCCCGATGCGGTCGCAACTGGCCGGGTCGTCCAGCAGCCGGAAGGCCGGCCCGTAATAAGTCTGGTCATAGCTGGCCGGGTCCAGCCCCAGCCGCGCCGCCAGCTTGTCCCCGGTGCCGGTGATCAGCGTCCATTCGCCGTCCGTGATCTCGTAACCCGGACAGTTCGAGGTGATGACATTGACCCGCGCCAGTTCAGCGATCAGCGCCTGTGCCTGCGCCTTGGGCAGCGCCGACACATCGGGCAGCTTGACCGTGACCCCGCCATCGGCCAGCGCCCCAGTCGCTGTCAGGCCAATCGCTGTCAGGCCCATCGCCGTCAGACCCGTCGCGGCCAGATGCGCCGCGATCAGAACCGGAATAGTCAGCCTCATATCGCCCCCTCGTGCCGTATCTGTCGGCGCCGATCCGACCCCATCGCGGGCCTGGGCACAAGCCAAATCAGCGTGATCCTGACCGTGATCCGCCCCCTCGACACCCCGTTTTCCAACCCCGTCAAGAAAGGCAAAACCCATGTCTGACCGCTATTCCCTGCTGATCCTGCCCGGCGACGGCATCGGCCCCGAAGTCATGGCCGAGGTGCGCAAGATCATCGGCTGGTTCGAGGCCAATCGCGGCATGTCCTTTGACATTTCCGAAGATCTGGTCGGCGGCGCGGCCTATGACAGGCACGGCGTTCCGCTGGCTGATGAAACCATGGCCCGCGCCCAACAGGTCGATGCCGTGCTGCTGGGGGCGGTGGGCGGACCGGCCTATGACAACCTTGATTTCAGCGTCAAACCCGAACGCGGGTTGCTGCGCCTGCGCAAGGACATGGACCTGTTCGCGAACCTGCGCCCGGCGCAGTGCTTTGACGCGCTGGCCGATTTTTCGTCGCTGAAACGCGATGTCGTCGCGGGGCTGGACATCCTGATCGTGCGCGAGCTGACCTCGGGCGTGTATTTCGGGGAACCGCGCGGCATTTCCGGCGAAGGCGATGACCGCGTCGGCATCAACACCCAGCGTTACACCACGGCCGAGATCCGCCGCGTCGCCCGCGCCGCCTTTGACCTGGCCCGCAAGCGCGGCAACAAGGTCTGTTCGATGGAAAAAGCCAATGTGATGGAATCGGGCATCCTGTGGCGCGAAGAGGTCCAGTGGGTGCATGACAACGAATACCCCGATGTCGAGCTGTCGCATATGTATGCCGATAACGGCGCCATGCAGCTGGTGCGCAACCCGCGCCAGTTCGACGTGATCGTGACCGACAACCTGTTCGGTGACATCCTGTCCGACGCCGCCGCGATGCTGACCGGCAGTCTGGGGATGCTGCCCTCGGCCAGCCTTGGCGCGCCGATGGCCAATGGCCGGCCCAAGGCGCTGTATGAACCCGTCCACGGTTCGGCCCCCGATATCGCGGGCAAGGCGCTGGCCAACCCGATCGCCTGTATCCTGTCTTTCGCGATGGCGCTGCGCTATTCCTTTGACGAGGGCGCGGCGGCAGACGCGCTGGAGGCCGCGGTCCAGCGTGTGCTGGCCGATGGCGTGCGCACAGCCGACCTGATGGGCCCCGAAGGCGGCACCCCGGTTTCGACCAGCGGCATGGGCGACGCGATTATCGCCGCGCTGTCGGCCTGACGCGCCCGGCACCTGTGGGGCCACGCCTTCCGGCCCCGCACCCTGGCCCGCACCTTGGAACCGCCTGCCGCCACCGGGCGGCGGGCACCCGCCCCCCGGTCAGCCCGGCGTGGCGGATGACGCGGCGGGTGCTGACCCAGCCGACACGGCACCGGGGGCGGCCAGCGCACTGGCCCGGTGCCGCGCCAGCCCCGACAAATGCGCCGCGACCCGCCCCAGCCAGCGCACCGCATCGGCCTGTTGAAACAGCACCTCCAGCCCCGCGCCGGGGGTGGCGGGACGCGCGGCCAGCAGCGCCTGCCGCACCCGCCCGCCCCGCTGTGCCACCATCGCGGCCAGATCCTCCAGCCCGTCGGGGCGGCGGCGGCCATCCAGCACCGCCGTCAGCGCCGCCGCCATGGCCTGCGCGGGCCGCCGCATCGGCGCGATCTGGCGCAGCGCGGCAATGGCCTGCTGATCCTGCAACCGGGTATGCAACCGCGACAGGTGGTCCAGCTGATGCAGCAGCGCGGTATAACGCGACAGCAGCGCCCCCTGCCCCAGCGGAATGGTGATCTGCGCCAGATAGGTTTCAATCGCCGCCAGCGCCGGTCCGGTCTGGGCCGACAGCGCCGCCAGCGGACGCAGGTCGCCACCCCCCGTAAGCGCCGCCGCCAGCGCCTGCGCCTGACGCCGCGCCACCGCGTCGCATACCGATTGGGCCGCATCCAGCGCCGCCGCCGGGTCAGCCAGCAGATGCGGGTCCAGCGGCTCGGCCAGCGCGGTCGGGCGCTGCGGGACCAGCCGTTCGATCAGCCGGGCAAAACCGTGGGTAAAGGGCAGGAAGGCCAGCGTGCCCGCGATGTTGAAGCTGCTGTGAAACAACACCAGCGCGGTCTGGTCATCCGCACCCAGCGGCGTTGCGTGCAGCAGCGGCGCCAGCAGCGACAGGACCGGAAAGGCCAGCAGCGCGGTGCCAAGGTTGAACAGCAGGTTGGCCAGCGCCGTCATCCGCACCGGGCGCGCACCCCCGATTGCCGCCAGAATGGCGGTGAATGTCGTGCCGATATTCATCCCCACCACCAGCGCCGCCGCCTGTGCAAAGCTGATCGCACCGCTGCCCAGCAGCACCAGCGCCAGCGCCAGCCCGGCACTGGACGACATCATCACCATCACCAGCACCGTCCCCAGCCCGACCAGCGCCAGCCGCCCCCACAGGCCGTCCCCCGGCAACAAACCGGGGGTGATCAGCCCGCCAAGGCCGCTGGCCGCGTCCTGCATCATGTCCAGCCCGATGAACAACAGCGCCATGCCCGCCAGCATCCGCCCCAGCCGCGCCACCCGGCCGCGCCCCAGCACCGCCATCAGGCTGGCCACGAACAGCGCCGGCAGGGCGATCTGGCCCAGATGCAGCCTGAAGCCCAGAAACACCACGATCCAGCCGGTCAGCGTGGTGCCGATATTGGCCCCGAACAAAATGCCCAGCGCCTGCACGAAACCCAATATGCCCGCGCCGACAAAGCCGATCGTCATCACCGTCACTGCGGTCGAGGACTGGACCACCGCCGTCGCCGCCAGCCCGGTCAGCACCCCCCGCAACGGCGAGGTGGTGAACCGCGCCAACAGGTGCCGCAGCCCCGGCCCGGCAAGGTCGCGCAGCGCGGTGGTCATTACCTCCATCCCGAACAGGAACAGCCCCAGCCCACCCAGAAACCCGAACACCGCCGATCCCATCGTCCCGCCTTTCCATGCCGGCCATACCCGGCGCCGCACCCTTTGGCACCGGCGCCCCGGCCCTGCCCCACCCTAGCCGCAGCCTGACCCCGCCTTCAACGCCGCCCCGCCACCCGGCCACAGCGCCGGGACACACCGCTGCCCCGCCGTGATAAATATCACGCGGCCACCCAAAACCCCCTTGCATTTCCCCGCCCATGGCGTTACCTGCCCCACCTACGGTCGGAGCGTAGCGCAGCCTGGTAGCGCACCTGCTTCGGGAGCAGGGGGTCGGAGGTTCGAATCCTCTCGCTCCGACCAGATTTCCCGTTGTCGATTCCAGTGATATTTAGCCTTTGGGGTCGGAATTTATCCTTTGCGGCAGTGGGGCTGATTTTTAAGCCAACTCTGTGACAGAAATCGAAGCCGGCTACTTTCGGCCCTCATTTAGATCGCAAAGATCGAGACCGAACCACAGCCCTATGTACTGTGCAGCCCGGATGGTTCGACAGCGCACGATGCTGGGGGATGGAAGCGATCAAGGGCAGATGCGGATACCGTGACCCTTATGACGATCCACGGCGCCAGGGGGAAGGAATTCGATCATGTTTATGTGGCCGGACTGGCAAAGGACATCTTGCCGCGATTCCAAACCCTGAAAGCGGGCGCGAACAGTGCTGAAGTGGCGGAAGATGGGCGCAACGGCTTCGTGGCTATCACGCCTGCGCCAGTGCGGCCCTGCCTCTCCGATGCAAACAGTTATTGGGGATGGCCGCGCTGAACTCTGCCGCCAGCGCGTCATCCCTCGTTGTGTCGGCTTAACCGGTCTCCCGGCAGCCCGTTCTCGCGGCGGAACTGCTCCACCTTGGCCGACCACGCCTTCGGGCGTTTCCTCGACGCCCACTTCGGGCCATAAGATCAGGTCGCTGCCCCGCGGGTCGGGCGCGACGATGTTCTCGAAATGCAGGATCTGCGCAATATTCTCTTCTTCCCTCTCTGCTTCTCCGCGAAAAAAAAGCAGTGATATAGGCCAGAAATTCGTCCCGAGAGAAATCGGACACACTGTTTTTCTGAAATGCCCTCGTCAATTCATTCATTCCTGCTCTTCTCCACATGCGCCTTTGGCGACAAGACCTGCATGTTGTCGCTATCATGGACCGGTCCACCCCGCCTCAAAGGTACATGGTGGTCCAGCTCGAACTTTCTTCGCCCGCCTGCCGGCACTGCCTTGGGCGTTGCCGGCGCCAGCCCCAGCTGCATCAGTTTCCGGCTGGCCACGCTGAACTGCTTTGCCTGCGCGTCATCCCGTGCCACCTTTTTCAGAACGCCTCCCGGAAGGCGCAGAAGTCCGGGAACGCGCGCCTTGCTCGACCAAGTGCATCGTTGAGGTATTCTGCATTTCAAAAGATGTGCCCAAACCCGCCTTGAGCGCCCGAACCATACTGTGGCGGTCCCGCACCGTCCCACGCTCGATCGGGCCGTGACATAGGCGTGGGTGGCGTTCCGGCATTCATTGGGCCGGAAGCCGTTCCGCTGCCACGCCTTAGGCCGCGCCCAACCATGCGACAGATTCAACGTGTCCCGCAGCGTCGAGAAACTGCGCCCCCGGCCGGAAGGGCGCGATAATCAGCGTCCGCCCGCTGATCAGCCCCCTGAAAGGGGGTACAAAACAAAGCGCCATCAACGGCAGGTCGCGTGATCAGATCAGATGCGCGACCTCGGGTGCGGACACAAAGCGCCAGTTGCGGCGCGGCCCCGCCATCACGTTCAGGTAATACATCTCGAACCCGTAGGGCGCGCCGCAGGGGTGGTGGCCACGCGGCACGCAGACCACATCGCCGTCACGCACCGCCATGGTTTCGTCAAGCTGGCCATCATCGGTATAGACCCGCTGGATGGCCCAGCCATTTGCCGGGTTCAGACGGTGATAATAGGTTTCTTCAAGATAGGTGATACGGGGAAAATCATCCTCGTCATGGCGGTGGCTGGGATAGGACGACCAGTTGCCTGCGGGGGTGAAAACCTCGGTCACCAGCAGGCTGTCGGCGTAATCCTCGGCCTCCATGGCGATATTGTTGATCCAGCGCGTGTTGGCACCTTCGCCGCGCTGGGTCAGGGTGATGCCATCCGGCCCAATGCGGCGCGCGGCATGGCCTGAATGGCCCGGCGCCTTACAGACCGCGATGGTCGCATCGGTGGTGGCGCGCAGCGACCAGTCCTGCCCGTTCGGCACATAAAGACAATGCGGCGGCGTCTTTTCGAACACGTTCATGCGCTGGCCAAGCTCGCCCCAGCTCTGACCGGCGGCGGTGATGACGGCGCGACCCTCGACCATGACCAGAATGACCTCGTCATCGCCGGTGACCTCGGCGGCGGTGTCCCCCGCACGCAGGCGGTAAAGGTCAAAGCCGACATAGCGCCAGCCCGCCGATGCGGGGGTCAGGTGATGCACCTTTCCGCGGCTGCCGGTGGGGCGTTTCAGAAGCTCAGCCATGCGCGCCCCCTTCGACCAGACCCGCCGCACGCGCCAGCCGTTTCAGCGTCGCCAGACCAAGCGTCTGATACATCAGCGGATTGCGGACCGAGGGGTCCTGTTCAGCCTCGATCACGATCCAGCCGTCATAGTTGTTCCGGGCAAGAATCCGCAGCAATGGCGCGAAATCAATGCAGCCTTCCTGATCGCCGGGCACGGTAAAGACCCCGGCGCGCACCCCATCCATGAAGGACAGGCCCTCGGCCTCTGTGCGCGCGCGGATGCCGGGGCGGATATTCTTGGCATGGAAATGCCGCACCCGCCCGATATGGCGGGCCAGAACCGCTTCCGGGTCACCGCCGCCAAAAACACAGTGCCCGGCATCGAATAACAGCCTGGTCGCGGGGCCGGTCGCCGCCATGAAGCGGTCAATATCGTCGGGGCTTTGCACCACGGTCCCCATATGGTGGTGATAAACCAGTTCGATGCCCTGATCGGCGCAATAGGCGGCGATTTCCCCCACCCTGGCGGCGAAATCAGCCATCGCGGCATCGTCCAGCACCACCCTTTCCGACAAGGGAAGGTCCAGCCCCTGAACGGAATTCGAGGTCTCGCAGGCGATGCACACCGTGCAACCGTTATGTTTCAGCTTGTCCAGATGCGGCTGAATGGCGCGTTTTTCATCCTCGACCGAATGGGCCAGCAGATTCAGCGAATGCCAGCCAGAGATAAACCTCAGCCCGTATTCCGCCAGCAGCGCCCGCAGGGCCTCGGGGTCGTCCTGCGGCCAGCGATGGCCGTTTTCGATGCCGTCAAAGCCGATCTGGCGGCCCGCCTCGTCCAGAATGCGGGTGGTCGGGATGTCAGCGCCAAGGCTTTGGTCGTCATCATTGGCCCAGGCAATCGGGTTGGTGCCAAAGCGGATCATGTCGGTTCCTTTTCAGTTCACCAGCCGCGCATGGGCGATCTGGGTCAGATAGTTTTCGTAATAATCGCGTTTCGTCCCATCCCCGGAAACCTGTGGCAGCGCGACATCCCAGAAATGACCCGGACGGCCTGCGCTGCTGTCGATCCCGGTGCCGGGAAAATCGCGGGCTGTTGTCTCGATCACGATCACGGTCGGAATGTCGCGGCTGCGCGCTGCGGCAATCGCCGCTTCCAGCGCGTCGGTGCCGCCGACCTGCACGGCCTGCGCGCCCATCGCGCGGGCATGGGCGGCATAGTCGATCCGGGGCTGGTCGACGATGTCGCAATCGACATACATATTGTTGAACGCCGCACCGCCACAGCCCTGTGTTTGCAGCCGGTTGATACAGCCATAACCGCGATTGTCGGTCAGAATGACAATAAACGGCACGCGCCGCATCACCGCCGTGGCCAGTTCGGAATTGGCCATCATATAGCTGCCATCCCCGACAAAGCAGATCACGTCCCGGTCGGGCCGGGCCAGCTTCAGCCCCATCGCGCCCGCAATTTCATAGCCCATGCAGGAAAATCCGTATTCCATGTGATAGCCGCCCTGCGCCGGCTGCCACAGCAGTTTCAGCGCACCGGGCATGGTGCCTGCCGCGCAAATGGCGATGGCGTCATCCCCGGTCGCGCGCTGGACCGCGCCGATCACCTGCGCATCCGATGGCAAGGCGGTCTGATCGTCGGGTCGGGCGCAATGGGCATCGACCGCCGCCAGCCAGTCGGCGCGCGCGGCACTGTCGGGCGCGTCGGCGCGGTAATCGCCAAGCGCCGCGTCAAGCGCCCCAAGGACAACCCGCGCATCCGCCACAAGGCTTTCCGCGCCGTGCTTTGCCGCATCGTAAGGCTGAATATTGACCGAAACCAACCGCGCATCCGGGGCAAACAGCGTGCGCGAGCCGGTGGTGAAATCCTGCAGGCGCGTGCCAACCCCGATCACCAGATCCGCCCGCGACAGCGCCGCATTCGCCGCTGCCGAACCATCCACCCCTGCTGCGCCAAAATTCATCGGATGGCTTTGCGCCAGCGCCGATTTTCCGGCCTGCGTTTCCGTCACCGCAATGGCGTGGCGGCTGGCAAAACCTGCCACAACATCCTCTGCCCCGGAATAGATCACCCCGCCGCCGGCGATGATGACGGGGCGCTTTGCGGCACGGATCAGGCCCGCAACGCGCGAAACCTCGTCCGTGTCGGGGGCGGGGCGGCGGATATGCCAGATGCGCGGTTCAAAGAAGGCAACGGGCCAGTCGAATGCCTCGGCCTGAACGTCCTGACAAAAACTGAGGGTTGCGGGGCCGCAATTGGCGGGATCGGTCATCACCCGCAATGCCCGCGGCAGCGCGCTTAGCAATTGCTCGGGGCGGGTAATGCGGTCGAAATAGCGGCTGACCGGGCGCAGACAGTCATTTGCGCTGACCGTGCCGTCGTCGAAATCCTCGATCTGCTGCAAGACCGGGTCGGGGCGGCGATGGGCGAACACATCGCCGGGGATCAGCAACAAGGGCAGCCGGTTCACATGCGCCAGCGCGGCGGCTGTAACCAGATTGGTCGCCCCCGGCCCGATGGACGAGGTCACCGCCATCGCCCGCCGCCGCGCATGACCCTTGGCAAAGGCAATGGCGGCATGGGCCATGGTCTGTTCGTTCTGGCCGCGCCATGTCGGGAAATCGTCGCGATACTGGTGCAGCGCCTCGCCAAGACCTGCAACATTTCCATGTCCGAAAATCGCCCAGATGCCGTCGATAAAGCGGCTGCCTTCGGGCGTCATCTGCACGGACAGCCACTTGACCATCGCCTGCGCCGCAGTCAGCCGGATTGTGCCCGTCATGCGCGCTGTCCCCCTTGTTGGCGGGCCTGATCCCAGACACCGCAAAGCCGGGCAAAGCGGTCCTGCATCCGGGCCACAGCCGCATCGTCATCCATCTGGCCCAGCATCCAGGCCCGCGCCGCATCGCCAAAGATCGTGCGCCCCACGGCAAAGCCACGCACCAGGTCGAACTGTGCCGCGATCCTGAACGATGCGGCCAGATCCGCCTCGGGGGCGTCCAGCCCCAGAACCACGATGCCGCGCGTATGCGGGTCGTTTTCGGTAATTGCCGCAACCGTGGCGGCCCATGCGGCGGGGCTGGACATTGGCTCCAGCTTCCACCAGTCGGGAAAAATTCCGGCGGCATAAAATTGCCGGATCAGCGCCGCATTGGTGTCATCACCCACCGGCGCGACCTTGGACGGGATGATTTCCAGCAGAAATTCCAGACCATTGCGCCGTGCCGACGTGAACAGGCGGTGGACCGTCGCCAACTGCGCGTCGCGCGTTTTGGGGTCGTCATCGGGATGGCAAAAAACCAGCAGCTTGACAACATTGTCGCGCGCCCATTGCGCCAGCTGCCCGCAATCGGGTCCAAGTTCGGGTTCCAGTTCAATAGGCCGCGAACCGGGCAATTCCGTCGGGCGGCCCACCCACAGCCCGGTGCCGCTGGCCGCGTGCAGCGCATCGCGGCCAAGCCGGCTGTCGCACAGGATGCCATAGCCGGGGCGCCCATCCGCCACCGCCAGCGCGGCCTTCAGGCACAGTTCCTTGAACCGCCCCGCCTTTTCGGGGGTAAAGCCGGGCATTTCCTCGAACTGAAGGCGATGATCAAAGGCAAAGCTGCGCAGGCTGGACCAGTCGCCATGCCGGTTCGTCGCCCAGTGCAGCTGTTCCAGCGCGGCATCGTTGCGCAGATCGGGACGGGTGACGCCGCGCGACAGAAAGAACTGCAACTCGGCCCAGCTTGGATAGGCCGGGGTGCAGCCATGGCGGCTGACCGCCAGCGCGCCGCAGGCATTGGCATAGGTCAGCGCAGTGGGCCAGTCCTCGCCATCCAGCCAGCCCTTCAGCAGGCCGGACATGAACCCGTCACCCGCGCCCAGAACGTTGAAAACCTCGATCGGAAAGCCCGGCCCGGCCTGCCCCTGATCCAGATCGTCCGGGATCGCGCCGGTAAAGGCGACCGCGCCCATTGGCCCGCGTTTGCACACCAGAACCGCGTCCGATACCGCCCGCACCGCGCGCAACGCCGCCAGCGTGTCGGTGCTGCCACCGGCGATGTGGAATTCCTCCTCGGTGCCGACGATCAGGTCGAACAGATGCAGCGTGTCGCGCAGCCTTGCCGTAACGGCGGCACTTTCGACAAACCGGCTTTCGCCATCGCCATGACCCGCCACGCCCCACAGATTGGGGCGATAGTCGATGTCCAGCGCGGTTTTCAGCCCCCCCTCGCGTGCGATTCCCAGCGCTTTCAGAACCGCGGCCTCGGTTCCGGGATGGGACAGATGGGTGCCGGTCGCCACGACCGCGCGCGCGCTGGTAATGAAAGCGGGGTCGATGTCATCTTCGCACAGCGCCATATCGGCACAGTTTTCACGATAAAAGATCAGCGGAAAGCTGTCGCGGTTGCGGATGCCCAGAATGACCAGCGCGGTCAGCCGGTCGGGATCGGCTGCAACCCCGCGCGTGCTGACGCCATGGCGGGCCAGCTCCTCAAGGATAAACCGCCCCATATGTTCATCGCCCACGCGCGAAATCAGCCCGCTTCGCAGCCCCAGACGCGCCGTTCCGCAGGCAATATTGGTGGGCGAGCCGCCGATATATTTCTGGAACGATCCCATATCCTCCAGCCGGCCACCGATCTGGGTGCCGTAAAGGTCGACGCCCGCCCGACCGATGGTGATAACGTCAAGCTGACTCATGCATCCCCCAGTTCCATGACCTTGCCATTCGATGCGGCAATGGCGTGGATAATACGTTCAATCTGATGGCCTGCCGCGAAATCAGGCCCGGCATGGGGCGCACCCGCGATCGCGGCCAGAAGGTCACGCGCCTCGATGATCTTTTGTTCATTAAAACCGAAATTATGGCCCGGCGCCGGGCAAAAGGCGGCAAAATCGGGCTGGTCGGGACCGGTCAGGTGGCGCGTGAACCCGGCCTCGCCCAGGCGGTGAACCCACAATTCGTTCATGTTTTCCTGATCGAAGGCAATGCTGCCCCTGCTGCCGTGGATTTCCCACTGCAACCGGCATTTGCGCCCCCGTGCCACCCGCGAGGTCGCAAAAGACCCCTGCGCCCCCGAGGCAAAGCGGATCATTGCCATCGCGCTGTCCTCGTTTTCGACCGCGCGCGGCCCCTGATCGGACGGGCGTTGCGGCACCGCGATCTGGGTCTGCCCGATCAGGCTGTCGACCGGACCCATCAGCGCCAGCATCTGGCTGACCAGATGACAGCCCAGATCGCCAAGCGCGCCCAGACCGCCCGCCTGATGTGTCATCCGCCATGACCATGGCAGGGCCGGGTCGGCGGAATAATCCTCGTCATAGACACCGCGAAAGGCCAGCGGCGTGCCGATTTCCCCTGCCCGAACCATGGCCCGCGCGGCCTGAAAGGCGGGACTGCGCAGGTAATTATAGCCCAGCATCGTCACCTGCCCCGGACAGGCCGCCGCCAGATCGGCCATGGCGCGGGCATCCGCCAGCGTCAGGGCCATGGGCTTTTCCAGCCAGACATGCTTGCCCGCACGCAAGGCGGCCTCGGCCATGGGGCGGTGCATTCCGTTGGGGGTGGTGATCGAGACCACATCCACATCCGGGGACGCCACCGCCGCCTGCCAGTCGACCGTTGCACGGTCAAAGCCGAACTGCGCCGCATGGGCCACCGCTGCGTCCTGCGTCGCGTCGCACAATACCGCCAGCCGGGGATGGGCACCGCCAAAAACCGTTGCCACATTGCGCCACGCCATCGCGTGACATTTCCCCATAAAGCCAGTCCCGATCAGCGCCACGCCCAAGGGCCGGTCCGGCATCTGTGCCGCGCCCATCAGATCGTCCCCCCAAGCGACCCTTCAAGCCGCGCCATTTCCTGCCCGCCCGCCATCAGATCCTGCAATTCGTTCGCGGTGATCTGGCCACGTTCGGCGGTGCCCAGCGTCTTGCCCCGGTTCAGAACCGTAAAGCGGTCGCCCACCGCCATGGCGTGCCGCACATTGTGGCTGATGAACACGACCCCGACGCCCTGCGCCCGCACCCGGTCGATGGTGGCCAGCACATTCGAGGTCTGACGCACCCCAAGGGCGGATGTCGGCTCGTCCAGAATCAGCACCTTGGCCCCGAAATAGACCGCGCGGGCAATGGCGACCGTCTGGCGTTCCCCGCCAGACAGGGTGCCCACCGCCTGATCGGGACCGCGCAGGTTGATGCCCATCCTGCGCATTTCGGTCATCGTCACCTCGCTGGCGCGGGCGGCGTCGAAGCGCCGGGTCAGGCCGCGGCCTTTGACCGGTTCCCGCCCCATGAAGAAATTTCGTGTCACGCTCATCAGCGGGATCATGGCAAGGTCCTGGAACACCGTGGCAATCCCGGCCTCCATCGCGTCGCGGGGGCTGTCAAAGGACAGCGGCCTGCCTTCAAAGGTGATGGTGCCACGGGTCGGTTTGTGCACGCCTGACATGGTTTTGATAAAGGTCGATTTTCCCGCCCCGTTATCACCCAGCAGACAGTGGCATTCGCCGGGCCGGACATCAAAGCTGACCCCGGCCAGTGCGATGATATTGCCGAAATGCTTTTCGATATTCTGCATCTCGATGATCGGCGCGTCAGCCGTGACATCGCCGTGGTGGAATGCGGTGTCGATGGTCATCTCAACGTTCCCCCGTGACACGCTTGCGGATGGCATTGTTGAACAGAACCGCGATCAGCAGCATCCCGCCCAGAAAGACCTGAAACCAGTCCTGATCAAAGCTGGTATAGGTCAGACCGATCACCACCATGCCAAAGATGATCGACCCGAAGAACGCACCAATGGCGGACCCGTAACCACCGGTCAGCAGGCACCCGCCGATGACGGCGGCGATGATCGCCTCGAATTCCTTCTGAAAGCCGCGACGGGCATCGGTCGAGCCGGCATCCATCACGGTAATGATCGCCACCAGCGCCGCACAGCAGGCGGTCAGCATGAACAGCGCGATCTTGACCTTGCCCACCGGCACGCCGGAATTGGATGCCGCATTCGCATCGCCGCCGGCTGCGAAAACCCAGTTGCCGACCGGTGTGCGCAGCAAGACCCATGTGGCCAGCAGCGCAATGGCCGCAAACCACAGGATTTCCACCGGAATGCCCGGCACTTTCGGCGCACCGCTGCGAAAGGTCTCGATCAGGCCGTTTTCGGCCAGCCAGCGAAACAGCCCGCCAAAGGCATCACCGGAAAAGACCGGGGCCAGAAAATCGGTCTCGACGGCCTCGCGCACGCCACGCAACTGTGTCGAGCCGCCAGTGGCCAGCTTCAGCCCCACCAGCGACAGCCCGCGCAGAATGAACAGGAAGGCCAGCGTAACGATGAAAGACGGCAGGCCAGACCGGATGACGATGGTGCCGTTAATCGCCCCGACAATGGCCGCAAAGGCAAATGTCATCGGGATCGCCAAAATCAGCGGCACCTGCCAGTTGATCACGCAAACCCCGAAGAACAGACCGGCGAAGGCCACCATCGACCCGATGGACAGGTCAAATTCGCCCCCGATCATCAGCATCGCCGCGCCTATGGCCAGAATGCCAAGCTGTGCTGCGGGGGTCATGAAATTCACCACCCCCGACAAGGTGAACATGGCCCCGTCCGCTGTCAGCAGAAAGAACAGGGTCACCAGCAGGACGCCCGCCATGGCCCCCAGTTCGGGCCGCTTCATCATGCGGGTAAGGAATGGTTCGGGTTTAAGCCGCTCGTCCGCGGTCGGAATATCGGTCATGGCCTGCCTTTCTGTCGCAGCCGGGGCGGCAGATCGCCGCCCCGTCCGGTGCCCGGATCAGCGGATGCCCTTGGCAGACAGGTCGATGACCTGTTCGGCCTTGTCAGCGGTGATCAGGTTCGGACCCGAGGGCACATTGCCCCCCGGCATCAGCCCGTATTGCGCGTGCAGCGCCAGAAAGCTGACCGGCAGATAGCCTTGCAGGAATTGCTGCTGGTCGATGGCAAAAGCCGCATCGCCATCAATGATCGCCTGCAAAAAGCCCGCCGACATATCAAAGGTCGCGACCTGCACCTTGCGGCCCGATTCCTTGATCGCCTGCACCGAAGGTTCGCCCGCCAACGAGGCGCCAAGCGCCATCACGGTGTCGACCTCGGGGTCGGAATCCAGTGCGGCGCGCAGCTTGGAACGGATCTCGGCGGGGTCATTGCTGGTCGGCAGAACCGTCACCTGACCACCGAACCCTTCGATAAAGCCCTCGCAGCGCTGATCCAGCGACAGGTTTCCGACCTCGTGGTTGACACAGATGCCCTTCTTGCCGCCCATCTGGGCCAGCTTTTCCCCCGCCGCCTTGCCGGCGTCGAATTCGCCCTGCCCCACATGCAGCAGAGCGCCCAGATCTTTGGACACATCCGCCCCCGAGTTGATCGAGATGACGGGGATACCCGCCTCGACCGCGCGCCTGATCGAGGGGCCAAGCGCATCGGCATCGGCAATGGAAATCGCCATTCCGTCCGGTTCCTGATTGACCGCAGCGTCGATCAGCTGCGCCATGGCAACCATATCAAAGGTTTCAGGGGCGCGGTAATCGACATTGACCCCGGTATCCTTGGCGGCCTTTTCAACGCCGTTCTTGACCACCGACCAGAACGGATCATTCGCCTGACCATGGGTGACGACGATAATATCGGTGGCCAGCGCCGGACCGGCCAGTGCCGTCACAGCGGCCACGGCCACGGTTGCAAACAGCTTCTTCATGTTTTCCTCATCCCAAGAATGGGGCGTTATTCTGGCCCCTGCTTTGCCGACATCCGGGTCGGCTTGTCCCGCCCTGCGCCCGCCCCTCCCGGCCAGCGCGTGGCGGTATCAGTATTGCGGCGCGACAGCCGCGCCGGTTTGCGCGGACTGGGTCGCGGCCTCGGCCATGGCCAGCGCGGCAATGCCATCCGCCAGCGTGACCGGCACCGGCTGGCCATCCAGAACGGCGGCCACAAACGCGTCCCATTCCGCCACATAAGCCGACAGATAGCGTTCAAGGAAAAACCATGTTGGTTTGGCCGAAACCACCCCGGCGGCCGTTGACCTTACAACGGTGTTTTCCAGCATGTTCTGCGCCTGCAACAGCCCGTCAGCGCCCAACATCTCGACCCGCTGGTCATAGCCATAGGCGGCACGGCGGCTGTTCTTGATCACCGCGATCTGCCCGTCGGCATAGGTCATGGTCACAACGGCGGTATCGACATCGCCCGCCGCCCCGATCGCGGGGTCGATAATGGCACTGCCCACGGCGCGCAGGCTGACCGGGCGCTGACCCATCAGGAAATTCGCCATGTCGAAATCGTGGATCATCATATCGCGGAAAAGCCCGCCCGAGACACGAACATACGAGGCCGGCGGCGGCGCCGGATCGAACGAGGTCAGCGACAGCAGCTCTGTCTTGCCGATCTCGCCACGCTGGCTGGCGGCTTGCAGCGCGGCAAAGCTGGGATCGAAACGGCGGTTAAACCCGATCATGACCGGCAGGCCGCGCCCGTCGACCCGCGCCAGACAGCTGCGCGCACGCTGCAATGACAGGTCGACAGGCTTTTCGCACAGCACGGCCTTTCCTGCCGCGGTTGCGGCCTCGATCAGGTCGGAATGCGTGTCGGTCGATGTCGCGATCAGCACTGCGTTGATGCTGTCATCCGCCAGAATTTCGTCGGTGCTGCGGGCGCTGGCCCCGTATTTGGCCGCCAGATCCTGCGCCGCCTTTGCATTCACATCCGCCACGGCCACCAAGGCCGAGCGCGAATGCCCCGCGATGTTCCCGGCATGAACCTGACCGATGCGCCCCGCGCCCAGCAATCCGACTGTCAGCATATTCCCCCCTTCGGACCGATTCTGATTCGCGGCCCGTTAAGGCAAAGTGAACCACCCGATGCACTCGCGTGCAAGAATTATTTTGCACGCGCGTGCAAATGATGCCAGCCGGGGTTGTTACCGCCCCCACGCTATTGTCAGCGCGACCGGATACGGGCAAACGGGGTGTGGGTTACAGGGGCACGCCATGGCCAGCGACAATATCACCGCCGACGATGTGGCACAGGCCGCCGGGGTTTCGCGCTGGACGGTGAACAGGGCGTTCAAGGCCGCGGCCTCGATCTCGCCCGAGACAAGGCGCCGCGTGATCGAGGCCGCCGACGCGCTTGGTTACGTTCCGGATCTGCGCGCGGCGGCGCTGGCCTCTGATCGCTCACGGCTGATCGCGCTGCTGATCGACGATTTCGCCAACCCGCACAAACTGGTCATGCTGGAACGCCTGACAGATACGCTGCAACGTCACGGCTGGGACACGCTGCTGGTGAACACGCTGGGAAAGATCGACGCGGGCGACGCCATGCGCAAGGCCCGCCAGCGTCGCGTCGACGCCACCGTCCTGATCGGCATCCAGTTCAGCGACGAGATGCTGGCAGCGGCAGGCAGTGCACGCCTGTTGCGCAAGCTGATTATTTTTGCACGCAATTCCCAGAACCCGGACACGATTTCCATTGCCGTGGACGACCGTGCCGCGACGCATGACATCGCGGGCTATATCGTGAAGCGTGGCTATCACAGGCCGATGTTTCTGGCCGGACCGCGCACGATTTCTGCGCATCTGTCGCGCAAGGAAACCTTTGTCCGCTTTTGGCAAAACAGCACCGGCCACGCGCCGGAAACAGCAGACGTGGATGGTTACGATCCGGCGCTGGCCACCGAATTGCTGGCCGGCCTTCTGGCAGGCAGGCCGCGCGCCGCGCTGCCCGACGTGATTGCCTGTGAAAACGACGCGCTGGCACTGGGTGCGGTGGATTGCATCCGGCACCGTCTGGGCCTGCGCGTGCCGGACGACATCGCCGTCACCGGGCTGGATGACATCCCCCAGGCAGCGGGCGTGGGCTATCGTCTGACGACCTATCGGCAACCGATCCGGGACATGGCCGAATATCTGGTCGAGGTTCTGGAAAGTCGCGAAACCACCCAGCTAAGCCGCACTTTTACCGGCAGGCTGGTGGTCAGGGAAAGCGCCTGAAACCCAATTTCGCAACAGCCACGTCCAAGGCGACCGGTCTCAGGCTCGGGTTGCGGCTGGACCGCGCATTCTGCTGGTCGTTTTCTTTTGAGCGGGGTGTCACGGCTTTACCGTCGCATTTCCGCCGATGGATACCGGTTCGCAACATGCCTTCACGATAAGCAAATGACCCTCGGATCGCCTGTTTTTCAGGCATCGCGCGCCGCAGCCCCTTTCTGCCGCGTCGCGGCCCTCGTGGTGGGTGACGGGTGACGTTAAGGCTTGGCGCATGTTGGATACCACCCCGCCCCGCCCCGCGCTTCAGCGCAGCCACGGTTCAGCGCATGTCGCCCTTGACGGAGGGCGGCTGACCGGGCTGGCGCAGTCGGGTTCGGCCAAGCTGTTCCTGCCGCCCCCGCGCGCGGCACGGCCTGAGGTGGTGTTTCTGAACACCTCGGGCGGGTTGGCCTCGGGTGACCGGCTGGACTATGCGGTGACGCTGGCGGCGGGGACACAGGCCAGCGCCACCACCCAAACGGCCGAGCGCGCCTATCGCGCCGATGGTCCCCCGGCGCGGGCCAGCGTGCGGCTGCGGCTGGGGCGCGGCGCGGCGCTGGACTGGCTGCCGCAGGACACGATCCTGTTCGACGGCGCGGCGCTGGACCGGCGGCTTGAGGCCGAGCTGGAGGAGGATTCCACGCTGCTGATGACCGAAACCCTTGTGCTGGGGCGCGCGGCGATGGGGGAAACCGTCACGCGGCTTGACCTGCATGACCGTCGCATCGTGCGGCGCGCGGGGCGGCCCGTGCTGGTCGATCCGCTGCGGCTGGATGATGCCGCGCTGGCGGGTGACGGCGCGGCGCGGCTGGCGGGCGCGCGGGCGATCGGGTTTCTGGCGCTGATCGGGCCGGGCGCGGCGGATGCGCTGGCGCCCCTGCGCGCGCTGCTGGATCAGCCGGGCGTGACGGCTGCGGCCTCGGCCAGTGACGGGCGGCTGGTGCTGCGCTGTCTGGCGGGGGATGGCTGGCCGCTGCGCCGCCAGATGATCCGGCTGATCGACCACCTCAGGCCCGGCGCCGTGCCGCGCGTCTGGCAGATTTAGGAGCCACGGATGAACCTGACCCCCCGCGAAAAGGACAAGCTGCTGGTGGCGCTGGCCGCGATGGTGGCGCGCGCCCGGCTGGCGCGCGGCGTGCGCCTGAACCACCCCGAGGCCGTCGCGCTGATTTCCGATTTCGTGACCGAGGGCGCCCGCGATGGCCGCAGCGTCGCTGACCTGATGGAGGCCGGGGCGCAGGTCATTACCGCCGATCAGTGCATGCCCGGCATCGCCGCGATGATCGAGACCGTGCAGGTCGAGGCCACCTTTCCCGACGGCACCAAGCTGGTCACCGTCCACCACCCGATCCGATAGGAGAGACCGATGAAGCGCATCCTTCCCGCCCTGTTCACCCTGGCCCCCACCGCCGCGCTGGCCCATGCGGGGCATGACACCGGCCATTTCAGCGGCGGCTTTGGCCATCCGTTCAGCGGCGCCGATCACATGCTGGCGATGGTGGCGCTTGGCCTTCTGGCGGCACAGTCGGGCGGACGGGCGATCTGGGCGCTGCCGCTGACCTTTATCGCCGCGATGGTTGCGGGTGGCGCGATGGGCGCGGCGGGGGTCGGCTTTCCGGCGGTTGAACCGGCAATCCTGGCCTCGGTCATGGTGCTGGGCGCGCTGGTGGCGCTGGCCTGGCGCCTGCCGCTGGCGGGGCTGATCGCGATGACGGCGGTGTTCGGCGCGGCCCATGGCTGGGCGCACGGGGCCGAGGGTCCGGCGCAGGGTCCGGGGCTGGGGCTGGGGCTGGCGGCCTATGCGGCGGGCTTTGCGCTGGCCACGGCGGTTCTGCATGGCGCGGGCCTCGCACTTGGCCGCCTGGCCCCCGCGGCGCTGCGGCTGACGGGCGGCGCGGTGGCGGTGGCGGGGCTTGCGCTGGTGGTGACGGCATGATCCCCGGCGAGGTCATCCCCGCCGAGGGCACCCTTACCCTGAACGCGGGCCACGCGGCGCTGACCCTGATGGTCGCCAATACCGGCGACCGCCCGGTGCAGGTGGGCAGCCATTACCACTTTGCCGAGGCCAATCCCGGCCTTGACTTCGACCGCGCGGCGGCACGCGGGATGCGGCTGGACATCGCCGCCGGCACCGCCATCCGGTTTGAACCCGGCCAAAGGCGCGAGGTCCGCCTGATCCCGCTGGCCGGGGCGCGCGCGGTCTGGGGCTTTAACCAGCAGATCATGGGGGCGCTGTAAATGCCGGTGGAAATTTCCCGCGCCGATTACGCCGCGATGTTCGGCCCGACCACCGGCGACCGCCTGCGCCTTGGCGACACCGACCTGCTGATCGAGGTCGAGCGCGACCTGACCACCTATGGCGAAGAGGTCAAGTTCGGCGGCGGCAAGGTCATCCGCGACGGCATGGGCCAGTCCCAGATCACCCGCGCGGGCGGGGCTGTGGACACCGTCATCACCAACGCGCTGATCCTTGACTGGACCGGTATCCTGAAGGCCGATGTTGGCCTGAAGGATGGCCGCATTGCCGCCATCGGCAAGGCGGGCAACCCCGACACCCAGCCCGGCGTCACCATCATCATCGGCCCGGGGACCGAGATCATCGCAGGCGAGGGGCGCATCCTGACGGCGGGTGGCATCGACTGCCACATCCACTTCATCTGCCCCCAGCAGGTCGACGAGGCGCTGGCCTCGGGCATCACCACCATGCTGGGCGGCGGCACCGGCCCCGCGCATGGGACGCTGGCCACCACCTGCACGCCGGGGCCGTGGCACATCCGCCGGATGCTGGAGGCCGCCGACAGCCTGCCGATGAATATCGGTCTGGCAGCCAAGGGCAATGCCTCCCGCCCCGAGGCGCTGGAGGAACAGATCCGCGCCGGGGCCTGCGCGATGAAACTGCACGAGGATTGGGGGACGACGCCGGGCGCCATCGACTGTTGCCTGACGGTGGCCGACCGGATGGATGTGCAGGTGATGATCCACACCGACACGCTGAACGAATCCGGCTTTGTCGAAAACACGCTGCGCGCCATCGCGGGCCGCACCATCCACGCCTATCACACCGAGGGCGCGGGCGGCGGCCATGCCCCCGACATCATCAAGGTCGTGGGCAGCCCCAATGTCATCCCGTCCAGCACCAACCCGACGCGGCCCTATACGGCCAACACGATCGAGGAACATCTGGACATGCTGATGGTGTGTCACCACCTTGACCGCCGCGTGCCCGAGGATGTGGCCTTTGCCGAAAGCCGCATCCGGCGCGAGACCATCGCGGCCGAGGACATCCTGCACGACCTTGGGGCGTTTTCGGTGATTTCCTCGGACAGCCAGGCCATGGGCCGCGTGGGCGAGGTCATCACCCGCACCTGGCAGACCGCGCATAAGATGAAGGTGCAGCGCGGCCCGCTTGAGGGCGAGACCGGCCCGAATGACAATCTGCGCGCCCGGCGCTATGTGGCGAAATACACCATCAACCCCGCGATTGCGCATGGAATTTCCGCCCATGTCGGCAGCATCGAGGTCGGCAAGCGCGCCGATCTGGTGCTGTGGCACCCGGCCTTTTTCGGCGCCAAGCCCGAGATGGTGCTGATCGGCGGGCAGATCGCAATGGCGCAGATGGGCGATCCCAACGCCTCGATCCCGACGCCGCAGCCGATGCATATGCGCCCGATGTTCGGCGCGCTTGGCCGGGCCTGCCAGTCGGCGGCCGCGCTGTTTGTCAGCCGCGCCGGGCTGGAGGCCGGTGCCTGCGACGGTCTGGGCAAGGCGGCGCTGGCGGTCGAACACACCCGCGACATCGGCAAATCCGACATGCGGCTGAACGACGCCACCCCGGTGATCGAGGTCGATCCCGAAACCTATGAGGTCCGCGCCGATGGCCAGTTGATCACCTGTGAACCGGCCAGCGAATTGCCGCTGGCGCAACGCTATTTCCTGTTCTGAGGCCCGCCATGACCCTGCCTGAAAAGACGCAGAACGATCTGGGCACGGCCTCGGCGGTGCTGAATGCGGGCCATGGGCGCCCCGTCGCGGGACGGGTCGTGCTGGATTACGACGCGCGCTGCCTGCGCCGCAAACGGCTGGTGACCGAGGCGGGCGACAGCTTTCTGGTCGACCTGCCGCAGGTGATCAGCCTGCCCCCCGGCGCCGCCTTCGCCTTGGCCGATGGGCGCGTGGTCGAGGTGGTCGAGGCGCGCGAACAGCTTTTGCGGATAACCGGCGATCTGCCGCGTCTGGCCTGGCATATCGGCAACCGGCACTGCCCCTGTCAGATGGGCGGCGATCATCTGGTGATCCGCGCCGATCCGGTGCTTGAGGCGATGTTGGTGCAACTGGGTGCCCGGCTCACACGCAGCTTCGCGCCGTTCCGCCCCGAGGGCGGGGCCTATGGCCACGGGCGGACCTTTGGACACAGCCATTAAGCCCGCTGCCGCCCGCCTGCTGGCCGTGCAGATGCTGTCGCCCGCCTTTCCGGTGGGCGGCTTTGCCTATGCGCAGGGGTTGGAATGGGCGATGGATCAGGGCGCGGTGCGCGATGCCGGGGGGGTGGCGCGCTGGCTGGCCGAAGTGCTGGAATACGGCGCGGGCTGGTCGGATGCGGTGATCCTGTCGCTGGCGCTGCGCCCCGGCGCCGATCATGCCGCGCTGGACGATCTGGCCCGCGCCCTGTGCCTGCCCGCCGAACGCCTGACCGAGACCACCGAACAAGGCGCGGCCTTCGCCCGCCACGCCGCCGCGCTGACCGGCGCGCCCGGTGACGCGCTGGCCCTGCCGGTCGCGGTAGGGCGCGCGATGGCCGGGCTGGACCTGCCGCGCGCCGAACTGATCGCGCTGTTTTTGCACAATCAGGCGCTGAACCTGACACAGGCGGCGGTGCGGTTTTTGCCCTTGGGCCAAACCGACGGCCAGAAGGTGCTGGCGGGGCTGGGGGCGCTGATCCTGCGTCTGGCCGCCCGCGCCGCCGACGCGACCCAGGACGATCTGGGCGGCTGCGCCATTGGCGCGGATATCGCCCAGATGCGCCACGAAACCATGGAAACAAGGATTTTCAGGACATGACAAACGGACCCCTGCGCGTTGGAATCGGTGGCCCGGTCGGCGCTGGCAAGACCACGCTGACCGAACATCTGGCGCGCATTCTGGCCCCGCGCCTGTCGATGGCGGTGATCACCAACGACATCTATACCCGCGAGGATGCCGAGGCCCTGATGCGCGCGCAGGTGCTGCCAGACGAACGTATCCGCGGCGTGGAAACCGGCGGCTGCCCGCATACCGCGATCCGCGAAGATGCCAGCATCAACCTGGCCGCCATTGCCGATCTGACCGCGGCCTTCCCCGATCTGGACCTGATCCTGATCGAATCCGGCGGGGACAATCTGGCCGCCACCTTCAGCCCGGAACTGGCCGATCTGACGATCTATGTCATCGACACCGCCGCCGGTCAGGACATTCCGCGCAAAAAGGGGCCGGGGCTGGCGCGATCTGACCTGCTGGTCGTCAACAAGACCGATCTGGCGCCGCATGTGGGCGTGGATGCGGCGCTGCTGGAATCGGACGCGCGGGCATCGCGGCAGGGGCGGGCTGTGGTGATGGCCTCTTTACGCAACGGCAAAGGCATTGAAGAAATTGCCGAATTTCTGATCCACGAGGGCGGGCTGACGCCCCGCGCGTAACCGCGCTGCCCATTTTCAGGGCAACCGCCCACCCACCTGCCACCCAAAACGCCAATCGCCCCGCGCGCCCTGCAAAAACCGCACGGGGCGTTGATCGGGCCGCGACAGGCCGCTTTTCTGAACCTGTAAGGGCCGCCATGGCCCGATATGTGCGGAGGCCCACGCCTTGGAAAACGAGACCGCCGCACGGGTGCAACAAGGTTGCTGCCCCGGTTCAGCAGTCCCGTGTCTGGCGGGAAAGCGGCGGGCGCGGCCTCAGACGGGGAAAAGCGTGTTTTTATTGGTGCGTCTGTTCGGTACCACGATTCAGGATCTGCGCTGCGCTGAAGGCGAAGGCGAAGGCGGAATGCATGGTGTCTGGCTTTTGGGCGGGGCCAGCAAGGGGGCGGCGGGCGCGGCCATGCCCGGCTGATCCGGGCGCGATGTGCCTGAGGTCGGGGTGAGGAACGCGCTGGGCGATCAGCTGATGTCGCCGCATTTCGTGCGGGCCTTCTGCGCGGGATACACGCGCGCGATGGCCAGTGCCTTGCTGCGCCGGTTGATACCTGGGGTCGAAGGGGGACATTCAGGCAGCCTGCCAACCGCTATGGTGCTGCATCTGCGCAATCTGGCGACGGACCATAGGCCAACCCGGCGGGCTTGAGCGGACAGAGCGGCATCGCAGCGACCATGATCCGCAACCCATCTGACAGCGGCGGCTTGCGGCGCGCGGGTTTAGGTGCTGCGCTGGGTGTGGTTTATCGTAACGGAACTGAAGCGCGGTCACATGGGTGATGCGTGATCGGAATGTGCTGGCCCCCGGTCCCAAACGCGGTGCGATTTGCGTCAGGCTGCACGCTGGCGCAGCCTCCCCGGTCAGACGGGGGGCACGCGATTGGGAGGGGTGCCAAAACGACAAAGCCCGCCGCTTTTGCGACGGGTTTTTGGTTGCGGGGGTAGGATTTGAACCTACGACCTTCAGGTTATGAGCCCATGGAAGGGCAAAACCGAATAATCAGAAAATTCAGCCACTTACGGGGCAAGCCTTTGTTCTGGCGTGATTTTGACCCTCGCAAACATCAGCGTTCGCACGGATTCACACGCAAGACCGGCATGAAGCCCGCAGTCGCGGGTTGATGTGGTGTTGATGTAGCCCTTGCGCCCTCCCCCGCAGATCATCATCGCAGACTGTCTTGTCGCCCTTCATTTCCGATGTTCCTGCAGCCCAAGCTCGACCCACATCCAGCCGAAATCGTACTCGGAAATCGGACCCTCCCCATGCCCGGCGCTCCGGTTCTCCAGCATCTTAAGCCAGTCGATCACCTTCTCGCGCCCCGCGGACGTGCGCACAGCCTGGCGCGGTGACTTGCCGCCCAGTGCCGGAATCGGCGCGTCCAGCGTTTCGCGGTAGTGCTTGTCCAGGTGATCCCGCATGAGATGGCGCGCGATCTCGGGCGGGATTTCAGCGGCGGCGTCACTTGGCCCTTCACGCCGTTGGTCGGCCCGCATCTGCTCAACCGTCCGGATCGTGGTCAAAGGCGATCTCAACAGATCCCCGGCGGCCGCACCGATCAACTTCTGGACCTTGGCCGCGCGCTCGGCCGAGTTGACGGTCACGAGCAGCGTCTTGCCCGCCAATTCCAGCGAACCCAGAACGGTGGCGCCTTCCATCTGCGTATCGAGCATGATGCCGCTGCCTACCTTGCCAACGCGCCCCTTCCGCGTGGCCAGCCAGTTCCAGAACTTCGGTCCTTCCGGCAGGAAGCCTTTCACCCGGTCCAGCCGCTCCGCCACTGCTTTCTGCGTCACGCCGCTGGCAAGCGGGTACCGCAAATCGTGGAACAGCACATCGTCGCCGTCCGAATTGGAGAACTGCGGCTGTGCCGGGGTGAGGGCACGGTCGATCTCGATGAACAGCCAGGCGGAAGTGAAGATGGGCGCGCAGCCCATCAGCTGATCGTGCGAGAGCCGCAGCGCATCTCGCTTCTTCAGCTTCAGGGCATCGCGCAGCCCGGCAAACAGGAAATCGACCGCCTCGGCCCGGAAGGGCAACAGCGCCCCGGAGATCACATGATGATCACGCTCGGGCACCACCCGCACGGCGATCCGGTCCCATTGTTTCAGCGTCCGCGTGGCGGATTTCTCTCTGACCGTTACAGGTGCGGCATCCGACAGCAAGTCGCGCAGCACCATAGACGTCCCGGGCTGGACATCGCTAACTTCATACAGACTGACCGGCGCATCCCTTAGCGCGGCGAAATAGGCCCTGTTCAGCGCCGTTTCCTTCCAGCCGCGCCGTTTCAGGTAGAGATCGACGATGTTGCCGTCCTCATAGTGCTGGCCAAGGAAATCCTCAAACCCGCACCCCCATAGGACGCCTGACCACTGCTCACCCAGCAGGTCGGCCAAGCCGTCCTGATCGATCTCGAATTCTTCCAACGCGGGCATCAGGTGTTCGGCGACCACATCTTGCAGCCGTTCCCGCCAGTCGCCTTCACGGCTGATGAAGGCCAGAAGGCCCGATATGTCATTGCGCTCGGCCATTGCCCCTCACTAACGTGATCGCTCGGAACGAGGCCGCGGGATTCTGCCTGGGGCCAATATCCCGCAGCCTGGCATCCATTTCTAGGTAAGACGCCGCTGGAGCGCCACACGATAGCTGTAGGGTGCCACTTCCTCGACCGTCACCATGTCCCCGGCGCGAACGCCATGCCGTTCGAAGAACTCCCGGATCCAGCCGCGCTTGCGGAAGAACTTCTTCTGACCATCGAGGTCTGTCATGACAACGACCGCTCCACCCCAGTCGACGGCAATATCGCGCTGGGCGGCCGATGCACGGTTCGATCCACCGATGGCATCAGCAGGAAACTTTTCGAAGAAGCTCCTGAGATAGATGTGGTTGTTGTCGATGTTGCCCTGCGTGATTTCGGTCGTGCCGATGTGGCGCCCGGTGTGCTGGCGCAGGATTGCGTCCGACCGCATCGGTGCGGCGAGGGGCTCGTGGAGGATCTCCACAGTGGCGACGCTGTCTTCGATCAGGTCAAAATCCTCTTCGTCCGCAATCGTCACGCGGCCCGCCTGAACCGGGATCTGCGTGCGAGGGGGTTGAACGCCTTCGGCACGCAGGACCACTTCCGCTGCCGCGCGGGCGTCCTCACCTGCGTCATGGTGCTCGAACATGAGGCCAAGGTGCTGCTTGAGGCTTGCAAGGCCATGGCCGCCGTTGCCCCGCAATTCGGGCCAGGCAGCGCGGGCAACGTGGACACTGTCGCGCCAGTCCCACTGCGGGACCGGCAGGCCGCAGTTGCCACACGCCGCGGCGACGGCGCTGCGGTCAAAGCCAGAGTGCTGGTAGACCGTCGCCCCGTTCAACGCATCCCGCAAGACCGGCAGCACCTCGGCAAAGGTCGGGGCGCCCTGCACCGTGCGGGCACTGATTCCATGGAGATAGGTGAACACCCAGCGCTCCACCTGCGGATCAACGTAAGTCACCCAGGTCTCGATGGAATTGTCGGGGCGCACACAGGCGACACCGATCTGGCAGATGCTGCCGCGGTCGTTGTTCGCCGTTTCGACGTCCAGAGCAAAGAAGCGGAACGGGCCCTTGGGAAAGGGCGTGACGCGCGTCTGCCGCGTGGCCGCGGGCTTCGGCGCTGGCGCAGCCGCGGGAGCAACCATCGCGGAAAGGAAGCGCAGGCGCTGCCGTTCGATGGCCGCCAATTCCCGCGCGCCCCATCCGAGGCGGCTCAGCGTGGCTTCGACCAGATCGACCGGCTCCTCATAGGCCTGCATCCGGCGCCGGTTCCAGGCGATGGCATGATCGGGCGCGAGGGAGAGCACCTCGGCCTCCAGCCGGGCGATATCCGCCGTGTCGGGCAAGGGAAGCCAAACAGCGCGGCAGTGATCGACGACGAATTCGTTGCGCAGTGCCTTGGCAATGTCACCATCGGCCTTGGTCAGCCCATCCTTGCGGTCGCGCCACATCCGGCCGGTGTTGTACATCTGCGAGAAGTAGTGGCTCATGCCCTCCGATCCGGTCCGATGGCGCTGGTGGATCCGTTCATAAAGGGTCTGTTCCCTCGAACTGGTCGAGCCGATGTAGCGAAGATCACCATGGTGATCGACGAGGCCGTAAAGTCCACGTGCATCGCGCGGCGCCTGAACGGTCGGGCGTGGCGCCGCTTCGAGAAGGGCGGAAAGCAGGTCTTCGGCAGAAAAACGCATCATCATCAAACTCCGGATCACATCGACATCAGCTGGCGGCGTTCGATGCGCTTCCAGTCGCGTCCCGAAACGATACCCCAGTTGCCCGCTTCATTCGGGCGGCGCCAGCGCGGGGTGGCCATCTTGTGCAAGGCGGACAGCGCCTCGCCGAACGAGGAATACTGCACCTCTTCACCCTTTGCCCCGATCATGAACTTGCCGCCCCGCGCGAGGCCGGGATGGAAATAGCTGCCGTCTGCAGCGACGGGAACAAAAACCACCTCGTCCGAGAAGTCCGGGCTCGGCGCCTCGGGCGCCGCCTCATCCGGCTGCTGCCAGATCGAGGCAAAGAACTCCTTCCGACCTTTCAGCCAAGAAGCTGCGCTGACGGACGTCACACGCTGACCAACCTTTTCCAGACCACCATCGCCGCTGGACAGGATGTTCCGGATCCGGCCTTCCGTGACACCGCCGAACAGGGCGAGCGACTGCAGGTCGACTTCGCCTGCGCCGGTGTCGATGGCGTGACGCGAAAGCGCGAGATTGATGATCCGGGCAATCACACCCTGCGGCTCGGGCTGCGCGACCTGCCGGAACTGGTCCAGCTGCTGCGCCAGTGCATCAACCCACTCCTTGCGGGCATCGAACGCAACATCAGCCGGAAGCACACCGTAGAGGCCGTAGATGCCAGCATTGTCGATCAGCTTCGTGCCGGTCCAGTGCGGGGTCAGAACCGGGTCATAGGTCTCGAACGCCTCGCGCCAGGTCTCGCCTTCGACATCGGGACCATGCAGCGTCGCGAACAGGTGCGGCGCGACTTCCTCTGCGCCGAGGATCATCTCGATCACGCGGAAACGGGAGGCGAGAAGCTCGAGAAGTTCGGGTCCGTAATCCCAGTTCTGCCGGTAGTCGATGTTGTCGGCGCTGAAGTACCCGGCCAGCTCGCGGTGGAACCAGGTCTCGCGGCGCTGTTCGGCCGTCATCGTCTCGGGAGTGAGGGCGGGCATGTTCATGGTCTTGTCCTTCAAGCGTGCAGGCGGCGGATCATGGCGCGGAGGTTGTGGCGCGCGCGGTGATCGGAGGGGGTGGAGGCCGCGATGAGGAACCCTCTCTCGAAATGAAGAGCGTAGTGACGGCCGCGCGGCTCGATGCCGAGCAAGTCAACACCTTCAGCGCGACACAGCTGCTGATACTCTCTGACGACCTTACGCATGAGGCTATCTCCGTGAAATAATATTTGTTGTGGAATGTATATATGCCCACCCCTGCGCTCGTCAATCACATGATTACACGTTTCACGCCTTTTGCCTTAATCCGCTTGGGCACGGCATAGGGACCTTCAAACACTCTGTTTTTCATGCATTTTCATGCGCACAGCGTTCCCGCAAACAGTCGCAGAACGCGTTGATGAGCGGCTTCATGCACCCGCTACCCTTATCCACAGCTTCGTTCGGGCCACCCCCTTGCTCCGAATCGAAGCCCGCGGCACGGTGCATCCTTGAGGAGAGCAGCCCTCAACCAAAAGCATAACAGGTCTATCGGAACGGCATTCTGGCAGGGTCGAGGCGCTTTGGCGCCCCCAACGACGTTGTCACCGATCATGTATTCCCCCGCACCTTCGTGGCGCGGGCTGCAGGTGGTTTGAGCAAGGCCGATCCTCTGTCTTGATGAGGATGTACCGTTCATGGGCTTGCCGCCGCGCGTCTATTTCACCGTTCACGAAGTCACCGCCCGCTGGGGCTGCAACATCGCCGATGTCGCGGGATGGGCCGATGCAGGCCGGTTCCGGATCCTGACTGGCATCCCCGCCGTTCGCTGCGGTGACGAGGTCGTAGCGGGCAAGGTCGTGCTGTCCCCGATGGAACTGTTGCCTCTGTTCCGCCGCTGCGGCACGGGCCCGACTGAAGGCGTGATGCGGCGCATCCAGCCCATCGGGCGCCAGGACTGGTTGCTGATCACTGATCCTGCGGGCGGCATTCCCGTCGCCGTGGCCGACATGCTGATCCTGGCCGAGGATGTCCATGCCTTCGAGGAAGAGAATGAGATGGTCCGCCGCGTGACGAGCGGCCCCGGCGCGACCACACCCTATGATTGGGAAGGCATGATGGTGGCCTTGATCCATCGCATCCATGACCGGGGCCTCCCCGCCACGCAGGCGGAATTGGTCGCCGAGATGCAGGACTGGTTCGCGGATCAGTCGGACGGCCGGAAGATCCCTGACAGCCGTAGCATCCGGCGCAGGGTGACGCCGGTCTGGAAGAAGCTGCGAGGAGAAGGATCGTGACGATGCGGGGCTTTGGCTTGCCGAGTCACGCGGTCTTTCGGCCGCCCTGATCGTCGGCGTCATGAACAAGCCGAGGCTTTGGCCGGAAGGCGCTGGCGACCGCGTCCACCCCAGCGCGCAGGGGCGAGTCCATCAGGTGGGCATATCGCAGGGTCGTCTGCATCTGGCTGTGACCCAGAAGCTTGCCGATCATTTCCAGCGAGGCCCCGCCGCTGACCAACAAGGACGCAAAGGTGTGGCGCAGGTCATGGATCCGGACGTCCTGCAGCCCGCACTGCTTCTGGACCTGCGCCCAGAACCGCCGCACCTCCTGCACCGGTTGCCCGGGCGTGTCGCCGGGGAAGAGCCACGGCGATCCTTTCGGCACCAGCAGCTGGCGCTGGCGCACGATGGCGGCGGTCTCGTCCGAGATCGGCACGCGGTGGGCGCGGCACTGTTTCGTCATGGTGGGCGGCTTCGACCAGCTCATGTGCTCGAGGTTGAACTGTTCGAACCGGGCCTGCCGCACCTCGCCCAGCCGGGCGCCGGTCAGCATGCACATCCGAATGATGTCGGCCGCGCGCCGATCTTCGGCGGCATCCAGCGCGGCAGCGAGCTTGGAGATTTCCTCTTTGGAGAGGAAGCGTTCGCGCGGCGTCTCGGTGCGGCGGTGAAAGCGCTGGGCGGGGTTCTCCTCGCACCAGCCCCACTGGACCGCCAGCGTGAACATCTTGCGCAGCACCTCGCCGATCCGGTTGGCGCGCACCGGCGTGGGCTTGGCCCCCTGCAGCTTGCGCGCCCGGTTGTTGGGTTTTTCCTTGTGGGGCCGCGCCCTGCCCTCGGCGATCTTGGTCAGGAGCTTGTCGACGTCGGTCGGAGTGATTTCCTTCACCAGCTTCCGGCCCCAGACCGGTTCCACCATCTTGGCCAGCGCCGACCGCTGGTCGGCTGCGCTTCGCGCTGACAGTTTCGGAAGATGTTCCGCGCGGTAGCGCTCGATGAGGTCGGACACGCGCGGGGCTTCGCGCTTTGCCTCGCGCTGGCCCAATGGATCGGCCCCGGCGTCGATCTCGCGCCGCAGTTCCTTGGCCCGCTCCCGAGCGGCCGACACCGACCATTCCGGCCAGCGCCCGAAGGTCATCCGGCGCTGGCGCCCGGCATGGCGGTAGTCCAGCGTGAAGGCCCGCCCGCCGCCGCGGTAGATGCAGGCGGCAAAGCCCCGGATGTCGGTGTCGAAGATCTGGTAGTCCCGCCCCGGCACCGGCTCGGCGTCGCGCAGCACTTTCTCGGTCAGCTTGATGCGTTCGGGCATGGCTTCGGTCCTTCTTGCATCCGACATGAGGCGTGGTTTCGCCTGACTATCAAGGCAAGCATGGCGAGGTTGGTGGCGGGGAGGCGGAGAGTGGCACGAAGGACGCCAAGGCCGCGCCACCCCTTGTTTTCTTGGAGCTTTGGCGCTGGGCGGATCAGTCCGCGACTGGCGACCGCATGCGCATTGGTGCGTCTAAGGCGGCAGGCGTGATCATAGCGCTGCAAATCAAGCCTCTGAAGCGGTCTGGAACGGCCAATCCTCAATGATTTCAATGGGTGGCAGGGGTGCCGTGTCGGGTGCCACCCCTTCTTTGTCCGTCAATGCCGGTCAATCACAGTCAATGCGACTGTTCGCTGGTGTTTGCGGCCTTCGCCTCAGTTTCGTCCATCTGGCGGCCTCGCCCCACATCACCTCGCTTAGCCCGATCACCATCGAAAACCCTAACGAAACAAGGGGTGGCACAAAGGTGGCGTCCTTTCTGCCACCCTCCGCCTCGCCGCCACCCTGCGGCCTCTGCGCTCACTGGTCCCTGCAAGACGTCCCCGATCTTCGGGGCCAGGACCAGGAGACCCCGATGCCGCATCTCGGATCGATGCCAGACCGACAAGACAAACCCCGCACGCTGCTGGTCGGCTGGATCAGCCGCCTCGACCTCGCGCTGGAACTCGGCCTTTCGGTCGACACCCTGCGCCGGTGGGAGGCCATGCGGACGGGACCGCCCTGCGTCCGCGCCGGGCGCAAGGTCTATTACCGCCGCGCCGCTGTCGAGGAATGGCTGGAGGAGCAGGAGCAGGCAGCCCCGCGCCGCCGTCGTGCCGGAGGGCGCCGGTGATGACTTTCCAACCCCGCTCCGAATGGCCCGCCGACCGCGTGGCCGAGGCGCGCGCCGTCATCGCTGACGTCGCGCATCACAGTGATCTCCTCATCCGGCTCGCCTGCAACGTGCTCGTCCAGCATGGCGAGACCCCGGGCGAGCGTGCTGATGCCCAGCGCCTGCTGGTCGTCGTCGATGCGCGGCGGCCGGTACGGCGCGCCCAGTGCGAGGATCAGAGGAGGGCTGCGCGATGATGCGCCGTGGCACCCCCGAGGCTGATCTCCAGCGCGCCGTCGTGCAGGCGCTGCGCATCGCCCTGCCCCGCTCGGCCATCATCCATCACTGCGCCAACGAGGTGACCGAAGCCGGGCCCCGCGGGGCCAAGCGCCAGGCGATCCTTATCGGCATGGGCGTCCATGCCGGGTTCGCCGATCTGATGGTGCTCTGCGAAGGCCGTGTCCTGTTCCTCGAACTGAAGGCGCCGAAGGGACGGCTGCGGCCGGAGCAGGAGGCGTTTCGCGATGCGGTGCAGGCGCAGGGCTTTGGCTGGGCGCTTGTGCGCAGTCTTGATGACGCGCTGGGCGCGCTCGCCGATCACGGCTTCACGACGTGCATCGCCCCTCCCAGGCGGAGGCCCGCGCCATGAGCCATGAGGCCACCAACTGGGCCATCAAGCAGCGCGGGCTGAAGCCCACGACCAAGATCGTGCTCTGGCACCTCTGCGACAGGTTCAACCCGGACTATGGCTGCTTTCCCTCGCAGGATCGGCTAGCACATGACTGCGAGATCAGCCGGTCGACGCTGAACGATCACCTTGGCCAGCTCGAGGCCGTGGGCCTGCTGCGGCGCGTGCCGCGGCTTGATCCCGTGACCAAGCGCCAGCTGCCCACCCGCTACATCCTGGGGTTCGAGCCGGGCTTCACACCCGTGGCTGTGGTGCCGTGTCCGGAAATCGGACACGGTGAGAATGAGAACACAGAAAGCGTCGACGATGCCGATGCTTGTGCTGGTGACGACATGGTTGATGCACTGCCGTGTCCGGATTTCGGACACGGAGGTTGTGCCGGAGCCGTGTCCGATTTTCCGGCTGACCCGTGTCCGGAAATTGCCGAAAGCCGTGTCCGAAATCCGGACACTAACCCTGTAAGGGAACCTCTAAGTAAACCAGTAAAGGAGGAGGAGGGCGCGCAAGCGCGCGAGGCGATTTCCGATGAGGTTTTCGGGGACCTGCTGGCAGCGCTGGGCCTAGACCCCGCCGCCCTGCCCGACTGGTGGCAAGGCTGGCCGCCCCGGCTGCACGTCCAGCGCTGGCGCGACGAACTGGGGCTGACCGAGGCGGAGATCATCGCTACCGCCGAGGCCAGCCGCCAGAAACACCCCGAACCGCCCGATGGACCGAAGGCGCTGGACCGCGCCATGCAGCGCGCCGCCCAGCGCAAGGTCGAGGATGCCGGTCGCAAGCGCCGGAAGCCCAAAGCGTCCCCTGCCGCGGCGGCGAAGCCGATCACCGACCTGCCAGCGTTCTACGCCGATCTGGTCAACTCCGACCGCTACCTGCCGGTCAGCGCGATCAGCAACACCATGCGCGATGCCATGCTTGCCCGGGGGCTGGTCACGGCCGAACGCCTGCGCGAGCGCGGGGTGCGGTGAATGGCATGGTGCTTCGTCCCCGGCATGGACTCTCCCTCTGCGCAGGCGGCGGAGGCCTTGATCTGGGCATCATGCTCGCCGAACCCGGCTATCACACCCGCGCCTTCGTCGAATGGGAGGACTGGCCAAGGGCGGTCCTCCTCGCCGCCCAGCGCGCGGGCTACTTCGCCCCAGCCCCGATCTGGACCGACCTGCGCAGCTTCGACGCCCGTCCCTTCCGCGGCGCATTCGACGCCATCCTCGCTGGATACCCCTGCCAGCCCTTCAGCGCGGCCGGAAAGCGCGGCGGGGCCGACGATCCCCGTCACCTCTGGCCCGACGTCGCCCGCGTCATCGGCGAATGCCGCCCGGAATGGGTCTTCCTCGAAAACGTCGCCGGTCACGTCACCCTCGGCCTCGAGACCGTCCTGCGAGAGCTTTCGGGATTGGGCTACACGCCTGCGGCGGGCCTGTTCTCGGCGGCAGAAGTCGGCGCGCCGCACGAGCGGTTGCGGATCTTCATCCTGGCCCACACCGATGAGCCTGCATCCCGGCACTGGCCGCTACAACCCGGCCGGGAACAGCGACTTCACCCGCAAGGCCGAGGCGCTGGCGCTGGGCATCGCGAAAGCCCTGCCGAACCACTGGCCGACCCCGGCCGCCCAGAACTGGAAGGGCAGTTCCGAGGCCAGCATCACCCGTGCCGACGGCAAGTCCCGGATGGACCTGCTGCACTACCGGGCGGAGCAGGGCTTCACCCGCCCTGCCCCGGCGACTTGGCCGGATGGGCCCAGGTCCTCGCCGCACGCCCCGATCTCGCGCCCGCTCTGGGCTTCGATGATTGCCTCGCATGGGCGCGTCGTCTCGCGGCGGATCCTGAAAGGCAGGTCGCGGCGGCGGCTGAACCCGCTCTTCGTCGGATGGCTGATGGGCTGGCCCATCGGGCACGCGCTCTGCGCCTGCTCGGCAACGGAGTTCACCCTCTGGCAGCAGCACATGCGTGGCGCTCTCTCGCAGCTGCCCATGGCCTCGGGCCCGTGGATCTGGCGGCCGACGGATGCAGCCCATCGCCCAGCGCAGATGGATTTCCTTGAAGGATTGCAGCCATGAGTTTCCACGGCCGTGTCAGCGGCACCAGGATCAAGCGCGCGCTGGGCGTGCAGGCGGCGCTGGAATGGGCGTTCCGGGTGGAACAAGCGCAGCTGGAACTGCCCCTGCCCCCGGACATCACCGAGGAAGGTTTCGGCTTCGGCCTGGAATACGTCCTCCTCCAGCGCGCTATGCTCGGCTGCAAGATCGACGGCGGACAGCACAAGATCGGCGGCTATACCCACGAGGACGCCGAGGTGATCGCCGCCACCGTGGCCGGGATCCCCGACAGCCTCGGCGGCAAGCGCATGGCGATCCGCGTCGCCGAACTGGCCCGCGCTGGGCTGACCCCGGACTGGATGCCCGGCGCCGTCCCGCGCTGCGTGCCCACCATCGTGAAGCAGAACCAGCATGGCACGCATGCGGGGGCCGTCGTCGTCGGCACCGAGCGCATCCGCGTGCGTGGCCACGGCGCACGAGGCAAGTGGAAAACCATCGACATCCTCGCCTGTCCGGTCACGTTCTCGCCCCACCCTCACCAAATCGAGGCCGCCCGCCGTGGCTATGACGACTGGTGCCAGGCGCTGGGCTGGGTTCGGGACGGGCTGATCGCGGGCGGGATGCTGCGCGAGGTCGACGTGACGGCAGCGATGCCGAAGACGCGGCCTTGGGGGACGGCCAGATAAGGCCACGCGCCGTTCAACGCCCGTCAAGCCTTTGGAAACCCCGAGCAACAGGCCTAAACCGCTTCCGTTGGGCGGATGTGCCGTCTATTGTCGCCGGAAAACGATGTCGCGGCGGCGGCAGCCGGGGCAGGAAGGTATCTGATGACGACGATTGAACAAGCTGAGGTCCGCTTTGTCGAGTTGATGGCGGAACTGTTTCAGCTGGATGAAGCGGAACGCCTCGACTTCGGATTTTACCGGGTCATTCGCCACCACAATCAGGAAGTGAAAGCATTCCTCGGTCAGGTGGTCGAAAAGAACGGCACCAAGGCGCTGGAAGGTGGAAAACTATCTGAAATCCTCGCCACGGCCTTTCGCAAAGCAGACGATGAAGAAGCCGCGGGGGGCCGCCTTCGCATAAAGGAAATTGAGGGCGAAATCGGCATCAAGCCGGGAATGAACGATCAGGAGCGGCGCGATCTGCTTGATCAGGCAGAGCGCTTCCCCGCCTTCAAATCGAAGGTCGATGAATACCGTTCGCTTCAAGAACAGCTGCGCGCCAGCGAGAATGTCGGAACCGACCGCCGCGAGGTGTTGAACCGCCTCTACCAATTCTTCTCGCGCCATTACCAGGATGGCGATTTCATCGTCGAACGCCGCTATGGCCGGGATGGCAGCCGATACATCCGCTCGACCGGCGAGGACACCGAGTTCCACTGGGCGACGGAGGACATGTATTACATCAAGTCGGGCGACACGTTCACCGACTTCACCGTGCGCCTGTCCAATGGCGAACGCATCGTCTTCTCGGTCGAACCCGATGAACTGCAGAAGACGCGCGCCAGCCTGAAGCCGACGGACAAGGCGCATTACGAGATCGATACCGTTACCAAGGCCGAGGACGGCCGGTACATGGTCTTGCTGAAGTACCTGAAGGGCGCGCAGTCCAACAAGCAGAAAGACGACATCGTTAAGGCCATCCAGGGGCACATCAACGCTGACGAGGCCGAACTGAAGCGCTGGCTGAACCACTTCGTCGCTCGGAACCAGTCGGATTTCTTCATTCACAAGCGGCTTGGCGCTGCCCTTCGCGAAGACCTCGACATCTTCCTGAAGACCGAGGTGCTGAACGCCGACCAGCTGCTGATCGACACCGAACTGCCCCGCCGCCTGATCAGGGTCGGCCGGATCGTGCGTGAGATCGGCCAGCAGATCATCGACTTCCTGGCGGTGCTGGAGGATTTCCAGAAATCCCTGTGGGAGAAGAAGAAGCTGGTCTTCACCACGCGCTATGTCATCACGCTCGACAGGATTGCCAAGCTGGCGGGTGAAGACTGGCTGGTGAACCACCTCCCGCAGATCATCGCCGCGCAACAGTCCGAGTGGAAGGATCTGGGGCTGGGCGACTTCGCTTCTGCCGACGATTGCCATGAAGTCATCAAGGGCGATCTCGCGCAGGCTGCGCGCCGACGCTGGTTCCCTCTGCCGGTGGACACCAAGCACTTTGATCCGGCGTTCCGGTGGGATCTTGTCGCGGCCATCACGAAGTCGAACCAGCTTGAGGCCATCATCGACGGCGTCGCCTTACGCTCTGACAACTGGCAAGCGCTGAATTCGATCAAGCCGAAGTTCGCGGAATCGGTGAAGTGCGTCTATATCGACCCCCCCTACAACACAGCGACCAGCTCGATTCCCTACAAGAATGGCTACAAGAAGGCGTCCTGGGCCGCGCTGATGCGTGACCGGACGGAGGCCATCCGCGATCTGATGAACCGTGAATCGGCGATCTTCGTGAGCATCGATTCCGAGGAGCGGACCAATCTGGAACATGTGCTCAGCGAAGTCTTCGGCGCGCAGAACCGGGTTGAGGAACTGATCTGGACCCAGAACACCGCCAACAGCCAGCTTTCCCTTTACTCGACCAACCATGAGTTCGTGCATGTCTTTGCCAAAGCGCGACCGGTGGCCGAAAGCATCCCCCAAATGTTCAGGGAGCCAAAACCGGGCTGTGCCGAAATCCTCGATCTCGTGGAAAGGCTGGGGCACGACTACCCGCCGATTGCCGAGGTCGAGAAAGCGATTGCCGCGCTGTTTGACCAGCACCTGATCGAATATCGGGAACAGTTGGAAGAACGCGGCCTGGAATGGAACAACGAGACCAAGAAGCAGGATCCCTGGAAAGGGATCATGCCATACAAATACGCCGAGTATCGCGACAAGAATGGAAAGTACGTTTCAGAGAACGATGCGCGAGCAAGTGAAGCGGTGCTGTGGGTATGGAGTGAAATTCCTACAGCGGCACCTGCCTCTAAACAGGCGGAAACGACCAAAGACCCCAATCATCTGAACTTCCGCTATTACAAGCCGTTGCACCCCGTCACAAAGAAGCCCTGCGGTCATCCGAACAGTGGCTGGAAGTTCCCACAGTTCCCAGATCCGGAAAGCCCGGGGCGCCGTAGCTTCCAGAGCTTGTCAGAAGATCATCGAATTGCTTGGGGGCCGAATGAGAAGAAGGTGCCAAGAACAAAAGGCTTCCTACACGAGGTCGAGACCAACATCGGGACCAGCGTCTTCTACGACTACAACGACGGCGAGGCGCAGTTGACCGACCTGTTCGGGACTGCCGGGGCGTTCCTGTCGCCGAAGAACTCGCGCTTCGTTCGGCGATTCATCAACCAAGCTGCCGAGAAGGACAGCACGATCCTCGACTGCTTCGGCGGCTCGGGCAGTTCCGCTCATGCAGTGGTTGAAGCCAATCGTCTGGATTTCGGGCACCGCAAGTTCATCACGGTTGAAGTCAACCGCTACTTCGAAACGCTGGTTGTTCCACGGATAAAGAAGGTTGGCAGTGCGACCCAGTGGAAAGCCGGGAAGGCCAAAGATCATCGTGGGCCTGGACTTTTCATTCGTGTCCAAGAGCTTGAACAGTACGACGACACGCTTGAGACCCTGAACATCGACCAGCCCAAACCTCAGGATGCGATGGCGTTCGAGAACCTGGCATTTTCCATCCAGTACCGCCTCGACCGGGACGCCCGCCGACTGTTCCAGTCTGTCGACCATTTCCGCTCGCCCTTTGGCTACAGCATCAAATGCGCAAAAGGCGGCGGCGACGCCGTCGACCGCGAAGTCGATCTAGTCGAAAGCCTGATCTACCTGCTCGGCCTCGATGTGGAGCGCCTCTACCGAGAAGATCAGGGCGTGGTCGTCACCGGCACTGACCGCCGCAACCGGTCTGTCACTGTGCTGTTCCGCGAATGTGACCGGGACGGCAATGAGGACTGGTGTAGGGCGAAGATGGCCGAGCATCCTGCCGACCGCTTCCTGACGAACGCCATGCCGGAGCTGGCCTTTGAAGGCTGCGAGCGGTTCGAGGCCATAGAGGCCATCTTTGCAACTCAGTTCGGGGGGCGCTGATGGCATCCGGTCACGCCAGGCTGAAGAAGGCCCTCGTCCTGCGCGATGCGCTGGCCCACGAACTCGGGCTGGATCTGGCTGCCGTCATGCGCGGGCTCTCGACGGTCGAAGACACGATGACGGCCGACCTAGCGATGGCAGACGGCAACTATCTGGCGCAGATGGAGTCGCTTTGCCGGGGTGATGCATCCCTGCTGACAGAGGCGGATCAGGCGGTCCGCGCGGCGTGCCAGACAGTGAAGCTGGCGCCGCGTTATGCGCAGTATCTGTCGCTGATCCTGTTCGCGCACTGGCAGAAGTGCCGCAGCACGGACGAGGGGGCATTCCTTGAGCGGCTGAATGCCTTCCTTGCCGATTGGGCACAGAAGAACCGCAGCGAGACAATCAGCCCCTTCACCGCAGACGATCTGCAGTTTGCCGCGTTCTGGATGGCCACCGGATCGGGCAAGACCCATGTGCTGCACGCCTGCATCGCGATGCTGCACGCCGCCGGGACCTGGGATCGCACCATTCTGATCACGCCATCGGAAAGCCTGTCGCGCCAGCATGCCGACAAGCTGCGGGAAACGAAGGCGTTCGATGTCTTTGCCTATCCGATGGATGGCGATGCCTCGAGCCTCGGCCGCCTGCATCCTGACACCGTGATCGTCGTCGACATCAACAAGCTGGCCGAAACCAAGAAGGGCGACGGGGTGACCATCCCCACATCGGTCTTCCGCGATGGGCGCAATCTCGTTTTCGTCGACGAAGGACACAAGGGCCAGCGCAGCGAAGAAAGCGTCTGGAAGAAGCTGCAGTCCGACCTCGCCGGGATCGGGGACAGCCAGCCCGACCATCGCGGCATGCTGGTCGAATTCTCGGCGACCTTCGGCCAGGTGGCCGAGGCCGAGGCCACGTTCGGCAGGTATGCCAAGGCCATCATGCTCGACTATGCCTACGACCGGTTTCATGCCGATCTCTACGGCAAGGATTTCTGGAATGTGAAGCTCGACGGGCACGACGAGACCACCGAGGAAATCCAGCACACGACCCTGACCGCGGCGCTGATCGCGTATTGGTATCAGCTGGCAAGCTTCGGTAAGTCAGACGTGCAGAAGCAGATCAAGGACCGGGGTCTGCGTATCGCGAAGCCGCTATGGGTCCTGCTCGGCCTTTCCGTGATCGGCGGCAAGAACGAAGGCGACAAGGAGCAGACGTCCGACGTCATAGATGTCCTGCGATATCTCGACCGGGCGTTGTCAGAAGATGACTTCATCTCGGAAGGCATCACGCGCGTGCTGGATGCAGCCCGACAAGGTGCCAGCCTCCTACCTGAGGTCGTGACCACTGGGTTGCACGCTATGTCTGCGGCGGCAATTCAGGCCCGAATCCTGAACGATGTTTTCGGCTGGCAGGACGGCGACATTCCGTTGTTTCGTGTCTTGAAGACGTCACCGGGCGAGATGGGGCTCGGCCTTCGTCGCGGCGACAGCGTGCATTACTATGGCGTCGTGAACGTCGGCGATGTGAAGGGGCTGAAAGATGCGCTGGAGGCAGCGTCCCTAGAAGTCGAAGATGACGCTTTCACCGCATCTTTGTTCGCGGACCTGGAACTGGCCAACTCGGGCGTGAACCTGTTGATCGGATCTCGCCGCTTTGCGGAAGGGTGGGACAACTATCGGGCCTCGAGCTTGACCCTCCTCCGTCTGGGGCAGAACGAAGGATCGCTCATCATCCAGATGTTCGGGCGGGTCGTTCGTTTTGCCGGAACAAACGGCAACGGAAAGCGCTTGCGCGATATCAAAGGCGATCTAGCCGCACTGCAGACGGCGTTCGTCTTTGGCCTGAAGTCCCGGTACCTCCAGGCTTTTCTTGCCGGGTTGTTCGAGAATGGCATCGGAGAGAAGACCAGGACCGTCTGCGACGTCCAAAACTGGCTCCCGGAAGCACCCGCGCTTCTATCCATCAAGGCCGTAGGCCCGCAACAAAGCGCGTTCCTTGTCGACCTGCGCGACGTCAACTGGCTGAAATCCGTGAACAAGGTTGTTGTGTCCTATGCGGCTGGCGTCGCAACCGCACGCATTGGGCGAGATGGACTGGATGAGAATGCAGCCCGTGTTGGCTCCGACGTCACCGCAGCGTTCAAGCAAACCGCTCATCTTCTAGACATCGACGCGATCTATTCAGAGCTCGTCCAGTGGAAGGGCATAGGGAAGCGCTGGAACCTCCGCTTTGATCGAACGTCGGTCAGCACCGCCCTTCATTCGGGCCCGTACGAGGTGTGGGCGCTGCCGGGCTTCTGCAGCATTCAAAGTCGGCAGGACATTCAGCGTCTTCAGATAGCGGCCAGTACGGTGGCGAGGAAATTGTTCGAAAGCGCCTACCGCAAGATCGAGGCCAAGCACAGCCGGTACGAGATCATTGGCGCGTCGGAAAGCGGCATTCCAAGCCAGTATTTCAAGGAAATCACTAATGCCTGACAAGTCCCAGCCGAATTTGTTCGGTGACCGCGTGCTGTGCCCTGACGTACAGAATCTGCCCCTGATTGTCAGCGCCACCAGCAATAACTGCGAAGTTCTCGCCCCTGGAAGCGTCTACCAACCCCTTCTTCTCGACCAGCAGGGCTCAGGAGTTTTGTCTGGGCCTGGGGCATTGAACCGAGAAGAAGAGCAGTTCGTTCGCGACCTGATCACCTACCTCTACCCCAAGAAGGACTACCCAAAGGCAGCTTCTACGCCCTTGGTCTGGGGAAAACGAAAGATCTGGCTGAAGCGGAACATAGAAAAGGACGCCAAGTCCTTCAGGCTACGGGTTGATTCTTCGGACTGGTACTATCCCGACTTCGTCATATGGATCGTTGATGAGGAAAACCGCACCCAGACCTTCGGGTTCGCAGATCCGAAAGGCCTTGCGCTGGGCGCTCATGCTGGTTGGGGTGAGTACAAGGTCGTTTGCACCCAGATCGTGCCGCATTTTCTGCACGACGAGATCGGCCCGGTCACAATAGACGATCAGACTTGGACGTTCAGAATTCGTGGAGTTCTGGTGTCGACATCGAGTTTCAATGGCCTGCGCGAACAACGCAAGTTCTTGGTAAGAGACGCGAACGACGACGCGCACCCTCCAACCAAGGAGCAGTTCGCTCAAGCACGAATTGTGTTCCAAGAGGCACGCGCCGACGACTACATTCCGGAGGTCCTGCGCCTGCTGATCGAGGATAACGCTCTGGACGAGGTATGGAAGCTTGCGGCAGAATTCTATGGCAAGTCGGCTCCTGTGCAGTTTGTCAGCGAAATCCAGGCGGACTTGGCCATTCGGCATCGCAAGGCAAGAACTGTCAGCGATTTCACGTCGTCAATTGTGGACGACTACCTCTTGCCCGGCACGGATGGCATTTTCGGATCGCGTGCGCGTCAGAAGAGGCATGACCAAGTCAACAGGTTGATCACTTCTTCGGATCCCGTCGCGCGTTCGCTTTGGGATGCGTGGGCCGAGAAGGATCAGCCAAGTCGCTTCCTGCTCGCGCATTTCTCCGAAACGCTCTGATCCACAACGGGCCGAAACCGAAGGCTATCCCCCCCTCCTCTGGTTCCTCCCCGGCCCTGAACGTGTGCGGGGGGGCGCAGCGCAGCGGTACGCTAGCGTGAGGCAATTTCACCGGGGAAGCCAGGCGGAAGCCACCTTGCGACCCGGAGCCGGAATTCGTGAGTCAGATCAGCGGCTTGCGGAATCACGATCTGGTCGGGGTGGATTCCCGGTGGGAAGCCAGGGAAACCACCTTCGGGGAAGCCAGGTGGCCAGAAGCCACCCCGGAAAACCAATTCCTGAGAAGCCGTTGAATCCGCTTCATTTTTCGGATTGACAGACCTGCCCCCATTGACCTACCCCTTGATCATCGAAGAATTGCGCCCGGAGGACCCCCCTCGCGGGCGCTTTTCATTTCCCTCCCCCACATCCCGAGCCCCGCCCCATGGACCTCGTCTTCGCGCCGAGCCAGGTTGAGTCTTGGCCGATTGCCCGGCTGCGCCCCTATGCACGCAATGCCAAGATGCATGGCGACGACCAGGTGGCCAAAATTGCTGCCAGCATGGCCAAGTTCGGCTGGACCGTGCCCTGCATGGTCGCCGACGACGGCGAACTGATCGCGGGGCACGGCCGGGTACTGGCCGCCACCATGCTCGGGCTGACCGAGGTGCCGGTGATCCGGCTCAGCCATCTCGACGAGGCCGAGCGCCGGGCCTACCGGATCGCCGACAACAAGCTGACCGAACTGGGCGAATGGGACGAGGCGCTGTTGCGCGACGAGATCGCGGGGCTCTTGGCCGAGGACTTCGACCTGACCCTGCTCGGCATCAACGACGATGATCTGGACGCGCTGCTGCGGGATCCCGAGGCGCTGGGCGGCGATGGCCCGGTCGAGGGCGAGGACGATGTTCCGGAGTTGCCGGTCGCGCCGGTGTCGGTGCCGGGCGACCTCTGGCAGCTGGGCGCGCACCGGCTGATCTGCGGCGACAGCACTGCGGCCGATGTGGTCGGGCGGCTGCTGGGCGATGTGCGCCCCCTGTTGATGGTCACCGACCCGCCCTATGGCGTGGAGTACGATCCCTCCTGGCGCAACCAGGCAGGCGCGGCCAAGACCAAACGCACCGGCAAGGTGCTGAACGACGACCGCGCCGACTGGCGCGAGGCTTGGGCGCTGTTTCCCGGCGACGTCGCCTATGTCTGGCATGGCGCGCTGCACGCGGCGACAGTAGCCGACAGCCTGGCCGCCGCGGGTTTTGCCATCCGGTCGCAGATCATCTGGGCGAAAGACCGGCTGGTCCTCAGCCGCGGCGATTACCACTGGCAGCACGAACCCTGCTGGTATGCCGTCCGCGCCAAGGGCAAGGGTCACTGGGCCGGAGACCGCAAGCAGACGACGCTGTGGCAGATCGCCAACCGGGATCAGGATGCCGACACCGTGCACGGCACCCAGAAGCCGGTCGAATGCATGCGCCGCCCGATCCTGAACAACTCCAGCCCCGGCCAGGCGGTCTATGAGCCCTTCATGGGTTCCGGCACCACGCTGATCGCGGCCGAGACTACCGGCCGGGTCTGCTTCGGGGTCGAGTTGAACCCAGCCTATGTCGATGTCGCCATCGAACGGTGGCAGTCCTTCACCGGCCAAGAGGCTGTGCTGGCGGAAACCGGCGAGACCTTCGCCGCCCTCAAGGCGAAGCGGCTCGCCGCATGAACGCGCCCCACCTGCCCGGCCGGATCGAACACTGGCCGCTGGCCCGTCTCCGGCCCTACGCGCGGAATGCCAAGACCCACGGCGCCGACCAGGTGACGAAGATCGCAGCCAGCATGGCCGAGTTCGGCTGGACTGTTCCCTGCCTCGTCGCGGCCGATGGCGAGCTGATCGCGGGCCATGGCCGGGTCCTGGCCGCGGCCCAGCTAGGGCTGGCCGAAGCGCCGGTCATCGTGCTGGGCTATCTGACCGAAGCGCAGCGCCGGGCTTACCGGATCGCAGACAACAAGCTCACTGAACTGGGCGGTTGGGACGAGGCGCTCCTCCTCGAGGAACTGCGCGGGCTGCTGGCCGAGGATTTCGACCTCGGGCTGATCGGGATCCCCGAGGACGAACTGGACGCGCTGCTGCAAGATACCGACGACCGTGCGTCCATCGACGATGACGCGGTTGACACCATCCCCGAGGCCCCGGCCGATCCGATCACCCGTCCGGGCGACATCTGGCGGCTCGGGCATCACCGGCTGATCTGCGGCGATGCCACTGACCCGGCCGTGGTGGCGCGGCTGATGGACGGGGCGCAAGCTTTGCTGATGTTCACCTCCCCGCCATATGCCCAGCAGCGCGACTATGGCGCCGCCAAGGAAAAGGTCGGCGACTGGGATGCGCTGATGCAGGGCGTGTTCACTGCGGCACCGGTCACCGCCAATGCCCAGTTGCTGGTCAACCTCGGCCTTGTCCATCGGGACGGCGAGTGGATCCCGTACTGGCAGGGCTGGCTCGACTGGATGCGCGAGCAGGGCTGGCGGCGGTTTGGCTGGTATGTCTGGGACCAGGGGCCGGGCCTTCCCGGCGACTGGAACGGGCGGCTGGCGCCCTCGCACGAGTTCATCTTCCACTTCAACCGCCAGCCGCGGAAGCCTAACAAGACGGTGGAGAGCAAGCACGCGGGCGAAACCCTCGGCGGCGGCGGACTGCGCGGGGCCGACGGCACGGTCCACCGCAAGACCGGCTACGGCAACGCGATCCAGAGCCACCGCATTCCGGACTCTGTGTTCCGGATCATGCGCCACAAAGGGGGCTTGGGCGACGCCGGATCGCATCCGGCCGTGTTCCCCGTGGCGCTGGTCGAGGCGGTGCTGGAAGCCTTCACCGACCCCGGCGACCTGGTGTACGAGCCCTTCTGCGGCTCCGGCACCCAGCTGATCGCCGCGGAACGCACCGGGCGGCGCTGCTGCGCGTTGGAACTGGATCCGGTCTATTGCGATGTCGCCGTGCGGCGGTGGGAGATGGTGACGGGGAATACAGCAGTTCAGCTAAGCGACGGCAAAATTGAGAAAAGTTGATCTTCCGGTGTTGAGTCCTGGCTTACGCCAAGTTCATATGCTTGCGGATGTCGCCATGCTGCGACAGCAAACAGCCGCAAGCAGGATCGCACCATGTCTCTTCAGGGAAAGTCTGATGACGAAATAAGAGCAATGCAGGAGGCATTGGTCGAGAAGGTTCGTGAGCTCGGAGGTAGTGCAGGAAACACGCGGTTGCTTCGTGAACTCGGCTGGCCCGAAGACGATTACTGGCCGATCCGGGACAAGGTCGTGGATCTTGGTTTGCTTCGTCGTTATCGCGCCCGCGGGGGTGCAGTGGCAATTGCTCCACCCGCCGCAGCAGAAGAGGCGCCGGAAGCCATCGACCTAGGGCAACAACCTCAACCCGCAGTCCCTCAAGCGCCACAGCCCAGCGAAAAGGATCTTTATGAGCCAATGGCAGAAGTCCTTCGGGGACCATGGGCGAGAGACAGCCGATTTCGACACCAGATCGTGGAAGTAACCGCAAGCCAAGGTCGAAGAAACACCGGTGGCACTTGGACAAGGCCAGACGTGGTTGTTGCCGCGCTTCGCGTCTTTTCCTTTCTTCCCGGGAAGTATTTCGACCTGATCACTTTTGAGATCAAGCCAAGTTGGGCGCTGAACGTGACGGGTGTCTACGAAGCCTTGGCGCATCGAAGAGCCGCAACGCAGTCGTACCTCTGGATGCACTGCCCCAATCCTGATGAAGAGGTCGAATTGCTCAATAGGATCGTGGAAGAAGCAGAACGCCATGGTATCGGTGTGATCGTCGCAAGTGACCCCTCCAACTATGAAACATGGGATCAAAGGTGCGACCCGATTCGGGTCGAACCGGACCCCGAGTTATTGAACGAATTTATCGCCCTTCAGGTAAGTGACGGAGCGAAAGAGGAACTAGCAGCTTGGGTTAGGTGAGAGCCGATACACGGTCCCCCTGCCCTCGACTCTCTCCGCGGCGATGGGCAGGCCCAGCTTCCTCTTCAGGGCGCCAGAGATGCAACCGCGGACGGTATGGGCCAGCCATCCGGTGGCCTTGACCATCTCGGCGACCGTCGCGCCCTCGGGGCGCTGGAGCATGGCGATGATCTGCGCCTGCTTTGTGCCCGCGCGGATGGCGACGGGTTTCGCGGTTTCGGTGTCGTCGGGCGTCTTCACCGGTTCCGCCTTGGGCTTCGCCCTCCGCACGCTGGCGACGGCGCTGGCCACCACCGGCTCGATCCCGATGGCCTCCAGCCCGGCCTCGGTGGCGATCAGCGTGGTGCCGTGGCCGTCGCCGGTCTCGCGCCACATCGGCTCGCTGCGACGCAGCTTCGCCTCGACCTCCTCGAGCCAGCCGCGGGCGATCATCTTGCCGACCACCATCTTGGCGGCGGCGCCGACCAGCCCCTCGGGCAGCGGCAGGGCGAGGTTCCCCGGCCGGGTCGCAGCGCGGGACAGGATCAGAGACTGGGTGTCGGACGGGGTGGTCATCGGGGCCTCCGTGGCTGTGGGCGCGCGGTGTGCGCGCCTTCTACGGACGTTCGCCCGGCTTACGCGGCCCCACTGGGGCCACGGTCCGGGCTCACCCCCGTCATCGGACGGGGCGGCCGTCGCGCCGTGTGGACGCGTCAGGCGGCGTGTTCGCCTTCCTTGAAGGTGCTGTCGGTGATCTGGCGCAGCAGGCCCGCGCAGTGCTTCAGCGACCTGAGTCGAAAGTACAAGCAACTCATCCAAGCTGGTAAACCCGCAAAGGTGGCACTGACCGCCCTGATGCGAAAGCTGCTGGAGCTTGCAAACAGCCTCGTCCATCAGGACCGGGAATGGGCGTCACGAGCCGCTTGATCAAAACGGATACTTTCTGATCGCTCCGGTCAGATCAGCCGCATCTCGGCCAGCGTGCGGCTGGCGACACCAAGCTGGGCGGTCGGCAGTTCGATCTTGAGGTGCGACAGGACGTCGGAGGCGTCAGCCGGGATCCCGCTCTCGCGCAGTGCCTGCTCGATGACCTCGGCAATGGCGTCCGGGCGGCTCAGATCGAAGCCCTCCGGAAGGGTGGAGTAGTCGATGCGGATGGTGGTCGTGGTCATGGTGAAGCCCTCCTGGTGTCGGCGCGATGCGGCCTGTTGATGGACGACAGAATCGCTCCGAAGGGGGAGACAATCAACGGGAATGACTGCATTTTCCTGTTCATTTTCAATATGTTGATATGCATCACGGCGCCATGAAGGGCATGAGCGAACGCGAGTATGCGGCCCATTCCGGCCTGTCCCGTGGCGGGGTGCAGAAGGCGCGGAAGAACGGACGACTGGTGGTCCATGACGACGGGTCGATCAATGCAGCGGCCTCGGATGTGCGGCGTGCGGAAATGACGGACCCCGACCAGCAGCGGCGGTCCTTGGGTGGGGATGGGTTGGCCAGCGGTGCGGGCGAGACCTCGTCCTACATCAAGGCGCGTACGTTGCTGACGGTCTATGCCGCGCAGGACAAGCAGATCGCGGTCCAGAAGAAGAAGGGCACGCTGGTCGACCGTGCCCGGGCGGAGACCCTCGTCTTCCGCCTGGCGCGGCAGGAACGGGATGTCTGGGTGACCTGGCCCGGACGGGTGGCCGCTCTGATGGCGGCGCAGATCATGGCGGAGGTGGAACGGCAATCCGGGGCATCGGTGACGATCGAGACCGCGATCATGCAGAGGGTGCTGGAAGCCCATGTCCGCGAACAGCTCGACGCCCTCGCCGACCTCCGGGTCTCGCTTGCATGATGAGGAGGACGAGAACGACCTGACGGCCGACCTCGACCTCGGCTTTGACGGCGCCGAGGATCTGCTCCGGGTCTGGCGTCAGGGGATGCGGCCCGATCCGAACCTGACGGTGTCGGAATGGGCGGATCAGCATCGCTGGCTGTCGTCGCGCGGCGCGGCCGAGCCGGGACGCTATCGCACCGCCCGCGCACCCTATCTGCGCGAGATCATGGATGCGCTGTCGCCGGGCCATCCCGCCCAGCGCATCACTTTCATGAAGGCCGCGCAGGTGGGCGCGACCGAGGCAGGGAACAACTGGATCGGCTTCGTCATCCATCACGCGCCAGGGCCGATGCTGGCGGTGCTGCCGAGCCTCGAACTGGCCAAGCGCACCTCACGGGGCCGTCTTGATCCGCTGATCGCAGACAGCCCAGCGCTGCGCGAGCGGGTGAACCCGGCCCGGTCCCGCGATGCCGGGAATTCGATGCTGTCGAAGGAATTCCCCGGCGGCATCCTGGTGCTGACCGGCGCGAATTCCGCGACCGGCCTGCGGTCGATGCCCGCGCGCTATGTCTTCCTCGACGAGGTCGACGCCTATCCCGCCTCGGCCGACGAGGAAGGCGATCCGGTCACACTGGCCGAGGCACGGACCACCACCTTCTCGCACCGGCGCAAGGTGTTCATGGTCTCGACGCCCACGATCCGGGGCCTGAGCCGGATCGAGCGCGAGTTCGAGGCATCGGATCAAAGGCGCTACTTCGTACCCTGCCCGCATTGCGGCACGATGCAATGGCTGCAATTCGACCGACTGCGCTGGGCAAAGGGGAAGCCTGAAACCGCCGCCTATCACTGTGAGGGCTGCGAGCGTCCCATCGCCGAGCACCACAAGACCGAGATGCTGGCCAAGGGGGAATGGCGGGCGACGGCGGTTTCCAGGGATCCGAAGGCCATCGGCTTCCATCTCTCGGCGCTCTATTCGCCCTTGGGCTGGAAGAGCTGGTCCGACGTCGCGCGGGAATGGCTGGCAGCCCAAGGGTCGGACGAGACGCTGCGCGCCGCACGCAACACGCTTCTGGGCGAGACTTGGGTCGAAAGCGGCGACGCGCCGGAATGGCAACGGCTGGCGGATCGGCGTGAATCCTGGAAGCCGGGCACGGTGCCAATGGCGGGGCTATTCCTGACGGCAGGCGCCGACGTCCAGAGGGACCGGATCGAAGTCGACATCTGGGCCTGGGGCCGGGGCTTGGAAAGCTGGCTTGTCGATCACATCGTCATCCCGGGCGGGCCTGACGATCCGGCCGCCTGGGACAAGCTGACGGCCCTGCTCGGCCGGTCGTGGCAGCACGCCAACGGCGCCTTCATGACCGTGGCGAGGCTTGGCATCGATACCGGGTATGAGGCGGCGGCGGTCTATGTCTGGTCGCGCAAGGTTGGCTTCGAACAGGTGGCCCCGTTGAAGGGGCTTGAGGGCTTCAACCGCGCCGCTCCAGTTTCTGGCCCGACCTATGTCGATGCGACCATCGGCGGCAAACGGCTGCGCCGCGGCGCACGGCTCTGGTCGGTGGCCACGGCGACGTTCAAGGCGGAGACCTACCGGTTCCTGCGGATCGAACGGCCCTCGGATGAAGGTGAGGCGGAACCGTCGCGCCAGTGGCGCGGCGTAAGTCCGCCGAACGCGCTGGGCGTGCAATATCCACCCGGCACGATCCACCTTCCCGGCTGGGCCGACACCGAATGGCTGAAACAGCTGGTGGCCGAACAGCTGGTCACCATCCGCAACAAGCGCGGCTACGCCCACCAGGAATGGCAGAAGATGCGCGAGCGGAACGAGGCACTGGACTGCCGGGTCTATGCCCGCGCCGCGGCGTGGATCCTTGGTGCCGACCGATGGGACGAAGCGACCTGGCGGCGGCTCAAGGCGCAGGCGGGCGTGGAAACGCGCCTGCCAGTGGCGGTCGCCGCGGCCTCCGCACCACCCGACCCGGCCCAGCCCAAGGCCGGAACCCTGACCACACCACGCCGGAAACGGCGGGCCTACACCCCGAACTTCATGAGGGACTGATGGACCTTGAACGCATGCAGGCCCTGCTGACCGCGCTGCAGGAAGCCCGCTTCGCCGGGCTACGGAGCGTCAGCTACGACGGCAAGACCGTGACCTATGGCTCGGATGCTGAACTGGCAGCGGCGATCCGCGACTTGGAAGGCCGGATCGCTACCGCCTCTGCGACGCCCCGCCGCCGTCGCTGGGGCACCGTGGCGACGAAGGGTCTGTGACCATGGTCCTCGACGCCTTCCGCGCGCGCCTCGGGTCCATCATCGGCGGGTTCGATGCGGCGCAGTCCCACCGCCGCATGCGCGGGTTCCGGGCCACGCGGGCGCATGTTAACACGCTCATCGCCGCCTCGGGCGAAACCATCACCGCCCGGGCGCGCTGGCTGGTCCGCAACAACGGCTATGCCGCAAACGCCGTCGATGCCTTCGCGAACCATGTTGTTGGCGACGGGATCAAACCCTCGTCGAAGATCGCCGATCCCACAAAGAAAGAGGAATTGCAGAAGCTCTGGCTCGCCTGGACCGACGAGGCGGATGCCGAGGGGCTGACCGATTTCTTCGGCCTCCAGCGCCGGGCCGCGCGAGAGGTGTTTCTGGCGGGTGAAGTGTTCCTGCGCATCCGCACGCGGCGGCCGGAGGATGGTCTGACCGTGCCGATGCAACTGCAGATGCTGCCCTCGGAAATGCTGCCCCAGGACATGACCCGCGTCCTGCCCGGTGCGGGATCGATCCGGCAGGGGATCGAGTTCGACGGAATCGGACGGCGCGTGGCCTATCACTTCCTCCGCCGCCATCCGGGCGACAGCACCGATCCGGGCCTCGCGGGCGAGACGGTGCGCGTGCCCGCATCCGAGGTCATCCACATCCTCGACCCGGTCGAGGCGGGCCAGCTGCGCGGCGTGTCGCGCTTTGCCGCGGCCGTGGTGAAGCTGTTCACCCTCGATCTCTACGACGATGCGGAACTGGAGCGGAAGAAAACCGCTGCGATGTTCGCGATGTTCATCACCTCCCCCGCCCCGGAAACCGCCCTCGATCCGGCAGAGGACGATCTCGAGGTCGAACCCGGCCAGGTCGTGCGCCTTGATCCAGGCGAGGACGTGACGACGCCTTCAACGCCAGACTCGGGCAACACTTACGAGCCATTCCAGTACCGAACGCTCCTGCAGATCGGCGCCGCGCTGGGCGTGCCTTACGGCTATCTGACCGGCGACACGGCGAAGGGGAACTTCTCGAACACCCGTATTGCGCTCGTCGACTTCCGACGTCGCATCTCCGCCTTCCAGCATTCGGTGATGGTCTATCAGCTCTGCCGGGCCGTCTGGAGCCGCTGGATGGACATGGCGGTGCTGGCCGGTGCGATCGACCTGCCGGGCTATGCCAGCGACCAGCGACAATACCTCGCCTGCGACTGGCTCCCAACCAAGTGGGACTGGATCGACCCTGCCAAGGATGCCGCTGCCGAGATCCTGCAGATCGAGGCGGGCCTGAAATCCCGCACGCAGGCCATCGCAGAGCGGGGCTATGACGCCGAGCAGGTCGACCGCGAAATCGCCGCCGAACGCAAACGCGAGGCGGAGCTTGGTCTCGACTTCCGGCGGCCGGGGTCACCGGCGCAGGCGGCGGGCGGCAGCGCGCAGCCGGGTGATGCCGAGAGCCAGAGTCAGGATCAGCAGGACAGCGGCGATCAGGAAGACGAGGGTGAGGACCGGGAGCCCAGGCCCGCGGAGGACGCATGATGCACCACACCCAAATCGCTCAGCGCGTCTTCAACACGCCGCTTATGGTCGATCCGGCCAAGGCGCTGGCCTTCCTGACCGGGCTCGGCCCACGGATCGTGGGGCGGGAAATCAGCGTCGAGGGGGTCGAAATCGGCGCCGAAGCAGAGGCCACCGCCACCCTGCCCGCCCGCGCCTCGCTCTTTGGCGAGGACCTGACCAGCCGCCAAGCGCGGAACGGAAGTCAGCCCTTCGCCGTGGTGGGCGGGATTGCCGTCATCGAGATCGCTGGCACGTTGGTGCATCGCGGGGCGTGGATCGGACAATCCTCTGGGCTGACCTCCTACGAGGGGATCGCGGCGCAGCTGCACGCTGCTCTTTCCGACCCTGCGATCCGCGGCATCGCCCTCGATATCGACAGCTTCGGTGGCGAAGTGGCCGGTGCTTTCGACCTCGCGGATCGCATCCGCATGGCAAGGACGCAGAAGCCTGTGCAGGCCTTTGTCGCCGATCACGCCCTCTCGGCCGCTTACGCCCTCGCCTCCCAGGCCGACCGGATCGTCCTGCCCCGCACCGGCGCGGTCGGCAGCATCGGTGTCGTGGCGATGCACAGCGACATGAGCGGGGCGCTCGACCAGAAGGGCATCGCCGTCACGCTGATCCACGCCGGGGCCCGCAAGGTCGATGCGAACCCTTACCAGCCCCTGCCCGAGGCCGTCCGCGACCGGATCGCGGGCGAGTTGGAAGACCTGCGCCAGCTCTTCGCCGAAACCGTCGCCGAAGGTCGTGGTCGCCGCCTCGACACCCTACGGGCACTGGGCACCGAAGCCGCCGTCTTCCGCGGCGAGGCGGCCGTCTTCGCCGGTCTCGCCGACGAGGTGGCCGATCCCGTCACCGCCTTCCGCGCTTTCGCCGCCGCTCCCAGCGGCACATCCACCCCCAGAGGAAAGGGCCCGATGATGACCACTGCCCCCGAAGACCATACGCAGCCTCCGGCAGCGCCTGCCGCCAGCACCCCGCCGGAACCGGCCCCGCCAGCGGCAGTCGCACCGCTGCAAACCGCGGCGGCCGCGATGTCGCCCGAAGCCATCCGCGCCGAGGCGGCCGAGGTCGCGCAAGTCTGCGCACAGGCCGCGCGCCTCGGCCTCCAGATCGATTCCGCCGAGGCTGTCGCCAAGGGTGTGAAGCCCGAGGCCCTGCGCGCCAAGGTCCTGGCCGATCTCGCGGCCCGCAGTGACGCCGCGGGCATCATCGCCACGGCTCCTGCGGTTGTCACCAAGGAAAGCCCCATCGTCGCGGCCGCGAAAAAGTCGGCCGCCGCGTCGCGCTGATCCCGGCGCACCCCATCCCCCAACATCCTGGAGACTGAACCATGCCCGTCCTGACGGAACCGCCCAGCATGGGCGATGTCCTCAAATATGAGGTCAACCCGAACTACACCCGCGAGGTGGTAACGCTGCTCGCGGGCATGCCCTATCCCGTCGGCGCCGTGCTCGGCCGTATCACTGCCAGCGGCAAATACAAGCTCGCGACCAGCGGCGGCAGCGATGGAGCCCAGACCGCTTCGGCCGTCCTGCTCTATGCTGTCGATGCCACGTTGGCTGACGCCACAGGCATCGTCGTCACCCGCGGTCCGGCCATCGTCTCGCGCGCGGGCCTCGCCTACGACGCCACCGTCGATGACGCGGCGAAGATCACCACCAAGATCGGCCAGCTGGCCGCCGCAGGCATCATCGCCCGCGACGGCGTCTGATCCCCCTCATTCCCCAGGAGCACCCTCATGACCCTCGTCCGCAATCCCTTCGACGCTGGCGGTTACTCGCTGGCCGAGATGACGCAGGCCATCAACATCCTGCCCAACCTCTACACCCGCCTCGCCCAGATCGGCCTCTTCCGCTTCGAAGGGGTCAGCCAGCGCTCGGTCATCATCGAACAATACGAAGGTGTCCTGAGCCTCCTGCCCTCCGTCCCCCTCGGTGGCCCCGCCACGGTCGGTACCCGGGAAGGCCGGTCCATGCGCAGCTTCGCCCTGCCGTGGATCCCGCATGACGACGTGATCCTGCCCGCCGATATCCAGGGACAGCCCGCGCTGGGCGCCTTCGACGCCGCCGATCCCCTCGTCGAGGTGATGAACCGCAAACTTCTGCTGATGCGGCGCAAGCATGCCCAGACCCGCGAATACATGGAGATGAACGCCCTGCGCGGCATCGTGAAGGACGGCGCGGGCACCACCCTTTACAACTACTTCACAGAATTCGGCTTGGCGCAGATCTCGGTCGACTTCGTGCTTGGCACCGCAGGCACCAACGTGCAAGGAAAGGTCCGCGAGGTGCTGCGCGCCATCGAAGACAACCTTCTGGGCGAGGCGATGACCTCGGTCCATGCCCTCGTCAGCCGGGAATTCTTCGACAAGCTGATCGCGCATCCAAAGACCGAGGAGGCTTACAAGTTCTACGCCTCGACCGGCGCCCAGCCCCTGCGCGAGGATGTGCGGCGGAACTTCCCCTTCGGCGGGATCCTGTTCGAGGAATACTCCGGCACCGTCACCCTCTCGACCAAAGCCACCGAACGGCTGGTCCCCGCGAACGAAGGCATCGCCTTCCCCTTGGGCACGATGGACACCTTCACCACCTATGGCGGCCCGGCGAACCTCCTGGAAACCGCCAACACAATCGGCCTGCCCCTCTACGCCCGCCAGCACCTCGACGAGAAGGGCCGCTGGATCGACGTGATGACCGAGGCCTCGATCCTGCCGGTGAACAAGCGGCCGCGGCTGGCGATCCGTCTGCATACGTCGAACTGACGCCAGGCAGAAACACCCATGTCCGTCTTTGCCGCCGCCATGGACCGCATCTTCACCCATGCCACCATGGCGGCCCCGGCCCTCTGGATCTCGGCCACCACCTCCGAAGAGCGCACCATCCGCATCATCCGCCGCGCGCCCGACCGCGTCACCGACTTCGGCGCGGGGCGGTTCGTCAGCGACACGACGGTGGTCGACGTGCGCGTGGCCGACCTGCCCGCCCCGCGACCGGGCGATGTGATCGTCATCGGTGCGGACAGCCAGGTCATCCAAGGGGAACCGCTGCGCGACCGGGAACGGCTGATCTGGACCCTCGATCTCCGCCCGGCGTGATCCGATGAAACTGAAGCTCACCATCGATCCTGACATCGTTGCGATGATGCAGGCGGAAATCGCCGCGGGTGAAAAGGCCGTCACCACCGCCATGCGCGAGGCGGGCGCGGGCCTCAAATCCGCCTGGCGCAGCCAGATCACCGGCGCAGGGCTGGGCACCCGGCTCGGCAACTCGATCCGGCTGGCCACCTATCCCGAGGGCAGCGAGAGCCTGAACGCCGCGGCGCTGGTATGGTCGAACGCCCCGGTGATCGTTGGCGCGCATGACACCGGGCCGCTGACCCGGTCGCGCAACGGCTTCTGGCTGGCGATCCCCACCCCGGCCGCGGGCAAATCCACGCGCGGCGGCCGCATCACACCCGGCGAATGGGAGCGCCGCACCGGTCTGCGATTGCGCTTCATCTATCGCCGCCGGCGCCCGAGCCTGCTGGTGGCCGAGGGGCGGCTGAACAGCAAGGGACGGGCGGTGGCGTCACGGGCGAAAACCGGTCGTGGGCTGACCACCGTGCCGATCTTCCTCCTCATGCCGCAGGTACAGCTGCGCAAGCGGCTCGAACTGGCGCGGGATGCCGAACGGGCCATCGACCGCGTGCCGGGGCGGATCGTGGCAGGGTGGGTGGAAACATAGGAAAAGAAATGTCGATCACTCTTCCGGACCCACGGTTTCTTGTTCCAAGCTCTCCGGATGCGCGAGTGCGTCCTCAATCAGACGCGTTTCATCGGGTTTGACCTCTTCGAGCGCCTCACCGGCCTCGCGGAGCTTGTCGCTCGCTGAGGACGCTTTTCTGAAGCCCATCATCTCACTGTAGGATTGAGCGTCCTTCGTTTGTTTGCCGGAGGCTCCTGGGCTACCATCGATTGAAAACCGTTCGCGCTCCACAACAGTAGAAATGTTGTGGAGCCACGGGTTCGAATTCATTGCGTGACCGATCATCATGTATTCGGCGCTATTGATTACTTTCTCGGCGCTAGATTCGCCCGGCGCCGCTGTCGGAAGCCGAGCAAGTCGTCCCGTGGGCGTAAGGAGCGGGAACAAGAACACAAACGGCTTAGCATGTTTGTAAACATTCAGGATCTCAGTCACCTTGGCGAGCTTATCCTGCTTTTGAAACAGCCGTTCCTTAATCGTCTGACGCGCCGCCTTGCCAACATAGAAGGGGATGAGCTTCCCCCTCGGTTTCATGCCGATAATATAAAGGCCGATTGCTTGGTCTATACCCTCAACCCCAATTCTGCGCTCTTGCTGAGCCGCCTGCTCAAAAACTGCCTCCGTGGCAGCTTTAGGATCGAACAGACGGTAGTGGTTTTTCCAATGGCGCGTGCTTCTATAGACCGGAAACTCAAATGGGCCGAGGCAACGGAAACGGTAACCAGACATCTTATCTCCGACTATGGAATCAAAGTTAAACACAGGCTTTTCAGGTGGTTGGGTCAAGAAAATTCTGGCTCTGTGGTTGACCAGCAGCATGATCGAGCGCCAAACCCGTCCTCTGTCCCGTCTGTGGCTCTCGTGGCTGGAGGTCTACTAACCGCTCGATCTAGCCACTGAATACTGAATATTGCATGCCCACCACCCGCGAACTCGTCCTCGCTGCGCTGTACGCGCGGCTTCAGCCGCTTGCCGCCCTCACCCTGCGTGACGAGGTGCTGCCGGAGCGGATCCCCGCGTCCGGGCTGATCATCCTGCGCGACGGCCAGGCGGGCGAACCAGAGGTCACGCTGTCGCCCCTGCGTTATCACTACCAGCACCGAGCCGAGCTGGAGGTCGTCGTCCAGGTCGGTACCGACCGGAACAGCGCCTTCGATGACCTGATCGCCGCCATCGGCGCGGCGTTGGAGGCGGACCGCACCCTCGGGGGCCTTTGCGACTGGGTCGAAACCGAGGCTCCGGCCTCGGTCGATCTGCCGGTCGAGGGCGCGGCGGCGCTAAAGGCGGCGGTGATCACTGTCGTCCTGCACTACACCACCACCGGCCCCCTCGCCTGATTTCCCCCACATAGGAGACCCCCCATGGCACGCGCACACGGCGCGCGGGCGCAGATGGCGCTTGCGTTCGAAACCGTCTACGGCACCCCACCCGCCAGCGGCTACCGGCTGATGCCCTTCGCCCGGACCACACTGGGCGCGGAACAGCCGCTGTTGAACTCGGAATTGCTCGGCTATGGCCGCGATCCCCTGGCTCCCATCAAGGACGCCGTCACCGCCGATGGCGAGGTGGTGGTGCCGATCGATGTGGAGGCCTTCGGCTTCTGGCTGAAGGCGGCCTTCGGCGCCCCGACCACGACGGGGACCACGCCCAAGACCCACACCTTCCAGTCCGGCAACTGGACGCTGCCCTCGATGGCCATCGAAGTGGCGATGCCCGAGGTGCCGCGGTTTGCGATGTACGCAGGCTGCGTTATGGACCAGCTTTCGTGGCAGATGAACCGGTCGGGGCTGCTGACCGCGACCGCCCGCCTGATCGCCCAGGGCGAGGCGATTGCGGCCACCACTGCCGCGAGCACCCCGACCGCGCTGGGCCTGCAACGCTTCGGCCATTTCAACGGAGTGGTGAAGCGGAATGGCACGGCACTGGGCAACGTCGTCTCGGCCGAGATCACCTATGCCAACGGCCTCGACCGGATCGAGACCATCCGGAACGACGGCAAGATCGAGGGCGCCGATCCGGGCATGGCGGCGCTGACCGGCCGGATCGAGGTGCGCTTCGCCGATAGCGCCCTCGTGACCCAAGCCATCGACGGCACGCCCTGCGAGCTGGAGTTCGCCTACAGCCTCGGCCCGAACGCCAGTTTCACCTTCACAGCCCACGCCGTCTACCTGCCCGTCCCGCGGATCGAGATCCCCGGACCCCAGGGCATCCAGGCGACCTTCGACTGGCAGGCTGCGAAAGCCACCAGCCCTGCCCGCATGTGCACCGCCGTCCTCGTCAACACCGTCACGGGATACTGACCATGATCCGCCTGAACCTCTCGAACCGGCCCGAATGGCTGGACCTGCTCCCCGGTCTGCGCGTGCTGGTGGCCCCTCTTACAACCGCGCTGATGGTCTCCGCCCGCGCCGATCCCGCCATCGATGGCCTGTCGGAGACCTCCAGACAGGAGGACATGGCGCTGGCCATGGCCAAGGCCGTCGCGCGCCGCGCCGTGCTGGAATGGGAAGGTGTCGGCGACGAGGCTGGCAACCTCGTGCCGGTCAGCCCGGCCGGGATCGATGCGCTCCTCGAAATCTGGCCGGTCTTCGAAGCCTTCCAGGCGCAATATGTCGCCCGTGGTCTGATGCTGGATCAGGAAAAAAACGCCTTCGCGCCCTCGCCGACTGGTCCTTCGGCGGGGGCGACGGCTATTGCGCGGCCTGCGCAGGCCCCTGCCCCGACTGCCCCGCAAGGCTGAACCGGCCGCTTACGGTCGAGGGCTGGCAGGTCTGGGACCTGACCCAGCGCCTCGGCGGCCAGTTGCGCATCGCGCCGGGGGCGGTCGTCGGATGGGACATGGGCGCTGCCCTCGCGCTGGCGAGCGCCTTGGGCGTCAACGCCCTGATCGCCGCGGAACTGCTGCCCGAGCTCGAGGCGGTGATGGTGCGCAAACTGAACGAGCAGATGGAAGGACGCCGGAATGGCTGAGAAGAAGGTCTCCGTCCGCCTCGTGGCGGAGGGCGGACGCCGCGTGCGCGCCGAGCTGGAGGGGATCGGGGATGCCGGTGCCCGTGGCTTCGGCCGCCTGTCGCGCGAGATGGAACTGGCCAACACCCGTCTGGCCGCCTTTGCACACCGGGCCGGTCTCGCTCTCGGCGCGGCTGCTGCCGCCACGGCTTCGCTAGGCTTGATCGTCCGTTCGACGGCCGAGAGCGCCGCCCAGATCCGGCAATTCGCGCAGGTCGCCAATGCCACACCGGAAGCCCTGCAGCGCTGGTCGGCCGGGGCGCGGACGGTCGGGATCGAACAGGAGAAGCTGGCCGACATCCTGAAAGACGTGAACGACCGTGTCGGCGATTTCCTTCAGACTGGCGGCGGGCCGATGGCGGACTTCTTCGAGAACGTGGCCCCGCGCGTGGGCGTCACGGCCGACCAGTTCGCGCGTCTGTCGGGGCCGGAGGCGCTGCAGCTTTACGTGGACACGTTGGAACGGGCAGGCCTGAGCCAGCAGGAAATGACCTTCTATCTGGAGGCGATGGCATCGGACGCCACACGCTTGCTGCCGCTGCTGCGGAACGGTGGGGCGGAGATGGCCCGACTTGGGGATCAGGCGTCCGACCTTGGGGCTGTGCTGGACGGCGATGCGCTGGAAGCGCTGCGCCGCACGCAACTCGCGCTGGGCACCGTATCCCTCGTGTTCGATGGCCTTCGGAACCGTCTCGCCGTCGCTGTAGCACCGACCATCGAGGCACTGGCGAACGCCTTCGTGGCCCTTGCCTCCGATGGCGGCATCCTGCGCTCGGCCATCGACGGGCTGATCGGCAACCTTGGAAGGCTGGCGTCCTATGCCGCGACCTTCGCTGCTGTCATGGCGGGGCGCTGGGTCGCGGGTCTCGCCGCCGCTGCTTTGTCGGTGCGCGGTCTCGCCACCGCTCTGGTGTTCCTCCGCGGGGCACTGATCCGCACCGGCATCGGGGCTCTTATCGTCGGCGCAGGCGAACTGGTCCATCAGTTCTCGCAACTGGTGGCCCGGGTCGGCGGGGTGGGCGAGGCGTTTCGGCTGCTGAGCGATCTGGCCCGCGAAGTCTGGTCCCGCATCGGCCTGTCGCTGGACGCGGCCCTCGCGCGGATGGCGGCAGGGTGGGAGGGGCTGAAGGCGGCCGGTCTCTCGGCGCTGGAAGGCACCATCGCAGGTGTCGTCAGTTTCGGTGACCGGACGGCCGCGATCTTCCAAGGCGCCTATGACGCTGCCGTCGCCATCTGGGGCAGTCTGCCCGGTGCCATCGGCGATTTCGCTTTCCAGGCTGCGAACGGGCTGATCTCCGGCGTCGAGGCGATGCTGAACGGCGTCGTCACCCGCATCAACAGCTTCATTGAGACCCTGAACGCGGCGCTGGCCTTGCTGCCAGAGTGGGCCACCGGCGAAGGGGGCGTTCGGATCGGCATCCTTGACCCTGTAGAGCTGGGGCGTATCGGCAATCCCTTCGAGGGGGCTGCAACGGCCGCAGGGGCTGCGGCGGCGGATGCCTTCACGGCCGCCTTGTCGCGAACCTATCTCGAGCCGCCTGACCTCGGCCTCGGGGCCATGGCCGATGACGCCCTCGCTCGGGCCGATGGGTTCCGCGAAGCGGCAGGCATGCTCGCCGATGCCGCCGGTCGGCCGCTCGCCAACTGGCAGGCGCTGAAGGATGCGGTGACCGGCACGGGGACGGAGGCCGAGACCGCGCTGGCGGATGCGGCTGGCGCGGCCGACGCCCTTGCGTCCGGCCTGAACGACACCGCTACTGCAGCCGAAGGAGCAGGCGGCGCAGCGCGCGAGGCTGGGGCCGCTGCGGCCGAGGGTGCGGAGACCGCTCTGACCGGCTGGCAGGCCGTCACCGCCGCACTCGCCGACTATGCTGCAAGGGCGCGCGACATCGGCGGGGATATCGGCAGCGCGCTGGTCGGCGCGTTTCAGAGCGCCGAGAATGCCATCGGTGACTTCGTGAAGACCGGAAAGCTCGACTTCCGCGATCTGGTCACGTCGATGATCGCTGATCTCGCGAAGCTCGCCGCCCGGCGCTTCATCCTCGGCCCCATCGCGAATGCACTCTCCGGCGCGCTGGGCGGGGCGGGCGGGATCTTCGCCAACATCCTGCATGCGGGCGGCATGGTCGGCGCCCCCGGTCCCGGCCGGATGGTCCCGGCCCTGGCCTTCGCGGGTGCGCCCCGAATGCACAACGGGGGCTGGGCCGGGCTGCGGCCCGACGAGGTGCCCGCGATCCTGCAGCGGGGCGAGCGGGTCCTTTCCCGGCGCGAGGCGGCAGGGTTCGGCCAGTTGGGCGCGTCCACCGTCAATGTCGCGATCAACGCCCGCGACGCCGAGAGCTTCCGCCAGTCGCGCACGCAGGTCGCCAGCGACATTGCCCGGGCAGTCTCGCTGGGCCGGAGGGGGATGTAATGGCGTTTCACGAGGTCCGGTTTCCGGACAACATCAGCCGCGGGGCGCGGGGCGGCCCCGAGCGGCGTACACAGATCGTCGAACTGGCAAGCGGGGCCGAAGAGCGCAATGCCAGCTGGGCCAATTCGCGCCGCCGCTACGACGTCGCCTATGGCATCCGCCGTGCCGACGATCTGGCGGCCGTCGTCGCCTTCTTCGAGGCCCGCAACGGCCGCCTGCACGGCTTCCGTTTCAAGGACTGGGCCGATTTCAAGTCCTGCCTGCCATCGCAGACACCGAGCCCGATCAACCAGCCGATTGGCACCGGCAACGGATCGGCCACCCTGTTTCAACTGACCAAGCGCTACACTTCCGGCGCACAGTCCTGGACGCGAGCCATCACCAAGCCTGTCGCCGGAACCGTGACCATCGCCCTGAACGGCACGCCGCAAGCCTCCGGCTGGTCGGTTTCGACAACCACCGGCCTCATCACCTTCGCCACCGCCCCGGCCGCGGGCGTGGCCATCACTGCAGGCTTCGAGTTCGACGTCCCCGTCCGGTTCGACACCGACGCCCTCGACGTCACCCTCGACCTCGAACGCCTCGGCTCGATCACCTCGATCCCCCTCGTGGAAATCCGCGCATGAAGTCCCTGAACCCCTCGCTGCAGGCCCATCTCGACGACGGCACGACAACACTCGCCTGGTGCTGGCGCATCATTCGGGCCGACGGCGTGACCTTCGGCTTCACCGACCATGACCGGACGCTGTCGTTCGATGGCACCGATTTCGATCCGGAAAGCGGGCTGACCGCCTCCGAGGTGCGCTCGAGCTCCGACCTCTCGGTCGATGCGCAGGATGCCCAAGGGGTGCTGTCGTCGGACCGGATCACCGAGACCGACATCCTCGATGGCCGATGGGACAATGCAGCGGTCGAGGTCTGGCGGGTGAACTGGTCGGCCCCGGCGCAGCGCGTGCTTCTGCGCCGCGGGGCCATCGGCCAGATCCGGCGCGGGCGGCTGGCCTTCGTGGCGGAGGTGCGGTCGCTGGCCCATGTCCTAGGCCAGACGGTCGGGCGGACATTCCAGGCCAGCTGCGACGCCGCGCTGGGCGACGCGCGCTGCGGCGTGAACACCGATGCCCCGGCCTTCAAGGGCACAGGGGCGGTGATCGACGTGATGCTGGACCGGGCCTTTACCGCTTCCGGTCTCGCCCCCTTCGCGGCGGGCTGGTTCGCCTTCGGGCTTGTCGAATGGACCAGCGGCGCGAATGCCGGGCGGCGGGTCGAGGTGCTGTCGCATGACCTCGTCGACGGGGTGGCGATCCTGACTCTGCTCGAAGCCCCGGTGCGCCTGATCACGGCGACAGACACCTTCATTGTCCGCGCGGGCTGCGACAAGCGGATCGCGACCTGCGGGACGAAGTTCGCCAATATCTTGAACTTCCGGGGCTTCCCGCACATCCCCGGTCAGGACGCGGTCCTGCGTTACGCGACGAAGGACGGCGGCCATGAGGGAGCGGTGTTGTGAAGACCGCCGATCCATCCCTTGTCATCGCCGTCGCGCGGTCGTGGCTTGGCACGCCCTACCACGACCAGGCCAGCCTGCGCGGGGTCGGCTGCGACTGCCTCGGCCTTGCGCGCGGTGTCTGGCGCGAAGTCGTCGGCCCGGAGCCATTCCCGATCCCGCCCTACAGCCGGGATTGGGGCGAGACCGGCCCTCGCGAGGTGCTGGCGGACGGGGTGCGGCAGATGATGCCCGAGGTTCCGGTTCAGTTGGCGCGCTCCGGTGCGCTGATCCTGTTCCGGATGATGCCGCGCGCCATCGCCAAGCATGTAGGCATCCTGACCGGACCTGACACCTTCCTGCACGCCTATGAACGCCTCGGCGTGATCGAGGAACCGCTGACACCCGCATGGCGGCGCCGCATCGCCTTCGCTTTCCTGTTCCCTGCACGCTGAGAGTCTCCCATGGCCACGCTCGTCCTCGGTGCCGTCGGTTCCGCCATCGGTGGGGCATTTGGCGGCGCGATCCTCGGCTTTTCCGGTGCCGCCATCGGCGGTTTCATCGGCTCGACCATCGGTTCGGTGGTGGACAGCTGGATCGTGTCCTCGCTGGCTCCCGCGCAGAAGATCGAGGGCCAGCGGCTGGATTCCCTGCGCATCACCTCCGCCACCGAAGGGGCCATCATTCCCCGCCTCTACGGCCGCATGCGTATCGGTGGCAACATCATCTGGGCGACCGATTTCCGCGAGGAGACGAAGACTACGACACAGGGTGGCGGCAAGGGCGGCGGGGGCGGCCGGGTCCAGACGACCGAGTATCTGTACTATGCGTCCTTCGCTGTCGCCTTGTGTGAAGGCCCAATCACCGGCATCGGCCGTGTCTGGGCCGACGGCAAGCCGCTCGACATGACCGGCATGACATGGCGCTGGTATCCGGGGAACGAGACCCAGACGGCTGACCCGTTCATTGCGGCGAAGATGGGGGCGGCCAACACTCCCGCCTATCGCGGCACGGCCTACGTCGTCTTCGAGGAACTGCCGCTTTCCACCTATGGCAACCGCCTGCCGCAGCTCAGCTTCGAGGTGTTCCGGCCCTTGGCCGATCCCGACACGGCCGAGGGGCTGGTCAAGGCCGTCACCATGATCCCCGCCTCGGGCGAGTTCACCTATGCGACCGAGGCTGTCCGCAAGACCGTGGGCGCATCCACCACGGTCTTCGGCCAGACCACCGGCGGCACAACCTCGGCCGAGAACCTCAACGCGCTGCCGGATGAGGCCGACATCGTCGTGGCGCTGGACCGGCTCCAGGCCATGGCCCCTGCAGTCGAGAGCGTCAGCCTTGTCGTCGCCTGGTTCGGCAATGATCTGCGCGCGGGCAACTGTACGATCAAGCCCGGCGTCGAGGTGGCGACAAAGGTCACCAGCCCCAAGGTCTGGACGGTCAACGGGGTTTCCCGCGCTGCAGCCCATCTCGTCAGCCGGGATGCCGAGGACCGACCAGTCTACGGCGGGACACCTGCCGACTTCGCGGTGGTGCAGGCCATCCGCGAGATGAGGGCGCGCGGGCTGCGGGTGACGTTCTATCCCTTCCTCCTGATGGACGTGCCGCCCGGCAACACGCTGCCGAACCCCTACTCGAACAACGCCGCCACACTGGTCCAGCCTTCCTTCCCCTGGCGCGGCCGGATCACCTGTTCTCCTGCGCCGGGATATGTCGGGACCGCGGACAAGACCGCCGCCGCTGCCACGCAGGTCTCTGGCTTCTTCGGTACAGCCACCCTGGCGCAGTTCGCAGTATCGGGCGACAACGTGAACTGGACCGGCCCTGCGGGTGACTGGGGCCTGAGGCGCATGATCCTGCACTACGCCCATCTCTGCGCGGCGGCAGGCGGGGTCGATGCCTTCCTGATCGGCACCGAGATGCGCGGCCTGACGACGATCCGGTCCAGCGCCAGTGCCTATCCGGCCGTGACGGCCTTCAAGGCGTTGGCGGCTGACGTGAAGGCGATCCTCGGGCCGGGCACCAAGATCGGATACGCTTCGGACTGGTCGGAGTATTTCGGCCACCAGCCGGGCGATGGAACAGGGGACGTGTTCTTCCACCTCGACCCGCTCTGGTCGGATGCCAACATCGACTTCATCGGCATCGATAACTACATGCCGCTCTCGGACTGGCGCGACGGGTTCGACCATGCAGACGCCCTTCAAGGCTGGCCCGCCATCCATGACCGGGCCTACCTGCAGGCGAACATCGCCGGTGGCGAAGGCTTCGACTGGTTCTACGCCAGCGCCGCCGACCGCTCGGCCCAGATCCGCACCCCAATCACCGATGGCACCGCGGGCAAGCCTTGGGTGTTCCGCTACAAGGATCTGCGCGCATGGTGGTCGAACCCGCATTTCAACCGGCCGGGCGGGGTCGAGAGCGGCACGCCGACCGCATGGGTGCCGCAGTCGAAGCCGGTGTGGTTCACCGAACTGGGGTGCCCCGCCATCGACCGGGGCACGAACCAGCCCAACGTCTTCTTCGACCCGAAGTCGTCCGAAAGCTTCACGCCCTTCTTCTCGCGCGGCTGGCGCGACGATGCGATCCAGCGCGCCTATCTCGAGGCGAGCTACCTCTGGTGGGGCCAGGGCGCGAACAACCCGACCTCATCCGTCTATGGTGGCCGGATGGTGCATGTTCAGGAATGCGCCGCCTGGACTTGGGATGCACGACCCTATCCGTTCTTTCCCGAACTGACCGGGGTCTGGACGGATGGTCCGAACTGGCGCCTTGGCCACTGGCTGACGGGTCGTTTGGGCGCGGTGTCGCTGGCGGCCCTCGTGCGCCACCTGTGCCTGCGAGCGGGCCTCGACGAGGCATTCATCGACGTTTCCGGCCTCTGGGGCGCGGTCGAGACCGAGGGCGTCATCCGCTTCGTCATGCGCGGGCGGGCGTCCAGCCTCTCCTTGACAGTGGATGATCTGGTGGCCAGTCGTGAGGGCGAAGCCTTCGAACTGACCCGTGGTCAGGAGACCGAACTGCCGCAGGCCCTGAAGTGGCAGGTCGCCCGCGCCGACGAGGACTATGATGCCGCCCTCGTGGAAGCGCGGCGCATCACTGTCGACACGACGCGCATCGCGTCCGAGAGCTTCCCGATGGCGATCCCGCCCGAGGAGGCCGAACGCCGCTGCCGCCGTGCGCTGATGGAAGCCTGGATCGGTCGGGAAAGCGCCACCTTCCGCCTGCCACCCTCGCGGCTCGCCCTCGACCCTGCCGACGTGATCCGGCTCGCGCATGACGGCCGGGAGGTCGAGTTCCGGCTGGTGTCCGTCGCTGATGCCGAGGCGCGCGGGATCGAGGCCGTCCGTCAGGACCGGGCCGCCTACGATCTGCCACCCGGTGATCCCCGCCCGGCCTCGCTCGCCAGCCCCGTCGTCTTCGGCACGCCCGAGGTGGTGATGCTGGACCTGCCGCAGATCACCGAGGACCAGCCCGCCCATCGCCCCCTGATCGCCGCCCATGCCAGCCCTTGGCCGGGCGAGATCGCGGTGTTCCGGAGCGCCTCGACGGATGGGTTCTCGTTGCTGACGACCTTCGGGAGTCGGGCCCGGATCGGCACCTTGGCTTTCGACTTCTTTCCGGGCCCCGCCTCCCGCTTCGATCTGGGCAATGCGCTGGTGGTCGATCTGCTGTCTGGGACGCTGGAAAGCGTGACGGACGTTGCGCTGTTCGGCGGGGCCAATGCGGTAGCCGTCGAGACAGCGGCGGGCCTTTGGGAGATCGTCCAGGCGGGTGCGGCCGAACTGATCGCGCCCGGCCGTTATCACCTGACCCGCCTGCTGCGTGGTCAACGAGGGACAGAACATGCGATGGGCAACCCGGCCCCGGCAGGGGCGCGGGTCGTGGTGCTGGACGCGACACTGGCCTCCCTATCCATCGCCGAGGCTGACCTCGGTCTGCCGTGGAACTGGCGGGTGGGCCCGGCCGCGCGTTCTGTCATGGATGACAGCTACGCCGCGCTGGGCTTCACCCCGACCGGGCGGGGCCTTGTCCCCTTCGCGCCGGTGCATGTCGAACAGCCATGGCGGGTCGCGCGCAACCCGGGCGATCTGACCATCCGCTGGATGCGCCGATCCCGCGCGCTCGTGGCCAATGCCTGGGAGCAGGTCGAGGTGCCGCTGGCCGAGGACGTGGAAAGCTATGATGTGCAGATCCTCGACGGGGCCGCCGTCAAGCGAACGCTGACCAGCAGCACGACCTCCGTCCTCTACCCCGCCGCCCAGCAGACCGCCGATTGGGGCGCGCCGCTTGGGCCCGGCCAGACGCTGGCGATCCGCATCTACCAGCTTTCGAACCGCCTCGGCCGCGGCACGCCTGCGGCCGTGACCCTCCAGTTCTGACGGGAACCCCATGTCCGACACCACGACCCATCTGGGCCTGCCATACCTTCTGGCGGCCCAAGCTCAGAAGCATGTCACCCACAACGAGGCGCTGCGCCTGCTCGACGCCATGGTGCAGCTGTCGGTCCTCGACCGTACGCGCACCGCGCCCCCGGCCAGCCCGGTCGACGGCAACCGGCATCTGGTGGCCTCGGGCGCGACCGGCCTCTGGACAGGATGGGACCTGAACATCGCCTTCTGGGTGGACGGCGCATGGATCCGGCTGGTGCCGCGCACTGGCTGGCTCACTTGGGTCGCGGCGGAAGGCCTGTTCCTTGTCTGGACTGGCAGCGCCTGGGAAGTGGTGGGCGAGCCGCGCGACGTCTCGGACGCCGTGTTCAGCCTGGTGAATGATGCGGACCCGACGAAGAAGGCGACCTTTTCGCTGGCGGGGATCAGCTCCGGGACCACGCGCAGCTTCACGCTTCCCAACACCTCGTCCGAACTGGCGATCCTTGCGGGCACTCAAACCTTCACTGGCAACAAGACGTTTTCGGGGACTCTGACGGCGTCCGGGACCGTCACTGTCTCGGCGGCCAGCGCCGCGATCGGCACGGCCACGACGACCGCCACCTACGGGATGGGCACCGGGGCGACGACCACCGGCGTCACGAAGACGGTGAACATCGGCACTGGCGGCGCGTCCGGGTCGACCACCGTCGTGAACATCGGCTCGGCCACCGCTGGCGCGGGCGGCACGACGGTGGTGAACACGCCCACGGTCACCTTCGCCAATGCCGTGACGCAGGTCGGCATGCCCCAGGCAAACCTGACCGCCCAGCTTCTGGGTCTCGGCGGGGCGACGGCCGACAGCTTCAACCGCCTGTCGATCAACACGCCTGCGGTCCTTCTGAACAACGCAGGCGCGGGCATCGAAGCCACGGTGAACAAGGCCGCCGCAGGGAATGACGCTGCCTTCGCCTTCAAGACCGGCTTCTCGGCCCGTGCCCTGATCGGCCTCTTGGGCAATGACGACTTCAGCTTCAAGGTCAGCCCGGATGGCTCGGCCTTCTTCGACGCGATCCGCATTGACCGGACCAACGGCCAAGTGGAACTGCCGCAGCCGACAATCCTGTCGGGGCTCTCGGCCGCGCCGACTCCGCCGCCCGCAGGCAAAGCCGCTGTGTACGCGCGCACCCGCGCCGGTGCGCCGTGGATCGACGTGATGCGCCCCTCCGGCCGGGATTTCCCCCTGCAGCCCCACTTCGGGGTGAACCGCATCGCCAACTGGTCCCCCTCCGTCAGCACCACGATCACGACCGAGGGCCTGCCGATCACCTCGGTTGGCACGGTCTCCCACCCGACGCTCGCCGCCACGAACCTTGCTGCATCAATGCGGCGCTGGCGACTGACTTCCGCGGCCGTCGTGGACTCGGTGGCCGATCAGCGCTCCGCTGGCTGGGCCTGCTGGCGCGGCAACGCGGCGGGCCTCGGCGGCTGGACCTTCGTCACGCGGATTTCGCTGACGACGCTGCAGTCGACCGGGATGGGGTTCTTTGGCCTCTACGGTTCTACCGCCGCGCTGGCCACCACCCTGACGCTGGCGGCCGCCATCAACTGCATCGGCATCGGCTTCCAGCGCGGGACGCACACCCGCTGGCAACTGGTCGCGAACGACGGCACCGGGGCGCCGACGCTCACCGACATGGGCGCGTCCTTCGCCATCGCCACAGGCGGCGTGCTGACGCTCTTCATCGCCACCGCGCCGAATGGCAGTTCGGTCTGGGTGCGCGTCGTCGACGAGGTCTCAGGCGCGATCTTCGAGCAGGAGATCACCACCGACCTGCCCGCCGCGACGCAATTCCTGTCGCCGCGGCTGTTCCTGAACACCGGCGCGACTGCCGCCGCCGTCGCCTACGACTGCGCCGGGGTCTACCTCGAAACCGACTTCTGAACCGCAGGACCGCGATAGCGAAAGGACCATCATGAACGACCAGACCACTCTCGCCGGGGAGGTCGCGCGGGCCTTTCGGGACCACGGGATCACCGCCGCGCTGACCGCCCTTATCGGCGGTACAATGGCCCTGATCGCGGCGATCACGCGCAAAGCCTTCACCAACGAGGCCCTGCTGGACCGCCTCGACCGCGAACTGGTCGCCGACCGGGACCGCATCGACCGCCAGCGCAGCGAGGATCGCAAGGCCGATGGCGACCGCCTCGACCGGATCGAAACGGACATCCGCTCGATGCGGGACATGCTCTTCGACGCCTTCCAGCGCGGCCGATCTGACTGAGCGCCTGGCGACCACACCACCACGACCACATCCCCCGCCCCAGAGGCGGGGTTTTTTCATCTGGAGGATCCACCATACCCACCTTGACCTACCCCAACTGGCGCGACGTGCCCGCCAACACCTGGCGCTGGCCGAACTTCTCGGCCGCCGAGATCGCCTGCCGCGGCACGGGCGCGCTGAAGATCAACACCGAGGCCATGGACAAGCTCCAAGCCCTGCGCGACCGGCTGGGCAAGCCGCTGATCATCCGCTCCGCCTATCGCAGCCCGGAACACAATCGCGCCGTGGGCGGGGCCCCGGCCTCGAAGCACATGCAGGGCACCGCTTTCGACATCGCCATGGCGAACCACGATCCTGCGGCGTTCGAGGCGGCGGCGCGGACTGTGGGTTTCCTCGGCTTCGGATACTATCCGCGGTCGGGCTTCATGCACATCGACCTCGGTCCCGCTCGGTTCTGGGGCGATCCCTTCCAGGCCCGGCCCGTGCCCTTCGCGCCTGAACTGCTGCCTGCACGCGAGGTTCTGGCCGAAAGCCGCACCCTGCGCGGTGGGGGCGCTGCGGGTGCGGCGACGGTCGGCGCGGCCGGGGTGGAGGTGCTGCAGGACGTTCTTGCCGAGACCCAGTCCACGATCCAGCCGCTGGTGCCCTACCTCGACACCCTGCGTTGGGTGCTGATCGCCATCGCCCTGATCGGCATCGCCGTCACGATCCACGCGCGACTGGACGATTGGAAACGAGGCCAGCGGTGATCGGTTGGCTCCTGACCCACGGCCTGGCGCGCAAAGCGCTGGGCCTGATCCTCACCTCTGCAGCGATCCTGCTGTTCCTTCTGAACCTGCGCCGCGCCGGGGAACGCGCTGGGCGCACGGCCGAACGGCTTGATGCCCGAGAGAGAAACGATGCCATCCACCGCCAGATGCTTGACGCCGCCGCCCGCCGCCCTCCTGATCGTGATGCTCTGGCTGACCGGCTGCGCGATGGCAGGTTCTGAAGCCCGCGCGCCCTGCCCGCCGGTGGTTGATTACTCCAGCGCTGATCAGGCTCGGGCCGCCGATGAGGTCGAGGGGCTACCGGGAGAGGCTGTCATCGTCCGGATGCTCGGCGATTACGCCGTGTTGCGCGATCAGGCACGGGCGTGCAGGTGAAATCCGAGCCGGGCGAAGCCTGCCACGAGGCAAGCGCCAGACGCCTCGACCGCGGCGCATCGCCCGGCCCGGTTCATGGATTCACGATGTCAACGAGCAGCAGGGATTCGCTGCGGGTTGATGATGTCAGATGCTGCCCTGCCTGTCCCGCGCAGCGATGGGCACAATTGTGCACCTGGCAGGGGCTTGCCCTTCGACCTTACGGTAGTGCGGGGGCCATTTCTTCGAAGCCAGTTAGGATCCGGCCACGAATGCGATCCACCAGGTCGGCGCCAGTGGAGATGTCGAAGCTCGCCGTTTCCAGCACTGTCTCCTGACCCGTCACCCGAAACCGCGCGCGGATCCCCTCTGCATCGCCGAGGGCCATGTGGTGGGGATAGAGCAGCGTCAGCCGCGGTGCCTTGTAGAGGTGGGCATAGGCCATCATCTGGTAGACGTCCGCCTGCGACACCCCCTGCTTAGGATCGTCGATCCGGGCGGAAATCCGCTTCCATTTGGTGTCGATCACATGGACGACCTGATCGGCCCGCTTGATCAAGATATCGGGCTTGGTCTGGAAGACCGTACGATCCTCATCAAGCGACGTCAGGCAGAACAGTCGGCCGCCCTGCAGGGTCACGCGGAACTCGGACCCCGCGAGCGCCCGCGTCACCAGACGGCCGATGTACTCCTCGAAGAGCGCGTTCATCTCAAACAGCAGGGCCGATCCCTGACCTGACCCGGCGCTGGTCGTCTGGTACCGGTTGCGCAGGAACAGTTGCGCCATTCCAAAGAGTTCCTGCCACGCGCTGTTCGTGCGGTCGATGACGACGTCGTCCCACCGCAGGGCGGGGACATGCACTTCCGCGACCTCGGCATAGACGAAGGCAAGTTCGCGCAGCCTCTGCACGTTCGTCGCATTGCGCGACATGCCCGCCAGATGCGCTATGGTCGCCTTCATGATGCGGTTGAGGGCGATATCCTCGGACAACTCATCATAGCGGCACGCCAGGCGGCCCGGGTTTGCGAGATGCCGCGTGAACTGACGCGGGATATCCAGCGATCCCCGCAAGGTCGGCAGGTCGTCGTCATGCAGGGTGTAACGCCGCGGCATGCCCCGCCGCACCGCCTCGGTCAGCTTGTCGCAAAAGATGCGGATCAGAATTTCCAGAAGCGTTTCGCGCTGCCAGTCGAGGTCGGTCATGCGTCCGGTCTCGACCTTCAGGTTGAGGGCCACTGCGAGCATGTGAACAAGGCGCTTGCGGATCTCGCGCGTCTCCTGGGACGAGCCTTCCTTTTCGCCGACGTCGATCTTCGGCAGGATTTCCAGCGTGCAGCCCGGCACCGCCAGAACGCCAACCACCCCGCGCGCCCGCAGGTCATGGCGCCGATCCTCCAGCACGCCACCGCCACCGCGCCCGGCGAAGGGGGATGCCTTGGCCAGTGCCACAAGGCGCTGGGCAAGATGTGGCGGGATGCATCCTTCCCCATCGCCATGGGGCACGGCCTCCCATTCGCGAACGGAGTAGGCGGGCATCAGGCCGCGAACTCGGAGAAGTCGAACTGGCCCTTCACCCGCCAGCGCAGCCGCTCGCCGCTGAAATCATCATCGGCAATTCCCGGCGGCGCAGTCAGGCGGCGCGCCTCCAGAAACCGGGACGGCCCCTGCGGGCCATCGCCCAGAACAGCGGCGACCTTCGACCAATCCTCGTAGAAATATTCGGACAGAAGCGGAATGACCTTGTGCCGCATGACGACCTCGACCTCTTCGGCAGACTTGCAACCAGTGAAATAGGCGTGCCCGATCTGGTGTTCGCGGTCGAAGAGATACTCGATGCGATCGTTGATCGTGGCCAGCAGCTTCTGCAGGTTGATCCCGCCGACATTCGGGGACAGGACTGAGGGGTTCGGCATCAGTTCCTTGAAGGTAAACCGACGGCGCAGGGCCGTATCCAGCAGCGCAATCGAGCGGTCGGCCGTGTTCATGGTGCCGATGATGTGCAGATTGGGCGGCACGCCGAAGGGCTTCTTCGAGTAGGGCAAGGTCAGCTGGATTTCGTCGCGCCGCCCGAGGCGCTTGTCCGGTTCCAGGAGCGTGATCAGTTCGCCGAAGACTTTCGAGATGTTGGCCCGGTTGATTTCGTCGATGATCAGGACATGCGCAGATGCGGTACTCTGCTCAACCCTGACCGTGGCGCCCGACGTCTGCAAGTCGCCATCCATTGGAGGGTTCCGCACCGCGGCAGTTGCGGAAGTCGCGTCTGCAGGCACCAACCAAGCCTGGTCCGGATGACTAGCCCATGTGGGCATGTTGTGTTTTTCCCAACCACCGGTCGGCTCAATACCCGTCTCTCGACCTGCTCGCACGAGGGCTTCACGATATTGCTGGAGGGAGAAACCCTGCGGGTGTTCCTCCGCCAGCTGTTGCGCGACATCCTGGGCAAGTTTTCGGAAGGTGCCATCGCGCACAGGCGGCAATTGCCCCACGGTGAACAGGCCTTTTTCCAAGGCGCGTTGGGGCTGAAAATCATTGTTGTCTGTGGCTTCTGTCGCGGGCGGTGCAGACGGAGCGACATCCGGCTCTTGGGCATCAGGCATCCCTGCAGTTGCATCTGCATCCTGCCGGTGGCTCGCAACATCCCTTGCACTGGCCTCTGCACGCCGAGCAACTCGCTGGAAAATCCCGGCAACAGGTTCAAGTCGAAAGCCTGCACTGTTTTCCGACGGCACCTCTCCGTCAACAGCGGGCCTCAACCCCTCGACGAATTCCTCGTATGACATCGACTGGTGGAAGGTCACGAACTCGATCCGGCCCTCGGACATCAAGCGCCGGTATTCCGCCATCAGCCGGTCGCGGTTCTTTTCACCTGAGAGGCCAGCGGCGACGTCCTCGCCCAGACAGAGGCGAACCGCCTCCCACGCCGTCTGGTAAGTCTTGCCGGTGCCGGGAGGTCCGTAGAGGATCAGGTTGGTCGTCTTGACCGCCGTCCAGGCAAATTGGTCCTGCGAGCGGGCTTCTGAATCTGCCATCGCGTTACCCTCTTTGTCCCCGGTATCGAGGGTGAATGTGAAAGTCGTCGTGCTGGACGGATTGGGCGTAGTCGACTGAAGCGTTGAGTAGCCCGCCATGTCTTTGAACTTCTTGCCACCCAAGGCGCTGCAAATTGTCGGAAAGGCATCTTGCTCGGAAATGTCGCGAGCTACGTCCCGCGCACGGATGGCCACTGAAGACATGTCAGCTTCGCGGGCAGGTGCGATGTAGTAATTGAGTGCGACCAAACGCACGCGGTCTGCCCCGCGCATCAGGTGGGTGTACTGCTCTGGCAGCGGCAGTGGTACGTCGTCTTGATCGACAATAATGTAGCCTGCCGCGTGGAGACGTGCGGCCGCATCATGTGGCTGACTCCATCCGCCAGTGAGTGCGTTTGACGCCTTGGACAGCAGGTACCCTACAATCGGCTTTGTCGGAAAGCGCCTGTCCTGGCGCGGGCGGGTCGACCGCACCCAATACTCGGATGGCGTGCCGAAGCTTGAGAACGCATCGGCATGGGCACCGGACGTGCGGAACTGGTCGTAGGCGTCCATCGCACCCTCGATCCGGTCGCGAGAGAAGGCTTCATCTCCGCCATTGGCACCCTTGCGAAGGATCTCATACCCAAGAGCCTCGAGTTTGGCGAAGGATTGCGCCTCCCCAAAACCGTTGAAGAATTCCTTGGCCGCGAGAGCACGACCATCGGGAAGATGCCCCACAGCTGCTGCGACAGTCGCCTTCGCCGGATAGGACTGCTCATTGCCCTCGTCGCTGACCCAGACCTGAGGGCTGGCAAAGCCACCGCGGGCGAGGAAGGCCTTAAGGCCCAAGCTATCACACTCCCGCATCGCCGCATCGATCTCCTTGCGGGTCAGGCGGTCGACCAATGCCTTGTGTTCTGCCTTGTCGGGCACATTGGACTGTTCGGTCAGGAAGGAATGGTAGAGTTTCAGGGCCTGCTGGAGGCTGGCCAGCCCCGTGCGCAAGACACCATCGATGGGGACGGGTGACGGGTTGGGGCGGTCTGCGCGTTCATCCTCGGCCGTGTAGGCAAACCGGTTGAGGATGCTGTCCCTATCCTCCTGCGCGAACAACTCATCTAGATCGCCCAGATACTGCTCCACGCGCTTGGCACTGCTCACGCGCGACGAAGCAGTCGCATCCGTTTGCCCCTGCGCAACCAACCACTTCCGGAACTCGTCCTGCTTCATCGCCTGCCCGTCCGTCTGCCTGAGAGGTGCTGATCCGAGGTCAGGAAGCCGAGGGCAAAATCCTTCGTCGTCAATTCACCGTCTAGAGAACCACGGGGGGATGATGGCGGGAAGCGGAATCGCGCGCAACTGCGAGTTGCCTGCTGCTGCCTGCGACTGCGTGATTATCCGTGCTGGTGCGGTTTTTCTGGTGTCGTGTTGATGTGGCGTTGATGTAGAGGGGAACACCAAAAACCCGACGGTTTGCGTCGGGTTCTAAGGGTCTGATATCTTGTGATATTTTGGTTGCGGGGGCAGGATTTGAACCTGCGACCTTCAGGTTATGAGCCTGACGAGCTACCGGGCTGCTCTACCCC
>NZ_JBISBS010000008.1:0-135609 GCF_044335505.1 Paracoccus jiaweipingae | reverse complement strand
CCCCCCCCCGTCCCCTCTCCCCTCCCCCCCTTCTCCCCTCCCCCCCCCCACCCCCCCCCCCCCCCCCCCCCCCCTGGTCCGGGTCAGGGGACGGGGTTACTGGACGATGGTCCAGTCGCCGTTCTTGATTTCCAGCATCTTGAAGGCGTCCAGCCCAAGGCCAAGGTGGTCCTCGGCGGTCATGTTCACGACGCCGCCGGTGCCGACATAGCCCTGGGTGGCCTCGATCTGGTCGCGGATGGCGGTGGGGTCGGCCTCGCCTGCGGCCTCGATCGCGGCTTTCAGGATCATCATCGCGTCATAGGCATGGCCGCCAAAGGTCGACACGTCCTCGCCCGTGGCTTTTTTATAGGCATCGCGATAGCCGGTCACGACGGGCTTTTGCGGGTCGTCATCCCCCAGCAGGTCAGCCACCAACAGCGCGGCGGCGGGCAGGCGCACGCCCTCGGCGGCATCGGCCCCGGCCAGTTCGATGAACTGTTTCGAGGCCACGCCATGCGATTCATACAGCGGAATATCCAGCCCCAGCTGTTTGACGTTGCGGGTGACGATGGCCGGACCCTGACCCATGCCGGGGTTCAGGATGGCATCGACGCCTTTGGCCTTGATATTGGTCAGCTGCGGGGTCATGTCCGCGTCCTGCGGGCCATAGGTTTCGTCGGCGGCAACCTCGATTTCATAGTCGCCGGCGATGGATTTGCACTGTGCCTGCATCGACTTGCCGAACCCGTCCGAGCCGGAAATCATCCCGATCTTGTGGATGTCGCGCGCTTTCATATCCTCAAAGATCTTGGCGCAGGCCATCTTGTCGGTATGCGGGGTCTTGAACACGAAGGGCTTGACCGGGTCGATGATGTCCACGGCCCCGGCAAGGCTGATAAAGGGCACCTCGGCATCCTCGAACACCGGGATCATTGCCATGGTGGTGCCGGTGGTGGTGCCGCCGATAACCGCGACCACCTCGTCATCCTCGACCAGACGGGTGGCAAAGGTCTTGGCCTTGTTGGCATCACCGCCATCGTCATAGGCAACCAGTTTCACCTGTTCGCCATTGATCCCGCCATCGGCGTTGATCTGGTCGACCAGCATTTTCAGGGTCTTGGCCTCGGGGTCGCCAAGGAACGCGGCGGGGCCGGTTTCCGACAGCGACGCGCCGATGCGGATCTCGGCCAGGGCGGGGGCGGCGGTGATCGCCACCAGCGCCGCAGTGCCAAGCAAAGAAGCCAGTTTCATGTTGAGTCCTCCCTAAGTGATTCGGTTCCTTCCGCCGTGCGAAGCACCGAAAAGCGATTTTCCGGCTTGGCAGAACGGCAAAACAGAGCGAATATCAGCCAATGCCTGCTGCGTTTTCACCCGCAGCCCGCATGGATGGTGACGGTCCGGCTGTGCGGCCATCTGATCCTCCTCCTGATGTTCCCTCGCAAATATGATTGACTGACCGGTCGGTTTATGCAACCGATTTTTAACGCCATGCGAGGGGGCATGGCCCGAGGAGGGAGATTTGCCGCAATGAACGACACGGTGCTGACCGAACTGACCGATGGTGTCCTGCGCCTGACGCTGAACCGGCCTGACAAGCTGAACAGCTTTAACCCCGACATGCATATGGCGCTGCGGGCGGGCATCCAGCGGGCGCATGACGACGAATCGGTGCGGGCGGTGCTGCTGACCGGTGCGGGGCGCGGCTTTTGCGCCGGGCAGGACCTTGGCGACCGCGACCCGCGCAAGGGCGGGCCGGCGCCCGATCTGGGGGCGACGCTGGATCAGTTCTATAACCCCACCCTGAGGATGATCCGCGACCTGCCCAAGCCGGTGATCTGTGCGGTCAATGGCGTGGCGGCGGGGGCCGGGGCCAATATCGCGCTGGCATGCGACATCGTGCTGGCGGCACGTTCGGCGCGGTTCATTCAGGCATTTTCCAAGATCGGGCTGATCCCCGATGCCGGCGGCAGCTGGTCGCTGGCCCGGATTCTGGGGGAACCCCGCGCCAAGGCGCTGGCGCTGACCGCCGAACCCGTGGGCGCCGAACAGGCCGAAAGCTGGGGCATGATCTGGCGCGCGGTCGACGATGACGACCTGATGCCGCAGGCCAGCGCGCTGGCGGCACGGCTGGCCGCCGGGCCGACCCTTGGCCTTGGCCTGACCAAACAGCTGATCCAGCAGGCCGGGGAAACCAGCTTTGACGCGCAGCTTGACCTTGAACGCGACGCACAGCAACGCGCCGGCCGCAGCGCCGATTATGCCGAAGGCGTGACCGCCTTTCTGGAAAAGCGCGCCGCCCGGTTCACCGGCAAATGACCGCGCCCGCCGACATGACCCCGCAGGCGCTGGCCGAGGCCAGCACCGCCGCAATGTGGGCCGACGATTTCGCCAGCCAGAAGATGGGCATGGCGCTGGAACAGGTGGCGCCGGGCAAGGCGGTGCTGACCATGGTGGTGCTGGACTGGATGGCCAACGGGCACGGCAATTGCCATGGCGGCTATTTGTTCTCGCTGGCGGACAGCGCCTTTGCCTTTGCCTGCAACAGCTATAACCAGATCACCGTCGGCCAGCACGCCAGCATGGATTACCTGGCCCCGGTTTCGGTGGGCGACCGGCTGACCGCCGTGGCCGCCGAACAATCGCGCCGTGGCCGCAGCGGCATTTACGACGTTCACGTCACCAATCAGGACGGCACGCTGGTCGCGGTTTTCCGCGGCCTGTCGCGCACCGTCAAGGGCACCCACCTGCCCGGATAACAAGGCTTTCGAGGAGGAGAGCATGGAAAACCTGACCCCCGACCCCAAGGAACTGGACCCGATCGAGATCGCCTCGCGCGATGAAATCGCCGCGCTGCAATTCCACCGCATGAAACGGTCGCTGAAGCACGCTTTTGAAAACAGCCCCTTCTATCGCAAGCGCTTTATCGAGGCGGACGTCCACCCCGAGGACCTCAAGACGCTGGCTGACATCGCCAAGTTCCCGTTTACCTACAAGCAGGACCTGCGCGACACCTATCCGTTCGGCATGTTCGCCGTGCCGCAGTCAAAGCTGGTGCGCATTCACGGTTCGTCCGGGACCACCGGCAAGCCGACCGTGGTGGGCTATACCAAGTCCGATATCGACCATTGGGCCAACCTGATCGCGCGGTCCATCCGCGCGGCGGGCGGGCGTCCGGGGGATATGCTGCATAACGCCTATGGCTATGGCCTGTTCACCGGCGGCATGGGCGCCCATTACGGGGCCGAACGTCTGGGCTGCACCGTGGTGCCGATCTCGGGCGGGATGACCGAACGTCAGGTGACCCTGATCGAGGATTTCAAGCCCCGTATCATCATGGTTACGCCGTCCTATATGCTGTCGATTCTGGATGAATACCGCCGCCGCGGTCTGGACCCGCGCCAGTCCTCGCTGAAGATCGGTATTTTCGGGGCCGAACCCTGGACCAATTCGATGCGCGAAGAAATCGAACATGCCTTCGATATGCACGCCGTCGATATTTACGGCCTGTCCGAGGTGATGGGTCCGGGCGTGGCGCAGGAATGCGTCGAGACCAAGGACGGGCTGCATATCTGGGAGGACCATTTCTATCCCGAGATCATCGACCCCAATACCGGCGAGGTGCTGCCCGACGGTGAAATGGGTGAACTGGTCTTTACCACGCTGACCAAGGAAGGGCTGCCGATGGTGCGCTATCGCACCCGCGACCTGACCCGCATCCTGCCGGGCACCGCCCGCACCATGCGCCGGATCGAAAAGATCACCGGGCGCAGCGACGACATGATCATCCTGCGCGGCGTTAACGTCTTCCCGACCCAGATCGAGGAACAGATCCTGAAATGCAAAGGCCTGTCGCCGCATTTCCAGATCGAACTGACCCGTGGCGATAACCGCATGGACAAGATGACCGTGCATGTCGAGGCCGCTGAAAATGCCGCCGATCAGGCCGCGCGCGATGCCTCGGCCCGCGAACTGGCCCATCACGTCAAGTCGGTCGTGGGCGTCACCACCCGCGTCGACGTGACCGAGCCGGGCAAGATCGACCGTTCGGAAGGCAAGGCCAAACGCGTCGTCGATAACCGCCCGAAAGAGCGGTAAGCTACCGTTGCCCGGTTGCCCCGCCCCATCGGGCGCAACCGGCGCGGGCATGGACACAGGGCGGGTCAGGCGTTACAGGCTTGGCCCGCCCGCCCCGTGATTGCACCCTGCAATGACGGCCACCGACACCCAGAAAGGCCCCCATGGCCCGCACCCGAGCGAATGATTTCGAAGAAAAGCAGCGCGGCCTTCTGGCCAGCGCCGCCGCCGTGTTTGCCGAACAGGGCATGGACAAGGCGTCGATGTCACAGATCGCCGCCCATTCCGGCGTGTCCAAGGCGCTGCTGTATCATTACTACCCCGGCAAGGATGCGCTGATCTTTGCCATTATCGAAACCCATCTGTCGGAACTGGAACAGGCCGTCGCCGCCGCCGAGGCCGCCCATCCCGACGCCCCCCCGCCCGAAATGCTGCGCCATCTGGTGCGCGCGGTGCTGGAAAATTATCGCGGGGCCGATAACGAACATATCGTCCAGTTGAATGCCAAACGCGCGCTGAGCGATGATCAGAAAGCCGCGCTGGCCGCGATCGAACGGCGCATCGTGCGGCGATTTTCGCTGATCCTTGACCGCATCAACCCGGATCTGAACGGCACCGGCCGACCCTTGCTGATGCCGGTGACCATGTCGCTGTTCGGGATGATGAACTGGGTCTATATGTGGTTCAAGGATGGCGGTCCCGTCACCCGCGAGGATTACGCCGACCTTGCCACCACCCTGATTCTGGAAGGCATCAAGGCCGTGCGCTGACCCGCCCCCGCGCTGGCCGTGCGAACCTGCCCCTTCTTTGCCGTGCCTGTCCCGTGTCGCCTTTCGCGGCGCGGGCTTTTCTGTGCTGCGACAAATTGTCTTGACGTATCGTTATTCCTTCCCCAGTCTCGCATAGTGAAACACATTGGCAGGGGAGGGCCGAATGGATTTCATCACCCGTAACACCGTTCAGCGTTTTGGGGCGGCGGCGCTGACCGCGCTGCTGGCCATGGCACCCGCCGCCGGGGCGCAAACCACGCTGATCTATGGCGAGGCCGGGCCGAATCGTGGCGCCCGGGCCGAGGCAACCCAGTGGTTCGCTGATCAGGTCGCGGCGCTGTCGGATGGCGATCTGCGGATCGACATCAACTGGGGCGGCGCGCTGTTTTCCGAAAAGGCGGCGGTTCAGTCGATCCGGGACAATGTGGCCGATCTGGGGTCGGTCATCGCGGTCTATTTCCCGCGCGAGATGGTGGCCTATGGCATTGCCGACCTGCCGGTTCAGAACCCGGACCCCTGGGTCGGGATGCGCGCTACGCATGAATTGATGCGCAGCAACCCACAGATCCAGAAAAACCTTGCTGATCAGAACCTTGTCTATATCGGCACCTATACGACATCGGCGGTTCAGATCGGCTGCAAGGGGGCGCCGGTCAACAGCGTGGCCGATATTCGCGGCAAGAAGGTGCGCGGCGTGGGCGCCTATGGCAAGGTGTTTCGCGACCTTGGCGCCAATGCCGTCGATATGTCCGTCTATGAGGCCTATCAGGGGCTGGAAAGCGGGCTGATCGACTGTACCCAGACCTATTCCTATCTGGTCGAGGCGCTGAAATTCGACGAGGTGTTCGACAATTTCACCTTCCTGAACTGGGGCCAGATCGGCGGTTTGGGTATCATGATGAACAAGGACGCCTTTGACGCGCTGACCCCGGACCAGCAGGCGGCGATCCTGAAGGCGGGCGACGGGCTGGCCGACGAATTTGGCCGGATCATCGGGGATGCCAATGATGCCTCGATCAGGGTGCTGCGCGACAAGGGCACCCCGGTGGCCGAATTTTCGGCGCAGGACCGCAGCCAGCTGGTGACCGCGGGGCAGACATATATCGACGAATGGGTGGCGCGCGCCGGGGAAAGCGGGCTGGATGGGGCGGCGCTGTTGGCGCAATACACCGACCTGATCGCGAAATACGGCGCCATGCGCGATGCGCAGGGCTATCCCTGGTCGCCCAAATAACCCCGACCGTCGAAAGGACACCCGATGAAACGGCTGGAAAGCCTTGGGTTGCAGCTTGGCACAGTGGCGGTGGTGGCGCTGGCGCTGTTGATCACTGCCAATGTGGTCGGGCGGGCGCTGTTCGGGCAGGGTGTGCCCGACACGGTGATCATGGTGCGCGAACTGATGATCCCGGCGATCATGCTGCCGCTTGGTGCGGCCACCGCGCAGCGCGCCCATATCGCCGTCACCGTGCTGGCCGACCGCCTGCCACCGCGCGTGCAGGGGGGGCTGATCGTGTTTGGCACGCTGGTCGCGCTGCTGGCGCTGTTGCCGCTGCTGTATGCCGGCGGGCGCGAGGCCCTGCGCGCCTTTTCCAGCGGCGCCTTTTATGATGGCGATTTCGCGCTGCCGCGCTGGCCGATGCGGGCGGTGTTCTGGTGGGGGCTGGCGGCGATGTGGCTGCGGCTGGCATGGCAGCTGATCGCTGACATCACCACGCTGCGCCGCCACGGCGCCATCCCCGACACCCACCCTGACGAGGCCGTGTAATGGAACCGATCATCCTTGGCCTGTCCGGGTTTGCGCTGGTGCTGGTGCTGCTGGCGCTGCGTGTGCCCATTGCTTTCGTGCTGGCGGGCGTGGCCAGCACCGGCATCTTTCTGACCTATGCGCTGCGCGGCGGGGGCTTTGCGCCGGACCGGGCGGTGAACCCGACCACCTCGGTGGTGATGTCGAATTTCTTTGAACTGATCCATTCCTATGACCTGTCGATGGTGCCGCTGTTCATCGCGCTGGGAAATATCGCCTGGGCTGCGGGGATCACCACGCGTATCTATGACGCGGCCAATGTCTGGCTGCGGCGGGTGCCGGGCGGGGTGGGGATGGCCTCGGTGCTGGGATGCGGGGGGTTTTCCGCGATCTCGGGGTCGTCCATCGCCTGTGCCTCGACCATGGGGCGGATCTGTGTGCCGCAGATGCTGCGCATGGGCTATGACCCGCGTCTGGCCACGGCCAGCGTCGCGGCGGGCGGCACGCTGGGGTCGCTGATCCCGCCTTCGGTGCTGTTCATCCTGTATGGCATCTTTACCGAAACCTCGATCAGCGCGCTGTTCATGGGCGGGGTGGTGCCGGGGCTGATTTCGCTGATCGGCTATCTGGCGGTGATCTGGCTGTGGGTGCACCGCGATCCGGGCGCCGCGCCGCAACTGGCGCAGGCCGCGACCGGGCGCGAAAAGATGCAGGCCGCGCTGGCGTCATGGCCGGCGCTGATGATCCTGCTGGTGGTGATCGGCGGCATCTATGGCGGCATTTTCACCGCGACCGAGGCCGCCGCCGTCAGCGTCACCGTGACCGCGCTGATCGGGCTGGCGCAGCGGCAGCTGACACTGGCGGGGCTGTGGCGGGCGATCCGCGATTCACTGGTCCAAAGCGCCGCCATTTTCCTGATCGCCGCCAGCGCCAAGATCTTTGTCGCCTTCATCGCCCTGACCGGGGCGGCGGGGGCGGTGGTCGACTGGGTCGGCACGCTGGGTCTGGGACCGCTGGCGCTGATGGCGGCGATTGCGGTGCTGTATCTGGTGCTGGGGATGTTTCTGGACCCGATCGGCATTATCGTTCTGACCCTGCCCTTCACCGTTCCCATGGTCGAGGGCGCCGGCATGGACCTGATCTGGTTCGGCGTGATCGTGGTCAAACTGCTTGAAATCGGGCTGATCACCCCGCCGGTGGGGCTGAATATCTTTGTCATCGGCAATGTCGTGGGGTCGCGCGTGCCGCTGGACCGCATCTTTGCCGGGGTGCTGCGGTTTCTGGCCGCCGATCTGGTGGTGCTGGCCCTGCTGATCCTGATCCCGCCCCTGTCCACCTTCCTGCCCGAGCTGCTGCGATGACCCACCCCGGCGACCCATCCGTCACCGCCGCCGAACACACCGCCGCGCAGGCCGGCGACCGCCGCTTTGCCACCACGCTGGCGCGCGGGCTGGCGGTGCTGCGGGCGTTTCGCACCAGCGATGACGGGCTGACCGCGGCGGAAATCGCCCGCCGCACCGGCCTGCCCAAACCCACCGTCTCGCGCCTGGTCTATACGCTGGTTCAGCTTGGCTATCTGTCGCAGCCGGGGCAGGGCGAAAGGCTGCGCCCCGGACCGTCGCTGTTGGCGGTGGGGCATGTGGCGCAGGCCTCGCTGTCGTTTCTGTCGCTGGCCGATGCGCCGATGCAGGCGCTGGCCGACCGCAGCGGCACACTGGTGTTTCTGGGGGTGCGCGACCGCGACAAGATGCTGCTGGCGCAGACATGGCGGCCACAGGGAACGGCCTCGATCTGGCTGGAGCCGGGCCACCGGGTGCCGCTGGCGGGCGCGGCCACCGGGCAGGCGATGCTGGCGGCGATGGATGACGCGATGCTGGCGCGGGTGGTGGCCGATCAGCCGCCCGGCGGGCTGACACTGGCGGGGGCGCAGGCGCTGCGGGCGCAGGCGCGGGCGCAATGCGTGTCGCGCGGCTTTGTCATCCCGCCCGCCGCACAGCGCAATTACGACCGCATCAACGCGCTGGCGGTGCCGTTCCGCAGCAGCCAGATCGCGGAACCGGTGGCGTTTTCCTGCGGCGCCACCCCTGACATTCTGCCCGATGCCCGGATGCTGGAACAGGTCGGTCCCGACCTGCTGGCCACGGTGCAGGGGCTGGAACGCATGACCGGGCAGGTGCGCACCCTGTCGCGGCTGGACATGGACTGAAAGGACGCCTGATGGACCTGCGTTTTAGTGATGACGAACTGGCCTTTCGCGACGAATTGCGCGCCTTTCTGGCGCAGGAACTGCCGCCGGAACTGGCCTGCAAGGTGCGGCTGGCGCAAAGCCTGACCAAGCCCGAGATTGAGGGCTGGCACGCACGGCTGAACGCGCGCGGCTGGCTGGCCGGGAACTGGCCGACCCGCTTTGGCGGCGCGGGATGGACCGCCATCCAGCGCCATATCTTTGACGAGGAATGCGCCCGCGCCTTTGCCCCGCGGCTGTTGCCCTTCGGGCTGGCGATGCTGGGTCCGGTGCTGCAAAAATTCGGCAGCCCCGAACAGCAGGCGCATTACCTGCCGCGCATTCTGAACGGGCAGGACTGGTGGTGTCAGGGCTATTCCGAACCCGGTGCCGGGTCCGACCTGGCCAGCCTGCAAACCCGCGCCCTGCGCGATGGCGATCATTACATCGTTAATGGCCAGAAGACCTGGACCACGCTTGGCCAGCACGCGAACATGATTTTCTGTCTGGTGCGCACCGACCCGCAGGCCAAGGCGCAGCGCGGGATCTCGTTCCTGCTGATCGACATGAACAGCCCCGGCATTACCGTCAAACCCATCGTGCTGATCGACGGCGAGCCAGAGGTGAACGAGGTGTTTTTCGACAATGTGCGCGTGCCGGTGGAAAACCTTGTCGGGCAGGAAAATCAGGGCTGGACCTATGCCAAATACCTGCTGACGCATGAACGCACCAATATTGCCGGGGTCGGTTTCGCGCAGGCCGAACTGGACAGCCTGAAACGCATCGCCCGCGCACAGCGGCGCGGCGGGCGGCGGCTTGCCGACGACCCGGTCTTTGCCGCGCAGATCGCGGAACTTGAAATCGCGCTGATGGCTATGGCCACCACCAATCTGCGGCTGCTGGCCAGCGCGGCGGCGGGGCAGGTGCCGGGGGCGGAAAGCTCGCTTCTCAAGCTGAAGGGGACGCAGATCCGGCAGGGCATCAACGCGCTGACCCGCCGTGCCATGGGACCGTGGGCGCTGGCCTTCCCCGCCGAGGGCGACATGGCCCCGCCCGGCCCCCCCGAGGCCGCCGCCGCGACCCGGCGCGACCTGAATAACCGCAAGCTGTCGATCTATGGCGGCAGTAACGAGATCCAGCGCAATATCATCGCCAGGACCCTGCTGGGTCTGTGAAAGGGGGCAGGGATGGATTTTTCACTGACGGACGAACGCCGGATGCTGCGCGACAGCCTGACCGGAACCCTGTCGCGCCACGGCGCTGACGCGGATCTGTGGCCGCGACTGGCGGCGCTTGGCATCGGGCAGGCGCTGCTGACCCCGGCGCAGGGCGGCTTTGGCGGCGAAGGCCCCGACATCGCGCTGATCTTTCGCGAACTGGGTCACGCCGGCGCCGTAACCCCGGCGCTGGATTCGGTGCTGATCGGGGCGGCGGTGCTGGCCGATGCCGGGCGCCCCGACCTTGCCGAGGCCGCCGCCGCGGGCGACCTTGCGCTGGCCCTTGCGGATGAGGAACCCGGCGGCGACCCCGCCACCCGCGCCGAACCGGATGGCGATTGCTGGCGCATCAGCGGCGACAAGCCGCTGGTGGTGGGGGGGATGCAGGCCGATCACCTGCTGGTCACCGCCCACAGCGATGCGGACGGGGCGGGGGTGTTTCTGGTCTCGGGGCTGGATGTGACGCGGCGCGGCTTTGCGCTGATGTCGGGCGGGCAGGGCGCGGTGGTGGCGCTGGCCGACACCCCGGCGCTGCGGCTGGGGCCGGCATCGCTGCTGGACCGCCCGCGCGCGGCGGCGGTTCTGGCGCTGTGCGCCGATGCGCAGGGCGTGGCCGAGGCCGCGTTTGACCTGACGCTGGATTACCTGCGCCAGCGCCAGCAGTTTGGCCGCGCCATCGGCAGCTTTCAGGCCATCCAGCACCGCATGGCCGATCTGGCGGTCGAGCTGGAACAGATGCGGTCCGCTGTCATCAATCTGGCCGGGCATCTGGACGCCGCGCCCGATCTGCGCGCCCGTCACGTTGCCGCCACCAAGGCGCTGTGCGGGCAGGTCGCGCGGCTGGTTGCGGCGGAATGCATCCAGCTGCATGGCGGCATCGGCATGACCGAAGAATATGCGCTGGCGGGAATGGCGCGGCGGCTGCTGGCGCTGGATGCGCGCTTTGGTGATGGTGACAGCCACCTTCAGGATTTCGCAGCACTGGCGGTGTCGCCGTGACCGGCCTTGTCCCTCCCGACAGCGCCGCGCCAGACGGCATTCTGACCGATGAAACCGGCACCCAGCGGCTGCTTGGCTATGTGCTGGATGTCGGGCAGGGTGACGGGCGGGCGCGCTGTCGGATGCTGGTCGGCCCGCAGCACCTGAACCGGCAGGGCATTCTGCATGGCGGGCTGGCGGCGACGCTGCTGGACAATGCGCTTGGCGCCACCGCCAGCCTGTCGGCGGATGATACCGGCATGGTGCGATTTTCGACCGTTACCCTGAATGTCGATTTCCTGTCCCCCGGCCTGCCCGGCCCGGTCGAGGCGATCGGCCAGCTGAAGGGCGGTGGCCGCAAGCTGGTCTTTGTCGAGGGCACCCTGCACCACGCCGACGGCACGCTGATCGCCACCGCCAGCGGCGTGTTCCGCCGCGCCTCGGGGGTGGTCCACCCCGCCGCGAACGGGGAGCAGACATGAGCGATCTGACCCTGACCCCCTGCGATGGCTGGATCGAGGCCACGCTGAACCGGCCCCGGCGCCGCAACGCCCTGTCGCCCGCGATCTATGCCGGGCTGCATCAGGCGCTGGATCACGCCCGCCGCGACAATCTGGCGGCGGTGATCGTGACCGGCGCGGGGGGCTATTTCTGCGCCGGGGGCGACCTGTCGCAACTGGCGCAGCGGCACGCATTGCCGCTGGCCGAACGCCGCGACCGCATTGAAGCGCTGCATGACCTGATCCGCGCCCTGCGCAATGCCCCTTGCCCCGTCATCGCCGCAATCGAGGGTGGCGCCGCCGGGGCCGGGCTGTCGCTGATGCTGGCCTGCGACATGATCGTGTCCGCCCGTGACGCGCGCTTTACGCTGGCCTATGTCCGCGCCGGGCTGACCCCGGATGGCGGGGCGCTGGCGCATCTGGGGGCGATGCTGCCGCGTCCGCTGGTGGCACGGCTGGCGCTGACCGGCGATGCGATCGGGGCGCAGCGGCTGCATGATCTGGGGGTGATCCCCGACCTGACCGACCCCGGCGCGGCGCTGGCCGGGGCACGCGATCTGGCGGCGCGGCTGGCCGCTGGTCCGCGCCGCGCGCAGGCCCGCATCAAGGCGTTGCTGGCGCCCGGACCCGGCTTTGACGCCGCCTTGGGTGCCGAGGCCGACGCCATGGCGCAATCGCTGGCCGACCCCGAGGCCCGCAGCCGCATCGCCGCCATCCTTGACCGCCGCCCGCCCGCAACCGGAAAGGCCACGCCATGACCGACGATCTGACCGCGACCACCCCTGCCGCGCATCCCGGCGGCGACACCCTGACCGGCCAGCCCGGACCCGACCGCTTGGACGCCTTTATCAGCCATCAGGCCGCCACCCGCCCGCAGGCCCCGGTGCTGCGCCCGCAGGACGGCCCGGCGCTGGATTTCGCCACGCTTGATGCCGCCGTGACGGCGCTGGCGGATGATCTGGCGGCACGCGGGCTGCGGCCCGGCGACCGGCTGATGATCGTGATGGAAAATGCCCCCGAAGCCGTGGTGCTGATCCTGTCGGCACTGCGGGCCGGGGCGATTGCGGTGCCGGTCAATGCCCGCCTGTCCCCGGATGAAATGGACCGCATCATCGCCGTGGCCGATGCCCGCATGACCGCCTTTTGTGATGCCGGTTGTGATGCCGGGTCCGCCGATGCGAGCGCCCATGCCAGCCGCGCGGGCGCAAAGCCGGGCGTGGCCCCGGCGATGTCCGCCGCGCCGATGCTGGCCCCCATCGCGTTAAGCGCGCCGCGGACGCAGGCCCGTCCCGAGCCCATGCCGGACGGCCCTGACCGCCCTGCGGTCATTTTGTTCACCACCGGCACCACGGGTCAGGCCAAGGGCGTGGTGCTGACCCATGGCAACCTGATCTTTGGCGGCGGATCGTCGGCGCGCGAACGCGGCATGGGTCCGGGCGATCTGATTTTGGGGGTGCTGCCGCTGACGCATGTGTTCGGGCTGACCTCGATGCTGTGTGCGGCGCTGATCGCGGGCGCGCAGATCTGGCTGTGGCCGCGCTTTGCCGCCGGGGCGGTGCTGGACGCGCTGGGGCAGGGGGTGACGCTGTTCCCCGGCGTGCCCCAGATGCACGCCCTGATCATGGCCGAGGCCCGCGCGCAGGGGCGCGCCACGCTGGGGTCCGACGTGCTGAAATATGTGTCATCAGGGGCGGCGCCGCTGGACCCGTCATGGAAACGTCAGGCCGAGGCATTTTACGGCACCGCGCTGCAAAACGGCTATGGCATGACCGAATGCAGCGCCGGGGCAACGCTGACGCGCAACCCGCCCGGCGACCCCGACACCAGCGTCGGCCCGCCCCTGCCGGGGGTTCAGGTCACGCTGCGCCCCACCGGTGGCGAGCCGGGCGTGGGCGAGGTGCTGATCCGGGGGCCGAATGTCATGGCCGGCTATTTCCGCGACCGTCAGGCAACCGCGGCGGTGCTGGATCAGGCGGGTTTCCTGCACAGCGGCGATCTGGGGCGGATCGACGAACAGGGCCGGCTGCATATCGTGGGCCGTTTGAAAGAGCTGATCATCCGGTCTGGTTTCAACGTCTACCCCCCCGAGGTCGAGGCCGCGCTGAACACCCATCCCGAGGTGGTGCAAAGCGCGGTGATCGGTCGCCCCGCCAATGGCAATGAAGAGGTTCTGGCCTTTTGCCAGATCCGCCCCGGCAGCACCGTGACCGAGGCCGCGCTGCTGGACCATGCCCGCGCGCATCTGACCCATTACAAACTGCCATCGCGGATCGTGACCTGCGACGCCCTGCCCGCCGCACCAACCGGGAAGGTGCTGAAGCACCGGCTGCTGGCGCATTTCGCGGACCGGCTCTGACTGGTCGCGCGTCAGCCCCCACCGGCGCCCAAAGGGCCGGCATCCGGGGGCGGCACCGCCTGCCAGCCGCCATCGACATGGCGAAATGCCAGATGCCGGGGCGGGGCAAAGCCGGTTTCGGCCATCGGCGCGATATGGCGTTCGATGCGCAGATCGGGGCCGTCGGACTCGATCACGCAGAATTCGTTCTGGCGATCACCGGGGCGGGCGCACAGGGCGGTTCCGGCCTGAATTTGCAACACCCCGCGCCCCGGACCGCCGGGCGGGGCAGGCGGCAGGAATGCCCCCGCCGACCACAGGTGCAAATGGCCGGTCAGCACCACATGGCGGCCCCCGTCATCCAGCCCCGCCAACAGCCGCCGCGCCCCCCGCGCCAGCGATTTGTCGATGCCGGGGCGGTGCTGCAACGGGTGGTGCAGGGCGATCAGGTTGGTCACCCCCTGCGCCTGCGCGCGCAGCACCCGCGCCCGGTCTGCGGCGCGGATGCGCCCGCGCTGCCACGCCCACGGATCGGCACTGTTCAGCCCGATCACCCGCAGCTGCCCGACATCGCGCAGCGGCGCCGGATCGGCGGCAATGTGGTGGCGCCAATGCATCAGCGGGTCGCGCAGCCGGGTCAGCGGGTCAAAGGCCGGCATGTCGTGATTACCCGGCACAGCCAGCACCGGCGCGCTGATCTGGCGCAGAAACGCCGCTGCTGCCTGATATTGCGCCGCCGTCCCGCGATGGGTCAGATCGCCGGTCACCACCACCAGATCGGCACGCGCCGCCGCGATCCGCGCCAGCAGCGCATCCACCAGTGCCGCGCGGTGAAAACCGAAATGCAGGTCGGACAGATGCACGATCCGGGTCATGCCACCCCCTGCGATGCCGGGTCAGCCGGGGCCAGAACCCGCAGCGCGCCATGCCGCACCCGCAGGTGAAACGGCCCGCGCATCCGGGTTTTTTCGCCGTCATGGGCCACCAGTTCACTGGTTGACCGGGTCTGGATTACGGTTTCATCGGCGCAGATCAGGTCGAAATCGTCATTGCGCGCCGACAGCCCGAATGCCAGCCGGAACGCCGCCCCGATCAGCGGCACCGGCCGCCGCGCCCGTGCAACCAGCAGCGCGAAATGGCCTTGCCGGATGGCGTCGGCCCCCTCCAGCCCGAATGTGTCCAGCTGAAAGGCGCTTTTGGCCACGAAGGCCAGCGCTGTGTTGAAGTGTTGTTGCTGGCCAGCGACCTGCGCCGTCAGGTGCAGCGGATGCCGCAGCCGGGCCAGTGCCTTGATCACCGACCAATAGGCCGCAACCCGGCTGCGCCCCCAGCGGTGATAGATGTCTTCGCGGGTTTTCAGGATCTCGGGATAGGCACCAAAGCTGATATTGTTCAGGAAAATCAGACCGTTCACGTCCCCCACGTCGATGTCGCGGCACTGGCCGCCAAGCAGCGTTTCCAGCGCGTCGTCCACGGTCTCTCCGACGCCAAGATCGCGCGCGAAATAATTGAAGGTCCCGCCGGGGATCACCCCCATCACCGCGCCGCTGCCCGCCACGGCCCCGGCCACTGCCGATTGCGTGCCGTCGCCGCCCGCCGCGACGATGATGTCAAATCCGTCCTGCACCGCCTGTTTCGCCAGGTCTGGCAACTGCGCCCCCTTGGGCGGCACCCGCAGCGCGTATTCGGCCACCCGTGGCGCCAGCGCCTGTTCCAGCTTTGCGGCCAGCGCATCGCTTTCCTTGCGGCCTGAACCGGGGTTCAGGATGACGCAAAGCCGCGCCCGGTCCAGCGCCAGTTGCGTCCGTGTCGCGGTGTCAGTGTGGCCCATCGCACCCTCTGCCTGTCGTTGTGCCCCTTAACCCGCGAACCCGTGGCGCGGTTTCGCCATGCGGCAAGGAAACCCGCGCCGGTCCATCAGTCAGTTTCCATAATTCGCATTATATCCACAAACCGGCCAATTCCCGCCCGCCGCGCAATGATTGCGCAACCAGATCCATCGCGGACTTGAACCCCCGGCCCGCGCGGTCCCATATCATCCCAAGCCCACCGCAAGCCCGAGGACGCCATGACCCAATCGGACCGCATTTTCAAGCAAATCGACCACGATACCCGCTGGATGATCGGCCAGCTGTCGGGCAGCGTCGCGCCATCGGCCTATTGGCTGGCGGGGCTGGATTGGGCCATGCATCTGGCCAGCGCCCCCGGCCGTCAGGCACAACTGGCCGGGACAGCCATGTCCGAGGCCCTGCGGCTGGCCACCGGGCGCGGCTGCACCGGGGCCGATGCCCGCGCCGCCTCGGACCACCGCTTTCAGGACGCGGCGTGGTCCAAACCGCCCTTCCGCTGTATCCGCGAAGGGTTCTGGTCGGTCGAGGACTGGTGGCACATGGCCACCCATGACGTGCGTGGCCTGTCGCCGCGCCATGCCGCCACCGTCGATTTCACCGCCCGGCAATGGCTGGACATGCTGTGCCCGGCCAATATCCCGTGGCTGAACCCGGCGCTGATGCGGCGCACGATGGAAACCGGCGGGGCCAATCTGGTGCAGGGGGCGATGAATCTGGCCGATGACCTGCGCCCCGGTTCAGACATCCCCGACGACCCCGCGCTTCAGGTCGGCAAGGGGCTGGCCACAACCCCCGGTCAGGTCGTCGCCCGCACCCATCTGGCCGAGCTGATTCAATACACCCCCACCACCGAAAAGACCCATCCCCAGCCGATCCTGATCGTGCCGGCATGGATCATGAAATATTACATCCTTGACCTGTCAGCGCATAATTCGATGGTGAAATGGCTGGTGGATCAGGGCTTTACCGTCTTTATGCTGTCCTGGCGCAACCCCACGCGCGAAGATCACGACCTGTCCATGGCCGATTATGTCGCCCAAGGTCCGATGGCGGCGCTGGACCAGATCACCCGGATCACCGGCGCGCAAAAGGTGCATCTGGCGGGCTATTGCCTTGGTGGCACGCTGGCCACGATTGCCGCGGCCGATATGGCACGGCGCGGCGATGACCGTCTGGCCTCGCTGTCGCTGTTTGCTGCGCAGGTCGATTTCTCCGAGGCGGGCGAGGTCACGCAATTCATCTCCGAGGCGCAGGTGTCGCTGCTCGAGGATGTGATGGCGGAACGCGGCTATCTCGATTCCAGCCAGATGTCGGGGGCCTTTACCACCCTGCGCGCGCGCGACCTGCTGTGGTCGCGTATCGTGCATGAATACCTGATGGGCGAGCCGCGCCACAGCAACGATCTGATGGTCTGGAACGATGACGGCACCCGGATGCCGGCGCGGATGCATTCCGAATATCTGCGCCAGCTGTTTTTGGAAAACCGGCTGTCGAATGGCAAATACGAACTGGCCGGGCGCCGCATCGCGCTGTCGGATCTGCGCCTGCCGATCTGTGCCGTCGGCACCGAAACCGACCATGTCGCGCCGTGGAAATCGGTGTTCAAGATCCAGCGCCTGACCGAGACCCAGACCACCTTCATCCTGACCAGCGGTGGCCATAACGCGGGCATCGTGTCCGAACCCGGCCACCCGCACCGGCATTTCCGCATCGCCACCACCGCCCGCGACGCGCCCTATCAGGATGCCGATGACTGGATGGCGGCCAACAGCGCGCAGGACGGGTCGTGGTGGCCTGCATGGGCCGACTGGCTGGCGGCGCGGTCCGATGCGCCCGCCCCGGCCCCGGCGATGGGCGATGCGCTGTGCCCCGCCCCCGGCACCTATGTGATGCAGCGCTAAGCCCGGTTGTCGCGCCCCCGCCGCTGCCCTAGAAGCGGGCGTCATGCCCGCGGATGCGGCAAAGGGGGCGCCATGACCGATACGTCCTTCCCGATCTTTCTGGTCGCGACGCCGGGGCTTGAGGCCCCGCTGCTGGCCGAAACCCGCGCCTTGGGCTGGACCGACGCACAGCCCGAACCCGGCGGGGTGGGCTTTCACGGCGGCTGGCCCGATGTCTGGCGGGCCAATCTGTGGTCGCGCGGGGCAACGCGGGTGCTGGCACGGATCGCCGGGTTCCGGGCCATGCATCTGGCGCAGCTGGACAAGCGCGCCCGCCGCGTCGACTGGGGCGCGGTGCTGCGGCCCGACCGTCCGCTGCGGGTCGAAACCACCTGCCGCAAATCACGCATCTATCACGCCGGCGCCGCCACCCAGCGGATCGAAGCCGCGATTGCCGACACCCTCGGCGCCCCGATCACCCCGGATGCCACGCTGGTCCTGAAGGTGCGGATCGAGGATGATTTCTGCACCGTCAGCATCGACACATCCGGGGAATCGCTGCACAAACGCGGGCATAAACAGGCCGTGTCCAAGGCCCCGATGCGTGAAACCATGGCGGCCATGCTGCTGCGCGACTGTGGCTATGACGGGGCGGAACCGGTGCTTGACCCGATGTGCGGATCAGGCACCTTCCCGATCAAGGCCGCCGAAATCGCCACCAACCTTGCCCCCGGCCGGTCCCGCAGCTTTGGCTTTGAAACGCTGGCCAGCTTTGACCCCGCAGCATGGGACCGGATGCGCGAAGGGGCCGCAACCCCGCGCCAGACCGATCTGCGCTTTTATGGCCGCGACCGTGATGCCGGGGCGGTGCGCATGGCCACCGCCAATGCCGATCGCGCGGGCGTGGGCGGGCTGATCGACCTGCAACAGATCGCGGTGGCCGACCTGCCCCGCCCCGATGGCCCGCCCGGTCTGGTCATCGTCAACCCACCCTATGGCACGCGCATCGGCAACAAGGGGCTGTTGTTCGCCATCCACGCACAAATGGGCAGCACGCTGAAAACCCGCTTTTCCGGCTGGCGCGTGGGCATTGTCACCGCCGATGCGGCACTGGCCCGCGCCACCGGCCTGCCGCTGCGCGCGCCCGGTCCCTATATCGCCCATGGCGGGCTGAAAATCCGGCTGTGGCAAACCGGCCCCCTGCCCTGACGGCACAGGTTTCTTCGTTGCCCAAATACCCCCTGCGCGGCGCTGATCTGCGCGGATTGCTCGCGCAGTTGTGTTGACGCTGCGGCAGGCGGGCACTCGCCCCGCCGGCCCCCAGCCGCTAATGCAATGCATTCTTCAGCTTTGACAGGATCATTTGAAATGACGCGCAAGATCATTGACCTTTCGGTGCCGCTGATGGCCGGGATCGCCTCGGACCCGCCGGGGGCGGAACCCCAGATCACCTATCTTGACCACAGCCAGACCGCGCCGCAACTGACCGGCTTCTTTCCCGGCCTGACCGCCGATGACCTGCCCGGCGGCGAGGGATGGGCGATTGAACTGATGCAGCTGTCGACCCATACCGGCACCCATCTGGACGCGCCCTATCATCACCATTCGACCATGGATGGCGGCCAGCGCGCCATCACCATCGACGAGGTGCCGCTGGACTGGTGCTTCCAGCCCGGCGTCAAGCTGGATTTCCGCGCCCTGCCGGATGGCTATGTCGTCACCCCCGAAGATATCGCAGCCGAACTGACCCGCATCGGCCACGACCTGCAACCGCTGGACATCGTGGTCATCAACACCGCCGCGGGCGGGCGCTATGGTCAGCCCGACTATGTGTCGCGGGGCTGCGGCGTCGGGCGGGCGGCGACCAACTGGCTGACCGAACGCGGCGTGCGCATCACCGGCACCGATGGCTGGTCATGGGACGCGCCCTTTATCCACACCATGCAGGCATGGAACGAAACCCGCGATCCCGCGATCATCTGGGAAGGCCACCGCGCCAGCATGGATCGCGGCTATTGCCACCTGGAAAAGCTGGCCAATCTGGACCAGCTGCCCGCGACCGGCTTTATGATCAGCTGTTTCCCGTTCAAGATCCACAAGGCCTCTGCCGGGTTCACCCGCGCGGTGGCGATCCTGAACGACTGATCACCGCATCGCGTGGGCGTATCAGCGCCCGCGCGCCCCGATCCGGGCCAGCGCGATCACCGGAAGGGTGCCGACCGCGACGATCAGCAGCGCGGCGATGGCGGCCTCTTCATAGGTGCCGCGCGCGGCCTCGCCATACAGATGCGTGGACAGGGTCTCGAAATTCAGTGGCCGCAGCAACAGTGTCGCCGGCAGTTCCTTCATGCAGTCGACAAAGACCAGCAGCGCCGCCGTGGCCATCGCGGTGCGCGACAGCGGCAGATGCACATGCCGCAACGTGCCGCCCGCGCTTTGCCCCAGACAGCGCGCCGCATGGTCGAAGGACCGCGGCAACCGGGTCAGCCCCGATTCCACCGCCCCCGCGCCCATGGTCAGGAACCGCACCACATAGGCATAACACAGCGCCGCCCCCGACCCGATCATCAGCAACCCGGTCGAAACCCCGAACCAGTCGCGCGCCGCCGCGTCGATGCTGCGATCCAGCGCCGCGACCGGGATCAGGATGCCAATCGCCACCACCGTCCCCGGCATGGCATAACCCACGGCCGAGATCCGCCCCAGCACCCCGGTCAGCCGCGATGGCAGCGCCCGCCCGGTAAAGGCCACCACCAGCCCCAGCGCCACCACCAGCGCCGCCGCCGCCGCCGATAACAGAACGGTGTTCAGCGCCTCGCCCGCCAATTTGGGCGACAGGCCGGCGCTGTTCAGGCGGCGGGCGGCCTCGATTGACAGGTGCAGGGCGGGAAAGACAAACCCCAGCAGCACCGGAACCAGACCCAGCCCCAGCGCCGCCAGCCCGGCCCCGCGCCCCAGCCGGTGCCGCGCAAATGGCCGCGCCCGCTGTGCGCTGGTCCAGTATCGCTGGCGCCGCCGTGCCCACCGTTCCAGCACCACCAGCGCCACCACCACCGCCAGCATGACCAGCGCAATCTGCGCCGCCCCCGGCAGGTCGGACCGCGTGACCCATGTGGTATAGACGGAATTGGTCAGGGTGCGGATACCCAGAAATTCGACCGCGCCGATGTCGTTCAGGGCCTCCATCAGCGCCAGCGACACCCCCACCGCAATGGCCGGACGCGCCAGCGGCAGGGCGACGCGCGCAAACACCCCGCGCCGCGTCACCCCAAGTGATCGCGCCGCCTCGACCAGGTTGGCGGCCTGGGTCAGAAACATCGCCCGCGTGGTCAGGTAAACATAGGGATACAGCACCAGCCCCAGCAGCAGGATACAGCCCGCCATCGACCGGATGTCGGGCAGGCGGAAGTCGCGCGGGCTGTCATAGCCAAGGATCGCGCGGATCGCCCCCTGCACCGGTCCCAGCGGATGCAGAATATCCAGATAGGCATAGGCGATGATATAGGTCGGCACCGCCAGCGGCAGCAGCAGCATCCATTCCAGCGCCCGCCGCCCCGGAAAGTCGTAAGCCGTCACCAGCCACGCGGTCGAGGTGCCGATCAGCGTCACCAGCACCCCCACCCCGGCCAGCAGCACCGCCGTCTGCCGCACCGCCTGCGGCAGCACATAGGCCATCAGATGCGGCCACAGCCCGTCCGACCCATGCGCCGCCTGCCAGACCAGCGCCAGAACCGGCACCGCGACCAGTGCGGCAATCGCGGCCAGCCCGAACACCCAAAGCCGCCCTGACCGGGGTCGGGCGGTTTTGCGGATTGTGGCGTGGCTGGCGTCGGCGGGGACGGTGGCGACCATATGTGACTGGCCGGACGGGTCAGCCCGCCCGGCCCCTTTGCGTGATCAGTTGTCGAAGCCGACTTTTTCAGCCAGCTCGCTGGCCTCTTTGCGCTTGGCGACGATTTCGGTCATCGGGGTCGGGTCGACCTTCAGTTCGCCAAATTCGGCAATGATCGGGTCCACGGCGACACCCGGCTTGATCGGGTATTCGTAATTCGCCTGCGCATAGATCTTTTGCGCCTCGTCCGAGACCAGATATTCCAGCAGCGCCACCGCCTGATCGCGATGCGGGGCGTTTTTGGCCACCGCGGCACCGCTGATATTCACATGCGTGCCGCCGTTTTCAAAGGTCGGCAGGATGACCTTGATCGCGTCACCCCAGGCTTTCTGTTCCTCGCCGCCCTTACCGGACCGCATCAGCCCGACATAATAGGAATTGGCAAAGCCAAGGTCGCAGATCCCGCCAAGAATATCCTTGGCGACCTCGCGGTCGGACCCGCCGGCCTTGCGCCCCAGATTGTCCTTGATGCCGGCCAGCCAGCTTTGCGTGGCCTCGGCCCCATGATGCACGTCATAGGCGGCGAACAGCGCCGTGTTATACGGATGCTGGCCCGACCGGATACAGACCTTGCCCTTGTATTTCGGGTCGGCCAGATCGGCGTAATGGAAATGGTCCAGATCCAGATCTTTGGCGGCATACAGCACACGGGCGCGCATCGACAGGGCGAACCAGTTATGGCCGGGGTCGCGCAGGTTTTCCGGCACCGCATCGGTCAGCACCGCCGAATCGACCGGCTGGGTCAGGCCCTTGTCGACCAGATCAGCCAGTTTACCGGCATCGACCGTCATCAGAATATCCGCGGGCGAGCTGGCCCCTTCCGAGGCCACGCGCTCGGGCAGGCCATCCTTCATGAACACGGTGTTGACCTTGACGCCGGTCTTTTCGGTATAGGCGTCCAGCAGCGGCTGGATCAGCCCCGGCTCGCGCGTGGTATAGATATTGACCTCATCAGCCAGCGCCGGGGCGGCGACAGCGGCAAGAACACCACCCATCAGGGTCAGACGCAGGGCGGGAAAAGCAGTCATGATACGGCCTCATTCAGGTCACGAAACGGGGCGCCGCGGCGCCATATTCCTGACCGGGTGCCATATCTAAGTTTTCCGGTCAAGTATTTTGCCAAGAATTTTAGTCGGACTTGCCGGGGCTTGCCGTCAATGCCTGACCATCCGCCCCGACCGGTGCAGCGTCGCGCCGCGTCGTGCCGGGGACGGGTGCCGCGATCAGCTGCGGGCAACCGGGGTAGGGGCGCTGTCAGCCTCGGGCGGGAAGATCATCACCTGTTTGGTGTCGACACCAAAGCGCACCACCTCGCCCATCATGCTGTTCAGGCGCCGCGTGGTGCGCATCCGCACCGGCTGGTCCAGCCCGGCGACGCGCAGGGTCAGTTGCTCGACCTCGCCCATGAAGGCGCGGTCGGTCAGGGTGCCGCGCTGATCGGCGGTGATGTGATCGGCGCAAATCTCGACCGGGAACAGCGCCTGCGGACGGATACAGACCACCACGGCTGCCCCCTCGGCAAAGCCGGGTGCGGCAAAATCGCCCAACGCGGTGCGCGCCCGGCCGCCCGCGACCTGTGCGGGCAACTGGTTGCACGGCCCCAGAAACCGCGCCGCGTAAATCGAATTGGGCCGGTCATACAGCTGATAACCGGTGCCCGCCTGCACCACCCGGCCATCGCGCATCAGCACCACGCGGTCACCCACGGACAGGGCCTCTTCGGGGTCGTGGGTGACGATGATCGCGGTCGCGCCCATATCGCGCAGCGTGGCCAGCGTTTCCTCGCGGACATATTCGCGCAGACCGCGGTCAAGGTTCGAAAACGGCTCGTCCATCAACAGCACCAGCGGCTGCGGCGCCAGAGCACGGGCCAGCGCGACGCGCTGTTGTTCGCCGCCCGACAGGGTGTGCGGGTAACGCGCCACCAAGGCCCCCAGCCCGATGCGCGCGATCACCGCATCGGCCTGTGCGGCGGCCTGTGCGCGGGGCAGGTGTTTCAGCCCGAACAGGATATTGTCGCGCACGGTCAGGTGCGGAAACAGCGCGTAATCCTGAAACATAAAGCCGACATGGCGGTTTTCCGGCTCGACAAAGCCGTCCGGCCCGGCGATCTGGCGGCCATCCAGCGTGATGGCACCGCTGTCGGGCACATCCACCCCCGCGATCAGCCGCAAAAGCGAGGATTTCCCGCAACCCGACGGCCCGACAAGACAGACCACCTCGCCGCGCCGGATGTCCAGCGACACCGCGTCCAGCGCGCAGGTGGCGCCAAAGCGGCGGCTGATCCGGTCCAGTTTCAGAATCGGGCGGGGATCATCGGTCATGGGTGCTTCCTGATGGTTTCGGGGGGTTTTAAGCCCCCGCGCCGGAACTGTCCAACTGACATGCGGTCAATCCGGCGTCACCCGGCCCGAAAAGGCAGGGCGGATCGCCGGGCCGCGCAAATGCGGCACCAGCATCGCCAGCCAGACCAGCCAGCCAGGCGACCACGACAGCGCCGCCGCCATCAGCAGCAAGGCCGCGTCACCCGTCAGCACCGCCGCCAGCCGCAACAGGCAGGCCAGCCCAACTGCCAGACCCGCCGCAATCGCCAGCGGTGGTGCCGCCGGAATGCCGTTCTGGCGGGGAAAGCCCGCGCGCCCGCCAATCGCCATGATCATGCCGCCCATCGCCCCCATCGCCAGCGCGTGCAGCCCGGCCAGCGGCGACAGCGCCGGGGTCAGCCCCGCCAGACCCCACAGCGCCAGACCCAGTGCCAGCCACAGCCAGCCCGCCACCAGCAACGCCCCCGCCGGGCGCATCCCGCGCCACGGCCAGCGCCGCATCTGTGCCAGCGCCAGCCCCGCCGCGACCAGCGCCAGCGGCGGCCAGACCGCCCCGGCCAGCGCCACAACCGGCAGCGCCTGCGCAGCACGGTCCAGCGGCGGGGTGGGGGCCCTGGCCGCACTGGCCAGAAAGGCCGGAACCGCGCGCCCGCCAATGCCCGCGATCAGCGCCGCGACCAACAGCACCGCCGGTCGCGCAGCCCCCAGCGTCACCAGCCCCGCCAGCGCCAACATCACACCCGCCACCGCCAGCCGCCGCCGCTTGCCGTGGCGACGGCGCAGCAACAGCGCGGCCAGCCCCAGCGCAAAGGGCCAGATCGCCAGCCCCGCCCCCAATGCCACGCCGATCATCCCCGCCAGCCAGACCGCCGCCAGCCCTGTCAGCGCCGCAGGTGCCGGCACCGGCCCGCCATCCCAGCCCGGCAGCGCGGTCAGCGCATATCCGGCCATTGCCGCACCAGCCAGACCCGGCACCAGCACCAGCGCGTGCCCCCCGGTCCCCTGCCCCAGCATCACGGGCAACAGCGGCCACAGCGCCGCCGCCAGCGCGGCCAGCGGAAAGAACAGCCGCCACGCGGTCAGGCGTGGGGCGGCGGGGCTGTCACCCTGCGGGCGGTTTCGCGGCGAATGCGCAGGCGGCGGATCAGCCGCGCGATCAGGCGGAGGAATGGATATCAGCACCCCACCCCCTTCAGCGGATCGGCGGCATATATCCGGCGGGCGACAGGCGCAGGCCCGCCGCATCCCCCTGCCCCACCAGCCGCACCGCCAGCGGCGGATCATCGGCACCGACCGCGCCGCTGGCCCGCGCCACCGCCATCTCACCCTGCCGCACCGGGTCATCGAAAGGCAGCGCGGCCACCTGCCCGTTTTGCAGACCGCGCCGCATCGAATGGCTGACATAGGTCGCAATCAGCACCGGCTGCGGCCCCGCCCGCCCGCGCAGCAGACCCATCGCGGCCTCGATCGCGGGGGCCGATCCGATGATGTAATCCGGGGCCGGGTCCAGCGATAAAGCGGCCTCGACCTGAACCATCTGCTGGCGCAGGCCGGTATCGGCGCTGAACACCCAAGCCAGCCGGACCGCGCTGTTGCGCAGCGCCGCGCGCAAGCCGCCCTCGACCAGCGGTGTCCAGCCCGCCTGAACCGGACCCGAGATCAGCACCGCCGTCACCTGAGGCCCGCCACTGGGGTGGCGCGCGCGCAGGTAATCGCCCACCGCCGCGCCCATTTGCCGCCAGTCGACGCCGACACGCCCGGCCAGATCGGGCGAATCCAGCGCGTTGACCAGCCCCCAGACCGGCTTGACCCGCGCCGCCCGCGCCACCGCTGCCAACAGCGCCGGGTCGTCGCGCGACACCGCACCGATCAGCACCGCCGCCGAATCATCTGCCGCGCAGGCATCAAGCTGCGCAATCTGCCGGTCCAGCGCGCGATAGCCCCCGGCCTCGTGCAGTGACAGCGACAAATGGCGGCGGCGGGCCTCGGCCTCCAGCCCGAAGCCGACGCTGATCCAGTATTCATCCTTGAAATGCGGCACCAGCACGCACAGCTCGGCACCGGTTGCGGCGGGTTGCGCGGTAACAGGCCCCGATACCGCCAGCAGCAGGGCGATTGCCGCACCGCGCAGCGCGGCATAGAACCGGGACATGAGGCACAGCGGTTTCGACAAACAATTATTGCGGGTGATGGCCGTCATTCTGGGGCTGTCCCTGCTGGTTGGTGTCGCCGCGATTGGGGCGAACCTGTATCAAAGCGCACAAAGCCGCGCCTTGATCCAGCGCAATCTGCCCGCCGCCGAGGCCGCCCGCGCCCTGGCCGCGCAAAGCGTCCGGCTGGCGGAACTGGCCCCCGCCTATGGCCGCGCCGACAGCCCCGAGGCGCTGGAACAGGTGCATCGTCAGCTGCATCAGGGTCTGGACCGCATTGCCGCCGCGGCGCGGGTGCTGACCCCGCAGGGCACGGATGCCGGGCCGGGGCTGGCCAGCACCCTGCGCACCGACACGTTGCGGGCGCGGATGGATACGCTGCACGCCCGCGCCCGCGACCGGCTGGACCAGGTGGCGGCGCTGGACGCGGCGCTGGCGCGGCTGATCCCGCAACAGGCCGAACTGGCCGCGCTGGCCGAAGGCCAGATCGACATCGCCCGCATCCGCGTCACCGCCGGCATCGCTGACCTGTATGCCCATCCGGGCCGCGACACCCGCGCCCGGCTTGACGCGCTGGCCGACCGCGATTTCTTTGCCTTTGAACGGCTGACCGAATTGTCGGGTGCCGTGGCACAGGCCGGGGCGGTGCTGTTTGCGCTGCGCGACCAGACCAACAGCGCGCAAGTGCTGCGGCTGCGCGAAGATCTGGCACAGGCAATGCGGCTGGCGCGTGCCCGGCTGGCCGATATGCCGGGGCAGACGGCGCGCAGCCGGGGGGCCGAACTGGTCGCGGCGCTGATGGCCAGCACCGGACCGGAGGGGGCATTTCAGCGCCAGTCCCGGCTGATCGCCACCGGGATGCGGCTGGACGCGGCGCTGACCGGGCTGCGCGCCAATCTGGCCGGGCTGGCCAGCGCCGCCCATCGCGCCGAGACCGAGGTTCTGGCACAGACCGACCGCAAGCTGGAACGGCTTCAGGCCAGTGCCCGCATCGGGCTGGCCGGGCTGGCGGGGCTGCTGGCGCTGGCGCTGGCCGGGGGGCTGGCGGCGTGGCGCTTTGCCCGGCGGCGCATCGTGGCGCGGCTGGCGGCGGTGTCATCGGCCATTGTCAGCGTGGCGCGCGGGCGCCATGACGGGCCAATCGCGATCAGCGGCGAGGACGAGATCGGGCGCATGGAACGCGCGCTTGAGATCCTGCGCCAGCGCTCGGAACAGGCACGGCGTCTGCGCCGCGATCTGGAACAGGCCGTGCGCGTGCGCACCGGCGATCTGGTGGCCGAAATGCAGGCCCATGACGCCGCCCGCGACCGCGCCGAGGCCGCCAGCCGCGCCAAGACCGATTTTCTGGCCCGCATGAGCCACGAGATCCGCACCCCCCTGAATGGCGTGCTGGGGATGCTGGACCTGCTGGAGGCCGATCTGGAACAGGCCCCCGCCGCACAGCGCGACCGCGCCCGCATCGCGCGCCAGTCGGCGGCGGATCTGTTGGCGCTGGTCAATGACATCCTGACCTTTTCCGCCGCCCCGCCACAGGGTGACGCGCTGATTCGCAGCCATTTCGACCTGCGCGCGCTGGTCGGTCAGCTGGACGGTCATCTGCGCGCCCAAGCCGCCGCCAAGGGTTTGCAGGCACGCAGCGGGTTGTCGGCGCAGGGACCGGTGACGCTGTATGGCGATGCCGGCAAGATCCGTCAGGTGATGCTGAACCTGATCTCGAACGCGGTGAAATACACCGCGCAGGGCGGGGTCAGCCTGTCGGTCGATCTGGCGCAGGATGACGCGGGCCAGCCGGTGCTGTCGCTGGCGGTGCGCGACACCGGCCCCGGTATGCGCCCGGACACCGTGTCGCGGGTGTTCAGCGCCTATGAGCGCGCCGACCCTGAACGCGGGATCGAGGGGCTGGGACTGGGGCTGGCCATCGCGCAGCGGCTGACGCAGGCCATGGGCGGCGGGCTGGTGGTGCAAAGCGCGCCGGGGGCGGGGTCGTGTTTTACCCTGACCGTGCCGCTGGCCTTTGGCGACCCGGAACAGGTGGCGGCGGGACGCGACCATCAGGCCCGGTCAATGGTGGCGGGCGCGGCCGGGTATTTGGGCAACGAAGAAACCCGCAGGCACGCCGCCCCGATCCGGGTTCTGGTGATCGACGATCATCCGGTGAACCGGATGGTGGCGCGCGGCTGTCTTGAGCGGCTTGGCGCCGAGGTGACCGAGGCCGCCACCGGGGCCGAGGCGCTGCGGCTGGCGCTTGACCCCGCTGCGGGTCCGGGTCAGGCGCCCGCAGGGGAATTTGATCTGATCCTGATCGACCTTGGCCTGCCCGATATGGATGGCGCGCAGGTCGCGGCGGCCCTGCGCAGGGCGGGGCATCCGGCGCGACGGGTGGCGCTGACGGCCTCGATGCCGGGGGACGATGCCGCCACGCGCCAGCGGCTGGCGGTGGATCAGGTGCTGGTCAAGCCGGCCTCGGCCCGGATGCTGGCGGCGCTGCTGACCCCCGACATTGCCGCCGCACCCCCGCCGCCCGACGCGCCAGAGCCGCATCCCGTGCCGACAGCCGTTTCCCCGCCCGAGGTTCCCCCGGCAGAGGGGGGCGCAGATGACCCGGTGACCGCCAGCCTGCGCGCCGATTGCGCCGATATCGGTGCCGACATCACCGCCGATCTGGTCCGCGCCTTTCTGGCCGACCTGCCTGCGGCGGTTTCCGGGCTGGCACAGGCCGGGCTGGCCACCGACACAATCCGCGCCCGCGCGCATCGGCTGATAGGGGCGGCGGCGAATTTTGCGCTGGACGGGCTGACCGCGCATCTGGCCGCGATCGAGGCCGCCGCCCGCGACGGCCAGACCCCCAAGGCAGCGCTGGCCGCCCTGCCCGCGCTGGCCGATCAGGCCGCGCAGGCGCTGCGCGCGGCGGCGGCGCGGCTGGACCTGCGGTTATAACGGCTAAAGCGCGGCCTTGGGCACGGGTGAAGGGCTGACCGCTGGTCTGGCCACGGCGCGAAGGGTCATTGACCCCCGTCCTGTCGCCGGGCGCGGGCTGCGGGTTCAGGCGCCGCGCTGTGCCGCTGCGCGCGGGTCGGCAAAGACATAGCCCTGCCCATGCACCGTCAACAGCCAGTCCGGGGCGGCGGGGTCATCCTCGATCTTGCGGCGCAGGCGGCCGACCAGCACGTCGATGCTGCGATTGTCGGGGGCGGCGTTGGGCTGACCGATGGCCTCGAACAGGCGGGTGCGCGACAGGGTAATGCCGGGGCGGGCGGTCAGCGCGTGCAGCAGGTCGAATTCCGACCGCGTCAGCGGCACCACACCCTGTGCCGAAACCAGCCGCCGGCGGATACGGTCAAAGCGCCAGCGCCCGAAATCGGACAGGGGCGCCGGCCCGTCCGGGGCCTGCCCGATGGCCGCGATCCGGGTCAGCAGGTTCTTGACGCGGGCCAGCAATTCGCGCTTGTCAAAGGGCTTGGTGACGTAATCATCCGCGCCCATTTCCAGCCCCACGATCCGGTCGATCTGGTCATCGCGGCTGGTCAGCAGAATGATCCCCACCTGCGAGCGGGACCGCTGTTCGCGGGTGATGGTCAGCCCGTCCTTGCCGTCAAGGTTGATGTCCACGATCAGCAATTCCGGCGGGTCGGTGTCGATGATCTGTTCCATCGTGTCGGCATCGGGGGCCTCGGTCACGCGATAGCCATTGGCCGACAGATAGGCCGACAGGCGGCGGCGGGTGATCGGGTCGTCCTCGACAATGACGATATGTGCGGGCATCGGGTGGACCGGGTTGTTACATTTCTTTACATTCTTGCACAGCAGCTTTTGGTCCAAGTCAAGAATTTTCGCCCTGCCTGTGCTAGGGTGACGCCAGCGAATTCAAAAGGAGGTTGCCATGACCTTTCATTCCCCCACCCGCCGCGGGTTCCTGATCGGCACCGCCGCCGCGCTGGGTTCGGCGCGGCTGATGTCCTCGACCGCGCTGGCATCCATTGACCCCAACTCGTTCACCGGGCGGGTTTTCCACGCCACCCATTTCGGCCCGTTCGAGGCCGTGGTGAAGGATGGCCAGATTGTCGGCATCAACAGCCTGATGGATCTGGACGCGCGCCCGACCGAAATGCTGGCCTATGGCGTCAAGGACCGCGTCTATGACAAATCGCGCATCGACTATCCGATGGTGCGCAAATCCTATCTGGAAGGCTGGGACAGCGGCGACACCAAGCCCGAACTGCGCGGCAAGGAAGAGTATGTCCAGACCGACTGGGATACCGCGCTGAACCTGGTCGCCAAGGCGATTCTGGACACCGTCGAAACGCATGGCAACGAGGCGATCTTCAGCTCGTCCTATGGCGGGTGGGCCCATGCCGGGATCATGAAACCCAACGTGTTGCAGGGCCGGTTCTTCAACCTGTTGGGGGGCTGCACCAACACCCAGGGCGACTGGTCCGGCGGGGCGTCGCAGATCAGCCTGCCGCATATTATCGGCGATATGGAGGTTTATTCCGCGCAAACCGCGTGGGAGGTCATCCGCGATCATACCGAGGTCTTCGTGCTGGTCGGCTGTGACCCGATCAAGAACAACCGCATCGAATTCAGCGTCGCGGATCACGGCATGTATGCCCCGTGGGAGGAAATCCGCGATAACGGCACCCGGTTCATCTCGATCAACCCGCAGCGCACGGCATCGGACAAATATCTGAATGCCGACTGGGTGCGCATCGTGCCCAATACCGACGTGGCGCTGTTCGCGGCCATGGGCTATCATGTGCTGGAAAAAGGTCTGGAAGACCGGGCCTATCTGGACAAATACACTGTCGGCGCCGATCAGTATATCGCCTATCTGAAGGGCGAGGATGACGGCACCCCGAAAACCCCCGAATGGGCCGCCGCCATCACCGGGATCGAGGCCGCCAAGATCCGCGAACTGGCCGAGCTGATGGCCACCAAACGCACCGAGATCGCGGGCGCATGGTCGCTGCAACGCGCCCATCACGGCGAAATGACCCATTGGGCGATCATCAACTTTTCCGCGCTGTGCGGCAAGATCGGCAAGCCGGGCGAAGGCGTGGGCTTTTCGTGGCACTATGGCAGCGGCGGGATGCCGCAATCGGGCAAGGCGGTGCCGACCGGCCTGTCGCAGGGCCGCAACCTGGTCAAGGGCATCTGCCCGGCCTCGCGCATTACGGAAATGCTGGAAAACCCCGGCATGGACTTTGTCTATAACGGCAACAAGGGCGTCTATCCCGACGTCAGGATGATCTATAACGCCGGCAACAACTTCATGTCGCACCAGCAGGACACCAACCGGCTGATCAAGGCGCTGCAAAAAGTTGAAACCATCGTGTCGCAGGACGTGTGGTGGACGGCGGCAACGCGGTGGGCCGATATTGTTCTGCCCGCCTGCTCGACGCTGGAACGCGACGATATCAGCTCGGGCGGGACCTATTCGAATGACCGCGTCTATGCGATGAAAAAGGTCATCGACCCGATCGGGGAAAGCAAACCGGATTACGAGATCTTCGCCGATCTGGCCGACAAGCTGGACCTGTGGACGCAGTTCACCGAAGGGCTGGACATTATCGACCACGTTCAGGCGTCTTACGACCGTTCCGACGCGGCCAAGGTCATGCCGTTCGAGGAATTCTGGGAACAGGGTTTCGTCCGGCTTGAAATGCCCAAAGAGGCCCGCCAATGGGTGCGCCACGGCGATTTCTATACCGACCCGGTGGCCCATCCGCTGCACACCAAATCCGGCAGGATCGAAATGTTCTGCGCCAATATCGCGGATCAGAAACTGGACGACTGCCCCGGTATGCCGGTCTGGATGGAACCGCATGAATACCTGGGCAACGCCAGGGACGGTCAGCTGCACATGGTCAGCCCGCACCCGTGGTTCCGCCTGCACAGCCAGATGGACCAGTCCGAAACCCTGCGCGGCATCTATAAGGTGCAGGGCCGGGAGCCGGTGCGCATCAACGCCGGAGACGCCGCATCCCGCGGGATCGAGGATGGCGATCTGGTCGAACTGTATAACGACCGCGGCACCGTCATCGCCGGGGCTGTCGTCTCGGACGAGATCATGCCCGGCGTGGTGTCGATCTATGAAGGCGCATGGCCACAGCTTGACAGCAAGGGGCGCTGCAACTCGGGTCTGGCGAATTTCCTGACCTCGACCCAGCGGTCTTCGGGGCTGTCGCAGGCGACCACGGCCAATACCTGCCTTGTCAGTATGCGCAAATGCGAGGACCCGGAAGGCCCGAACACCGCCTATGAAAAGCCGGCCATCATCGAGGGCGCCGAGATGCCCGACCTGCCCGAGGACAAGCTGGCGCTGGACCGCATCACCGCCCTGACCGAGGCGCTGTATGCCGATATGACGCCGGGCGAAAAGCTGTTCTTTGAACGCTGCACGGTCTGTCACGGCCCGCGCGACCCCGGTGCCTTTACCCAGCTTCAGTGGAAGGGCATCACACCGTCGATGTTCCCCCGCGCCGGGTTGGACGAGGCCGAACAGGCACTGGTCATGGACTATCTGATGGCCAATGCCTCGGACGCCCCGGCCAAATAATCACCGCCGTCCCAAGGGAAGGGGCCGCCCCGTGCGGCCCCTTTCTTGTTGCCCACTCACGACGCGACACCCCGCCGCGTCACCCGGTTGCACAGTGCGGAAACCACGCCGCAGCGGGTTTCTTCGTTGCCCAAATACCCAATCCCGGACCCGCCCCCGGCACCCCGGTCAGCGGAAGACAATCGTCACCGGCAGGGTCACCGTCACCGGCCGCCCGCCCGGCGGTGCCGGCAGCCGTGGCAGCCGCGCCGCCTGACGCCGCAGCGCCGCGTCCATCCGCGCATCCCCGGTGGATCGCCCCAACTGCCCGGTGGCCGAGCCATTGGCCGCAATGGTAATGCGCATATTGATGCTGACCCGCTGGCCGCGCCCCTGAACGCGGGTGCGCTGCATATGGCGGATGATGCGCGCCCCGACCTGCGCCTGCCAGCTGGCGACCTGTGCCCGGCTGGCGCCATCGCCCCGGCTGTCGCGGCCCGTCCGCACCCCATCGGGGTCGCCGCGCTGGCCGCTGCGGCTGGACGCCTGCGCGGCGGGGGGTTTGGGCTTGTCCTTCGCCGGTTTGCGATCAACCTTTGGCTGGACCTTGGCGCGCTGTTTGGGTTCCGGCTTGGGCCGGTCGGGCCGCGCCACCGGGCGGGCATCGCTGACCGGCGGCAGCACAGCCGCGTCAGCCAGCGCAAGGTCGCTTAACGGCGGTAATTCGGTCAGCGGCGGCGGCAGGAAATCCGGCGCGGGGGGGGCAAGCTCGGGCTGTGGCGCGGGCTCTGGTTCGGTTTCCTCGGGCTGTTCGGGGCTGGATTCCTCGGATGCCAGATCCTCGCTGTCGGGGGTGGTGTCCAGCGCATCGCCCTTGGGCGGCAGGGCCTCCATGTCGATATGTATGGCGTCGGGCAGGCCGGGCACCGCACCCACCACCGTCACCCGCGACAGGGCGTAACCCGCCCCCAGATGCGCCGCGATCACCGCCAGACCGGCGATGCCCCAGACCGCCCCGTCCCGCAGGGCCTTGCGCGCCGCGCTCATGTCGGCTGGTCGCCCGCTGCCGGGGCGGCCTCGGCACCCTCCAGCCCGACCAGCGCAATTTTCAGCCAGCCCGCCTGACGCAGCGCATTCATCACATTCATCAGATCGCCATAGCTGACCGCCTGATCGGCGCGCAGAAACACCCGCCTGTCATGGTCGCCCCCGGTGGCCTGCGCCAGCGCCTGCGCCAGACCCGCCTGCGACACGATATCATTCCCCAGCGTCAGCGACAGATCCGGCCCGACCGTCAGCCAGACCGGTTCGTCCGGGCGCTTGGCCGGGGTCGCGTTCGAGACCGGCAGGTCGACATGCACATCCACCGTCGCCAGCGGCGCGGCCACCATAAAGATGATCAGCAGCACCAGCATCACGTCAATGAACGGGGTGACGTTGATCTCGTGGTTTTCGACCAGGTCGTCGGTTTCGCGAATGCCGCCCGCCATGACCTCAGGCCCCCATGCTGCTGCGCAGGTCCAGATCGCGGCTGACCAGCCGTTCGACCCCCGCCGCCGCATTGGCCAGCCGCAGCCGATAGCCGGTGATCACCCGCGCAAACAGGTTATAGATCACCACCGCCGGAATCGCCGCCACCAGACCGATGGCGGTGGCCAGCAGGGCCTCGGCAATGCCCGGCGCAACCACCGCCAGATTGGTGGTCTGCGCCTGCGAAATACCGATAAAGCTGTTCATGATGCCCCAGACGGTGCCGAACAGCCCGACAAACGGCGCGGTGGACCCGATGGTGGCCAGAACCCCGGTGCCACGCGCGATGCGCCGCGCCGCGACCGCCTCGATCCGCGCCAGATGCGATGTCACACGTTCTTTCAGGCCCGCGCCGCCAGCCTGCGCAACAGCGGGCAGGCTGCGGTCATATTCCCCCACGGCGGCGCGGATCATGGCGCTGGCCGGATCGCGGCGCTTGCCGGTGCGCACCAGCGCGTCATGCAGGCTGTCGGCATCCGCGATCATCCGCAGGCTGCGCGCCGCCCGCCGCCCCGCGCCCCACAGTTCCAGCATCTTGACCAGCAACACCGTCCAGGTCACGACCGAGGCAAAGGCCAGCCCGACCATTACCCCCTGCACCACAATATCGGCGGCCATGAACATGCCCCAGGGCGACAGGTCATGCGGCAGGGTCGGGTTGGCCGCCGCATCATCGCCGCCTGCCACGGGGGCCAAAGCGACGGACGGGCCCGCCGCCCCGGCAGCAGGGGCCGCTGCATCGGTGGTGGGGGCGGGGCTGACAGGCACCGGCGCAGCAGGCAGCGGGGTGGCAGCAGACAGCGCCGCAGCCTCGGGCGCGGGCATGGGCGCGGCGGCGTCAGGGCTGACATCGGGGGCGGTGGCGGAAACCGGGGCCGGGTCTGCGGGGCCGGCCTGAACCGGGGCCGCCGCCCCGGTCTGCTGCGCGCTGACCGGTCCCGCGACCAGCACCGCCAGCGCCAGACCCGCTGCCCTGAACCCCATCATTGCCCTATCCGTCATGCCATCACCATTTTTCATTTTGCCCGCTGGCCCTGACGGGCATTGCGGACGGGTTCTGGCTGACGACAAGGCGCTGGCTGATCGGGCCGCGATATGGCGCACAAAAGCAAAACAGTCAAGTAATTAAGGCATCCCGGCGCTATCAGCCGGGCGGGCACAACCGGATCTGCGGGTCCAGCCGCGCGGCCTCGCGGCCGGAAATCCGCGTCATCTCAAGCCGGTATTTCCAGTCTTCGTTCCAGCGCGACAGAATGCCGGCGCGGTAATACTGCGCCATGATCTGATCGACCAGCGGCGGAATCACCTGCGTGCCGGGCAGGCGCGGGGCGTGGAACCCGACCGAGGCATCCGGCGCCAGACAGGCATTGGGCAGCGACAGAAGCATCGTGCAGGCCGACGAACAGACCCCCCGGATCTGAACCGGCCGCCCGCTGGCCGCCAGCTGTTGCCGCCGCGCGACCATTTGCATGACATTGCCGCCCTTGTCGTTGCGAATAGTAATGGGTGCGCCCTGCGCAACCCGCATCGTCGTCCCCGGCTGTGGCGCCGCCACCGGCACGGGGGCCACACACCCCGCCAGCATCAGCGCCAGCCCCGCCCCCAAAACCCCGGAAATCCGCATTATCCGCCCCCCTGCCCGGCCTGTTCTTGTGCCCCCTCTATCGCGGGGCGGGGCGGCGGGGGTCAATCCGTCGCCGCTTCACCTTTGGGCGAGCCGGGGCGCGGGGCTGAACCACACAGCAATGGGGGGCAAAGGGGTTTCTTCGTTGCTGAAATACCCATCGACCCCGGTGCAGGTGGCGACGTGGGCCGGGTATTTGGACAACGAAGAAACGCAAACCCCCGGCGCGACAACAGGCGACGCGCCGGGGGCTGTGGCAGTGCGGGTCGACCCCACGCGCCGTGCATGGGGTGGGCCGGGGCGTCAGCCCCAGGTCTTGGCCACCATGGTCAGCACGTCATATTGGGCGACGACCTCGTCCTTCTGGTTGGTGACCTGACAGTCCCAGCGCACCTCGCCGTAATCGGCATTTTCACGCGGGTTGATCTCTTTGCAGGTCAGGCGCACGCGCAGGCTGTCCCCGAAATAGACCGGGGTCAGGAAGCGCAGGTTGTCTACGCCGTAATTGGCCAGAACCGGGCCGGGATTCGGTTCGACGAACAGGCCCGCCGCGAAGGACGCGATCAGATAGCCATGCGCCACGCGGTCGTCAAAGAACGGGTTCGCCCTGGCGGCGGCCTCGTCCATATGGGCATAGAAGGTGTCGCCGGTGAAATGGGCGAAATGTTCCACGTCATCTTTGGTGATTTCGCGCGCATCGGTCACCAGCTGGTCACCGATCTGCAACTCGGCCAGCGATTTGCGGAACGGGTGTGTGCCCTGTTGTGCATCGGCGCCTTCGGACCAGATGCCGGTCACGGCGGTCAGCAGGCGCGGGGCGCCCTGAACGGCGCTGCGCTGCATATAGTGTTTGACCGCGCGCATCCCGCCCAATTCCTCGCCGCCGCCGGCGCGGCCGGGGCCGCCATGGACCAGCGGGGCCAGCGGGCTGCCATGCCCGGTCGAGGATTTGGCGCTGCGGCGATTGCCGATCAGGACGCGGCCATGCATCGGGGCCAGCCCCAGCACCATTTCCGCGGCCACGGTTTTGTCATCGGTAAAGACCGAGGCCACCAGCGAGCCTTTGCCGCGATGGGTCAGTTCCACCGCCTGTTCGATGCCGTCATAGGGCATGATCGTGGCGACGGGGCCGAAAGCCTCGACGTCATGGGCGGCGCAGGCGGCGAAGGGGTCGTCCGCGACCAGCACCACCGGGTTCAGGAAGGCCCCGTTTTCGGCACTGCCCGAGGCCACACGCACATCCTCGGGGTCACCGATGACGATCTGTGCGTTGGCGCGCAGATCCGCGATCCGCTCGCGCACCTCGTCGCGCTGGTCAAGGCTGGCCAGCGGGCCCATGCGCGTGCCCTCGACCGCGGGGTCGCCAAGCGTGGTTTTGGCCAGCCGGTCGCGCAGGGCGGCGGTGACGGCCTCGACCCGGTCGGCGGGCACGATGGCGCGGCGGATGGCGGTGCATTTCTGGCCCGCCTTGGTGGTCATCTCGCGCGCGACCTCTTTGATGAACAGGTCGAACTCCTCGGTGCCCGGCGCGGCGTCCGGTCCCAGGACCGAGGCGTTCAGGCTGTCGGCCTCCATCGTGAAGCGGACGCTGTTTTCCACAATCGCGCCCGAGGTTTTCAGCATCCGCCCGGTGCTGGCCGAGCCGGTGAAGGTCACGACGTCCTGACAGGTCACATGGTCCAGCATATCGCCCGCCGAGCCGCTGACCAGTTGCAGCGCGCCATCGGGCAGGATGCCCATATCGACGATCCGGCGCACCATCAGTTCGGTCAGATAGGCGGTCTGGCTGGCCGGTTTGACCAGTGCCGGCATCCCGGCGATCAGGTTGGGCGCGATCTTTTCAAGCATCCCCCAGATCGGGAAGTTGAAAGCGTTGATGTGAATTGCCACGCCCTGCATCGGGGTCAGGATGTGCTGGCCCGAAAAGCTGGAATCGCGCGACAGGGCCTCGACCGGGCCGTCGGTCAAAATGCGGGTATTGGGCAATTCGCGGCGGGCCTTGCTGGCCATGGTCAGCATGGTGCCGATGCCGCCCTCGATATCGACCCAGCCATCGGCGCGGGTCGCCCCGGTCCACAGGCTTTCGCGATAGAAATCTTCCTTCATATCCAGCAGCTTAAGGCCGATTTCCTTCAGCATCAGCGCGCGCTGGTGGATGGTCAGCTTGCGCAGCGCGGTGCCGCCCACGCGGCGCCCGTAATCCAGCGCGCCGGCGTAATCCAGCCCCGATGCGTCGATCAGCGCCACCGGTTCCCCGGTGGCGGCATTCAACAACGGTTTGCCATCGCGCGCACCTGTGCGCCATTCCCCGCAGACATAACTTTGCAGCACGCGGGGCGTGTTCGATTGGTCATTCATGTGAACGTCCTTAGTTCAGTTTCAGCGCGGCCAGTTCATCGGCCGCCTTGGCGCGCCATGTATCGCGCAGGTCTTCGTTCGGGCTGTGGCGCAGGCCGAATTTGCGCAGGGTTTCAAAGCGCTGCGACCCGGCCTGACCAAAGGCGGCCTCGACCCGCGGCAACCAATAACCGACGGACTGACCGGCCTGACTGCGGCCCTCGGTGGTGTCGACGATCAGGGACAGGCCCTGCCGCGCCATGTCGGTGTGATGGGCCTCGCGCAGGGCGATGTCGCGGAAGGCATCGGCCAGCGGGGCATAGGACACGCGGGTCATGTCGGACATCTGCACATCGGTGGCCAGACCCATCAGGAATTGCAGCACCACGGCGTCGATCCAGCCCTGCACCGGATAGTGGAATACCGACAGCCGCATGTCGCCGCCGTGGCGGGCCGCCGCCAGATCGGCGTGGCGGTCCATCCGCGCCGACCATGTGTGCTGGTTGTCATAGCGCGCGGTATCGGCGCCGAATTCGGACATCACCGCCAGCACCTTACCGGCATTGGCCAGCTTTTCCTGCACGATCTGCGCCGCCGCAATGCGGTTACGGATGCCGGGCGCGTCGTTGATCGCATCGGCAAACCCCGCCGCTGCCGCCAGTTCGCTGTCGACGAAGGACGCCATCAGCCGCATCAGTTCCCCGCGATAGCGCGGCGGCACGTTTTCCGGCGAGGTCAGCTTGCCGCCCTGTTCCAGATAGTCCTGAATGTTCATTCCAGTCATGACACGGCCCCCTTATTCATCATAGCTGACGACGACTTTGTCGGTCAGCGGGAAACACTGGCAGGTCAGAACATAGCCCTGCGCGACCTCGTAATCTTCCAGCGCGTGGTTGGTGACCATGTCGACCTCGCCTTCCAGCACCTTTGCGCGGCAGGTCGAACACACGCCCGCCTTGCAGGCATAGGGCGCATCCAGATCGGCCCCCAGCGCGGCGTCCAGCAGGCTTTCGCCATCCTTGGGCATCTGGAAGGTGCGGGTGGTGCCGTCCAGCGTAATGGTGGCGGTGGTGGTATTGCCCGAATGCGCGGCATCCTTGCTGACCGCCCGCTTGGCCGCCCGCCCCGGTTGCGAGCTGGCGAACAGTTCGAACTTGATCTGCGCGTCGTCCAGCCCGTGCTTGCGCAGGCTGTCGGCAATGGCCAGCATCATCGGTTCCGGCCCACAGATAAAGGCGGTGTCGATGTCATCGGCATCCAGCCAGTTTTCGAACAGCGCGTCCATCTTGGCGGCGTCGATGCGGCCGGTGAACAGGTCGATCTCCTGCGCCTCGGCTTCCAGCACATGGATGACCGAGAACCGCCCAAGATAGGTGTTTTTCAGATCCTCCAGTTCCTCTCGGAACATGATTGAGCTGACCTGGCGGTTGGCGTAAACCAGCGTAAAGCGGCTTTGGGGTTCGCGCGCCAGCACGGTCTTGATGATCGACAGCACCGGGGTGATGCCGGACCCGCCGGCAAACCCCAGATAGTGGCGCGCGCTGGCGGGGTCGAGCGCGGTGAAGAACCGGCCCATCGGGGGCATGGCCTCGACCGTGTCACCGACCTTCAGGTCCTCGTTGGCCCAGGTCGAGAAGGCACCGCCATCGACCCGCTTGATGCCGACGCGCAGCGCGCCATCGTCAAGCCCGGCACAGATGGAATAGGACCGGCGCAGTTCCTCGCCGTCGAAATCGCGGCGGAAGGTCAGGTATTGGCCTTGGGTAAAGGTGAAATCGGCGTCAGCACCGGGTTGCAGCGTGACGACCACGGCATCGCGCGTATCGCGGCGGATGTCGGTTACGGTCAGTGGATGGAAGCGGGACATAGGCGTTCCTTACCAAAATCGGGGCATCCTCAGATGCATTTGAAATAATCGAACGGCTCAAGGCAGTCGTTGCACTGCCAGTTGGCCTTGCAGGGGGTCGATCCGAACTGGCTGACGCGGCGGGTATTTGTCGACCCGCAGCGCGGACAGGCGACGGTGCGGTTGCCCTGCCCCGTCAGCGCGGCGATCCGGCCCGCGATCTGGCCATCGGCGGCGGTGCCGTCGATGGGCGGTGCGATGCCATAGGCGCGCAGTTTCTCGCGGCCTTCGTCGCTGATCCAGTCGGTGGTCCAGGGTGGCGACAGGCGGCGTTCCAGACGCAGCTTGTCAATACCCCTGGCCCGCAGATGGGTTTCGATATCCAGGTTGATGATGCTGGTCGCGGGACAGCCAGAATAGGTCGGCGTGACTGTCACGACCAGCGTGTCATCCTGCCATTCGACATCGCGGATAATCCCCAGATCGGTCAGCGAGATGACCGGGATCTCGGGGTCCGGCACCTCGGCCAGCCAATCCCAGATCTGTTCGGTCGAAACCTGCATGGCATTACCATTCGGCGTCGGGATAGGCACGCTGAAGGAACTGCATATCCGCAAGGATATAACCAAGATGTTCCGTGTGCCGCCCCTGACGACCGCCCTTGTGGACATAGTCGGTTTCGGGACGTTTCAGCGTTGCGGCGTCCAGCACCTCGGCCAGGGTCTTGTCCCATGCCGCGCGCAGGCTGGCCGGGTCGGGCGCGATGCCCGCGGCGGCAACCGTGCGGTCGGTGTCGTCGGTCAGGAACATTTCACCGGCATAGGTCCACTGGTCGTCCAGCGCATCCTGCATCCGCTGGTGGCTTTCATCGGTGCCATCCCCCAGCGCGATCACCAGTTCGGACGACCGTTCAAGGTGATAGGACACCTCTTTCAGCGCCTTGGCGGCGATTTCCGCCACGCGATGATCGGCCGATTGGGTCAGCGCGGTCAGCATGTGGAAATGCCACGCGTCGAACAGGAACTGACGCATGATGGTGGCGCCGAAATCGCCATTGGGACGTTCCACCAGCAACAGGTTGCGGAAATCCCAGGCATCGCGGCGATAGGCCAGCTTGTCGGCATCGCGGCCCTTGCCCTCGACCTCGCCGGCCAGACCCAGCCACAGCTGGGTTTGCCCGATCAGGTCCAGCGCCATATTGGCCAGCGCGATGTCCTCTTCCAGCACCGGGGAATGGCCGCACCATTCGGAACAGCGATGCCCAAGGATCAGGGTGTTGTCGCCCATGCGCTGCAGAAATTCGGTCAGGGCGTCCTGATCGACATCGGGCAGGTCGGGCTGCGGGGTCTGCCCCTGTGCCGCGGCGGCCTGTCGGGCCAGCTTGGCGGCGTCGGGGGTTGCGACATCAGACAGCGACGGCATCACATATGCCCCACTTCTTCCGGGATGTCGTAAAAGGTCGGGTGGCGGTAAACCTTGCTGTTCGAGGGTTCAAACAGCGGCCCTTTATCCGAGGGCGACGAGGCCGTGATATGCGCCGATTCGACCACCCAGATCGACACGCCTTCATTGCGGCGGGTATAAACGTCGCGGGCGTGCTTGATCGCCATATCGGCATCGGGCGCGTGCAGGCTGCCGACGTGACGGTGGTTCAGGCCGTGCTGGCCGCGGATAAAGACCTCCCAAAGGGGCCATTCGCTGGACATGGTGTATCCTCCCTCATGTCTCGCTGTCAGGGAACGGGCGGCGGCCGCCCGTTTGTCCGTGTGTGGCGCGTTTCCATGCCGCGTGGGGACGCGGCTTATTCGGCGGCAACCCGGCGGGCGGCCTGTTTGCGGGCATGGGCCATCAGGCCGTCGCGATACCAGGCACCGTCTTCCCACGCCTTGACGCGGGCGCCCAGACGTTCCTTGTTGCACGGGCCGTTGCCCTGAATGACCTCGAAGAATTCGGACCAGTCGGGTTCGCTGAAATCATAGCCGCCCTTTTCCTCGTTCCATTTCAGGTCCGGGTCGGGAATGGTCAGGCCAAGATATTCGGCCTGCGGCACCGTCTGATCGACGAATTTCTGACGCAATTCGTCATTGGTGTTGATCTTGATCTTCCAGTTCATCGACTGTGCGGAATGGATGCTGTCCTTGTCCGACGGGCCGAACATCATCAGCGCCGGATACCAGAACCGGTTCATCGCATCCTGCGCCATGGCTTTTTGGTCCGGCGTGCCGGCGGCCATTTTCATCATGATGGAATAGCCCTGCCGCTGGTGGAAGGATTCTTCCTTGCAGATGCGGATCATGGCGCGCGAATAGGGGCCAAAGCTGGTGCGTTGCAGCGGAACCTGATTCATGATCGCCGCGCCATCGACCAGCCAGCCGACCGCGCCGATATCAGCCCAATTCAGCGTCGGATAGTTAAAGATCGACGAATATTTCATCTTGCCGTTATGCAACTTTTCCAGCAGCTCATCGCGCGAGACACCCAGCGTTTCGGCGGCGCAATACAGATACAGGCCGTGACCGGCCTCGTCCTGCACCTTGGCCAGCAGGATCGCCTTGCGTTCCAGTGTGGGGGCGCGGGTGATCCAGTTGCCTTCGGGCAGCTGGCCGACGATCTCGGAATGGGCGTGCTGGCCGATCTGGCGGATCAGCGTCTTGCGATAGCCCTCGGGCATCCAGTCCTTGGGTTCGATCTTTTCACCCGCGTTGATACGTTCCTGAAAGGCACGCTCTTCGGGGGTCATCTCGTCCAGCGATTTTACGCGGTCGCTGTCGGTCTTGACCATCTGTGCATACATGTCCGGTCCTCCTCCTCCTGTGCGCGGTCAGACGCGCTCGATAATCATGGCGATGCCCTGACCGACGCCGATGCACATGGTGCACAGCGCAAAGCGCCCGCCGGTCCGGTGAAGCTGATACATGGCGGTGCCGACAAGGCGGGTGCCGCTCATGCCCAAGGGGTGGCCGATGGCGATCGCGCCGCCATTGGGGTTCACATGCGCCGCGTCGTCGGGCAGGCCAAGGTCGCGCAGCGTGGCCAGCGCCTGACTGGCGAAGGCTTCGTTCAGTTCGATCACATCCATCTGGTCGATGGTCATCCCGGCGCGGGCCAGAACCTTTTTCGCCGCGGGCGCGGGGCCGATGCCCATGATCCGCGGCTCGACCCCGGCGGCGGCCATGGCGACGACACGGGCGCGCGGGGTAAGGCCCTGCGCGCGGGCCATTTCTTCGGTCGCGATGACAACCGCCGCAGCACCGTCATTGACGCCCGAGGCATTGCCCGCCGTCACCGTCTTGTCGGGGCCATTGACGCCTTTCAGCGTCGCCAGCTTGTCGACGCTGGTGCCGGGGCGGGGATGCTCGTCGGTATCCACGATCACCGCATCGCCCTTGCGCTGGGGGATGGTGACGGGGACGATTTCATCCGCGAAAACACCGGCCTTCTGCGCCGCGTCCCAGCGCGCCTGACTGCGCGCGGCAAAGGCGTCCTGATCGGCGCGCGAGACGTTGTAGTCATCCGCCACGTTATCGGCGGTCTGGGGCATCGAATCGACGCCGAACTGTGCCTTCATCTTCGGGTTCACGAACCGCCAGCCGATGGTGGTGTCGTAAACCGCATTGGCGCGCGAAAAGGCCGATTCCGCCTTGGGCATCACGAAGGGCGCGCGCGACATGCTTTCGACGCCGCCGGCAATGACCATATCGCAGTCGCCGGCGCGGATCGCCCGCGCGGCCATGCCGATGGCGTCCATGCCCGACCCGCACAGCCGGTTCACCGTGGTGCCCGGCACGCTGGTCGGCAGCCCGGCCAGCAGCGCCGCCATGCGGCCGACATTGCGGTTATCTTCGCCCGCCTGATTGGCGCAGCCATAGATCAGGTCATCCACCGCCGCCCAATCCACGCTGGCGTTGCGATCCATCAGGGCCTTCAGCGGCAGCGCCGCCAGATCGTCGGCGCGCACCGTCGACAGTGCCCCGCCATAGCGCCCGATCGGTGTGCGCACCGCGTCGCAGATGAAAGCCTCGGCCATGGAATCCCTCCTCATTCGTGCGTGCCGGGCGCGGGGCCTCCAAACCCTTTGACCGACCGTTCGGTTAGTTATACGGCGATTCGTCGTCCTGACAAATGTTTTTTCACCATCCGGTTCAAAACCAATCTGGGACCGGGGGGCTGAAAAGAAAAGGGCGCGGCGGGGATGTTGGCGGGCTGCGGCATGATGCCCGGCTTTGACAAAACGCCGCTGGCTGCGTCAGGGTGGGCTTTGCCGGCGGGCGCGCCACCGGGGGGATCGCGCGGCGCAAGGCAGCTGGCGAAGGGGGGCGAATGGACAGGCAGGCAGGCAGAACGGGGCCGCGCGGTTTTCAGGACGCGCTGATCGCCGCCTGTGGCCGGTTTCAGGTCACCGCCGGCCCCGCCCACGCCCCGGCAGGGACCGGTCGGGTATTGCGGGGGTCGGCGGGCGGGCTGGACCTTGTTGCCGTCAGCGCGCCACCGGGGGCCATCAGCCGCGACACCGGGGCGATCCGCCGCGATCCGGGGCGACATCTGTTCCTGATCCGTCAATGCGCGGGCCGGGCGCGGATGGATCAGGATGGTAGCCGGGCCGATCTGTCCCCCGGCGATTTCTTTCTGGCCGATTCCGCCCGCCCGTCTGTCTTTGGCTATCGCGCGGCGGCGCGGCAGGTCTCGCTGCATCTGCCGCACGAGGTGACGCGGGGCGCGGGGCTGACGGGCGGGCTGGTGCTGCGCGGCGGGTCGGCTGCGGGGCTGGCGCTGGCGCGGGCCGTGGCACGGCTGGACCGCGACGGGCCGGACCGGATGCTGCGGCTGCTGCAACTGGCGGCGCGCGGGCAGGTTCCGCCGGGCACCGGGCTGGCCGCCACCGCCCTTGCCCTGATCGCCGCCGGCAGCCGCGACCCGGCCCTGACCCCGGCGCGGCTGGCGCTGGACCTTGGGGTGCATCTGCGCCAGTTGCAGCGCGCGCTGGCCGATCTGGGACAGACGCCATCGGGTGCCATCGAATCGGCCCGCATGGCCGATGCCCGCGCGCTGTTGCGGGCCTGCCCGCGGATGACCGTGACCGGCATTGCCGCCATGGCGGGCTTTCCCGACATCTCGCGCTTTACGCGGGCGTTTCGCGCCCGGCATGGCCAATCCCCCGGCGCGTGGCGGGCCGCCAACGCGGGTTAACCCTGTCGCGATTCGCCAAGACAACGCCGCCGCCCCGCCCCTAACCTGAGGTCAGGAGGACGGCCCAAAGGGCCACCAGCGGGAGGAAAAGACACCATGACCATTCACCCCAATATCATCGACGGCCAGCCCGACCAGACCGGCACCGCCTTTGACGTGCTGAACCCGGCCACCGGCGCGGTTGTCGGGCAGGCCGTGTCCGCCGACACCACAGCGCTGGACCGCGCCGTGGCTGCCGCGCGCCGCGCCTTTCCGGCATGGGCCGCGACCCCGTGGGCCGAACGTCAGGCCGCCTGCGCCAAAATCGCCACCCTGATCGCTGATCAAGCCGAGTCGCTGGCCAGGCTGCTGACCGCCGAACAGGGCAAGCCGCTGAACGGCGTCGGCTCACGGTTCGAGATCGGCGGCTGTCAGGCCTGGACCAGCCACACCGCCAGCCTGACACTGGACCCCGAGGTTTTGCAGGACACCCCCGAAGGCCGGGTCGAGCTGCACCGCGTGCCCATCGGCGTGATCGGCGCCATCACCCCGTGGAACTGGCCGGTGCTGATCGGCATCTGGCATCTGATCCCGGCGTTGCTGGCGGGCAATTGCGTCATTATCAAACCGTCTGAAAACACCCCCCTGTCGACGCTGGAACTGGTGCGGCTGATGCAACAGGCGCTGCCGCCGGGGGTGGTGCAGGCGCTGGCCTCGGACGGGGGGCTGGGACCGGCGATGACCGCGCATGAGGGGATCGACAAGATCAGCTTTACCGGCTCGATCGCGACGGGGTCGCGGGTGATGGCCTCGGCGGCGGGCACGATCAAGCGCGTCACGCTGGAACTGGGGGGCAATGACGCGGGCATCGTGCTGCCCGATGTCGACCCGCAGGCCATTGCCGAGGGGCTGTTCTGGGGCTGTTTCATCAATAACGGCCAGACCTGCGCGGCGCTGAAGCGGTTATATGTGCACGCCGATGTCTATGACGCCGTGGCGCAGGCGCTGGCCGATATGGCGCGGGCGCTGCCCATGGGCGATGGCAGCGACGAGGCCAATGTCATCGGCCCGGTCCAGAACCGCGACCAGTATAATATCGTGCGCGATTTCGTTCAGGACGCGCTGGACAAGGGCGCGACCGCGCTGTGCGGCGGGCTGGCGCAGGGCAATGACCTGTTCTTTCCCACCACCGTGATGACCGGGGTCGAACCGGGGATGAAGCTCCACGATCTGGAACAGTTCGGCCCGGCCATCGGCCTGACGAAATGGCAGGACGAAGATCAGGTCGTCGCGCTGGCCAATGCCGATAAATGCGGGCTGGGGGCCTCGGTCTGGTCGGGCGATCCGGTGCGGGCACGGGCGCTGGCCGACCGTATCAGCGCCGGCACGGTCTGGATCAACAAGCACGGCGCGATTCAGCCCAACGCCCCGTTCGGCGGCGTGCGCCAGTCCGGCATCGGCGTGCAGTTCGGGGTCGAGGGGCTGCGCGAATGCACCAATGTCAAGGTGATCATCACCTGACCCCGCCCCGGCCTGTGACCAAAACCCTGGCCCGGACCAGCATGGCGGTCGGTGCCGCAGGCCCGGGGCGGGTCACGGTCCGGCGCCCCCGCCGCATGGCACCGCGCGGTGGGCGGGCGGTGCGCCCCCGCTTGCTGGCCGTGACGGGGCGGCTGACAGATCGGGCCAGAACCCGCAGCGCGCATGTGCCGGGGCCATTCCCCTGATCGCCCAAGCCCCGCGATGGCCCGCGCCAACCCATGCGCCCTGCCGCCCCCCCCGGCAGGGCACAGGCACGGCCACAGCACCCCGTCCCGCCAGGGCGCGCGGCGGGTCGGCATGTTCATGCCTGCGCAGGCCCGGCACGCACCCTGCCCGCGCGGGGGTGATGCGCTGCGGGCTTGACCCGCCGCCGGGCTTGGGCCATCCCCAAGGCGCAACCGGGCCGTGCCCTTCGCCGCCTGACCCGGCCCATCCGAACGGAACTGACAGCCAGCCTGATGAACACATCGCCCATACCGGACCCGTCAGCCCCGCTGCGCAGCCCCGTTCTGGGGCACCGCGTCATGCCGCGCTATGCCGGGGCGCGCACCATCATGGCCATGTGCCTGCGCGAGATTTCCAGCCAGAACAGCGGCTTTGCCGGTGGCTATCTGTGGTCGCTGATCATGCCGGTGATCAGCATCATCGCGCTGGTGCTGGTGTTTTCGGCCATTTCCCGCACCCCGCCAATCGGCCATGATTTCGCCATCTTCTATGCCACCGGGGTGCTGCCCTTTACCATGTTCCGCAACATGAGCAGCAAGATGGAATGGTCCGTCCAGCGCGCGCGCAACCTGCTGAATTTTCCGCGGGTGACGTTTTTCGACGTGTTTCTGGCCTCGTTTCTGGTGACCTTCGGCACCCAGATCATCATCACCGTGATCATCATGGCGGCGATTCTGGGGATGTATGACACCGACACCACCTTTGATTTGTTCGGCAGCGCCGAGGTTTACCTGACCGCTGCCTTCCTTGGCACCGGGGTGGGGCTGACCAATCTGGCGATCAAGACCAAGTTCCCGCTGTGGGAATTCATCTGGTCCTTTGCCACCCGGCCGCTGTTGTTCATTTCCGGGATCATCATTCTGGTGGAATCGCTGCCCCGGCCCTATTCGGACTGGCTGATGCTGAACCCGCTGGTCCATATCACCGGGCGGATGCGCGATTTGACCTATGTCGATTACAACGGCGCCTATGCATCGCTGTTTTATGCCAACCAGATCGCGCTGGTGCTGAATTTTGTCGGGCTGTTCGCGATCTTTCTGTTCAGCCGCGAGATTCTGGACCAATGAACAGCGCCCCCAACCCCACCGGCACCTCGGGCGGGATCGGCGTGGCCCCGGATGGGGCCGCGTTTCGCTTTATCGACGTGCCCCGCGCCCGGCTGAAGCTGCGCCACCGGGTCATGGCGGCAGGGTTCGTGCTGATGGTGCTGATGCCGGCGCTGCTGATGCTGGCCCATGTCACCCTGCTGTCGGATCAGGCCTATGAGATCCGCAATTCCGTCATCCTGCAATCCGAGCGGCACAAATCCGTGCTTGGCGGTGGCAAGCTGACGCTGTCGGGCCTGTCGGGGCAGGACGCCACCGACCGCGCCATCACCCGCGACCTGATCGCCAGCCGCGACTTCATGGAGGCGGTAGATGCCCGTGTGCCGCTGGCACAGATCTGGCCGCAGGACAAACGCTATGCCCTGTCGCTGCGCCCATATCGCGCCAGCGACCCGGTCGAGGAACGCCTGAAATTCTGGCGCCGCATGGTCTGGATGCATGTCGGCACCCGTGACGAGATTTTGCGCATCTATGTCCGCGCCTTTTCCGAACAGGACGGCCAGCGCCTGCTGGAAGCCGTGATCACCACGATCGAGGACAAGATGCGGGTGCTGACGCAGGATATGTCGCTGCACCGGGTCGCCACGCTGGAACAGCAGATGCAGCTGGCGCAACAGCATGTCGACGAATCGCTGCACCAGCTTGACCAATGGCGCAAGGACAACCGGATGCTGGACCCGCAGGCGCTGGCCAAAGTCGAAACCGAGATCGCCCAAAAGCTGCGGATGAAGCATATCGAGGCGGCGCTGCGCCTCAGCCAGTCGGTCCGCGCGGCGGGGGACGATTCGCTGCTGGCACAGCGGGCGCGGGTGCGGGCCGACAGCCTGGAACGCGCCACAGCCGAAGGGCGCGGCACCCTCAGCGTGCTGCCCGACCAGCACGGCGACAGCCGCAGCGCCGCCGGCGGCACCACCGTCACCGCGACCCAGCTTGAGGAATATACCCAGCTGCGCTTTGATCAGGAACTGGCGCAAAAACGCCTGATGGCCGCCCGCGCCGCGTGGGAGACCGAGCGCAATTCCACCATTGGCGACAACCTTTATGCCGCGACCTATTCCGGGCGCTCGGCCCTCAGCGCACAGCGGGTGCCGGGGCTGGCGGGCCTGTTGCTGGCGGTGGCGGGCACCGGCTTTTTGTTGTGGTTCGCGGCGGTGTTCATCTTTTACGCGATAAGGGACCGCAAATGATCGTGCTGGAACGGCTGACCAAGGTTTACCGGTCGCGTCACGTCGTCAACACGGTGTTTCGCGACCTGAACGCGGTGTTCCCGTCGCGCACCTCGGTGGCGATTCTGGGGCGCAACGGGGCGGGCAAGTCGACCCTGTTGCGGGTGATGTCGGGGGCGATCCTGCCCAATTCCGGACGGGTGTTAAGCGACGGCAATATCTCGTTCCCGATCGGGCTGGCCAATTCGATGCATCCACAGATGACCGGGGCGCAGAACGCGCGGTTCATTGCCCGCATCTATGGCGCCGATACCGATAAGGTCCGCGCCTTTGTCGAGGATTTCGCGGAATTGGGCGAACGGTTTTACCTGCCGGTGCGGACCTATTCATCGGGGATGCAGGCGCGGTTAAGCTTTGGCATCAACATGGCGCTGAATTTCGACACCTATCTGATCGACGAGGTGTCGGCGGTGGGGGACGCCAATTTCAAGGAAAAAAGCGAGGCGCTGTTCAAGCTGCGGATGCGCGATGCGGGGGCGATCTTTATCAGCCACTCGATGCCGCTGGTGCGGCGCATGTGCACGATGGGCGCGGTGCTGGAAGGCGGGCGGCTGGATTTTTATGACGATCTGGAACAGGCGATCTGGGTGCATGAAAACAATGTCGGCGCCAAGCATAGCAACCCCGCCATCGCCACCAAACCCGCCGCACCGCTGACCCCGCCCAAACCGGCACAGGCACAAGCGCAGGCGACCCCCGCCACGCCAGCCAAACCCGCCGCGGCCAAGCCCACTGCCGCCCCCAAACCCGCAGGCCCCGCCGGGTCACAGCCCGAAAAAGCCCCGGCACCGGCACCGGCACCGGCGAAACAAGCCACGCCCGTGCAAGCTGCAAAGCCCGCCCCGGCCAAGCCCGCCGCTGCGCCATCCCAAACCCCTGCCAAACCTGTGCCGCCGCAGGCCACGGGGGCGGGTAAGCTGCCCCCTGCAAAACCGGCCGATCCAGCGCCGTCGCCCAAAACACCCGCCGCGGCGCCGTCGGCGGCGGGGGCGCAGCCTGCCAAAACCGACCGCGCGCCCGCACCGTCCCGCGCCGCGACCCCCGACCCAAATGCAGCGGTCAGCGCCCCCCGCCCGGTCGATGGGCCAGATCCGGCACCGACCGGCGACACAGCCGCCGCAGCCCCGGCGCGGGGACCGGTCTGGCCGGCCTCGGCGGCGGGGCCACGCAAGACAACGCCTGCGCCGGACGACAAGGGCTGAAAGCCCTGTCCACCACGCAAAACCCCCGGATGGCAGGGCCGGTCCGGAGGCGGGGCCATGTGATGCGGTGCGCGGTCAGGGCGTTGCCCGCCGGTTGCGCCGGGGGCGCCCCCCCCCTCAGGCGTTGACGGGCGGGCGGTGCTTGGCCGCCCCCTGCGGACCCGAGGGGCCATAGTCGAAATCGGCCACGGCGGGACCGAAACTTTTCAGCGCCTCTGGGGCGTCGAACGGGTCCAGATGCAGTTCGATCAGGGTCAGGTTTTCGGCGTTTTCGGCCTGTTCCAGCGCGGCTTCCAGATCGGCGCCGGTGCGGGCTTGGGCGGTGGTGAAATCGGTGCCGCCAAACACCCCCGGAAGGTCGGTATAGCGCCAGTCCGCGATGTCGTTATAGGCATCGCGCATCCCCAGAATGTAACGCTCGATCGTGTAACCCCGGTTGTTCAGCACAAAGATCACCGGCTTTTGCCCCAGCCGCAGCATGGTGGACAATTCCTGCACCGTCAGCTGCAGCGACCCGTCCCCGATGAACAGCACATGCCGCCGGTCGGGCGCGGCCAGCGCCGTCCCCAGCGTGGCCGGCAGGGTATAGCCGATGGACCCCCAGATATTCTGGTTCACCAGCGTCACCCCTGAGGGCAGCACCTGCGGCGTCAGCCCGATATTCGAGGTGCCGTTTTCCGCCAGAACCACATCGCCCGGACGCAGGAACCCGGCCAGTCGCGGCCACAGGGTGGCGTGGCGCAGGGGGGCGTCGGGCTGTGGCGCGGGCGGGCGCGCGGGGGCGGCGGGGCTGCGGGTGGGGGCCTGCGCGGCGGGCAGGCGCTGGGTCAGCGCCTCGATCAGATCGGCGGCCTCGACCCCTTCGTAAACGGTGCCGTCCAGACGCAGGCTGTGACCACGCAGCATGGCGGCGCAATCGGGCAGACGGGCGGAAAACAGGCCGGAATTGACCTCGATAAAGCGGGGCGCGGTGGCCAGCAGGCAATCCGACCCCTCAATCGCGGCGCGGGTCTCGGGGGCGGATGCCTTGCCGTTATAAAGCCCCAGCGACAGGGGATGCGCCTCGGGCAGGATGGATTTGCCGGTGGTCAGCGCCGCAAACCGAGTGCCGGTCTTTTCCGCCAGCCGCAAAAGCGGCGCGGCCAGACCGAAACGCGCGGCATCCATATCGACCAGAATCGCCGGGCGCTGCGCCGCCTGCCATTTGCGCGCCAGATGATCCGCCGCCCGCGACAGGCTGGCCGGGTCGCTGGAGCTGCGGGTGGCGATGGGCGTGTCCGGGGCCTCGATCTCCAGATAGCTGATATTGGACGGCAGCTGGATATAGACGGGCTTTTTCTCGCGCAGGCAGGCGATCAGCACGCGGTCGATTTCGGCGGCGGCATTGGCCGGGGTCAGGCGGGTCTGCGCGACGGTAAAGGGGGTAAAGGCGGCCATCATGTCGTCATAATCGCCCTCGGCCAGCGTGTGATGCAAAAGCCAGCCTTCCTCCATCGCGTAAAGCGGCGGGGCGCCGGTAATGGCGACGACGGGGACATGCTCGCACGCGGCGCCGGCAATGCCGTTCAGGGCCGATAATTCGCCCACGCCATAGGTGGTCAGCACCGCCCCCGCCCCCCGGATACGGGCATAGCCATCGGCGGCATAGGCGGCGTTCAGTTCGTTACAGGCGCCAATGAAATCAATGCCCTGCGCATCGTCGATCTGTTCCAGGAATTGCAGGTTATAATCGCCCGGAACGCCCGGAATCTGTGTCACGCCGATTTCGCGCAAGCGTTGCAGCAGGAATGCGCCGATGCTGGTTTTCATGCCTTACCCCCTGTCGAGCGGACGAATCGCCGCAGTTGCCGGGCCATCATCCGTTCAGTTGTGTTCACGACCCAACCCACTGTTTTTATGCATGTTTATCAGAAAACAACGTGGGTTCGGGTCAATATACCTGCCCCTATTTCGCCATAACTGTTCACTTCTGTCCAGAAAAATCGGCCGCGCCCTGTTTACCTTGGCCGCGACACGGGGTTTGATGCCGCCACCCCGCGCCACCCCATCCAGCCGGACCGCAAGATGACCGACAGCCCGCAAACCAGCGACACCGCCCCCCGCACCACGCGCGAGGACTGGCTGGCGCTGGCGCTGGACACGCTGGTGCGTGACGGGATCGACCGGCTGAAGATCCAGATCATGGCGCGCAATCTGGGGGTGTCGCGGTCCAGCTTTTACTGGCATTTCAAATCGACGCAGGACCTGCGCGACCAGATGCTGGGGCATTGGCTGGACCACAATACCGGCCCGATCATCCAGCGCGCCCTGCGCCCCGCCGACAGCATTGGCGCGGCGGTGCTGAACGTGTTCGAATGCTGGATCGACGACCAGCTGTTCGACCCGGCGCTGGACATTGCTGTCCGGTTATGGGGGCGGCGCGATGCGGATGTGCGCAAGGTCGTGGCCGATGCCGACAATCAGCGGCTGGACGCGCTGACGCGGATGTTCGCGCGATATGACTATCCCCCGGCCGAGGCGCTGGTGCGGGCGCGCATCCTGTATTTCTCGCAGATCGGGCAATATACGCTGGATGTTCATGACACGCTGGACACCCGGCTGTCGCGCACCGCCGATTTCCTGCTGACCCATACCGGGCGCCCCGCCGACCCCGCCGACATCGCCCGCTTTACCGAACTGGCCCGCGCGCGAACCTAGGCGCCGGCGCGGTCGGGATGGGCCGCGACAAAGGCCGGATGCGCAGCACAGGCGGCGGCGACGCGCGCAAGGCAGGGCAGATCGGCATAATCGACGCCCCAGCGGGTGGCGTTGTAAAGCTGCGGAATCACACAGCAATCGGCCAGCCCCGGCATGGTGCCGTAACAGAACGGGCCATCGCGAAAGGCGTCGGGCAGATCGGCCAGCATCGCCTCGACCGCGACCAGACCACGGCGGATATTGCCGCTGTTCCAGTCGGCCCGCGCGGCATCGCCCGCCAGCGCCGACACCCTGTTCAGCACCGACAGGTTCGACAGCGGGTGAATGTCGCAAGCCACCGCCAGCGCCAGCGCCCGCACCCGCGCCCGCCCGCCCGCATCGGCAGGCAACAGCGGCGGCGCGGGCCGGGTTTCGTCCAGATAGGCCAGAATCGCCAGCGACTGGGTCAGCCGCAGCCCGTCAATATCCAGCACCGGAACCAGACCCTGCGGATTGCGCGCCAGATGGTCGGCGCCGCGCTGCGCACCCGCCGCCAGATCGACGGGCCGTGACCGCCAGCCAACCCCTTTCAGCGCCAGCCCGATGCGCACCCGATAGGCCGCCGAGGACCGCCAGTAATCGTGCAGGACCGCACCCATCAGCCGACCGCCGGCAACACCGTGCCGCTGCATTCGCCAAAGCCGATGCGAAAGCCGTCGCCCTGCGCATGGCCGCGCAAGCTGACCGTGTCGCCATCCTGAATGAAGGTCCGGGTCTGACCATCGGGCAGGCTGACCGGGTTTTTGCCCGCCAGCGTCATCTCCAGCAGGGCGCCGGTGCTGTCGGGGGTGGGGCCGCTGATGGTGCCCGACCCCAGCAGATCACCCACCCGCATCGGACAGCCCGAACTGGCGTGATGGGCCAGTTGCTGTGCGCTGGAATAATACATGGTGTTGTAATTGGTCCGCGCCAGCACATGCCCGTTCAGACCCCATTCCAGCGCAATATCGAACAGGCCGGGCCGGGTTTCCGCCAGATAGGGCAGCAGCGGGTTCACCCGTTCGGGGGCTGCGGCGCGAAACGGCTCCAGCGCGGCGCGGGTCACGATCCAGGGGCTGATGCTGGTGGCAAAGGCCTTGGCCTGAAACGGTCCCAGCGGCTGATATTCCCATGTCTGGATATCGCGCGCCGACCAGTCGTTCAGCAGCACATAGCCAAAGATCATCGCCTCGGCCTGATCGACGCTGACCCGCTGCCCCATGGCCGAGGGCTGGCCGACAATCGCCCCCAGCTCCAGCTCGAGGTCAAGCCGCTGACAGGGGGCAAAGACCGGCCCGCCATCGGTTTTCAGCTGGCCCATCGGGCGGTGAATACCGGTCCCCGACACCACGACCGAGGACGCCCGCCCGTTATAGCCGATGGGCATATGCGTCCACTGCGCCGGCAGCGCGTTTTCGGGGCCGCGAAACATCACCCCGACATTATAGGCGTGGTTTTTCGAGGCATAGAAATCGGTATATTCCGCGACCTCGACCGGCAGGTGCAGCACCGCATCCGCCATGGCCACGGTGGGGGTGTCGCGGTTGCCATCCGCCGCCAGCAGCGCGGTCAGGTCATGGCGCACCCGGTCCCATGCCGCCGGTCCCAGCGCCATGAAATCATTCAGGCGCGGGGCGCTGAAGGTGCCGCCGGCATCCAGCAGGCCCGCAGCTTCGGCCGCGGCCAGATCGACGATGCGGTCGCCAATCGCCACCCCGCAACGCGGCGCATCCCCCCCGACCGAGAACACCCCATAAGGCAGGTTCTGGATCGGAAAGTCGCAATCGGGCGCGTTCGCGCTGTCGATCCAGCTTTTCTGTGCGGTCATGGCCTTTCCCCCTTCATCGGCAATGCGGTATGCAGACTGTATAGGAAGCGATAGTTTCACTTGCAACCATCCATCTGCCCGGCACCCTCGCGCGGGCGCCGATCCGCCGGCACAGGGCCGGTGCCACCCCCCGACCGAAAGACCGCCATGCCCGATTTCACCCTGTCCCGCTTTCTGCCCTTTCGCCTGAACCGGCTGGCCGACCGGCTGTCGCGCCAGATCATGCCGATCTATCGCGATGCGCAGGGGATCGGACGGGCGGAATGGCGGGTGATGGCGCATCTGGGGGCCGATGACGGCGCCACGGCCAGCCAGCTGGTGACGCTGACGGCGCTGGACAAGGTGCGCGTCAGCCGGGCCTGCGCGGCGCTGGAATCGCGCGGATGGATCAGCCGCCGCCCCGACCGGCAGGACCGGCGCGCACAGCTGGTGACGCTGACGCCGCAGGGCCGCGCGGCGCTGGATGGGCTGACCCCGGACATGCTGGCCGCCGAATCGGCGCTGCTGGCGCAGCTGACCCCCGATCAGCAGCACCGGCTGGCGCAGGTGCTGGACGATCTGGAACAGGTGCTGGGGCTGTCCGGGGGGCCGACCGACCCGCCCGCTTGACTTGGTTTCATTTGCAACTATTCTGCCCGCAACCCCTTCGGGACCAACGGGAGGAAGACGCCATGACCCATGAAACCCTGCAAAACGGGCTGATCCGTGCGACCGGCACCACCGGCACCACGCCCGGATATATGCCCGGCTTTGGCAATGATTTCGAAACCGAGGCCCTGCCCGGCGCCCTGCCCCAGGGCCAGAACAGCCCGCAGAAATGCGCCTATGGCCTTTATGCCGAACAGCTTTCGGGCACCGCCTTTACCGCCGATCCGCCCGAACGCAGCTGGTGCTATCGCATCCGGCCCTCGGTCAAACATACCGGGCGCTTTACCCGGATCGACCTGCCCTATTGGGTCTCGGCGCCCAATGTGCTGACCGATGTGGCCAGCCTTGGGCAATATCGCTGGGACCCGGTCGCGGTTGCGGGCGATGTCACATGGCTGACCGGAATGCGCAGCATGACCACGGCGGGCGATGTGAACACACAGGTCGGCATGGCCAGCCATATCTATCTGGTCACCCGGTCGATGCAGGACGAATATTTCTTTTCCGCCGACAGCGAATTGCTGGTCGTCCCCCAGCAAGGCCGCCTGCGCTTTTGCACCGAACTTGGCGTGATCGAGCTGGCCCCGCAGGAAATCGCCATCATCCCGCGCGGGCTGGTCTATCGCGTCGAACTGATCGACGGCCCCGCCCGCGGCTTTGTCTGTGAAAACTATGGCCAGAAATTCCAGCTGCCCGGACGCGGCCCGATCGGGGCGAACTGTCTTGCCAATCCGCGCGACTTCAAATGCCCCACCGCCGCCTTCGAGGACCGCGAGGTCCGGTCCCGCGTCGTGGTCAAATGGTGCGGCCAGTTCCATGAAACCTTTGTCGACCAGTCGCCGCTGGATGTGGTGGCATGGCATGGCAATTACGCGCCCTATAAATACGACCTGCGGACCTATTCCCCGGTCGGCGCGATCCTGTTCGACCATCCCGACCCCTCGATCTTTACCGTGCTGACGGCGCCGTCGGGGCAACCGGGCACGGCCAATATCGACTTTGTGCTGTTCCGCGACCGCTGGATGGTGGCCGAACATTCCTTCCGCCCGCCCTGGTATCACAAGAACATCATGTCGGAACTGATGGGCAATATTCACGGCATCTATGACGCCAAACCGCAGGGCTTCGTTCCTGGCGGCATGAGCCTGCACAACATGATGCTGCCCCACGGTCCCGACCGCGATGCCTTCGAACACGGCAGCACCGAACCCATGGTCCCGGTCAAACAGTCCGAGACAATGCAGTTCATGTTCGAAACCCGCTTCCCCCAGCACCTGACCCGCTTTGCCGCGACCGAGGCCCCGATGCAGGACGATTACATCGACTGCTGGGACAGTCTGGACAAGAAATTCGACGGCACGCCGGGGGTGAAATAAGCCCCTGCAAAGCGTCGCCCCATTCAGCCCGCGCCACGCCCGGCGCGGGTTTTTTTATGGGTATTTGGGCAACAAAGAAACCCGCCAGCCGTTTTCGGGCCGGCGGGTTTTCTCTGTTGTTCAAATACCCCCTGTGGGGCGGTCAGTCGCGCGCGGCGCGGATGGCCTCGGTGATGACCTGCCGGTCACCGATGTGATTTGCCAGCAGCAGGATCAGCCGCGACTGGCGGCGCAGGCTGACCTGCGGGTCGGGATCGTCCAGCAGGCCGACAAGCGATTCATAGACATCGTCGACCCCCGTCAGATTGGGGGCGGTGTTCAGGCGGGTCATGCCGGGCCTCCTTTCGCGCGGTTCAGGGCCTGGGTGATGGCAGGGCCATCGGGGCGGTGCCAGCGCGCGGCGACATACTGGTCGGGCCGCAGCAGGCACGCGCCCCCCGGCGGCAGGGCCAGACGGTCCAGCGCCAGAACATCCTGCGGCGACAGGCGCAGATGCGCGACACCGTCCGGCACCGGCCCGTCATAGCCGTTGCTGACCAGTGTAAAGGCGCCGCCCACCTGTTTTAACAGCCAGTCATCGCCACGCGGGGCATCCGGGATGGGCGATCCCGGCGCCACCCCCTGCCCCTGCCATTCGTCACGATCGGGCGTGTTCAGCCCGCTGCCGGGATAGCTGACCGCCGTCGACAGCCGCCCCGAATTGACGAAGGGCCGCGCAAAGGCGTAGTCGCGCGCCAGATCCAGCACCGCATCGCGCAGCGCCAGACTGCCGGGGGTTTTGGGCGTCAGAAAATCGGTCGAGCGGGTCGAGTTCAGGATGTTTTCATCCGCTGTCACCACCGCCTCGGCGTTGTAACTGTCCAGCAGCGCCGGGTCTGCCTGACCGGTCAGCACCAGATCCAGCTTCCACCCCAGATTGTCGATATCGGCAAAGCCGCCATTACAGCCGCGCGCCCCGAAGGGGGACACCAGATGCGCCGAATCGCCGGCAAAGATGACCCGGCCATGCAAAAACCGCGCCATTCGCCGGCATTGGAAAGTATAGACCGAATACCATTCGCGGGTGAAATCCACGTCATCACCCAACATGGCGCGGATGAAGGGTTCCACGTTTTCGGGCTGCATCGCGGCTTCGCGGTCAATGCCCCAGCCAAGCTGGAAATCCAGCCGCCAGACGTCATCGGGCTGACGGTGCATCAGCGCCGACTGTCCGGGGTTGAAGGGCGGGTCGAACCAGAACCAGCGTTCCGGGGCCATGTCGCGTTTCAGGCGGATATCTGCGATCAGGAAGTTATCCTCGAACACGCGGCCCTCGAAATCCAGCCCCATCAGGTCACGGATGGTCGAGCGGTGCCCGTCGCAGGCGATCAGCCAGTCGGTCTGCATCCGGTATTCGCCGCCCGCGGCCTGAACCGTCAGCGTGGCGCCATCGGCCTGCGCATCCAGCGCCGTGACGCGGTGGCCCCAGCGCAGGTCGACATGGGGCAGCGCGGCCAGTGCCTCGACCAGCATTTCCTCAAGATAGAACTGTTGCAGGTTGATAAAGCCGGGCTGTTTCTGGTCTTTCACCGGCAGCATGTCGAATTGATAGACCGGGTCCGGGTCGGCGCCCCGAAACACCTTGCCGACATTCCACACCACGCCCTTGTCCACCGCCGCATCGGCCACGCCAAGCCTGTCCAGAATGTCCAGCGAGCGTTTGGAAAAACAGATCGCGCGGGAACAATGGGCGATGAAATCCAGCCGCGTCAGCACCACCACCGGATGCCCGTGCTGCGCCAGATCCAGCGCCATCGCAAGGCCGACCGGCCCCGCGCCCACCACCGTGACCGGCACCCGCGACGGCCCGTCGGGCACGGGCGTGGCGCCAAAATCGCGGTAAACCGGCAGGCCGGCGCGCTGTGCGCCCACCTGCCCGGCCTGCATCAATTGTTGCACCTGTGCCATCGGTCTTACCCCTGAAGTTTCGCCCAAACCTCGCGGTCGCGGTCCTCGGTCCAGATTCGGGGGTGTTCGATACCGTCGAATTCATCCCACAGGCGCTGGACGTCAAAGGGCAGGCAATGTTCGAAGATCGGCCAGTTGCCGAATTCGGGGGCAAGGGCTGCGTGGGTGGCCTCGAACGCGGCCTTCAGGTCGCCGCCCGCGTGGTGGACGCGACCGACATTCTCGATCATGCCGTTCAGGAATTTGCGGGTCTGTTCCACCGCTGCGTCGGTTGCCGCGACCCCGCGCACCACCGGGCCGCGCCCGCCGATCAGGTTGTCGGAACGGTAAGCCTTGACCGCATCCAGCGTCTTGCCCGCCCAATCGAAATGATAGGCGTCCCCGGTATACAGCGCGGCCTCGGCCTCGACCAGATCGCCGGCGAACAGGGTGCGGGTCTTGTCATGCCAGACCACGATGTCACCACCGGTATGGCCGCGCCCCAGAAAGCGCAGATCCAGCCGGCCACGGTCGCCGCCAAGGTCGATGCTGTATTCGTCGGCAAAGGTGATGGTGGGATGGGTCAGGCCGGGGACCTCTTCGGGGTTCTTGGCCAGACGCGGCATCCGCCCGAATTCCGATTTCCAGTCCTGCAAGCCGCGTTCCTCCACCAGCGCATTGGTGGCGTCGGACATGATGATGTCACCGGCGTCATAGGCGCTGGCCCCCAGCACGCGCACGGCGTGGTAATGGGTCAGGATCAGGTATTTCACCGGCTTGTCGGTCTGGCTGCGCAGAATTTTCAGCCAATCACGGGCGGCGGCGGGGGTGGCGCGGGCCTCGATACAGACGACGAAATCCTCACCCTCGAACGCACCGACATTGGGGTCGCCCTGCGCGGTCAGCGCATAGACGCCGTCGCCAAGGATTTCCAGCGTGTCGGTCTTGACCTCGGTATCGGCGGATGACGCGAATGGTTTGCTCATGCTTGACCTCCTCATGATTCGTTGCAGATGAAACTAGCAGGGGGTGCGACCTCTTGTCTGTCAGCAGATCTGGGGACATGATGGGGACGGGGGGAAGAATTCATGCAATCAGGCGGGCTGATCGACCCGGAACTGGCTGCCGACCTGCTGGCGGCCCCGGATGCGGCACAGTTTTCGACGCGGCTGCTGGCGGCGGCGCAAAGCGCGACCGGCGTGGACGAGGTCTTTGCCTATCGTCTGCGCGACGGCGCCGGAATGCCCGAACCCGTCGCTTCCAGCAGCGAATTGGGCGATGCCGGGGACCGGGTGCGGCTGTATGCGCGCCGGTTTTTCCGCCGCGACCCGGCAGCCGATGCGCGACAGGCGGCCGCGCCGGGCAGCGGTTTTCACATCCGCATCGCCGCCGGGGCCATTGCGGCGGGCGATTACCGGCGGCTGTGTTTCGACCGCCCGCGTTTCACCGAAAAGATCTGTTTCGGCTGGCGGGGCCGGGACGATGCGCTGATCGTCAGCTTTTACCAGCGCCGCACCGATGGGCCTGACCTGATGCAGCTTGGCGCGCTGGCGCAGATCGCCATCACCGGCCTGACGCGGCTGGCCCGCCCGCAGCCCGCAGACCCCCTGCCCCAGCTTCAGCGCCGTCTGGCGGCGCGCTGGCCGGTGCTGACCCCGCGCGAGGTTCAGGTCTGTGCCCGCACCCTGACCGGCGAGCCAGCCCATGCCAGCGCACAGGCGCTGGGGCTGGCCCCCGGCACGGTGCTGACCTATCGCCAGCGGGCCTATCAGAAGCTGGGGATCAGCCGCGCCAGCGACCTGTTGGGCGATTTGCTGTGACGCCTTACGCCAAAAATATGTTGTCGATGAAATCGACCGCCTGCCGGACCGGCACCGCGATATCCAGCCCATTGCGGGCGAAATAATCCATCTTTTTCAATGCTTCATCGCTGACCGGCCCGTCAGGCCCGTCACAGCGCAGGTTCCAATAGTCCAGCCCCTGCTGCGCGCAGATGGTCCAGTACTCGCGCGAGAGATGGCCGCTGAACAGTTCCAGCACACGGGTGCCGGGATTGGCAAAGATCAGGTTGGCCAGACCCGCGCCATGCGGGGCGACGATGTGGCTGGCCTCGCTGATCAGGGTTGCGGTTTGCGCGATGCTCAGATCCTCGAAGCGGACGGTCTCGAAGCCGCGCGGCTCCAGCTCGGCGCGCAGGGCGTCCTCGTTCACGATCTTGCGGCGCCTGGCATCGCTGCGGCTGACCAGAATGCGGCGTTCGGGCCTGCGCGTGCGCGGCCCCCCGATAAAGGCGTCAACCATCTGATAGGCGCGCGGGTGGGCGACAAAGCGCGTGCGCGGCGCCGAGACATGGACAAACCCCTCGACCCGGAACAGCCGCCCGCGGGCGCGGCGGCTGATCACCTGTTCGGGGCGCACCCCAAGCTGGTCCAGCACCGCCTGCTGAAACGGCTTGGAATGATCCGCGATCACCAGATTGTCGAACTGATCCAGCCGCCAGCCGTGATCCATCAGCGCCAGCAGCCGGGGCAGCGTGTCCAACAGCCAGTGGGTATAGATCGCGGACCCCTCGACCACGCCAAGAAAGGACAGCCCTTTCAGCGCGATGGGCTGGATCTGGCACAACAGCGGATACAGCATTTCCCCGATCAGGTCGGTGCCCTGCGCGAAAATATGGCTGTCATCATGCAGCAGCTTTTCGAAATTATTGGTGAAATAGGTCGCAGCCCCCCCCTGCATCATCTGCATGGGTCGACCCTTGGCCTGTTCCGCCGCAAACCGCCCCAGCGCGCCGGTGCCGCCCCCGACCTGTCGCGCATCGTCCAGATCAACGCTGTGCGCGGGCAAAAGCGGGGTCTGCGGCAGGGTCTTGCGGGGCAAGGGCGCCAGACCGGCGTGATCTGCCAGCCCCTGTTGCAGCCAGTCGGGCACCTCGGCGCGGCGGGCCAGACGTGCGGCCTGTTGCGGGGTCAGCGCACCGCTTTCGCGCCCGCGCCGTGCCACCATCCAGCAGATCGCGGCCATCACCGCCATCCAGCGAATCGTTTCCATCCTCGCCATACAAGGTATCACTGGCCCCGTCATCCGAGCCTCGGCTGTAGCCATAGATCAGGTCGTCACCCTCACCGCCCTCGACGACGTCGCGTCCAGCACCGGCATAAACCGTGTCATTGCCGCCATAAGCACGGATATAGTCATCATTCCCGACCGCGCCGGGAAGCCAGGGGTCATTGTGGTCAACCCGATCACCATCACGGTCACCGGTATAGTCATAATCAATGGTATTGGCTAAATCGTTGCCGTCGACATAACCGTCCTGGAAATTCGCCAAACTGGTGCGATCGGTCGAGACCCCGCCATAGTTGGTATCGTAATTCCCCTGGTAAGACGGAAATCTGACGCTGACGATCGGGTATTGCGACACGTCACCTTCGGTCGAATCCGAACCGTCAGCCTTTGGCGGCAGGATGAACGTATTGCCATAGGTATCCTGCATGATCCGTACGGTCGCGTAAAAGCTTCGCGTCGTGCCGCCGGGCATCGCTTGGGTGATCAGCACATTATTGATAACACCGCCAGTGTCCACTTGGGCAGATTGCAGGTATCCATTCGCGTAATAGCTGATGGTATCGCCGCCGGGATTATACTGGTTATGCTCGACCCCGCCGTCACTTCCATTGTCGGTCAGCGTCACACGGGTGCTGTGCGAATACAGCGGGTCGGTGCCAGCACCAAATGTCTGATTATTCAAATAATAATGGACATACTCACCATTTCCCAGTGCAGGGTAGTACGGATCTTCCTGCGGGTCCATATCCGGCAGAGTGCCGATGAAAAGCGCGTTAAAGGATACAACTGTCATAAATCTGCCCCTTGGTCACAGCCGTTCCGCGACATGCGGACGACGAAAGGAACCAGCGATACGGGGAATGACAGGGCGGCAAAGCGATATTCAGCCGGAAAATCTTGCCAAACCTTTGTCAGACTTGGGAATTCCACCCAGAATCGAAGGCTCTTCCAAATTACCTAATATTTTCCGTTTAAATTCACAAATTGTATTTCTGAACGACCCTGTCTTTTTAAGGTCACATCTGCGCGACCCCAACGCCCTGACCCGTCTTGACCATCCGTGATCAGACGCGATGCTGGGGGACCAGCCTGTCAGGACATACCATGCCCCGCACCATCCTTGCCAATGCCCGCCTGATCCTGCCCGATGCGGTGCGCCATGGCGCGATCACCATCCGCGATGGCCGGATCGAGGCCATCGACAGCGCGCCCCCCGACGCCCCCCTTGCCGCCAATGCGGTCGATTGCGGCGGCGATTTCCTGGCGCCGGGGCTGGTCGAGCTGCATACAGATAATCTGGAACGCCACATCCAGCCGCGCCCGCGCGTCGACTGGCCCCATGATGCCGCCATTCTGGCGCATGACTGCGAACTGGCGGGGGCAGGCATCACCACGGTGTTCGACGCGCTGCGCATCGGCTCGATCCCGGCGCAGGGGGCCGATTACGCGGCCTATGCCCGCGATCTGGCCAGCCGCATCATCGCCCTGCGCGACGCGGGCCTGCTGCGCATCAGCCACCGCCTGCACCTGCGGGCGGAACTGTGCAGCGAAACCCTGCTGGACGAACTGGCCGGTTTCGGCGCACAGGATCACGTCGGCATCCTGTCGGTCATGGATCACACGCCCGGCCAGCGGCAATATCGCGATATCGCCAGACTGGCGGACTATGTGCAGGGCAAGACCGGCATGTCGGATGACCGCTTTGCCGCCTATGTCGGGGAATTGCGCGACATGCGCGCCCGGCTGGGACCGGCGCATCTGGCGGCGGCGGTGGCATGGGCGGCGCGGCACGGGGCGGTGCTGGCCAGCCATGACGACACCACCGCCGCGCAGGTGGCCGACAGCGCAGAACTGGGAACCACGCTGGCCGAATTTCCAACCACGGCGGATGCCGCCCGCGCCTGCCGCGACCACGGCATCACGGTCATGGCCGGGGCGCCCAACCTGATCCGGGGCGGTTCGCACGCGGGGAATGTCGCGGTGGCCGATCTGGCGCGCGCGGGGCTGGTCGATGTGCTGTCCTCGGACTATGTGCCGGCGGGGCTGCTGCTGGGGGCGTGGCGGCTGGCGGCGATCTGGGACGACCTGCCCCGCGCGCTGGCCACCGTCACCGCCAACCCGGCCCGCGCCGCCGGGCTGACCGACCGCGGGCGGCTGGCCACGGGCCTACGCGCCGACCTGATCCGCATCGCGGCCCCCGACCCGGCACTGCCGCAGACCCCGCGCGTGGTCGCGACATGGGTGCGGGGGCGGCGGGTGGCCTGATCAGCGCACCCGCAGCAGCACACTGTCCGACGCGCCGGTGGCGTCAATCACCGTCAGCCGCGAAAAGCCCGCCCCCCCCAGCCGCAGCCCCAGCTGCGTGTCGCGCGCGCCCACCACCACCGGCGCCCCGTTCAGCAGCAACGTAAACGGCCCCTGCCCCCCGCGCAGCTTGGCGGTCAGGTGCAGGTCGGGGGCCTCGATCTCGGCGCCATCGGGCGGCCAGGCAATGCGCAGCGCCTCGGCCCGCGTGGCATCGGGACGGCTGGCCTGACCCGGCGGGGCAAAGCGGCGCAGCGGCAGCGGCAGCGCGGCATTGGCCACAATCAGCGTCGCGGGCGGCGGTGGCGGCAGGGGCACCGGGCGCAGCGCGGCAAACAGGTCAAACAGCACCGGCGCGGCCAGATCACCGCCAAACGCCCCCGGCACCGGCGTGCCATCGGGCCGCCCCAGCCAGACCGCGCCGACATAGCCGCCGTCAAACCCAACCGCTAAGGCGTCGCGATGCCCGTAACTGGTCCCGGTCTTATAGGCCAGCCGCCCCGGACGCGCCCCCGGCGGCGGCGGCAGTTGCGACAGAATCTGCCCGACCTGCCACGCCGCCACCGGACCAAACATCGCCATCGGCCGTTCCTGCACCGGGCCGGGCAGCGCCGACAGCACCACCCCGCGCCCGCCCCGCGCCAGCGCCGCATAGGCCTGCGCCAGATCCATCAGGCTGATCCCCGCCCCGCCAAGCGCCACCGCCAGACCCGCACTGTCCGAAGGCACCACCAGCCGCGCCCCCGCCCGGTCCAGCGCCTGCACGATGCGCGCCGGGCCGACGGCCTCGGCCACGCGGACGACGGGGATGTTCAGCGACTCGGTCAGGGCGCGGCGAATGCTGATCGTGCCCCGGAACATATTGTCGAAATTCTGCGGCTGCCAGTTGCCGAAAATCGCCGGGCGGTCCTCGATCAGGGTTTCGGGATGGGCCAGCCCGTCATCGAACCCCAGCCCATAGACGAACGGCTTCAGCGTCGACCCCGGCGAACGCAGCGCCCGTGTCATGTCGACAAAGCCCGCGCGCGGCGTATCCGTCCAGTTCGCCGTCCCGACCAGCGCCAGCACCTGCCCGTTGCGGTGATCAGCCAGCACCAGCGCCGCCGACATCCGCCCCCCCTGCCCGCGCACCGCCCGCCGTGCCAGCGCCTGCGCATGGCGCTGCAAATCCGGGTCGATGGTGGTTTCGATCCGCTGCGCGCCGGGAAAGGCGCGGTGCAGCCGCGCCGCCAGCAGCGGGGCCAGCGCCGGAAACGGGCGGCGGCGGGTGGGCAGGGCCTCGGCGCGGGCGGCGCGGGCATCCCCGGCGCTGATCACCCCCAGCTGCGCGGCGCGGTCCAGCACCCGGTCGCGGGCGCGGCGCGCGGCATCGGCAAAGCGGTCGGGGCGGCGGGTTTCGGGCGATTGCGGCAGGGCGACCAGCAGCGCGGCCTGCGCCGGGGTCAGGCGGCGGGGTTCCTTGCCGAACCAGCCAAGGCTGGCGGCGCGCACCCCTTCGGTATTGCCGCCATAGGGCGCCAGCCGCAGATACAGATCCAGGATCTGGTCCTTGTCCAGCCGCCGCTCAAGCGCCAATGCCAGCCGGATCTGGCGCAGCTTGCCACCCCATTGCCCGGTCGGGCCATCCTCAAGCAGGCGCGCGACCTGCATCGTCAGGGTCGAGCCGCCCGACACCACCCGCCCATGCCGCAGCGCCTGCACCGCCGCCCGCGCCAGCGCCCGCGGGTCAACCCCGGCATGGTCGCGAAAGCGCCGGTCCTCCCATGACAGCAACAGCGCGATCAACAGCGGATCGACAGGTCCGGGGTCCAGCCGCCAGCGGCCATCGGCCACCTGAAAGGCGCGCAGCAAGCTGCCGTCGCGGGCCAGCACCTGTGTCCCCACCGGCACGGCCAGCGACGGCATCGGCGTCCCCGCGACCCATCGGTCCAGCGCCGCCACCGCCTGATCGCGCCCCAGCGCGAAAGCAAACAAAACCAGCGCCAGCGCCATGACCCGCCGCCCGGCACGGCGGTCATCACCCACCCGCCGCGTGGGGGCGGGCCTCATGCCCGCATCGCCGCCACCGTTGCCCGACCCGCCCTGCGGATCAGGGCGTGACCTGAACCATGCCGCCATCGGACCACGCGCGGTATTCGGGGCGATACATATCCTCGACGCTGGCGGCGGGGTGACGGAACGTGCCCTCTGTGACCGCCCGCACCAGATAGGCCAGCCGGAAGGGCTGTGCCCCGCGCCATGTTACCGCCGCGTTAAAGCGGTCATGCAGGAACTGCGCGGCCTCGGGTTCGGCCAGATCGTCCAGCCAGTCCAGCGCCGCCACATCGCCGGCGCGGATCAGGTCGGGGTTGTCGATCTCGAACCCGGCGGGCAGCGGATCGCTGACGATCAGCCGCCCCCCGGCCTCGTCGCTGCGGGCAAAGGGCGTGACCTCGACCACCACGGCCATGCGGGTGCCAAGCGGCACCTGCGCCGGGTCCAGCGGCGCGCCATCCAGCGCATAGAAACTGCGGTGGATGGCATAACCATTGCCCCCCGCGCGCGGCGGCGATTGCGGCTTGCCGAACACGCCGATGGTCATGTCGGTTTCCGCCCGCCCGGTATTGCTGACCTGCCCGGCAAAGGGCGGCAGCGCCGTCACCACCCGGTCCAGCGGCACCCCGTCCACGGCCACATCGGGCTTGCCCTGCCCCAGCGCATGGGCGGCCAGCACCGTCCAGACCGATTCCTGCGTCGACAGCCCCCATCCGCGCTGAATCCGCGCGTCGATCTGACCGGCCAGCGTGCGGCTGGTCGCGGTCTGGTCGATGGCGGCGGACCCGGCCTCGGCGGCGATGGCCAGCACCCCGGCCCGGTCGCGCAGATTGGACCCGTAATCGCCGCGCAGGCGCTGGTCCTCGGACACGGCGGCGCCTTGCCTGACCAACAGCGCATTGGCGCGGGCGAACATGCGGTCGGCGCGGGCCTGATCGCCATAGGCGGCCAGCGCCTGCCCGACCTGCGCCGCCGACAGCGGCGTGACAAACCCCGCCGCCGCCGCATCGGCGTAATAGCGCAGATCGCCCACCGTCGCCGCCCGTTCCCGCGCCAGCACGCTGACGGCATAGGCCAGCGCGGCATTGTCATCGCCATCCGCCGCGCCCGGATCGGGGGCGTAATTCACCCGGTTCTGCAAATTGGCAATGGCACTGCGGAAGGGCTGGTCAGGCACCGCAAAGCCTGCGGCGCGGGCGCGCGACAGGAAATCGGTGGCATAGGCATCCAGCCACAGATCGCCCGAATCCGGCGACCACATCCCGAACGACCCGCCCGAGGCCTGACGCGTCAGCACCGTGCCAATCGCGTCCTGCACCGCCTTGCGGCTTTCGCCCGCGCTGTCATCGCCCGCCGCCGCATCGCTGCCGGCGCCGGCCTGCGCCGACAGATCAGGCATATAAATCAGCGGCATCGCCACCGAAGCCACCTGTTCCGTGCAGCCATAGGGATAGCGCGACAGCCGCCCCAGCGCCCCGGCCACATCCAGCGCCGCGAACGGGCCGGTGGTCAGCACCATCCGCGCCCCCGGCATCAGCCCCTCGGTCAGGGCCGGGTCGATGGGCGCCGACTGGCCGCCCGCCAGCGTGATCCGGGTCTGGCGCAGCATATCGGGTTCGGCCAGCGACACCGGAATGGTGATGTCCTTACTCACGGCGCGGCCATCCGGCGTGGTCAGGCCAAAGCGCAACTGCCCCAGCCCCCCGGCCCCGGCCGTGACCGGAACGCGCAGGCTGGTGCGGCCCTTTTCCGCCAGCGTCACATGGTCAGGCACGGCACCGGGCGACAGTTTGGCATCGCCCGCATCGCTGACCGACAGGCCCACCTGCCCCGCCGGGCCGCTGACATGGGTCAGCGCCAGCGTGACCTGCGCGCTGTCGCCCGGCGACAGGAAACGCGGCGCGGTCACGGTCATCACCACCGGGTCACGGATCACCGCCGTGGCCTCGGCCTGACCGATGGCGGATCTGGTCCAGACCACCGCCATGACCCGCACTTCGCCGTTGAAATCGGGCACCGGCACATCCAGCGTCGCGCTGCCATCCGCCGCCAGCTGCACCGGGCCGGAAAACCAGCTCATCAGCTTTTCGGTCGGCGGCGGCGCCTTGCTGTTCAGCGACGCCCCCGCATCGCCGCCCTGCCGCAGCGCCCCGTCCGGCGCCCCGGTCGGCAGGATCAGCCGCCCGTAAAGGTCGCGCAGCCCCACCCCCAGACGGCGCTGGCCGAAATAATGGTTCTGCGGGTCGGGCGATTCAAAGCCGGTCAGGTTCAGAATGCCCTGATCGACCACCGCCACGGTGGCAAAGGCGGTTTCGCCCGCCGCCACGCCCTGAACCGCCAGCCGCACCGGCAGGGTGCCGCGCGGGCTGACCTTGTCCGGGGTTTCCACACTTGCCTGCAAGGCGCGGTCCGCCGGGTCCACGGCGGCATAGGCCAGCCCCAGCGCGCGCGCCGGTTCGCGGCTGCGCCCGGCCTCGGGGGCCTGTTCCCCGGCCAGCGGCCGCAGCGCGCTGACGGTGACATAGGCCCCCGCCCCCCAGTCATCCGTCACCGGCAGGGAAATCGTGTTCTGCCCCGTGTTCAGCGCCACCACATCCAGCGACACCACCCGGTTCGACAGCACCGACACCACCGCCTGCCCCGCCGCCCGCGCGGTGACATGCACCCTGGCGGTGTCGCCGCTGCGGTAATCGGGCCGGTCCAGCGACACGGTCAGCCTGTCAGGGGTTTCCGTCCCGCCCAAGGCCGCAGCCCCCCAGCCCGCCTGAAACAGGACCGAGGCCGGCGCCGCCTGACCCTCGGCCTGCGTCACCACCAGCTCATATTCGCCCCATTCCACCGGCACCGCGATTTCGCTCTGACCGGTCACCGCCTCGCCCCCGGCGATCTTGCGCCGCCGCACCACCGGTTCCCAGTTCCAGCGCCCGTCCAGCGCATACCACTGATAATCGGTGTCGATGCGGTTCAGCACCCATTGCACCGGCAGTTGCACAGCCGACAGGTCGGGCGCGGCGGCGGCCAGTTCGAACCGCGCCTCGGTGCCCTCGGACACCACGCCATCGGTGAACATCGGCTTGACCCCCAGCGCGGGCTGGCCGGGCATGACCAGACGCGTCGCCACCCGTTCCACCGGACGGCCCGCCCCCTCGCGCACCGACACGATCACATCGGTGCTGCGAATGGCGGGCGGCTGTGCCTGTGGCAGGTGCAGATCGGTGGCAAACCGGCCCTGCGCATCGGTCTGACCGCCCGGCAGGCTGTCATATTCGGGCGTGGCCTCGGCATCGTGGCGGCCAAACTGAACCCCGGCAAAGCCCGGCACCGTGCGCGCCGGGGCGTGACGCAGGCCGACCTCGACCGGCAGCCCCGCCGCCGGGGCGCCGAACAGCCAGCGCGCCTCAAGCGACAGCGCGACATCGCCGCCCGCCCTCAGCGGCCCCTCGGGCAGGTCTGGGGTGAAATCTATCCGCTCGGGCATGAAATCCTCGACCAGCGCGCGGGCGGTGGCCAGCGCCGGGCCATCGGCGGCGGCGCGCATCTCGACCCGCCAGGTGCCGCGCGGCGCGGTATTGGCCACCAGGAAGGACAGCACATAGCCCCCCGCCCCGCTGGGTTGCACCACCTGACGCGCGGCCTCGATCCCGTCGGGCCGGAACAAAAGCGCGGTCATCGGCATCCCCTCGATGGCGCGGGCGGCGCTGTCGCGGGCGGTGGCGGTGACGTTGATCACCTCGCCCGCGCGATAGGCGCCACGGTCCAGCGTCAGGAACACATCGACCGGCGGCGCCGGGGGCAGCCCCTCGACCCCGCGGTCGGACAGGTCGAATTCCGGGTCGGTCAGCGACAGAAACGCCATATCGGCGGGCGCGCGATCCGCGCCTTCGCCCTGCCAGTCGGTGACCATGACCAGCGCCGGTGCGGCCTCGCCCTCGCCGCGCACGGCCCCGGCGTCGAACCGCGCCACCCCCTGCGCATCGGTCATTGCCCGCGCCAGCACCGCATTCGCGCGCGAGATCAGCGTGACCTCGGCCCCCGGTTTTGGCCCGGCATCGCCAAGACCGCGCACCACCGTGACCAGCCCATCCGCGCCCCACAGCGTCGAGACCCCGAAATCCGAGATCACGAACCACTGCGCCGCGATCCCGGTTTCCTCGGACGAGCGCCCGGGCACCGTGGCCTCCAGCACATAGATCCCCGGCGCCAGCGGCCCGGCCTCGGCCGGGATGGCCAGCCGGGTGGTCAGGTCGCGGTTCATCGCCTTCGGCCCCGCGCCCGGCACGCTGGCACGGCCCGACCAGACCTGCGTGGCCATGCTGTCATTGAAATCACGCGCCGACCAATGGTCCAGCGGGCGGGCAAACAGGTCGTCGCGCATCGCCCGGATCAGGTTGCGGTCCGAAATCCGCATCAGCCGCAAATCGACACTGTCCAGGTTGACCGTCGCCATGGCCAGCCCCTGATCGCCCCCCGCCGGCAGCACATAGGCCCGCCCCGGAAACCGGACCGAGGGCGCCCGGTCGCGGATATAGCTGTTGATCGGCACATCCCGCGCCAGCACCTCGCCACTGCCGGATGGCAGCCCGGCGCGCAGCGTGATCGCGACCTGCTGGCCGTGGCCAAACCCGCCGACGCATAATTGCTGGTCGCGGGCCTCGACCGTCAGGCCGGTCTGGGGCAGGCGCAGATAGGGCGCGTAATCAAGGCCGGGGTTCAGCGCCTCGGAAAAGCTGGCACAGATTTCCGGGGTCAGGCTGTCAGACTGGACATCGTTATCGGTGACGCGAAAGCCGTTGCGTTCGCGGGATTTTTCCAAGGCCTCGGCGATTTGCGGGCTGTCGGACAGATCCGCCGCCAGCCGCAGCGCCCGCAACCCGTCGCGGCCCCGGTCCAGCCGTTCCCACGCCATTGACAGCGCATTCAGCGCCTGCGCCGCCGTGGCATCGTCGCCCGCCCGAAGATAGGCGTTCAGCGCCATGCTGGCTGCCGCCCGCGCCGCATCGCTGTTGTCCGCCCCGACGCCGTAAATCAGCTGTTCCGCCATCGCCAGCCAGGCACTGGCCGAATCGGTCTGGCCGACAGCGGTGGCATAATACCGCAAGGCCGTGTCGCCATCGCCCTGCCCCGCCGCCCGGCGGGCATCGCGCACCGGGTCATCGCTGTCCAGCGGCGGATACAGGCCGGGCAGGCTCCGCGCCTGCGCCAGCGCCGCGTCAAGGTCGGGCCGGTCCAGCCAGTCCGCCGCTGCCGCCCGCTTTTCCGCCTGCGCACGCGTCACCGCGTTGTCCATCACCTGCGCCGATACCGCGCCCACGAAAACCTGCGGCGCATTCATCACCGATTTGGGAAAACACGCCCGCGCCCGCTGGTTATAGGTCAGCGCGATACAGTCCGGGTCATTGGCGCAAAGCTGCTGGCAGGCATCGAAACTGGTGTTGAAGGCCGGGGTCAGGTCGCCGCCGGGCAGGTCGGTGTCAGGCATGACGCTGATCCGCCGGTCCGGCACCAGCGCCGTTTCCGCCGCTGCCGCACCCCCATTCAGCGCGACCGCCACCGCCAGAACAAGACCGGGCCGTGCCAGCCTGTGCCAGATCGCCTTGACCAACCGCATCCCTGCCCCCCGCGCGGCGGCGCCGCGTCATCACCAGATGATTTGGCCGCAAGGATGCCACAGCCCGCCCCGCCCGGCAACATGCCCCGGCCACGCGCCGGGACAGTCGGGCGGGGCAGTCGGGGTCAGGGCGTGATCGCCACTTTCAACACCCCGTCGCGCTGATGGCTGAACATCGCATCATGGATGCCGGCCCGGATTCTTTATGATATCACATTGATTTAATTAAATTATATCAAATGGACCACCCAAAGGAACCCGTTTACGGTATCGTCAGATCGGCTCCAGCAATCGCTGGATTTCCAGCATGACCGCCTCGACCATCTCGACATCGACATTGGCGCCGTGGAACAGGATCGACCATTTCCCATCCTGCCAGACCCGTTCAATGCTGATGCCATTGGCCAGCTGCACCTCACCGAACCGTTCGGGACGCGGGCGGGCCTGACGCGGGCGACCGGTGCGCCTGGGTGCGGCATCGGCCTCGATCCCGGTCAGCAACACCTCCAGCAGGGCGACCTCTTCCGCCACACTGTCGCCCTGCCCCGCCGCCAGACCGGTACGCAGTTTCGCGGCGAAACCCTCGCGGATGGCACTGGCCAGCCGCAGGCCCATCTTTTCCGACAGGTCCGGCCCGAAGCTCAGCAGATCGCCAAGCTCTTCATGCACCAGCGCGAAAGACCGGATTTTGGACCGCTTGGCCTTGGATGCCGCGGCATAAATGGCGTCGACCGCCTGTTCCATGCTGTCAAAAGCCCCTTGCGCGGCCGCCACCACGGCGATGCGCCCGCGCTCATACGGGGTCAGTTGCAGGCGAACCTCGTTCTCCTCGACCATGGCGGCATAGGCCTGCCCCAGCTCTTGTGGCTGGCGCAGGATGGCGCGGATGGTGTCGAACCCGCCCTGCCCCTCGGCCCGCAGCGCCCGCAGCGCCGACAAACGCCGCCAGCCCGAGATCAGCCCGAACCCATCCGGCAGCGGCACCACCTCGATCGGCATCCTCAACCCGCCGCTGCGAATCGAGGTTTTCAGCTCGTCCAGCGCTTCGTGATCCATAGCGACCCGGTCACGGACCAGATGATCGGCGTGGATCTGATCCAGCGGGATTTCACGAATCACCAGACCGGCCGCCTGCGCCTTGCGCCATGCGGCGGCATCGCTTTCGGTCGCGGCCTGACGCGCCCGGTCCGCCGGCGCAACCGGGCTGGACTGGCGCGCGGTTTCCGCCGCGACCTGCGCGATCGGCGCCGTGACCCCCAGACGGTCGGGCACCGGTTTCGCGGCGAAACCTTCGTCAAGCTGCGCCAGCTCCTCGGCCGAGGGGGCGGTCAGACGTTTACGCTTGGCCATGATCTTCCTCCTTCATCTGTTCATCGCGCCACCACGCCCCCAGCAGCAATTCCTTGAATTCCGCATAGGTGCGATCAAATGCTTCGCGCCCACGCAAATAGGTGTCGCGGTTGAAATCTCGGTAATCGGCTTCGTAAATACCATTCACCTGTTCGCCGGCCTGACCGACAAGCGCGGTGAATTCTTGCCGATAGGCATTCATGAAATCACCGAAATAGGCCTGAATCACATTGGCCAGATCGGTTTGCTGGCTGGCGTCGAACCGGGTGATGATCGCGCGCACCACGTCCCATTCGAATTTGACCTCGGGCAGGCCGGCGGCCCGGCGGGCGCTGTTTTCGCCCTCTTCGATAGAGGCGAAGGTGGAATACAGCATGTCGAAAAACCGGCCGGTCGAATCGAATTCCAGAAAGCTGGCCCCCAGAGGCACCAGCAGAATATCAGCCGCCGCCAGTGAATTGATCGTCAGGTACCCAAGTGCAGGAGGGGTGTCGAGGAAGATGATATCGTAATCATCGACCACACCTTCATTTTGGAGAAAGTTCCCCAGCGCATCCCATAACGGCCATGACCGCAGCCCCATGCGCCAGACCGGGATCTGAAATTCAGCCCAATACAGGTTCAGTTGTGCGCCGATCAGGTCAATATTGGGCCAGTGGGTTTTCTGGATCAGGTTTCGCGGCGAAACTTTCAGCGCCTCGGTCAAGGTCTCATCAAGGGGAAGGGGGGCCTCGGAGCGGGCGGCGCGGACCGCGTTTTCAGCCTCGACCGCCAGCGCATAGTCTTTGGCGATCAGCGGAAACACCGTCTGCCATTCGTCGGCAACCTGACCGCCTAGGATGGATGTCATCGAGCCTTGCGAATCAAGGTCAATCACCAGCACCTTATAGCCATCCAGCGCCGCAGCCATGGCAAGATGGGCGCAGGTGGTGGTCTTGCCCGAGCCGCCTTTGAAATTGGCCACGCCGACAATCTTGGCCGGGGCGCCTTTGGGGCGCCAGGGGCGGTATTCCTTGGCGCTGGACCCCTCGGCCGCGAAGTGATCGCGCAGGCGCAACACTTCTTCCAGCGTGAACCACTTTTGATTGGCTTCGCCATCGCCCTGCGGCAGATCCGGGTTGGCCTTGAGGACCCGGCGCAGATGGGCCGGGGCGACCGGGATCATATAGCGGGTGATTTCCCAGATCGAGAATCGACGCAGACGCTTTTTGCCGTCGGGGGCATAGCCGCGCTTGGCAAGATCGTCGCGACCACGCCCGCAATAGGCGGCCGCACGGGCGAATCGGGTGGTGTCGACCGGTTCGCCCAACCGGGTTGCGGCGCGTTGCGGGTCAATGTTCAGATAGGGGGGCAGCGGGGATTCGGGTTTCTTGCTCATGTCCTGCCTTTAGGATGCAGATGCGCGGTTTTGCGATTATTGCGCAGATAGTCGCACATCACAGCGCCAATGTGAATCAGCTGTGGGAATTTTCGAACATCACACCCAGTTTCGCCACGAAACCCCTTCCCAAAACACCTAATGAATGCAAACACACCCGCCATATTATATGTGAATCTTTATCTTCTTTAGAATCTTTGCTCCGATATAATTTCTTTATATCAGGTGCTTATAGCATTTCAGGCACCTGATTCCGGGATCAGTGGTGCCCGGATACGGGAGGCCGGGTGCCCGGATACGGGCGCAGGGGTGCCTGATTCCGGGGGCTGGGGAACCGGGCTGCGGTTTGGTGGCGGCAAAGGGCGCAGGCTGGGACGTAGCCTGCGGCGATTGCGGGATTTTGCGGCGTTTCGCTGTATCGCAACGCGACAGGCACCTATTCACAGGATGGCCGTGTCACACAACCCGCGGATAAAAGCACCCGTTTCCGGGAAGCCGGCAACGGCTCGTAACCTGATAAAGCACCCGTCTGCGGGATGCCCGTGCCGCCGCTGGAAAGGGTATCCTGAGGGTGCTTGAGGGTGGGTGCTTTTTGCGGCATCATATGCGGCAAGGCGACGTCAGATCGCATCGCGGGGCCGATATCCATCAAGACAGGTCCCATCACATGGCAAACGAGGCGGGCATGACCAAAGGTGCAATGCCGATGACGCAGGCAGGGATGCAGGATGCATTGCCGCAGGGGCAGCTGAAAGGGGCGCTGCGGCGCGATTCGGTCAAGAAGAATGTGGCCGCGATCCATGTTTCGGGCAAGCTGACGCTGTTGCAGCGCAAATTGTCGAATGTGCTGCTGCTGAACGCCTATGACGCGCTGGTCACGGCGCCCAAACATTCCATCGATGCGCGCACGCTGTGCCTGATGATCGGCTATAACAGCAACGATATGGACACGCTGAAAGATGCGCTGCGTTCGCTGGCGGAAACCGTGGCCGAATGGGACATGCTGGACGCGAAGGGCCGGCAGGAATGGGGGGTCTCGGCGCTGCTGTCCTATGCCCGGCTGAAGGGCGGGGTGTGCGAATATGCCTATTCCCCGGCGCTGGCGGAAAAGCTGCATGACCCCAAGGTCTTTGCCCTGATCAATCTGAATATCCAGCGCCGCTTTGCCTCGGGGCACGGGCTGGCGCTGTATGAAAACTGTTACCGCTTTGTGCGCACCGGCAGCACGGGCTGGTGGGATCTGGACCTGTTTCGCCGGCTGATGGGTGTCGAGGACAGCGATTATTACCGCAATTTCAAACACCTGAATGCCAAGGTCATCAAGCCAGCCGTGGCCGAGGTAAACAAGAATTCCAATATTACCATCACCCCCGAATTTGCCCGCAAAGGCCGCGCCATCGCCGAGATCCGGTTTCTGATTCAGGAAAACCCGCAACTGGCCATGCTGGGGATGGATGACGGGGCGGGCACGCGCAGCGGTGCGGTCTATGCCCGGCTGCGGGCGCTGGGGGTCAGCGACCGGCTGGCGCGGCAGTGGATTTCCGAACATGGCGAGGATTACGTCCGCGACAAGCTGGATTACGTCGCCGGGCAGGGCGGGGTGAAATCGCCGCTGCGCTACCTGTCCGCTGCGATTGAACGCGATTTCAGCGCCGCGGCCGCACCCCCGCCGGCAGCGCCGCGGCCGCACCCCGTTGCCGGGCCTGCGCCGGTGCCGGCCGACCCCGAACAGGCCGCGCGCCAGCGTCAGGCCGCCGCGCGCCGCCGCGATATGGAGGTCGTGGCCGCGCTGGTCGCCGCCCGCAACCCGACCCAGCGCGATGCCGACCGCAAGCTGTTCACCGAGCGGCTGGACAATGATCTGGACCGGGCGCATTTCGCCCGCGAGGGCTGGCAAAGCGCGCTGAATGCCCGTGCCATCATTGCCTTCTGGCGCGAAATGTCGCCCGCGGCATTTGACCCGGAAGCGGTGGAATAATACCGCCTGACAGGTGGGCGGTCAGGGGATGATCTGGAAATTCGTGACATCGACCAGCCCCCGGTCGGTGATTTTCAGCGCCGGAATCACCGGCAGCGCGACGAAAGCCAGTTGCAGGAACGGTTCAGGCAGGGTGGTGCCAAGGCTGGCGGCGGCTTTGCGCAGGCGGGCCACCACAAAGCCGCCGCCAATCCGGGCCAGCCGGTTCGCCGCCAGCGCCAGATCGCCGTAATCGACGCCGACCGCGACGATATTGTGGTGGTCATGGCACACGGTTGCGGCAATCGCCCCGGCCTTCAGCCCGAAACCGCGCACAAAGCCGGTGGCGATATTGCCGTTTTTACCGTGTCGTTCGATGACCGCGACGCGCGCCAGGTCGCGGCCCGGGTCGGGGGCTTTGTCGCCGTTTCGCGGCGCAATGGTTTCGCGCAGGTGGTCGGTAATGATGCGTCCGGCGCGCACCCCGATCACATCGGTTCGGGCGCGATTGCCGCGATGGCGGAAATCGGTCGGGTCCAGCACCGGGGCGCGCACCGAATCGCGGCCGATATCGGGCAGGGCAGGGCGGGCGGCAAAGGCCGCGTCATCGGCCACCCGCCCGCCGCAGATCACCAGCCGCGCGTCGCAATCGGCCAGCGTGCCCACGGCGACGATATCGGCGCGCATCCCCGGCGCGATCTGGCCCCGGTCGCGCAGCCCGAAGGCCTGTGCCGCCGACAGCGAGGCCGCGCGATAGGCCGCCAGCGGGCTGACGCCCTGCGCGATCAGCCGCCGGATCATCGCGTCCAGATGGCCTTCCTCGGCAATGTCCAGCGGGTTGCGGTCATCGGTGCACAGGCACATGAAGGCGCTGGTGGCGTCGGTCAGCAGCGGCGCCAGCGCGTCCAGATCCTTGGAGACCGAGCCTTCGCGGATCAGCACGCGCATCCCTTTTTGCAGCTTTTCGCGGGCCTCGGTGGCGGTTGTGGCCTCGTGTTCGGTGCGGATTCCGGCGGTGATATAGGCGTTCAGCGCCCGTCCGGTCAGTTGCGGGCAGTGTCCGTCGACATGCCCGCCCGCGAAGATCGCCAGCTTGGCCAGTGCGTCCGGGTCGGCGCCGATCACGGCGGGATAGTTCATGAATTCCGCCAGCCCGATGCCCGAGGGATGGCCGCGCAGCGCGGCGATGTCATCCGCATCCAGCCGCGCGCCCGCGGTTTCCATATCGGTCGAGGGCACGCAGGACGGGATCTGCACCCGCAGGTCCATGACCATATGTTCGGCGGCCTGCTGGAACCAGCGCACGCCGGGGGCGCCGATGACATTGGCGATCTCGTGCGGGTCGCAAATGGCGGTGGTGATGCCGCGCGGGGTGACGCAGCGGTCGAATTCATACGGGGTGACGCAGGCGCTTTCGACATGCAGGTGGGTGTCGATGAAGCCCGGCACCAGCGTCAGCCCGGTCACGTCGATCACCCGCGCCGCGTCATAGGGCGCGCCGGTGCCGATGATGGTCTGGCCGCTGATGGCGACATCGCCCTCGGTCAGGTTGCCGGTGACGGTGCAGAAGACCCGCCCCCCGCGCAGCACCAGATCGGCGGGCGCGTCGCCACGCGCCTGTGCGATGTGTGTTCCCATATCGGTCATGGCTGTTCCCCCCACGTTTGCCCGCCCCCCCCGTTTGCCGGGTTGCCGGATCGGGCGATCCTAGCCCGCGCCGGGGCGGTGGCAAAGGGGGTTGCGCGGCTGCCGGGGCTGGGGTTGCATGGCGCGGTATCTGGCAAAGCAGCGGGGCAGGGCGATGAAGGTGCAGGATATTTCACGGGTGGCGGTGATCGGCACCGGGGTTATCGGCGCCAGTTGGGCGGCGCGGTTTCTGGCGGCGGGCTTGCAGGTCGCGGCCCATGACCCCGCCGACGGGGCCGAGGCGGCGTTGCGCGCGGCGGTGGCCCGGTTCTGGACCGACCTTCAGGCTTTGGGCCTGACGGCGGGGCGCGATGTGACCGACGCGCAGGCGCGGCTTGGCTTTCACCGCCATGCCGCTGACGCCGCGCAGGGGGCCGATTTCGTTCAGGAAAACGCCCCCGAGCGCCTGCCGCTGAAGCGCGCGCTGCTGGCCGGGCTGGAACCGGCGCTGCGGGACAATGTGGTCATTGCCAGTTCCACCAGCGGGATCATGCCAACGCCGATGCAGCAGGGGATGGCGCATCCGGGGCGGCTGGTGATCGGGCATCCGTTCAACCCCCCGCATCTGGTGCCGCTGGTCGAGGTCGTCGGCGGCCAACAGACCGACGCGCGGTCGGTCGATCTGGCGATGGCGTTTTATGCCCGCATCGGCAAGGCGCCGGTGCGGCTGAACACGGAAATAACCGGCCATATCGCCAACCGCCTGCAAGCGGCGCTGTGGCGCGAGGCGGTTCATCTGGTGGTGAACAATGTCGCCTCGCTGGCCGATATCGACCGGGCGCTGGTCGCGGGGCCGGGGTTGCGATGGGCGGTGATGGGGTCGAACCTGACCTTCCATCTGGCCGGGGGCGCCGGGGGGATCGGGCATTTCCTGGACCATCTGGGACCGGCGGCGGAACAGTGGTGGGGTGATCTGGGTCAGCCGCATCTGGATGCCGCCACCTGCGGCGCGCTGCGCGACGGGGTTGCGCAACAGGTGGGCGGGCGCCCGATTGCCGCGCTGGAACAGGCCCGCGATGCCGCCTTGCTGGCGGTGTTGCAGGTGCCGCCGGTTCTGGACCGGGTGCCCGACCCGCAAGCGCGCGACCCGGACCGCCCCGACCCGGCGGCAGGATGACGGGCTGGTCGGTGGTTTATGCCCTGCTGCTGGGGGCGGTGATGCTGATCGGCATGGGCTGGGACCTGTTCTGGCCCGGTCAGGCGTGGTGTGGCCCTGCGTCGGGCGATGGCGCGCGCATGGCGGTTCTGGGGGTGTTCGGGCTGGCGCTGGTCATGCGGGTTTTGCGCTTTGGCCAGCGGGCCGGTCTGGCCGAATGCGGGGTGTTCGGGCTGTGCGCGCTTGTTGCCGGGGCGGGTCTGTGGGCGGCGGCGCGCGATTGCGCCGGGCTTTCTGACGCGCACCGGTCGGCCCCGGCGGTGCTGATCGCTGCGCTGGCCGGGGTGGTGTTGGCGGCACTGGTTCTGGTCCGGCTGCGGCGGGGTTGAAACCACGGCCCCAATAAACTAGATTTCTAACCAGTTTATTCAGGGACAGACCCATGCGCGAGATCGGCACATTCGAAGCCAAAACCCACCTGTCCGAGCTGTTGGCCGCGGCCGAGGCCGGGGAATCGGTGCTGATCACCCGGCGCGGCACCCCGGTGGCACAGCTTGGCCCGGCCCCCGCCGCGACCGGCGACCGCGCCGCCGCGCTGCGGCGGATGGCGGGCCTGCGGGCGCGGCTGGCGGGGCAGGGGGCGGCGATGTCGTGCGCCGATATCCTGTCGGCCCGCGACGAGGGCCGCCGCTGATGCTGGTGCTGGATGCATCGGCGCTGATCGGTTGGGTGATGCCGGATGAAAAGGGGCTGGATCTGGACGGCGCGCTGGCGCGTCACCCCGACCTGATCGCGCCTTCGCTGTTATGGGTCGAGCTGCGCAACATCCTGATCGTCAGCGAACGCCGTGGCCGCCTGCCCGCCGGCATGGCCGAGCAGATTCTGGAAACGGTCGAGGCACTGGGGATCGCGCTGGACCACGCGCCATCGGGCGCGGTGGTGATGGACCTGTCGCGGCGGCACCGGCTGTCGGCCTATGACGCGCTGTATCTGGAACTGGCCTTGCGTCACGGGGCGGAACTGGCCAGTCTGGATGCCGCGTTGTTGAAGGCCGCGCAGGCCGAAGGTGTTGCCACCTGCAGTTGAGGGTGACAGCCGGATGACCACTTCGGTGGTGGGGCGCGACAGCCAGACCGCCGCGCCCATTTCGTATTTATGACATGGCGCGTTTCAGCGGCGGCACGGCCCGCAACAGGGTCAGGTCAACTGCCAGTGCCAGCAAAATCGCCAGCCCCGCCATCGGGAACAGCACCCCCAGCACAACCACCAGCGCCGAGGCGGTTTTCCACAGCGGCAGATTGGCCGGTTTGGGCGGCGCGGCCAGCCGTGCCGCGCGGCTGGGGCGGCGCTTCCACCACATCACCAGCCCTGACAAAGAAATAAAGATCACCGACAGGCAGAAGGCGGTATTCAGTGTCAGGTTCCAGACCCCCAGATCGCCCTCGTGAAAGGCAATCCCCCAGGCCATCGCCTTGGCATAGGGCGAATAATCGGCATAGCGCAGATCAGCCAATACATTGCCGGTAAAGCGGTCGATATGCAGGGTTCGGTCATCCGCCGGGTTGGGGCCGTCATTGGACATGCTGTCATGGCTGATGGTCCAGACGCCGTCCTCGGTTTTGGGAAAGTGCAGCTGGAAGCGTCCGTCAAAGCCAAGCTGACGGGCAAAGGCGGTGACGTTGTCGGCGGTGACCGGACCGGAAATCGCCGCCTGCCCCGCGGGCGAGCCAGAGACCGGCATCGGGGTCAGTTCGATGGCCCACGGCACCTCGGCCGATGGGGCCCGGTTCAGGTCGGAATGGGTTTTATCCGACAGCGGCGCGTCCCATTTTTCAGCCGGGAAGGTGTTCCATGCCTGCACCAACTTGCCGCCCCAGATCCCTGCCCAACTGAGGCCCGAAAGCAGAAAGATCAGCAACACCGGTGCCATCCACAGGCCGATCACGCCATGCAGCGATTTCCACAGGTTACGGCCGGTGGCGCGGGTCTGCGGCAACAGTGTTTTGCGCCAGCCATTACCGTTTCGCGGCCAGTGCAGATAAAGCCCGGTCACGATCAGCAAGATGCCAAGGCTGGCGGCGATTTCGACCAGCCGGTCACCGATGGTGCCGATCAGCAGGCTGCCGTGGATGTCGTCAAGAAAATTATACCAGCCGCCGCGCCACGGAAAGCTGTGGACCACTTGCGCGGTATAGGGGTTCAGGGCGATCCCGGTCTTTGTGTCGCCAGACTGGACGGCGATGACGGCCACGCGGTCAGCGGCCAGAGGTTCGACATATTGGAAGGCCTGACTGCCGGGCAGGGTGGCCTCGGCTGCCGCTTGCAGGGTGCTGACGGCTTGCGGGGCCTGGCCGGCAGGGATGGCCAGACGTTCGTCTGCGATGCCCGCGCCCCAAGAGATCCACATCATTGCAAGGCCTGTCACGGCCAGCATGATCAGGAACGGGGCCACATACAGCCCGGCGTAAAAGTGCCAGCGCCAGGCGAGGAAGTAATATTTGTTTGCAGTCAATGAAGCTGCCGGGTCCTGGGACCCGTTGGTTGCATAAGACATGACTTTTCCTGAGATGAAGTTGATTTCGGTTGTGAAAAATCAGGCAGGAAAAGGCGGGCCGGTCGCAGGTGGCAAGCCGGTGGCCTGCGCCATGCGCAACAAGGTTGGGGGTGTCGGTGGCTGGGTGCTGGTCATGTGATCCGCCAGCATCAGCGTTGCCGCATCGCGGGCCAGCATGGCCGTTGCTTTCGTGGCCGCCCAATCGCAGCCGGGCGATGCCTTGCCCTTTACGGGTTCGCCCGTTTCAGGATCAACGGTGACATAGCTGGTACCTTGTGGGGTGCAGATGATCATCTGGACCCCCTGCGGCGTTGCAACCGGCATAACGCCATCCGCGATGGTCGACAGCATGAAAAAAGGTGCTAAAAGCACCCAGATCGCCCACCAGCGGATATGATGGCGCCAGCGCCTTGTCATGGCGCCATCTTCTGAAGAAATTTGCCGAAAAGTCAATGTCGAGCGGGTCAGGCCGTCATACTGGCCGCCACGCATTCTGTGCCCCAGTCCGCGCAGGCGCTGCGCAGGGGGGCGGGCAGGGGGGATTCGGTGAAGATGGCGTCCATGTCTGACAGCGCGGCGATGCGGCCCGGTGCCGACCGCCCCAGCTTGGCCAGATCGGTGACCAGCCAGCGGTTGCGCGCCTGTTGCAGGATGGCGCGGCTGACCCGTGTTTCGGCAAGGTCGTAATCCAGAATATCGCCATCCGCATCCAGCGCGGAACAGCCGATAATGGCGTAATCGACCTTGAACTGCGCCATGAACCCCGCCGTCAGGTCGCCCACCAGCCCGCCATCGGACCGCCGCACCGTGCCGCCGGCCACGATGACCTCGGCGCTGGGGTTGCGGATCAGGATATTGGCGACGTTCATATTATTGGTGATCACCGTCAGGTTGTGGTGGTCCAGCAGGGCGCGGGCGACGGCCTCGGTCGTGGTGCCGATATTCAGGATCAGGCTGGCATTGTCGGGGATGCGTGCGGCGCAGGCGCGGCCAATGGCGTCCTTGGCGGCGATATGCATCTGGCGGCGCTGATCATAGCCAAGGTTCGACGCCCCCCGGCGCAGCACCGCGCCGCCATGCACGCGGTCCATCACCCCGTGATCGGCCAGCCCCGCCAGGTCGCGGCGGATGGTCTGGACGGCGACATCGAAATGGCTGGCAAGATCGTCCACCGACACCCGGCCCGTGGCCTGCGCGCGGTCAAGGATCTGAAGCTGGCGAAGGGTCAGGGTCATGGCGGCGCTGTCCGTCTGGGGGCGATGCGGCATTGAAAACGAATGTTCGTTTTGCGTCAATACGGGGAAATGCGCGCAAAAACGAATATCCGCGATTGACAACCGCCCGCCCCGCGCGCCAAGTCGACAGGGGTGGCGCGAAATGAGGGGCGGCGCGAAATGGAGGTTCCCGTGGACAAGATCACCGACCTGTTCATCATCGGCGGCGGCATCAACGGGTGCGGGATCGCCCGCGATGCGGCGGGGCGCGGGCTGTCGGTCCGGCTGGCGGAAATGGGCGATCTGGCACAGGCGACCAGCTCGGCCTCGACCAAGCTGTTCCATGGCGGGCTGCGCTATCTGGAATATCTGGAAATCCGGCTGGTGCGCGAGGCGTTGCAGGAACGCGAAACCCTGCTGCGCGCCATGCCCCATATCAGCTGGCCGATGCGCTTTGTGCTGCCGCTGGACCCGCAGATGCGGTTCGAATCCGACACCCCGGTGTCGCGGATGCTGGGGTGGGTGATGCCGTGGCTGCGCGGGCGCCGACCCAGCCTGATGATCCGCGCCGGGCTGTTTTTGTATGACCACCTTGGCGGGCGGCGGATCTTGCCCGGCACTTCGGGGCTGGACCTGCGCGGCAGCCCGGAAGGGGCGGTGTTGCAGGACCGTCTGGTGCGGGCCTATGAATACAGCGATTGCTGGGTCGATGACGCCCGGCTGGTGGCGCTGAACGCGCGCGATGCGGCACAGCGCGGGGCCGATGTGCTGGTGGGTGCGCGCGTGACCGAGGCCCGCCGCGATGCCGGGTTGTGGCGCATTACGCTGGCCGATGGCCGGGTGTTTCAGGCCCGGATGCTGGTCAATGCCGGTGGGCCGTGGGTGGGGCAGGTCATCCGTGACGTGGCGCATCTGGACAGCCGCGAAACCGTGCGTCTGGTGCGCGGCAGTCACATCGTGGTGCCGCGGCTGTTTGACCACGACAAGGCCTATTTCTTTCAGGGGCGCGACGGGCGGATCATCTTTGCCATCCCGTATGAGGGCGATTTCACCCTGATCGGCACCACCGATTGCGACCATCCCGGCGACCCGCAGGCGGCGGAATGCAGCCCCGCGGAACAGCAATATCTGTGCGATTTCGCCAGCCAGTATTTCCGCGCGCCGGTCACGCGGGACCAGATCGTGTGGACCTATGCCGGGGTGCGGCCGCTTTATGATGACGGCGCCAGCAGCGCCACGGCGGCGACGCGCGATTATGTGCTGTCGGTCGATCGCGGGACCGGCGATCAGGCGCCCTGCCTGAATGTGTTCGGCGGCAAGATCACTACCTATCGCCGGCTGGCCGAGCAGGCGCTGGACAAGCTGGCCGGGGATGTCGCGCAGGCGGGCGGGGCGTGGACGGCGGGGGTGCCGTTGCCGGGCGGCGATTTCCCCGTCGATGGCGTCGCTGCGCTGTGCGCGCATTTGCAGGACCGCTATGGCTTTCTGACGCCGAAATGGGCGGCGCGGCTGGTGCGGGCCTATGGCAGTGACGCGGCGGTGATGCTGGGGGATGCGCGCGACGCCGCCGATCTGGGGCGCGATTTCGGCGCCACCCTGACCGAGCGCGAGGTCAGCTGGCTGATGCGGCATGAATTTGCCCGCAGCGCCGGGGATGTGATCTGGCGGCGGTCCAAGCTGGGGCTGCGGCTTGGGGCGGCGCAGGTCGCGGCATTGCAGGCGTGGATGCAGGCGGCACCGGGGGCCGGGTATTTGGGCAACGAAGAAGGGCAGGGGGGTGCGGCATGACCATTCTGGCGATTGATCAGGGGACGACCTCGTCCCGGGCGCTGGTGTTTTCCGCGGATCTGCGGGTGCTGGCTGTCGCGCAAGAGGAATTTCCCCAGCATTTCCCGCGATCCGGCTGGGTGGAACATGACCCTGCGGACATCTGGTCCAGCACCGCCGCCGTGGCCCGTGGTGCGCTGGAAAAGGCCGGGAACCCGCCGATTGCCGCCATCGGCATTACCAACCAGCGCGAAACCACGGTGATCTGGGACCGCAAGACCGGGCAGCCGGTGCATAACGCGATTGTCTGGCAGGACCGCCGCACCGCCGATCTGTGCGCGGGATTGAAGGCGCAGGGGTTCGAGCCGCGGGTCAGCGCGGTGACCGGGCTGTTGCTGGACCCCTATTTCAGCGCCACCAAGATCGCGTGGATTCTGGACCATGTCGATGGTGCGCGGGCGCGGGCCGAGGCGGGCGAGCTGGCCTTTGGCACCATCGACAGTTTCCTGATCTGGAAGCTGAGCGGCGGGCAGGCCCATGTCACCGATGCCACCAATGCCGCGCGCACGATGCTGTATGACATTCACAGCGGCGACTGGTCGGACGAGATGTGCGATTTGTTCCGCGTCCCCCGCGCCATGCTGCCCGATCTGCGCGACAGCGCCGATGATTTCGGGCAGACCCGCCCCGACCTGTTTGGCCGTCCGATCCCGATACTGGGGGTGGCGGGCGACCAGCAGGCGGCGACCGTGGGGCAGGCCTGTTTTCAGCCCGGCATGATGAAATCGACCTATGGCACCGGCTGTTTCGCGCTGCTGAACACGGGCACGCAGGCGGTGACGTCCGAAAACCGGTTGCTGACCACGGTGGCCTATCGGCTGAAGGGGCAGACGACCTATGCGCTGGAGGGGTCGATCTTTGTCGCCGGGGCGGTGGTGCAGTGGCTGCGCGACGGGCTGGGGCTGATCCGCGACGCGGCCGAAACCGGGCCGCTGTGGGACCGCGCCGATCCGGGGCAGCAGGTGGTCATGGTGCCGGCCTTTACCGGGCTTGGCGCGCCGTGGTGGCAGCCCGATGTGCGCGGCGCGGTGTTTGGTCTGACCCGCGCCACCGGCCCGGCCGAGATGGCCCGCGCGGCGCTGGAAAGCGTGGGGTTCCAGACCCTCGATCTGTGGCAGGCGATGCAGGCGGACTGGGTGGGCACCGGGGATGCGGTGCTGCGCGTCGATGGCGGCATGAGCGCCAGCGAACCGGCGATGCAGTTTCTGGCCGATATTCTGGGGGCGCCGGTGGACCGCCCCACCAACCCCGAGACCACCGCACAGGGCGCGGCATGGCTGGCGGGCTGGCAGGCGGGCATCTGCCCCGGCCCCGAGGATTACGCCGCCAACTGGCAACTGGACCGGCGCTTTTGCCCGCAGATGCCCGCCGACCAGCGCACCGCCCGCACCGCCCGCTGGCGCCGCGCCGTGCAGGCGGTGATCGCGATGGAAACGGGGTTTTGAGGGGGGTGGCAACCTTTAAGTGTGAAGGAAACATGACGGATTCATGACAGTTTGTATTGTTGGTATGACCTTACAGCCTAATGTAAAGTAAAGGATCTGTTTGCGATTTTCTAAAATAGCGTTGTCAGGGATCGCATCACATGTTATCCCCCACATGCGCCGAGACATACAGTTTGGTGCAACACCGTCTGATCACCGGGCTTCGTGCCCTCGATGGAGTGCTTGATGGCAATTAAAACCGTTTATTTTTACCCGCTGAGCAGCTTCAGCTATGTCGATCCTGATCTGCTGAACAACACTGAGATTGTCGGTTCAAGAAAAATCGGGCAGGACCTGACTGTCGGCCCCAGCCCGCAGGTCATCAGCTTTCAGATCAATGACACGGATTGGGGCACTCAGGCGCTGGCATTGGGCGATCACGGCCTGGGCAGCGGCCCATCCTCGCAAGAGCTGGTGTCGGGGATAACGATTGATGGCGTCACCTTCGCGGCGGGTGATAATCTGGGGCTTGGATATTCGATCGAGGTCAGCGGCAGCGACGGGTCCACTAATCTGCTGGGATTGCTGAAAATCGACGGTCAACCTGTCGGGTTCGTTGTCAGCAACAGCCCGACTGCGGTTCGACCGCTGAAAGCAGGGGTAACATATACGACAAAGAACGGGCCGGGCACGAGGGCTATTCCGGAGATCATGTATGACTACATGGCCTATTGCTTTGCCGCTGACGCGCTGATCGAGACCCGCGACGGGCCGGTGCCGGCGGGCCGTGTGGCGGTGGGCGACCGGGTGCTGACGCGCGATCACGGGGCGCAGCCGGTGCGCTGGGTCGGGCAGCGCCATTACAGCGCCGCCGATCTGGCGCGCGCGCCGCATCTGCGCCCGATCCGCATCCGGGCGGGGGCGCTGGGGGGCGGGCTGCCGCTGCGTGACCTTGTGGTCAGCCCGCAGCACCGGGTTCTGGTGCGCTCGGCCATTGCGCAAAAGATGTTCGGCACGTCCGAGGTGCTGATCGCCGCCAAGCATCTGTGCCTGCTGGACGGGATCGACATTGCCGTGGATCTGACCAGTGTCACCTATGTCCATTTCATGTTCGACCGGCATCAGGTGGTCTTTGCCGAGGGCGCCGAGGCCGAGTCGCTGTTCACCGGACCCGAGGCGCTGAAGGCCGTCGGGCCAGCGGCGCGGGCGGAAATTCTGACCATCTTTCCCGAACTGGCGGTGCCCGGTCATCAGGCCGAACCGGCCCGGCCCATCCCCTCGGGGCGGCTGGGGCGCAAACTGGCGATCCGGCACCTGCGCAACCGCAAGCCGCTGGTCGCGATGCCGGTGTAAGGCCGATGTAACGTCACGAAAAACCGGCGGCATGGCGGCTATGCGCCGCCGCCGCCTTGACCCTTGCGCGGAACCGGGTGCAGGCTGAAACCGGCCTTTGAATGCACCTGTTTTCGCAAAGGGGCGGATATGTCTGAAAATCGCAAGAAACTGGTCTGGGGCGCGGCGCTGGTCGTGCTGGCGCTGGCGGGCTGGATGGCGTGGCGGATGCTGGGAACCGGGGGCACGCCCGCGGGCTTTGCCGCTGGCAATGGCCGTATCGAGGCGACCGAGATCGACATCGCCGCCCTGATGGCCGGGCGCATTGCCGATATTCCGGTGCAAGAGGGCCAGTTCGTTGCCCGTGGCGCGGTGCTGGCGCAGATGGACGTGGTCCAGCTGAATGCGCAGAAACGTCAGGCCGAGGCGGCGCTGGAACGCGCCCAAATCGGCGTGCAGACAGCGCAGGCGCTGGTGCGTCAGGCACAGGCCCAACAGACCGCAGCCGATGCGCAGGTGCGTCAGGCGCAGGCGGTCAAGACCAATACCGACAAACGGCTGGCCCGGTCGGAATCGCTGGTGCGGTCGAACACGGTGTCGCAACAGGTGCTGGACAATGACCGCGCCAACGCGCTGGAGGCCGAGGCCGGGCTGGGGGCCGCGCAGGCGCAACTGGCCGCCGCCGAGGCCGGGGTCAGTGCCGCGCAGGCGCAGGTGGTCGATGCGCAGGCACAGGTCGTGGCCGCGCAGGCCGCCATTGATTCGGTCACCAAGTCGATCGAGGACAGCACCCTGACCGCCCCCCGTGATGGCCGCGTGCAATACCTTGTCGCCCAACCCGGCGAGGTCGTCGGCGCGGGCGGTCGGGTGGTGAACATGGTTGACCTGACGGATGTGTATATGACGTTTTTCCTGCCGACCTCGCAGGCGGGTCGGGTGCGGCTTGGCGACGAGGTGCGGCTGGTCATGGATGCCGCGCCCGATCTGGTGGTGCCGGCGATGGTCAGCTATGTCGCGGATGTGGCGCAATTCACCCCCAAGACCGTCGAAACCGCGGATGAACGCGAAAAGCTGATGTTCCGTATCCGCGCCCGTGTCGCGCCCCAGTTGCTGCGCGCGCATCTTGATGTGGTGAAAACCGGGGTGCCGGGCATGGCCTGGCTGCGGCTGGACCCGCAGGCCGACTGGCCCGCGCATCTGCAAAACCCGGTCCAATGACCGCGCCCGCCAGCGACAGGGCGGGGGCTGCGGCGGTCGTCGCGCTGAACCGGGTGACGCTGAATTACGGCCCGGTGCGCGCGGTCGATGGCGTCAGCGCCGATATTCCCGCCGGCTGTATGGTCGGGCTGATCGGGCCGGACGGGGTCGGCAAGTCCAGCCTGTTATCGCTGATCGCCGGGGCGCGGGCGGTGCAGGCGGGCGATGTCACAGTGCTTGGCGGCGCGATGCGCGATGCCCGCCACCGCGACCGGGTCTGCCCGCGCATCGCCTATATGCCGCAGGGGCTGGGGAAGAACCTGTATCCGACGCTGTCGGTGGCGGAAAACCTGCATTTCTTTGGCCGCCTGTTCGGGCAGGGCGGGGCGGAACGCCGCCGCCGCATCGACAGCCTGCTGCGCGCGACCGGCATGTCGCCCTTTATCGACCGTCCGGCGGGCAAGCTGTCGGGGGGCATGAAACAGAAACTGGGGCTGTGCTGCGCGCTGATCCACGACCCGGACCTGCTGATCCTTGACGAACCCACCACCGGCGTTGACCCGCTGTCGCGGCGCCAGTTCTGGCAGCTGATCGACAGCATCCGCGCCGCCCGTCCGCAAATGTCGGTCATCGTCGCCACCGCCTATATGGAGGAAGCCGCCCGCTTTGACTGGCTGATGGCGATGAATGCCGGTCAGCTGCTGGCCACCGGCACGCCGCAGGACCTGATGTCGCGCACGGGCTGTGCCGATCTGGATGCCGCCTTTATCGCGCTGCTGCCCGAGGCCGACCGCGACGGTCACCATCAGGTCGTCATCCCCCCGCGCAGCGGTGATGGTCCCATCGCGATCGAGGCCCGCGGCCTGACCAGGCGCTTTGGCGATTTCACCGCCGTGGACAATGTCAGTTTCCGCATTCCCCAGGGCGAGATTTTCGGCTTTCTCGGCTCGAACGGGTGCGGCAAGACCACCACGATGAAGATGCTGACCGGCCTGCTGGAGGCCACCGAGGGCAGCGCCCGCCTGTTCGGCCAGCCCGTCGATGCCAGCGACATGGCGGTGCGCCGCCGCGTCGGATACATGAGCCAGGCCTTTTCGCTGTATGCCGAACTGACCGTGCGCCAGAACCTTTTGCTGCACGCCCGCCTGTTCGGCATGGCCGAGGCCGCGATCCCCGCCCGCGTCAGCGACATGGCCAGCCGTTTCGACCTGCAAGACGTCATGGACAGCCTGCCCGAGGCCCTGCCGCTTGGCATCCGTCAGCGGCTGTCGCTGGCGGTGGCGATGATCCACGGGCCGGAATTGCTGATCCTTGACGAACCCACATCGGGCGTCGATCCGGTGGCGCGTGACCGTTTCTGGCAGATCCTGTCCGATCTGTCGCGGCAGGACGGGGTGACGATCTTTGTGTCCACCCATTTCATGAACGAGGCGATGCTGTGCGACCGCATTTCGCTGATGCATGGCGGCCGGGTGCTGGTCACCGACAGCGCACAGGGCATCATCGACAGCCACGGCGCCGCCACGCTGGAGGACGCCTTTATCACCGTGCTGGAACAGGCCGCCGGCGAGGCCCCGCCCGCACCGCCCGCACCGCCCGAACAGATGGCCGCCGACATGGCCCCGGATGCGGGCGCGGCGGGCCAGCATGGCGGGCGCGGGCCGGGCCGGTTCAGCCTGCGCCGGATGCTGTCCTATTCCGCCCGCGAGGGGCTGGAACTGAAACGCGACCCGATCCGCGCCGCGATGGCGCTGCTGGGGTCGCTGATGCTGATGTTCGTGGTCGGCTATGGCATCAACCTTGACGTGGAACACCTGTCCTTTGCCGCGCTGGACCGCGACCAGACCACCGCCAGCCGCGATTATGTGGCGGAACTGTCAGGCTCGCGCTATTTCGATGCGGGGCCGGCGCTGCTGTCTTATGCCGATCTGGACCGCCGGATGCGTGACGGCGACATCGCCCTTGCGATCGAGATCCCGCCCGGTTTCGCCGCCGATGTCGCGCGCGGCAAAAGCCCGGTGATCGGCGCCTGGATCGACGGCGCCATGCCCCAGCGCGCCGAAACCATCAAGGGTTACGTTCAGGGCATTCACCTGTCATGGCTGCAACGCCAGATGCGGCGGGTTTATGGCGACCGTGACCTGCCGGGCAGCTATGACCTTGAAATCCGCTATCGCTATAACCCGGATGTCAAAAGCATCAACGCCATCGTGCCGGCGGTCATTCCGCTGTTGCTGCTGATCATTCCGGCGATGCTGACGGCGCTGTCGGTGGTGCGCGAAAAGGAACTGGGGTCCATCGTGAACCTGTATGTCACCCCGACGCGGCGGGTCGAATTCCTGCTTGGCAAGCAATTGCCCTATGTCGCGGTGGCGATGCTGAATTTCGTGCTGATGGTGCTGGCGGCGGTGCTGGTGTTTGGTGTGCCGCTGAAGGGCAGCGCGCTGGCGCTGTGCGTGTCGGCGCTGATCTATGTCATGGCGACGACGGGGATGGGGTTGCTGATCTCGACCTTCATTTCCAGCCAGATCGCGGCGATCTTTGGCACCGCACTGCTGACCATGATACCGGGGGTTCAGTATTCCGGGCTGCTGGACCCGGTCAGCGCACTTGGCGGGGCCGGGCGGCTGATCGGTGAAATCTATCCGGCGGCGTTTTTCATGACCATTTCGCGCGGGGTCTTTGCCAAAGGGCTGGACCTGCCGGCGCTGTGGGCGGCGATCTGGCCGATGGCGCTGGCGGTGCCGCTGATCATTGGCATCGGCGTGGCCATGACCCGCAAACAGGCAAGGTGAAGGCGGCATGAACTGGCGCAATATCTGGCATCTGGGGATCAAGGAACTGCGGGGCCTGTGGCGCGACCCGGTGATGGTGCTGCTGATCTGTTATGCCTTTTCGCTGGCGGTCTATACCGAGGCCAGCGCCATGCCGGAATCGCTGAAAAACGCCACGATCGGGCTGGTGGACGAGGACCGCTCGCCCTTGTCGACGCGCATTGCGACGGGGTTCCAGTCGCCCTATTTCGTGCCGCCGCATGATATTACCGCAGATCAGATGGACGCGCGGATGGATGCCGGGCAGGACACTTTTGCGCTGGACATTCCGCCGGGGTTTCAACGCGACCTGCTGGCCGGCAAGCGCCCGACGCTGCAACTGAATGTCGATGCCACGCGCATGACGCAGGCGTTTTCGGGGGCGGGCTATATTCAGCAGATCATCGCCGCCGAGGTGCAGGAATTCACCGCCGGTCGCCGCGCGCCCATGGCGCTGCCGGTGGGGCTGAACCTGCGGGCGGCCTTTAACCCGCAGCTGAACCCGAAATGGTTCGGCGCCATCAATAACGTCATCCTGTCCATTACCATGCTGTCGATCGTCCTGACCGGGGCGGCGCTGATCCGTGAAAAGGAACATGGCACGGTCGAACACCTGCTGGTCATGCCGGTGCAGCCGATCGAGATCATGCTGTCCAAGATCTGGTCGATGGGGCTGGTGGTGCTGGTGGCGTCGTCCTTTGCGCTGGTTTTAGTGGTGCAGGGGGTGCTGGCGGTGCCGGTGCATGGATCGGTCCTGCTGTTTTTGCTGGGGGCGCTGCTGATGCTGTTTGCGACCACGGCGATGGGCATTTTCCTGGCCACGCTGGCCGGGTCAATGCCGCAATTCGGGCTGTTGCTGATGCTGGTTCTGGTGCCGCTGCAACTGTTGTCGGGCGGGATGACGCCGCGCGAATCGATGCCGCAATTCATTCAGGACATCATGCTGGCGGCGCCCAACACCCATTTTGTGGCGCTGGCACAGGCAATCCTGTTCCGGGGCGCGGGCCTGTCGGTGGTCTGGCCCCAGATGCTGGCGCTGGCGCTGATCGGGGCGGCGCTGTTCTGGCTGGCGGCGCGGCGCTTCCGGCTGTTCCTGCGGTAAGGCCGGTCAGTCAATCACCGCCTCCATCGAGACATAGGTCGAGGTCGCGTTGACATAAGGCAGCGCGGATATCCGGTCCCCCATCAGCCGGCGGTAATCGTCAATGTCGCGGGTGCGCAGCTTCAGCAGGTAATCGAAGCCGCCGGCGATCATGTGGCATTCCTCGACCTCGGGGATCAGGCGCACGGCGTCGTTGAACTTGCGCAGGGCCGGTTCGCGGGTGTCGGTGACCCTGATTTCCACCCAGACCACATAGCTGCGCCCCAGCCGGATGGGCGAGATCACGGCGCGATAGCCGGTGATCACCCCGGCCTGTTCCAGCCGCCGCACCCGCGCCGCCACCGGGGTTTTCGACAGCCCGACCTTGCGCGCCAGTTCCGCCATCGGAATGCGCGCGTCATGGGACAGGATATTCAGGATCTTCTGGTCGATCTGGTCGATTCGAACGGGCTGGTCGGTCATGTCGGCCTGTTTTTGGGTGATGATTTGGGCAAAGCGCCTGCCAGACTGGCGGTTTTTGGGCCAACAGTCCAGCCGTGCGCGGCTATCATGGCGCGACCTTGTGTTCAGGAACCGCGCCATGACCCCGACGACCCCGCCCCGCCCGGACGATTTTGCGGCTGATGTCACCGCCGATAAATTCACCCCCCAAGGCCCGCTGCTGGACCGTCTGGTCGCGCAGGCGGCGCTGGACGCCCCAACCCGCGCCCGCATTTCCGCCCGCGCCGCCGATCTGGTGCGCCGCATCCGTGACAGCGCCGAGCCATCGCTGATGGAACATTTTCTGGCCGAATACGGGCTGTCCACCCGCGAAGGCGTTGCCCTGATGTGTCTGGCCGAGGCGATGCTGCGCGTCCCCGATGCCGGCACCATCGACGCGCTGATCCGCGACAAGATCGCCCCCTCGGACTGGAGCGCGCATCTGGGGCAGGCGGCCTCTCCGATGGTGAATGCCTCGACTTGGGCGCTGATGCTGACGGGGCGGGTGCTGGATGACGAACGCCCCGGCATGGCGGGCGTGCTGCGCGGCGCGATGCGGCGGCTGGGGGAACCGGTGATCCGCGCCGCAGTCGGCCGCGCCATGCGTGAAATGGGACGCCAGTTCGTGCTTGGCCAGACCATCACAGACGCGCTTGAGCGCGCGCAGGCGCAAGAGGCGCGCGGATACAGCTATAGCTATGACATGCTTGGCGAGGCGGCGATGACCGCCCCCGATGCCGCCCGCTATGCCGAGGCCTATCGGCAGGCCATCGCCGCCATTGCCACCGCCTGCAACAAGGGCGGGGTGCGCGACAATCCCGGCATCTCGATCAAGCTGTCGGCGCTGCATCCACGATACGAGGTCGCGCAGGCCGACCGGGTGATGGCGGAACTGGTGCCGGTGGTGCTGGATCTGGCGCTTCAGGCCCGCGCCGCCGGGATGGGGCTGAATATCGACGCCGAGGAACAGGACCGGCTGGCCCTGTCGCTGCGGGTGATCGCGGCGGTGCTGGCCGATCCGCGGCTGGCCGGATGGGACGGGTTCGGCGTGGTCGTGCAGGCCTATGGCCGCCGCGCGGGGGCGGTGATCGACTGGCTCTATGCGCTGGCGCGGCGGCTGGACCGGCGCATCATGGTGCGGCTGGTCAAGGGCGCCTATTGGGATACCGAGGTCAAGCACGCGCAGGTCGAGGGCTTTGACGATTTCCCGGTCTTTACCACCAAGACCGCGACTGATGTCAGCTATATCGCCCATGCGCGGCGGCTGATCGGCTATGCCGACCGGATCTATCCGCAATTTGCCACCCATAATGCCCATACCGTCGCCGCCGTGGCCGAGATGGCGCAGGGTGTCGATTACGAATTTCAGCGCCTGCATGGCATGGGCGAACGGCTGCACGATATTGTGCTGGCCGATGGCGCGGCGGCGGGCGCGCGCCCGCGTTGCCGCATCTATGCGCCGGTGGGGGCGCATCGCGACCTGCTGGCCTATCTGGTGCGGCGGCTGCTGGAAAACGGCGCCAATTCGTCCTTTGTCAACCAGATCGTCGACGAAGACGTCGCACCGCAGGAGATCGCCCGCGATCCGTTCGACGCGCTGGCCGGGGCGCAGCCGCCCGCCGGGCTGGTGGCGCCGCAGGCGATCTTTGGCGAAGGGCGGGTCAATGCCGCCGGGTTCGACCTGACCGACGCCGCCACGCTGGCCCGCATTGCGGCGGCGCGGGAACAGGCGCTGTCCGGCGCGCTGGACGCCGCGCCGGTGATTGCCGGTCAGGGCGGGGGCGACACCCGCCGCGCGGTCACCAACCCCGCCACCGGCGCCCCCATCGGCCATGTGACCGAGGCCGGGCCAGCCACCATTGCCGCCGCGCTGGACGCCGCCGCGCCCTGGGACGCCCCCGCCACCGCCCGCGCCGATGTGCTGCGCCGCGCGGCCGATCTGTATCAGGCGCATTACGGCGACATCTTTGCCATTCTGGCGCAAGAGGCCGGCAAGACCCTGCCCGACGCCGTGGGCGAACTGCGCGAGGCGGTGGATTTCCTGCGCTATTACGCGGCGCAGGGGGCGGCGGCGGATCTGGCGCCGCGCGGCGTGTTCACCGCCATCAGCCCGTGGAACTTCCCGCTGGCGATCTTTACCGGCCAGATCGCGGCGGCGCTGATGGCGGGCAATGCGGTGCTGGCCAAGCCCGCCCAACAGACGCCGCTGATCGCCGCGCTGGCGGTGCGGCTGTTGCATCAGGCCGGGGTGCCGGCAACGGCGCTGCAATTGCTGCCCGGCGATGGCGCGACGGTGGGGGCGGCGCTGACCCGCGACCCGCGCGTCAATGGCGTGGTGTTCACCGGATCGACCGCGACGGCGCAGGCGATCCGCCAGACGATGGCCGCGCATCTGGACCCCGGCGCGCCGCTGATTGCCGAAACCGGCGGGCTGAACGCGATGATCGTCGATTCCACCGCGCTGCCGGAACAGGCGGTGCGCGATGTGGTGGCCTCGGCCTTCCGGTCGGCGGGCCAGCGCTGTTCGGCCTTGCGCTGTCTGTATGTCCAGCGCGATGTCGCGCCGGGGCTGATCGCGATGATCAAAGGCGCGATGGATGAACTGGCGATTGGTGATCCATGGGCGCTGTCGACCGATGTGGGTCCGGTGATCGACGCGGGCGCGCAGCGCGGCATCCGCGACTGGCTGGACCAGCATCGCGACAAGGTGCTGCATGAGCTGGCCCCGCCCAAGGGGGCGCTGGCGGGCGGGCATTTCATCGCCCCCACGCTGTTGGCGGTCGATGGCATCGACGACCTGACGCACGAGGTGTTCGGCCCGGTCCTGCATGTCGCGACCTTCCCCGCAGGCGGTATGGCGCAGGTGATCGCGGATGTGAATGCCCGCGGCTATGGCCTGACCTTCGGGCTGCACAGCCGGATCGACGACCGGGTCGATCAGGTCGCGGCCTCGGTCGCGTGCGGCAATATCTATGTCAACCGCAACCAGATCGGCGCGGTGGTCGGCAGCCAGCCCTTCGGGGGCGAGGGCCTGTCCGGCACCGGGCCAAAGGCCGGGGGGCCGCATTACCTGACCCGTTTCGCCCGCCCTGCCGCGCAGGCAGGCGGCGACTGGGGCGGCGCGCGCGACAGCACGGCGCGGCTGGCGCAGGCGCTGGCCGGTGCCGGGGGCGCGCAGGTGTCGGCCCGCGACATGCCCGGCCCCACGGGCGAGCTGAACCGCCTGCACAGCCTGTCGCGCCCGCCGCTTTTGTGTCTGGGACCGGGGGCTGATGCCGCCGCGCGTCAGGTGGCGATGGTGCAGGCGCTTGGCGGGCAGGCAGTGGCGGCACAGGGCGCGGTGCAGCCATCCGACCTGACCGGGCTGGCGGGACTGTCCGGGGTGATCTGGTGGGGCAATGCCGAAACCGCCCGCGCGCTGGCACAGGCATTGGCGGCCCGTGACGGCGCCATTGTGCCGCTGATCACCGCCGCCCCCGACGCAGGTCATGCGCTGTTCGAACGTCACCTGTGTGTCGACACCACGGCGGCGGGCGGCAATGCCGCCCTGCTGGCCGGGGTCCGGGGGTAAGGGAAAGGCGGCCCCTTCTCTTTACCGGGAAAGCGGGGCTATATGGCCCCGGTTTGCCAATCATGCCGTGGGGGGACATGCGATGAAACCGTTGCAAGGGTTGAAGGTTCTGGAACTGGCCCGCATTCTGGCCGGGCCATGGGCCGGGCAGGTGCTGGCCGATCTGGGGGCCGATGTGATCAAGGTCGAATCCCCCGAGGGCGACGACACCCGCAAATGGGGCCCGCCCTTTATCGGTGACACCGCCGCTTATTTCCACGCCGCCAACCGGGGCAAGCGTTCGGTGATTGCCGATTTCCGCAACCCCGATGACGTGGCCCGCGTGCTGGATCTGGTCCGCGACGCCGATGTCGTGATCGAGAATTTCAAGGCCGGCGGGCTGGCCAAATACGGGCTGGATTATGCCAGCCTGTCGGCGGTCAACCCGCGTCTGGTCTATTGTTCCATCACCGGTTTCGGGCAGGATGGGCCATATGCGGCGCGGGCGGGATATGACTATCTGGTGCAGGGGATGGGCGGGGTGATGTCGCTGACCGGCGAACCCGATGGCCAGCCGCAAAAGATCGGCGTGGCCTTTGCCGACATCTTTACCGGCCTTTACGCGGTCATCGCCATTCAGGCCGCGCTGGCCGCGCGCGACCGCAGCGGGCGCGGCGATTATATCGACATGGCGCTGCTGGATTGCATGACCGGGGTAATGGCCAATCAGGCGATGAATTACCTTGCCACCGGCGAAAACCCGGTGCGGCTGGGGAATGCGCATCCCAATATCGCGCCCTATCAGGTGTTTGCCGTGGCCGATGGGCATGTGATTCTGGCGGTGGGCAATGACCGCCAGTTCGGCAGGCTGTGCGACTGGCTGGGGCTGGCCGGTCTGGCGCAGGACGCGCGCTTTGCCACCAATGCCGCGCGGGTGGCCAACCGCGACGCGCTGACCGCCGCGCTGTCGGCGGCGCTGGCGGGGGTTGAAAAGGACCGGCTGTTGTCGGAACTGGCCACGCTTGGCGTGCCCGCCGGGCCGATCAACACCATGGCCGAGGTTTTCGCTGACCCGCAGGTCATCGCGCGGGGAATGCAGATCAGCGCGGATGGCGTACCCGGGGTGCGCAGCCCGATCCGCTTTGGCCAGGGCGAATTGGCGCTGGATCGCGGCGCCCCGGCGCTGGGGGCTGATCAGGGCGCGCGCTGGCGCGATTAAGGGGCGGGGCTGCGCGATTTTTCGCCCGGACGCCGGAAAAACCGGGCCGGGCGTCATATCAGTGACATTTTGCGCAGGCAGGATCGGGGCGATTTCACGACACTCGCCCGCCCCTGCCTGTCAGCCAAGGTCTTGTCACGATGTATATGATCGACGGAATCCGCCGCGCCCGCCCGGTTGTCAGGCCGGATCAGCAACCTGTTGCCGTGCCCTCGGCCCGCGCGGCGGTCCAGCATCCGCCCGCCGCGCCTGCGCAGGGACCGCTGGCCCCGGCGCCTGCGCCGGCACCCGCCGCCCCGGTCAGCCCGGACCGCAAAGCCCGGATCGAGGGCTGGTTGCGCGACAATGCCACCGCCGAAAACCGCCATTTGCTGGTGTTCACCGACAGCGACGGCGGCAGCCGCGTCGGGCGGGCGCTGCGGGGCGAATCCGATCTGGGGCGCCTGAGCACCGCCGAACGTGACCTGCTGGCCCAAGGGGCGGTGCAGGCATGGCGGGCGCAGGGTCATGGCGGCAGCCAGCGCGAAAACATCCGCGAGGCCGCCGATCAGGCCAGTCAGGACCCGGCGGCGCGTGCGGCGCTGGCACAGGCGCTGGCCGCGCCGGAACTGGACGCGCAGCGGAGCTATGCGCAGGGCAGCAGCATCGTCACCGCCGAAGGCGATGGCAGCAGCCGCCACCACATGCTGCAACAGGCGCTGGACATGGACCCTGCCGCCGTTATCCGGGCCGCGCAGGGGGTGGAACCGGGGCTGGCCTCGACCCTGCCGGCCATGCCGGCGGCCACGCGGGGCAAGCTGTGGTCGGTGCTGGCCGATCGCGGGCGGCTGGACCCGGCGCAGGCCGAACGCATGGCCACCGCCGCATTCATGTTCGAGGATGGCCGCGCCCTGACCACCCCGCAGGCGCGTCAGGATTTCGCCGCCGCTATCGCCAGTGCCCGCGCCCCCGGCAGCAGCGATGCCGACCGCATCCGCCGCCAGCAGATGACGCGCGACCTGACCGATGCGCTGGCCGACCGCGACACCCGCGACATGCTGTTCAGCCAGCAGACCCCCCCCGAATTGCGGGTATGGGCGCTGGACCATCTGGCCGGTGACGGCACCTGTTGCCGGGGGGCGGATGCGCTGAAAGGCGGGTGGGAATCCGAAGGGGTGTCGCGCGCCTATGCCGAGCGCGCGACCGAGGCTTACCGCGCCCGTGGTACCACCCCGCAGGACTTGTCGGGGCAGGCGCTGCGCAACACGGTCGGGCAGGCAATGGGCCTTGCCCCCGATGCCCTTCCGCAGAGCGAACTGTCGGCGCAATGGCTGGATCGCGGTCTGGAAAACCGCTTTTACAGCGACAACAACCCGGCGCTGGACAAGGTGGCCGACCAGATCCGCGCCGTTGGTGGCGACACCGCGCGCGTCACCGTGGTGCCGGTGACGATCACCAGTCAGGATCAGGGCGCCGCCGTGGTGCCGGTGTTCCGGGTCGAGGACCCGCAGGGCGGTGCCGCGAAATTCGTCGATCACACGGGCCGCAGCTATCGCGATCTGGCCGATTGGGAAGAACACAACACCCTGCCCAAGGGCAAGATGACCTATGTGCAGGGGCTGGACCTGTCCGCCGCGCAGATGACGCATCGCAATACGCCGGGCGTCGTCGACAGCTTTGCCGAGGGGCTTGGCGCGGTGGTTGACGGGGTCGCCATCGGTGCGGGCATCGTGGCGGGCGTGGCGCTGATCGCCGGGACGGGCGGCACCGCGACGCCGCTGGTCGTGGCCGGGGCGGCGGGGCTGTGGGGTGCGGGCCGCGCCGGGCAGCAGCTGCATGACAAGGCCACCCATGGCGAAGACATCACCGATCTGTCCGACCCTTCTGTCCGGGCCAACTGGCTGGAGGTCGCGGCAGGCGCGCTGTCGGTGGGCGCCATTGGCGGCGCGCTGAAGCTGGGGACCGCAGGGGCTCGGGTGACGCCGGGTATGGCGCGGATGGTGGCAGGGGTCAGCTATGCCGCCGATGCGGCGGATGCGCTGACGATGCTGGACCAGTCGGTGCAGCTTGGCCAGAACTGGGACCGGATGTCGGGCAGCGACCGCGCCGGGGCGTTGCTGAACATCGCCTTCTGGGGCGGCATGGGTGCGGCATCGCATGTGGCGGGGTCGCGGGCGCGGGGATTTGGCGGCATCGACGCCAACCTGCGGGTGCGCGGCATGGCCGGTGCCGATGTGCCGGTGGCCGCGAACAACGCCCTGACCCCCGGCGAGATCCGCGTGGCCTATGATCTGGATGCCAGCGGGCGGCGGGCGACCAATATTCATATCGAAACCGGGCCGGGGGCCATCAACCCGCAGGCGCTGGACCGTCACCGCCACGTTGCCGACCAGATGCGCGCGGCGGGCGGGCTGCGTGACCGGTTGCAGGGCTTGCTGGACGGCCAGCCCCGCCCCGAGGTCGGGTCGACCGCGTGGGAGGCCCGGCTGGAAATCAGCAAGATCGAGGCCGAATCGCTGGCCCTTGCCAAGGGCGCCCGCGATGGCAGCATCGACCCGGCAACGCTGACCACCCGCCAGCGCGAACTGGATCAGGCGCTGCTGCGCGAACAACAGCGGCTGGATGCGGCGGGCAGCATGGGGCAGGGCTTTGTCGCCGCGCCCAAATCGCTGGACGACATCCTGACGCATTACGCCGCCTCGGGCGCGATCCGGCGCGGGGTTCCGGCGGGTCTGGCGGCGCTGGACGCACCGGCGGCCCATGCGGCACCCCGCGTCGATTACGGGCAGGTCAACGCTGCCGGTCAGGCGCAGGGCATTCAGGCCACCATCACCCGCGCCAGCCTTGACACCGGCACCCATGCCCGCAGCTCGATCCGGCCGCCGGGGTTCGATGGTGGCGGCGCCAACCATTCGCGCGGGCATTTGCTGGCGCGGATGCTTGGCGGCAGCGGCGATGACCCGCGCAATCTGGTGACATTGTTCCAGCGCGATACCAATTCCCCGGTGATGAGCGATTTCGAACGTCAGGTCTATCTGGCCGCGCAGGCGGGCGAGACGGTGAATTACCGCGTCACCCCCATTTACGAAGACGGGCAGGCCATGCCGACCGCGGTTGCGTTGCAGGCAAAAGGCGATCAGGGTCTGGATATCGCGGTGACGATTATCAACAGGGACGGTCGCTAAATGATCTGGATGGACGAAATTGCCACCTTCATGCCCCCGCAGGACCCTGCCCCCGCCGTGCAAATGACGGCCTGGTCTGGCGTCGAGGATGCTCTTGGCGTGGCCCTGCCCGATGACCTCAAGGCGTTCAGCACCCGCTGGGGGGCGGTGTCAGTGGGCGATTTCCTGACCCTTTACACGGTGTTGCCGGGGTTTCATCCGGTAATGACATGGCCATCCGCGGCGCAGGGTCAGGCACAGGCCTATGCCACGCTGCGCGCGCATGGCGGCGATTTCTATCCGCTGCCGGCCTTTCCGCAAACCGGCAGCATGTTAAGTTTCGCCGTCACCGATAACGGCGATTACCTTGGCTGGATCATCGACACCGGCAACCCCGCCGATTGGCCCATCGCCGTTCTGGACGAGGAAAGCCGTCAGGTCGAAACCTTTGACATGGGTATCGGCCCGTTCCTGCTGGGTCTGATCAAAGGTGAAATCCGCCCCAGGGCGTTCCCCGACGATCTGTGGGACGACCTGCCGTTGAAGACGCGGCTGATGGCGCCGAAAGGCGGCTGACCGGGGCTTGCGGTCCGGCCCGCACCACCCCGTCCGGCCCCCGGCGGATGCGCCTGCCGGGGGGTTATGTCTGCGTGGCCATGCGTCGCGACCGGCGCGTGGCAGCAGTTCGTAATGGTGCCGGTGATTATGCCACAAACGTCGGGATTTCCCTGAAAATACACCCTCAAACGCCCTGTTCCGCTTGAAAAAACCGGGGGTTTCGCGCAGTGTTTGGCTGCGTCATCCGGCGCGGATCTTCTTGACTGAACAGGCCATTTGTCCATGACCCGCACCCGCTTTGCCCACCCGATTGGTTTGCTCGTCCGCCTTGGTCTTGCCGGGGGCGCGGTGGTCGCCCTGACCGCGTGCAACGACCCGAATTTCGGCATGGCTGAAACCACCACAACCAGCGCCGCACAGCGTGTCGGGCAACTGAAGGCGGAACTGCGCAGCCGCCCCAACGACACCAGGGTTCTGGCCGAGATCGGGCGCATCTATGCCGATCAGGGGTTCTGGACCGAAAGCATGGGCGCCTATCGCGAGGCGCTGATCGTCACCCCCGGCCAGCGCGATCTGGTGCTGGGTTACGGTCGGGCGCAACTGGCGCTTGGCGATTATGCCGGGGCGCTGAAATCGGCGCAGCAGGCGGGCGGTGGCGATGTCGATGTGCTGCTGTTGCGGGCGGGCGCGCTGGCCGGGTTGGGACAGCTTGGCAAGGCGCGCGGCGTGCTGGATGCGGCGCGGGGCCTGAACCCGCGCGATCTGGATGTGCGCAGCAATATCGCGGTGGTGGCGGCGCTGTCGGGTGATCCGCAGGCCTATGCGATTGCGCGCGCGGTGGCCTTTGCGCCGGATGCGCAGAACCGTCACATCCGCAACATGATCCTTGTGGGCGGCATAACGGGGATGGATGGCAATGCACGCTCGGACGCTGAACAGCGCGGCATGGACCCGGCCGAGATCGGTGATATTCTGGCCGTGGGCCGCCGCGCGCGGGTGCAGGGGATGCGTGCGTTTACCGTGCTGGCCAGCTGACCCCCGGTCCGGTCAGCGCCCGTAATAGGGATCGGCAGGCACCGGCGCGGGTGGATAGACCACCGTGCCGCGCCCGCCGGGGGGTGCCGATGCCGCCGCCATCGCCAGATTGGCCGACCCCGCCGCACCGGCATAGGCATCGGCCGCCCGCCCCACCGGTCCCGCAGGTGCCGGACCGGGGCGGCGCGGGTCGATCATATCGGCGGGGCGGGCGATCTGGCGGGCAAAGACCACGTCACGCTGACACCCTGACGGCACCGAGGAATAGCCCGAGGGCCGCGACACATTGCATGACACCGCCTGCACATCCCCAAGCTGGTCATAGGCATATGCCGGGTCGGCGGCGCGGCGGATGACATCGCCATCGCGCACCATCGGTTCGTCACAACCCGCCAGCGCCAGCGCGGCAATGATGGTCAGTGCGGAAAGGGGGCGGGGAAACATGGCGGACCTCATCTGGTGATAAACCCGACGCTGCGTTGCGGGGCGGGGCGGGCGCGGCGCGGATGGGCGGCGTCCTGCGCCCCGGCCAGATAGGGGGTGATAAAGATCATCAGCTCTCGTTCGCTGCGGGTGCGGCTGTTCTGGCCAAACAGCCGCGTCATGCCGGGCACGCCCCGCCCGCTGGTTTCGGAAAACTGTTCATACAGCCCCGCGATGGCGAAACTTTGGCCGCTGCCGACCTCGACCGTGGTATCGGCGCGGCGGACCGAAACGCCGGGCACCTGAAACCCGTCGACCGAAACCGAATTGGTCTTGTCGACAAAGCTGACCTCGGGGCGGACATGCACGGCGATGCGATCACCGGGCAGGATGGTGGGGGTAAAGTCGATGGATACGCCATATTCCTTGAAAGCCGCGGAAATCACCCCATCGCCCTGATTGACCGGATAGGCAAATTCACCCCCGGCGCGAAAGCTGGCGGTCTGGCCCGACACCGTGGTCAGCGTCGGTTCCGACAGGATCTGGACCACGCCGCGTTGTTCCAGCGCGTCAATCAGCGTGTCGATGGTAAAGCTGCCTGCCGTGGCGCGACCGCCGATGGCTGGCCCGCTGACCGCGCCACCCCCCAGAAAGCCGGTCGGGTCGCCAAGCCCGGTCACCACCCGCAGCGGCCCGCCCGCCGACCGCCCCAGCGCCGACAGATCCACCCCGACCCGGCGCAGATCGCCGCGCGATGCCTCGACAAAGCGCACCCGCAGTGACACCTGCGTCGCGCCGCCATAGGTGGATTTGTCAATGACCGGGGTGCCCTGCGCCGCAAGCGCCTGTTGCACCGCACGCGCCGATTGCGCGGCGCCGATATCCTGCGCCTGTCCCGAAATCACCACCGCATCGCCCTGATCGTCCAGTGACAGCCCCGCACCCAGCAGCGACTGCACCCGCCCGGTGCCGCGCCGCACCGTGACGGCGAAATCAACCATCGTGCCGTCCTGCATGTCGCGCACGATGATATTGGTGCGTCCCTGCGACACCCCGGTGATATAGATCGAGGTCGGTGACGAGGCCTGAACATCGGCCACCATCGGGTCCGCGACAAACACATTCGCCGCCCCCTGGGGCAGGGTAAAGGCGCGGCCCTCGCCCTCGGTCAGGGTCAGTGCGGTGCTGGCCGCAACCGGCGCGGACAGCAGCAGGGACAGGGTCAGAAAACGCAGCAGGTGGATCAGGCAAGTCATTGAATCGACAACATAGCGAGGGGTTGAACCTTATAGCTGGGGGCAACTTCCTTATGCGACAGCACCGGCAGGTCCATGTCGTGATTGGTCAGGAAACGGCGCAAAAAGCGGCGCACATCCATCGCCGCGATAAAGACCGGCAAGCGGGCATGATCGGACAGATCGCCCATGGCCGATTTCAGCACATCCAGCAGCCGCCGCGATTGCTGTGCCTCAAGCGCCAGATAGACGCCGGACGGTGCCTGACGGATGGCGGCGCGGATGGTTTCCTCGATATCGGCCTCGATCACATAGGCGGCGATCATGCGGTCGCTATCGGCGTATTTATGGCTGATCTGCCGGGCCAGCGCGGCGCGGACATATTCGGCCAGCAGGTCGGTGTCTTTTTCCCGTGGTGCCCATTCGACGATGGTTTCCAGCAGAATACGCAGGTTGCGGACGGGAATTTCCTCTTCCACCAGACGGCGCATGATGGCGGCGATCTTTTGGATGGGCAGGGCCTTTTGGGCCTCGGCCACCAGGCTTTCATAGCGGCTTTCCATCGCGCCAAGCAGGGCGCCGACCTCTTGCACGCCAAGAAATTCGGCCGCGTGGCGGGGCAGGCGGGCGGTGGCGATGGCGGCCAGCGCCTGTTCGGGGGTCTGAAACCGGACACCCGCCTTGCGCAGGGTCGCGGCGCTGTCGGGGCTGGCCCACCAGCTGTGCTGTTCGGCGGCAGAGAGCGGCGCGTGGGACAGGCTTACGCCAAGAATGCGCGCCGCGTCAGGCTGATCCAGCAGCCGCAGTTGGGCGGGCGGGACCGCACCTTCGGCCACCGGCACGTTTTCGACCCGTAACTGCCAGCGATCCGGCGGCAGATCCGCGTCCGAGGACAGTTGCAGGCGCGGAAAGGGCACGCCAAGTTCGTCGAACAGCCGCGTGCGTTCGCGCAGCGCCGCGCGGTCGAAGGCGCCGCGTTGCAGGCCCTGCGCGACCTCGGTGCCGACGGTCAGCTGGATGGGCGACATCGGCACCATCATCAGGTCGGTGCGGCCCACGGCGGTGGGGGCGTCGGCGCCAAGCGGGTCGCCCTCGTCCGCGCGCAGCCGGGCATCGCGGGCGATCCACAGCCCGGCCCCGCCGATCAGCCCGGCCAGCGCCAGAAAGGTCAGCATCGGAAAGCCGGGGATAAAGGCGAAGCCGGCCATCACCATCCCCGCCACCTGCATGGCGCGCGGGCTGGCGCCGATCTGGCTGGCGATGTCGCGCCCCAGATCGGACGATTCCGAATGGGTGATGCGGGTAATCACCACCCCCGAGGCGATCGCCATCAGCAGCGCCGGGATCTGGCTGACCATGCCGTCGCCCACCGTCAGCACCGAATACAGCCCCAGCGCATCGCCAAAGGCCATGCCATCCTGGCCCACCCCGACGCCAAGCCCGCCAAGGATATTCACGGCGATGATGATCAGCCCGGCAATGGCATCGCCTTTGACGAATTTCATCGCCCCGTCCATCGAGCCGTAAAATTCGGATTCCAGTTGCAGGGCTTCGCGGCGGCGGCGGGCCTCGGGCATGTCGATCTCGCCCGCGCGCATGTCGCTGTCGATGGACATCTGCCGCCCCGGCAGCGCGTCCAGCGAAAAGCGGGCGCTGACCTCGGCCACGCGCTCGGCGCCTTTGGTGATGACGATGAACTGCACGATGGTGATGATCAGAAACACCACGATCCCCACCACCAGCGACCCGCCAAGCACGAACTGCCCAAAGGTGCGCACGATCTGGCCCGCATCGGCCTGAAGCAGGATCATCCGGGTCGTCGAAATGCCGATGGCCAGCCGAAACAGCGTCGCGAACAGCAAAATCGCGGGCAGGGTGGAAAAGCTGGTCGGCTGTTTCAGATAGACCGAGGTGATCAGGATCAGAATCGACAGCGACATATTGGTGCCGATCAGCACATCCAGCAGCCATGTCGGCAACGGCAGGATGATCATGAATACGATCAGCACCAGCAGCACGATCAGCGCCAGATCCTGACGCATCGCGATATGGCGCAGGGCGCGTGACAGCGCGGTCATGACCTGTCCCCACCGGTGCCTGTGCCGGGCGTCACGGGTTCGGTTGCGGCGCGGTCGGGGCCGGGTTGCGCCGGGGCCAGCGACAGCGCCCTGTCCAGCGCGGCGCGGGCGCGGGGCATGTCCCCCAGCCGGTCGTGGATGCGCGCATCAAGGTAATGGCGCGCGGCGATCTGTTCCGGGCGCGGGTCGCCATCAAGGCCGTGGGTTGGGTCGTTAAACCGTGTCAGCACCGCCAGCGCCTGTCGCGGATCACCCGCCCGCAACAGCGATTCCGCCACCAGCAGCACGGTCTGCGCCCGCAAATCGCCCATTGCCATGGCCGCCAGCCCCAGCACCATTGCGCGGGCCGGGTCGGCATGGCGCAGATAAACCAGCGCCAGCGCCGACAGGTTGCGCCCATGACGGGCAGTCTGGGGCTTTTCGCCCGATGCGGCCCCGTGATCGGCGTGATGGCCGAAATCGTCGTCAAACGCGGTCCCTGCCGCCCTTGCCGGGGGCGGTGCGGGCAGTGCGCGCAGGTCGTCAGATGCGGCCTGCGCGGTGCCGGCTTGGGGGGCTGGCGGTTTCAGGGGGTGGGAAAGGGCGGTCACGTCTGTCACGATCCGGGTCTGTCGGCGCCTTAGCGACCGCCAAGGTCCAGCAACCGGGACAGCTTGTGCCGTTCATCCGCGATCACCGCGCCGACCAGACGGCCAAGCCCCGGCACCGCGTCATCGGCCATCGGGGCAAAGCGTTCGGCGGCCTCCAGCGCGGCCACCAGATCCAGCGCGGGCGGCAGTTCGGCCCGCCCCAGCCCATCTTGCAACAGCGCGTCCAGACCGCGCAGCGGCGATTCGTCCGCATGATTGCGCAGCCGGTCGCGAACCGCCGGTCCGGCGGGCTGTTGCAGCGGGTGCCGGGGTGCCGGCGGCGCGTGGCGCGGCGCGGCGCCGCGGGTGCGCGGGGCTGGCTGGGGCTGGCTGCGGGGCAGTTGCGGCGGCAGCGTCGGTTTCATGGTCTTGTCCTTTCCTTGTCGTGACCCGTCAGAAACGGATCTCGACCTGACGCTGTTCGCGTTGCAGGGCGATGCGGCCCGGCGCGATGCGGGTGATGGTCCAGCCATCGCCGGTGCGGTCGCCGGTGCGCAGGGTCTGGCCGGTTTTGGTGCGCAATTCGGGCTGCGGTCCCAGCCAGACCGAGGCCACCGTCAGAACCGGCGCATCCGGTCCCTGGGTAATGTCGACAATCAGCGGCAGGCTGGTGCCGAAATCGGTTTCAAAGCGGTGCCGCAGGTCATGCCACAGCGCGCCTTTTGCCGCTGGCAGGTCGCCGCTGACCCGCAGCACACCATCGCCGGGGGTGATGGTCAGCCCGTCCAGACCGGCCTGTTCCAGCCGCTGCCGCAGGCTGTCGGCGGCGGCTTGGCGACAGGCCCCGGTGCAGGCCGTCAGTCGCGGCGAGGTGCTGTGCAGACCGACGGTGGCGGCGGGGGGAAGGCCGGTTTTGGCGGGCGAAGTCACGGCAGCAGGGGCGGCCGCGTTATGGCTTGCGGTGTTCGGGGGGGCGATATCGGGGCGCGCGGCCAGTGCCTGAAACCCGGTCAGACTGGCACTGCCGGGTGGCAGTTGCAGCCCCACCGCAAGCCCCGCTGCCAGTGCCAGACCGGCCATGACAACGCCGTGGCGCAAGGCGATCTGGCTGCCGGTCTGGGGCTTGGCCCGGCTGAGGGTGACAACCGTGTCCGGTCCCAGCCGCAGCGTGGCCGGCAAGGCGTCGATATGCGCCTGTCCGGGTGCCAGCGGGCGGTCAGCGCCGGTGCCGGTCAGGGCCAGTCCGGGGGACGCGGCCTGCATCCGCAGGCGCTGGTTGTCCAGGACCACCCGCAACGCACCGGGCGCGATGCCATCCAGCACCACATTGTCGGTGGACCCGCCGCCGATGCTGCTGGCGCCGGCGGGCAACAGCGCCGAAGCCCCGGCATTCGGCCCGCTGATGACGGTCAGGCGGAAAGGTGTGGCGCGGGTCATCGGTCCCCCTTTTGCGGCATCGCACCGGGTCGCCCGCGGGCGCCGGTGGCTGTGCAAAGTTGCGCGTCGTGGTGGAAAAAGGGCGCGACACTGGCCGCGCCCCCGGTGGGAAGCGCGATCAGCCGTGGACTTTGTCCCAGGCTTTCTTTTCAGCATCCTTGGCCGCCATGGCCGAGTTGAACAGCATCGAACGGGTGTTCATCTCGGTCTGGAATTTCAGGGCTTTGGTCTGCATGTCCTGCATGTTTTTCTGGAAATTGGCCAGGGTCGCATCGGTGTTCATGTCGTCGTCTCCTGATTAAGAATGTTGGGATTGGTCTTCGTTGATGGATGCCCACAGCTTCGGCAGCGCGTCGATGCCAGCATCATACGCCTGAGCGAGAAGGGACAGCCGGGCATATTCGTCAGTGCTGACCCCTCGGCCCATTTCCTGAGCCACACGCCCTTTACCCACCGCAAGCCGTTCCGTCAGACGCCGCAGCTCGACCCCGTCGGGGTCATTTGCAAAGCGTCGGTCCAGCTCGACGATCTCGATATTGCGATCGGACATCGAAACCTCCTTGTCGCGGGTCTGGCCCGCATCGTCCGAGGCGCAGACTGGCCGCGGTTTGTGACGGTGAAGTGAAAGATCGGAAAAACTTTAACGACGCAGGCGGGGTCTTGCCGGGACGGGCGCGGGCGGCGTCGCGGCATGTGCGAAACCTTGCCGGGGCCGGGCAAAAAGCGGCCGCGCGTCACATTCCTGATGCAAAGGCCCGTCAGGGTGGCCGCGCTGGCGACATGATTCCATGGACAGCCCCCAGCGGGGCAAACTTGAGGACATATGCAATGAACATCCTTTCGATGCTGAATATCCAGATGATGCGTCCGATGCTGCCGATGAGCGGCATGGGTGGCATGGGCGCGTTCGGCCAGTCGGCGGGCGGCGGTCTGGCCGGTCTGTTCGGCGGTCTGGCCACGGCGTTCCAGGGTCTGGCCGATCTGATCGGCGGCTTGCAGGGCAACGGTCAGGGCGGCGCGTCGGGCAACCCGGCGGGCGGTGTGGCTGCGCCGGGCGCCAAGCCGATCGCCGGCACCGCGCGGATCTGGGGCGACCCCCATTTCATCGGTGCTGATGGCGGCAAATTCGACGTGCAGGGCGAGGCCGGAAAGACCTATAACCTGCTGTCGGACAAAGGCTTCCAGATGAATGGCCGCTTTGACAAATGGGGCGGCGACCCGCGTCAGACCGTGGTCGGAGAGGTCGGGATCAGCGCTGGTTCGAATTATATCAGCGTGTCCAAGAACGGCACCGCGACCGTCAACGGTCAGGCGCTGAAGGACGGCCAGCGCGTTGCGCTGCGCGATGGCGGCTATGCCGAAAAGCGTGGCAACGATGTCGTCGTCAAGAAGGGCGAATGGGAAGTGAACTTCCAGACCCGTGGCGACCATATCAATATGGACATCAAGACCGACAACGCGATTGCCGACGGTGTCAAACCGCATGGCCTGATCGGCCAGACCTTTGACGGCGACGGCAAGGCCCGCAACGGCGACCGTTACATGGGCGCGCAGGGCGGCGGCGCGATCGAGGACGCCAACGGCAATATCGCCCGTGCGGGTGATAAGGATGCTGTCAAAAGCTATGAGGTCGACACGCTGTGGGATACCACTTTCGGCAGCCATAACCGCGACTATGCCAATCAAAGCGCCTTTGCCGATGCCGCGGCCCCGTTGCAGATGGTGATGATGTCCAGCTTTACCACCCTGTCCAACAGCCTGTTTGGCAACCAGAACCAGTGGGGCTGGGGCGGCGGCGACGCGAACCCCTATCTGTTCTGATCATCCGGCCTTCGGGCTGAGACCAGCATGATTCGACATTGGCCCCGCATTTGCGGGGCCTTTGGCTTTGGCATTGGCGGGGGCTTTGGGGGCAAGGGCGGGATGATGGGTATTTGTGCAACGAAGAAACCCCGTCGCGCTTAGCGCAGATAAGGCGCGATGGCGGTGATCTGGTCGTCCCCGGTGATATAGTCGCCCACCGCCACCCCATCCAGCATGGCCAGCGCCGTGGCATCCTGCGCGGCGGCAAGGTCAGGGCGGGCGCGCATGGCCCGGCCAATGGCGGCGCCCCCACGCAGGCGCATCACCAGCAACGGCGCGGGCGTATCGCCATCGACCCAGCGGATGGCGACGGCGGCGCGGCTGCCATCGCGGATCAGCGCGGTGGCCTGCCCAATGCCGGTCGGGCGTTCGACCATGTCGCGCTGGGTTTGCCGCATCTGGCCTTTCAGCAGCGGGTCGCCGTCCTGTTCCTTGAATTCGCGTTTGAATTCGGTGATGGACATGCGTTGTTCGCGCATGAATTCCGACCGGCTGACAAGGTAATCCAGCAAGGCTGACAGCACCAGAACCGCCGTCAGCCCGGCCAGTAGCGGACCCAGCGTATCGGTGATGACCCGCGCCGCGCAGTCCAGCCCGCAAGGCGGTGTCGGGATCAGCGCGCCGATCTGGCCGCGCAGCATCACCGCCAACAAGGCGCCAATGGCGCAGACGCGGATCAGATGCATCAGGAACTTGACCCATGCGGCGCGGCCAAACAGTTTTTTTATGCCCTTGGCCGGGTTCAGCTTGTTGAAATCGGGCAGCAGGGGGTGGGTCGAAAACACCGGCCCGCCCGACACCACCAGCCCCCCCAGCACCAATAGCGCCACCACCAGCCCCAGAACCGGCGCGACCAGACCAATGGCCAGATCCAGCGCCAGCCGCGCCTGCGCCGCAAGATGCGGCCAGAATGCCAGCCCCGGTGGCGGTTGCGCGGTGAACAGCCGGGTCATGTCGTGCCAGATCGCATCGCGCCGCGCGAACAGATACAGCAGCACCGCCAGCGTGCTGACCGATGCCAAAGCCTCGCGCGAGGTGACGACCTGGCCTTTCTCGCGCGCTTTTTTCAGCTTGTGACGCGAGGGGGGAAGGGTCTTTTCCTCGGACGAATCACCGCTCATGGGGTGGCCGGGGGGAAGAACAGGCGCAGGGCCTCGGGGCGCAGGGCGGGGCTGGACAGCAGCGCCACCGCATAGCCCGCAAGCGCGGTCGCCCCCAGGATCATCAGCAGCACATGCACCGCCTGTTTGACCGACATTGACAGGAACATCGCATTCAGTTGCGGCATGTATTTGGTTGCCACCACCACCGCCATTTCCGTCAGCAACAGCGGCACCACCACCGGCAGTGCCAGCAGAACGCCGCTGCGCAACAGCTGGTCCAGCAGCGCCAGCGCCTGCGCCCCCAGCCGCGCATCCAGCGGGGGCAGCGGCGCGAACAGCCCGATCACCGCATAGCTGCGCAGCAGCGGCCCGAACAGCGCCGTCACCAGCCCCCCCGAGGCCGCCAGAACCAGCAGGCAGACCAGCATCAGGAAGGTGCCACTGACCGAGGTTTCGCCCCCCGCGCCGGGGTCCAGCAGGTTGGCCATGCTGGCGCTGCGTTGCTGGTCAATAATGTCACCCGCGGTTTGCGCCGCCCAAAACGGCAGCCCGCTCAGCAGCCCCATGATCATGCCCACCGCCAGTTCACGCGCGATCAGGCCGGGGATGCGGGCGGGGCTGGCCAGCGTCGGGTCGGCGGCCAGCGCCGCCAGCGCGCCCGGCATGACCGGAAAGCACATCGCCACGACCACCGCCCCGCGCAGATAGCCGGCATTCAGCTTGAAGCGCCCAAATACCGGTTGCAGCGCGATAAACCCCAGCGGGCGGGCCGCGACCACCGCCAGCACGATCAGCATCTGCCCCAGCCGGTCAGGTGCGGTCAGCGCGGCCAGTGCTGTGTCGGCCCCGGTCAGCATCAGCGGCCACTGCCGGCGATGCGGGCAAAGACCTCGTCGGCAAAGCCCACCAGCTGCGCGGTCAGTGCCCCGCCAAGCAGCATGATCGTGGCGGCCACGGCGACCAGCTTGACCGCGTGCGGCAGGGTCTGGTCCTGGATCTGGGTCAGCGCCTGCAACAGCCCGATCAACAGCCCGACCACGGTCGCGGCCACGATCACCGGCATCGACAATTGCAGCACCAGCACCAGCGCGTGATTCAGCGCCTCGTACAACGCCATCAGCCGCCCCCGACATAAGACATCACCAGCCCATGCGTCAGCCGTGACCAGCCATCCACCGCCACGAACAGCAACAGCTTGAACGGCAGCGAAATGACCATGGGCGAAACCATCATCATCCCCATCGCGGTCAGGATGTTGGTGATCACAAGGTCGATCACGATAAAGGGCAGATACAGCAAAACGCCGATTTCAAAGGCACGGGTCAGCTCGGCCGTGACAAAGGCCGGGGCCAGAATGAACAGGTCGGTTTCCGCCGGTATCACGCTGCCCCCGGCGTGCATTTCCTGCGCGGCCTGCAAAAAGAACGCGCGGTCGGTGGGGGTGGTCAGCCGGGTCAGGAATGCGCGCACCGGGTCCATCCCGCGCTGCACCATTCCGGGCCATGCTGCCGGGTCGCCAAGCGCCCCCGGCCCGCCGCCCCCGTCCATGATGGCCGCGTAAGAGGCCGCCATGACCGGCGACATCACATAGCCGGTCAGCACGATCGTCACCCCATACAGCACCAGATTTGGCGGCGTCTGTTGCACCCCCAGCGCCGAGCGCACCAAAAACAGCACCACCGCGATTTTCACGAAGGCGGTCAGGCTGACGACGATGAAAGGCACGATCATCAGGCCGGTTGCGGCGATCAGCAGGGGGAAAGGGTTGTCCAGCACGCGCGTTCAGCCCTCGCCAAAGATACGGCGGATCTCGCAGGCTTTTTGCCCGGCGATGGTGACGACCTCGCCCTGACCGATGACCTGACCGTTGACAACGATGTCGACCAGCGCGCCGTCAGGGCGGTCCAGCGTGATCAGCGTGCCCGGCCCGGCAGCGCGCAGATCGGCAACCGACATCAGCGCCTCGCCAAGGCGGAAGGACAGGCGCATTTCCAGCGCGTCCAGATGCCGGGGCGCGGCGGCGGGCGGTGTAGTTGGCTGGCCGACCCCGGCGGGCGGGGCGGCGCTGTCACCGGCAGCGGGGTGGGCAGCGGCGGGGGTGACGGGCGGGGCGACGGGGCCGCTTTTCACGGCGGTGTCGGGGATATGCGGTGTCTGGCTGTCGGGCGTGGCGGCGTCGGGATTGGGTGTGTCAGCTGTCATGATGTCCTCGGGCGGGGGGCAGGGGCTGGCCTGTTGCGGGGGGCGGGGCAGCGGCGCGGATTGCAGCCGCCAGCTGCCCGGCCCGTCACGCAGCACCGGGGCAGACAGCCGGTTTTCCACCACCAGACGGGTTGCGCCGGGGGCGGGGTCTGGTTCCAGCACCAGCGCATCGCCGGGGCGCAGGCTGTGCAGGTCGGCCAGTGACAGACGGGCGCTGTCGGATTCGATGGCGACACGCAGCATCAGCGCCGGGGCGGGGCGCGGCTGGTCCCAGCGCCGCAGCGCCCGTGCCAGTGCCTGTGCCGCCGGGGCCGATACCATCAGCGCCAGCGCGGCGCGGGCCGGTGCGGTTTTTGCGGCCTGTGCGGGGCTTTCGGCGGCCAGCGTTACGGCCACGGCATCGCGGATCAGCGGCAGATGCGGGGACAGGCGGTCAAAGGCCAGCGACAGGCCGGTCAGCGCCTCGGCCGCGTCCAGCCAGCCGCTCAGCGCGTCCTCAAGCAGCAGCGCGCCGTCATGGGGGCTGGCGGCCTCAAGCGGCTGGCCATACAGCCGCCGCGCCAGCATCGGTGGCAGGGCCAGCGCGGCAGGCGTTCCGTCAAGGCGCAGCGAAAGCCACAGCGCATCGGCGGGGGCGGGTCGCGGCGGGCCGATCATGAATTGCAACCGGCCCGCCCCCTGCGCCAGCGGCACCGGCGCGCGGCGGCGGCACAAAGCATTGCGCAACGCCGCCTGCTGGTGGTTCAGCCCGATATTTGTCGCCCCGTCCGCCACCCCATCCGCTCCCCGGCCTGACCCGGAATCCGACCCCAGATCAGGCGTGCGACCGGCTTTCAGCGCGTCTGCGGGACCGGGGGGCAAAGGTTTCGCGCCTTGCTGGCCGGAACCGGGCAGACCGGGCAGCGATGTGCCGCGCAGGTCCAGACCCAGACCGAAACCAGCCGTGGCGGGGCTATCCGGGGTGGGCGGTGTCATCTGTGCCCTCGTGCGGTGATTGGGCGATATTCGGCGGCTTCGGCCTCGTCAGCCTGCGCGCGCGCGCGGGTTTGGGCCTCGGCCAGCGGGCGGCGCAGGCGCTGACGTTTGTCCAGCACCATTTCGGCCCCGGCCAGCGCGGCGCGGGCACCATCCAGCGCGGCGCGGGCGGTCTGGATCTGTTGCGCGGCCTGCGCCACGGCGCGTTCTGCGGCGGCTTCGCGCTGGCGGTCGGCGGCAAAGGTGGTCAGCACCCCGTCCAGCGCCCCCCGCAACTGTGCCGAGCCAAGCAGCGGGTCGCGCAGCGCCGCCCTGCGCAGCGCCTGTTCGCGGGCCAGACCGTCGGCCTGCGCGCGCGCCGCATCTCGGGCCGCCACGGCATCGGCCAGCGCGACACGGGCGCGGGCCAGATCGCGGCGTGCCAGATCGCGGCGCAACGCGGCCAGCCGGATCAGCGCGTCGGTCTGTGACAGGCGGCAGGCGATGTGTGACAGGCTGGTCATGTCGCCACCAACCCGGCCAGCGCGGCGCGGGTGTCGGCCAGCGTGCTGGCGTCATCCGGGGGTTGGCACAGGAATGCCTGTGTCGCGGCGCGGCTGGCAATGGCGTCATCGGCCAGCGCGTCCGAACCGGGCTGGTATTCGCCAACCTGCAACAGGATCTCGATTTCTTCCAGCTTGGCCAGCCGGGACAGAACGGTCTGGCTGGCGGTGATCTGGTCACGGGGGGCAACGGCGGACATCACCCGGCTTTTGGACCGCAGAACGTCAATGGCGGGGTAATGGCCGCGCGCCGCCAGATCGCGCGACAGCACGATATGGCCGTCCAGCAGGCTGCGCATTTCATCGGCCACCGGGTCGGCGGCATCGTCATCGCCCTCGACCAGCACGGTATAGATCGCGGTGACGGCGCCCTGCCGTGTGCGACCGGGCCGTTCCACCAGTCGCGGCAATTGCGCAAAGACCGAGGGCGGAAACCCGCGCCGCACCGGCGGTTCGCCCGCCGCCAGCCCTATTTCGCGCAGTGCCCGTGCCACGCGGGTGGCGCTGTCGATCAGCAAAAGCACCCGCTTGCCCTGCGCGCGAAAGGCCTCGGCGGCGGCGGTGGCGGTCAGCGCGGCGCGCAGGCGTTCGGTCGCGGGGCGGTCGGATGTGGCGACGACCACGGCGGCGCGGCGGCGGCCCTGTTCGCCAAGGTCGCGTTCCAGAAATTCAGCCACCTCGCGGCCCCGTTCCCCGATCAGGCCAAGGACGATGGCGTCGGCCTCGGCGCCGCGGATTATCTGCGACAGCAGGGTCGATTTACCGACCCCGGCAGCGCCGAAAATGCCGATGCGCTGGCCCTGACCCATGGTCAGCATCCCGTCAATGGCGCGCAGACCGGTGACAAAAGGGGTGTCGATGACCGGGCGGTCCAGCGGGGCGGGCGGGTCGGCCTGTAACGGCGTATCGCGCAGCAGGGCCGCGCCGCCGTCCAGCGGGTTACCAAAGGCGTCGATCACCCGCCCCAGCAATGCCGCGCCGGACGGGCCGCGCGGTTCGCCGCCCGTAGGGATGACTTCGGTCCGGCCCGACAGACCGCGCAGGTCGCCCGAGGGCGCAAGAATGGCCTGTTCCCCGTCAAAGCCGATGATCTCGGCGGTCATTTCCACGCGGCTGACGGGGTCGCGTAGCAGGCATTCCTCGCCGATGCGGCCATCGGCCAGATGGGCGTGAACCACGCAACCTGTGATGCGCGTGACCCGGCCGCGCAGTTCGACCGTGGCGACCCGGCTGGCCCGTGCGCGCAGGCTGGCGGCCAGCCCGTCATCCGCGATGGGGGCGGTGCCGGTCATGGCTGGTCCTGCCGGTCAGGCCCGGCAAGCGGGGCGCCGGGTGGTGTCGTCGCGGGCGGGGTGGTGTCTGGCCTGCGGGTATGGGGTTGCGTGGCCGGTGCCGTGCCGGGCCGCGCCATGGATGGGGCCGCGGGTGGTTTTGCAGCGGCGTCGCCGGGGGCGGGCTGTGGGTCGGGGGCACCATCGGGTTCCCAGGCTTGCAGCGCGCGGTCGGTCAGGGCGGCCAGCCCGATTTCCACGCTGCCGTGGTCGCTGGTCAGAACCGCCCGGCCCGCATCCAGTGCCGGGTCGGGGTGGATGCCCAAGATCTGCGGGCCGCCGTCCGGTCCCAGATCGGCCACCGCGCGTTCCACCGGTTCCAGTGCGTCGGGCGCGGCAAAGATTCGCCCGCGCCGATGGTCGCGCATCTGCCGCAGCGCGGTCAGGGCGGCGCGATGGGCCGCGTCATGGGGGGCAAAATCACCGATGATCCGGCGCACGGTCATTGCCACCAGCCGCGCCAGTTCGGGTTCCAGCGCGGTCAGGCGGCGCTGCGCGGCGGCCTCGGCCTCGGCCAGAACGCGGGCGGCGGTGCGGGCCGATTCGCGCAGGGCCTTTCCGCGGGCCTCGGCCATCAGGTCGCGCTGATGTTGTTCGGCCTGCGCGCGGCTGGCCTGACTGTGCTGTTCGGCATCGCGCAAAATGGCGTCGGCCTGACGCAACCGCCCGACCTGATCGCGGCGCAGAATACGGGGACCATTGGTCATGGCGTGTCCCCCTTGCCGGTATGCGTGCCGGTGCTGGCGGGCAGGGCCAGAAGCGCCGCCATCAGCGCCGCCAGCGGCCGGTCAACGGCGGCGGGCAGGGGCTGCGCCATGGGCAGGATCTGTGGCGTGCGGCGGCGCCCGAAACGCGGCTGCCACAGCTTTGCGCGGCGGGTCGGGGCGAGGGTCGCGACAGGATGGGCGGTCGCCGTGGGGGCGGGGGCCGTTGCCAGCGTCGGGGCGGGCAGATTTGGCGCGGCGGGCGTCGTGTCGGCCTGCGGGCGGGCCGCGAATTCGGCCGGCAGCGGCGCGGGAAGGGCGTGCAGCCACGCGTCACGGACGCGATCATGGGCCGCCGCCAGCGCCGCTGTCAGATCGGTATCGGCCAGCCCGCCGGGGGTTGAGGGTGCCGACAGATGCCGGTGATGCAGGGCGAAATTGCGGGCCTGCGGGTCGATCAGCGCATCTGCGGCAGCGCGAGCCTGCGGGGTGATGGTCCGCGCCAGATCCTGCGCGATCAGCGCGGCAGCGGCAGCCGCCAGCACCTGCGCGGCGCGGGCGTCATCCAGCAGCAACCCCAACAGCGGGTCATTGGCATCGGTATCGGGTGGCAAAGGCGGCAGGCGGCTGGCCACCCGTCCGGCCAGACGCCCCTGCGCTGACGGTTGTGCGCCCATCCGGTCCAGCCGGTTCGCCCCCCGGCGATTGGCCAGCGCCACCCGCGCACGCGCCGCCGCCACCGCCGCGCGGTCGACACGGCACCGCGCCGCTGCGGTTTGCGGGTCGCCGGACAGGGGGGGCGCGGGCAGGGACGGGGCGGCGGTCATGCCCGGCCCTCGTCATGGGGTGGTGCCGCGGCTTCGGCCCCGGTCAGCGTGGCGTTCTGGCGGCGTGCCAGTTGCGCGCGCAACAGCGGCCAGCCTGCCAAGGCCAGCGCCGCCAGTGCCAGCGCTGCCATCCCGCCAAGGATGGTCCACAGCCGCCCGGTGCTGGCCGGGTGCAGCCACAGCCCCAGAACCTGGGTCAGGGCCGGGGCATCGGGGGCCGGTGCGGGCCGGGCGGCGGGCACCATCACCACGGTGATATTGTCATACAAAAGCCCCTCGATCGAATTGGCCACCAGCAGCTTGATCTGCGCGCTGTAATCGGCCACGTCGGAATCTGGGGCATAGCGCAGAAAGACCGAGGCCGAGGACGGTTTCACATCGCGCCCCAGCATGTCGGATTCGGGCAGCACGACGTGAATACGCGCCGACAGCACGCCGTCGATTTCCGCGATGGTGCGCGATAATTCCTGGCTGAGCGCATAGACCAGCCGGGCGCGTTCCTCGGTCGGGGAACTGACCAGCCCTTCCTTTTTGAACACGTCGCCCATGCTGTCATATTGCCGCGCGGGCAGGCCACGGGCGTCCAGCACCGCCATGGCATCGGCAAAGCGGGCATCGTCAACGGTAACGGTCAGGGTGCCGCCATTGCCGGATTTGGACGCCGGAATACCGGCGCCGACAAGGGCTGCGACCATCTCGTTCGCCTCGCGTTCGGTCAGGCCGGTATACAGCTCGGCCTTGCAGGCGGTCAGCGCGACGATCAGGCAGGTCAGGGCCGCCATGCGGCGGGTATGTCGGGTCAGGCTCATGTCATGCATCCAGGCCGCGCGCATCCGGCGGGCCGGGCCGTCCGGGGTGTCCGTCAGGCACCTTTCAGAAAGCTGTTGAGGTTGTTGCCAAGGCTTTGCGAGATCGAGGTCGCCATGGAAAACTGCATGATCTGGTGCTGGACCTGAATCGCCGTGCGATAGCTGTCCTGAACCGCCTGCATATGCTGAACCAGCGACAGATCACTGCCGGCGCTGGCGGGCGATCCGGCGGGGGCTGCGGTCTGTGCCTGCATCGCCTGCGCGCTGGCGGCGAAATCGCTGTGCATTTGCCCCAGACCCGTCAGGGCCCGCTGCGCCAGATCGCTGAGGGCCGGGCCGCCCGCATCGCCTTGCGCGACGGGCAGGGGGGCCGCATTCGCCATTGCCGTGACCGAGGTTACCATGTCGTCGTCTCCTGTGCCGGGGGAAAGCCTTGCGTGACCATCGCGCGCCATCCGGGACCGCCGCCGCCGCCACCGGCAAGGCCAAGGCCAAGCGCGGGCAGGCTGAATGGTCCGAATGGCATGTCGAAGGTCAGGGGGCGTTGCCCCGGCTGGTCAGGCCGGGCCAGTTTGCACATGCGCGGGGCATGTGCGACCGCCGCGGCAAGGCGGCGGAAGGGGTTGGCCAGTGACCGGCGCCCCGCCGCGCGCGCCATCCGGCGACGCAGGATCGCCCGCAGCGCGGCGGCGATCTGCGCGCGCTGGGGGTCGGTCCGGGAAGGGGCGTGGCGGGCGGTCATGGGCCGGAAATCCGTGTCTGGTTTGGTGGTGCAGGGCCGGATGGCGCTGCGGGTTGGTTTCGTGATGTCGCGGCGCTGTGTCTGTGCGCCGATGCCGTCGTGGTCGTGGTCGTGGTCGTGGTCGTGTGGCGTTGCGGTCCGGGCTGGCCGGTCGCGCGCCTGCGTGATGTGGCGGATGCGGGGAAGGCGGCTGGCGTTGCTGGCGACCGGGGCCGCCCCCCGCCGCCGGGATCAGTAGTTCTGACCCCCGCCGATACCACCGGCCAGGTTACCCATCATGCCGGCAAAGTTCAGAAAGCCCGAGGCCAGCCCCAGCGGCGGGAACGCCATCTTGAGCAGCCCGCCAAGCGGCGAGTTCATGATGCCACCCAGCGCCTTGGCCACCTGACCGAGGCCGCTGAACACCTTGCCAATGCCACCAAGGGCTTTGCCGATTCCGCTAAACAGTCCCATATTCATTTCTCCATGCCATTGAAATCGCCCGCTTGACCTGAATCGCCGTGACGCACGGGCGTCGTCGCGGCCTCCATCGCAAGTCCCTGATTGCCTTGCGTGGTCTCTGTGTCCTCGCTGACCAGCGCTTCGGCAAAGGCGGCGGCGTGGCTGTCGCCCCCCTCCAGCCCTTGCGCCAGTTTGCGGGCATCTTCGTGGTGATGTTGCAGCGTCTTGCACATGGCCAGAATGGCCTGTGCCTCGGCCCGGCCTTCCAGATCCGAGGCGATGATGGCGCTAAGCATCCGGTCGGCCCCGGCAAAGTCGCCGCTGACCATGGTTTGCAGCGCCAGCCCGATCTGGCCCGCCGCATATTGCGGCATCCAGTCTGCGATGGCCTGAAAGATCGGGGTCAGGTCGGTGTCGATGCCGCGCATCACCCCGGAATAGCCCGCCTCAATCAGCAATTTCATATCGGCCCGGTCCAGTTGCATCACCGTCGCCCCCTTAACCCGCCAGTTCCGGCAGATCGGCGCGCAGCGAGGCCAGAACCTCGCGCGCCTGATCGGCGCGGGTGGTGGCCTGATCCGCAGCGTCCGCGATGATGGCCACGCCCGCCTCGGGGTTGCCATGGCCGATCATGAACAGCCCGCGCCCGATATTGGCCAGCGCATCGTCGGGGTAATGATCGGCCCATGTGTCAAAGATCGGCATCAGCGCCGCGTCCACCCCGCGCTGACCGCACAAAATGGCCGCAGCCATCATCAGGTGCAGGTCGTCGATCTGGTCGTCACAGGCCGGTTGGCGGGTCATGGCTGGTCCTTTCATCAGTGAATTGCACCGCTGCGCGCGCCGGATGCCGGGGGCGCCGGTTGCGGCGCGGCGGGTTGTGCCGTGGGGCTGGCGGTCTGTCGGGGCGCGGCGTTCGTCACGGGCATGTGCGTCTGGGGGACGTTCATCACGGGGGCCGCCGCCGCCCGTCCGCGACCGGGGCCACGGATGATCACCGGCAGGCCGGCGGCGTCGCGGCTGGCCTGCGCCTGCACCAAGGCCGCGATCACGGCCTCTACTGCCTGGACATAGCCCTGCGGCGCCACCAGCCGCACCATTTGCGCATCGGTGCCGCCGATCAGCGGCCAGCGCGGATCGTCCAGCCCCAGCGTGCGCAGCTGGCCGCGCAGATCCGCCATTGTCACGCCTTGCAGCGCGATCAGGCGGCTGGTCAGGGCCTCGGGCGGTTCGACATGCACGGCGGCGCCGTCGAACCACCACAGCGCCAGCCCCTGCGCGCCAAGCCTGTCCAGCGCATTGCGCAGGCTGCCGCCGCTGTTGTCCAGATCGCCACGCCCGGCCAGCCCCTGCGCGGGGATGACCGGAACCTGGGTTTTCTGTGCCATCTCGTGCAGCATGGTCGTCAGGGTCACATCCTTGGCCGCATAGGGGAACGGCTGGTCCAGAACAAAACGGTCCACGGGCTGCGCCCGCGCAGGCAAGGCAACCAGACCCATCCCCGTCAGCACCAAAACGGCCAGCCCCCGCAGCAAGCTGCCGGGATGGCGTCGCGTGGCGCGCAGAAGGGCTGCGCCCGCGGCGCGGTCAGGGTCGGTCATGGTCGTTCACCTGCGGGGACTGAACCGCAGATTCTTGACACTCGGGTGACAATGCCGAGTCGTTTCGGTGAATCGTTCGGATCGGCGGAAAAGCACCGATCCGTGCGGTTCAGCCGGGGGTGTCACGGGGCTGTCATGCGGCATTGCCAGCCTTGGTGCGACCAGCTTCGCTTCAGCTTCACAGGCCCGGCATGACCGCTTTTTCCCCCGATCCGCATTTCCGTTTTATCACCCCCGGCGGGCCGGTTGGGGTCGCCCTGACGCTGGCACTGGCGCTGACGGCGCCGGGCGCGGCGCGGGCGGCCGGGGCTGCGGCGGTGACGCCGGAACAGGTCGCGCGGGCGCTGGCACCGGTTTATGCACAGATGGGCGCGCCGTTCGATGCCGCACAGGCCGAAACCCGGCTGACCGCGATGATCGACGGGCTGGCTGACCGCCCCGATCTGCAAACCCGCCTGCCAGCCGCGATTGCGCAGGGCGCGGGTCTGGCCAGCGGTGCCGAACGCCCGGCCAGCCGCGCGCTGGCCCATGATCTGTTGCGCGACATGCTGTGGACGCTGGCCGATATGGCGGGCGATGGGCCGCAGGAACCATTGGTCGCGGCATGGCAACAGGCCGATCCCATGCGTGCCGAACTGGTCCCCGGCAGCGGGCTGGCCGAAAGCGATGTCGCGGGCTATGTGCGGCTGAAAAAGCTGGCGGGCCAGCCTGCCGATCCGGGGCCGCTGATGGCCTATTGGGCGGCGCAGGCGGACAAGCCCGTCAACCGCGTGCTGCCCACCCGGCTGGCCGCATGGGCCGAGGGCGTTACCGCCGCCTGGGACCGGCTGACCCCGGCCGAGCGCGATCTGGCCACCGGGGTGGTGGAAAACGACGCCCCGCCGCCCGCCGCGTTGGTGCGCAAGATCACCGGCAGCCCCGAAATGATGTTCTGGATCGCCGCGGTCGACCTGCCGGTCAGCGCCGCCGAACGTCAGGCCAGCCCGGATCTGCTGAAATTCACTGCCTCGGGGGTGTTTGCGGGGCCGATGCTGGAACCGCTGGCCGCGCTGATGGCGCAGGGCAATAACGGTGCGGCGGGAATGGCGGCGCTGGGGGCGGCGACCAACCAGCTGATGCGGCTGAACAACTGGTCGGCCATGACCGGCGAAATGCACAGCTGGGAAAGCTATCGCTATATGACGCAGGGCTATTGAAGGGCAGCCGCGCGACCCTGCCGGGCTGGCCGGGACGGGTGCGCGGTCCGGCCTGCCGCAGATAACCCGTTTTGCCAGTCACGCACAGACAGGCCGATCCGGCTGGCCGCCCTTGGCGGCGCGGTCTGGCCCGCGACCGTGTCGCGGGTTCCGCCCCCTCAGCCCGCGCTTAACCGGCGGGTTGCATCTTGTCGCGGGATTGGGGCGGGACATAGGTTTCGCTGTGCTCGACCCGTTCGGCGCGGACCAGATCATCGCCCTCGAACGCCAGTACCAGCAGGATATATTCGCCGCCAAACAGTGTGGTCCCGGCGTAATAGACCCATTCCGTGCCGTAATCCTCGTCCGGGGCGCCCAAGGTCTGGCGCACCTTGTCGCGGGGCGTGCCGGGGGGCACCGCCGCAATCGCCGCGTCGATCATGTCAAAGCGCGGGTCGCTGGCATCGGGATCATCGGCAACCGATTCCCAAACGGCGGGGTCAAAGTCACTGGCCGCAAGGGCAGGGGTGGTCAGCAGGGTCATGGCGATCAGGGCCGTTGTTTTCAGGATCGTGTTCATTTGTGTTCGCTTTTGTCAGGTTACCAGCCGCTGGCCGTGTCGATGGCATCGGGGGCCATTGCCGGGTTGCCGGCGGCTTCGGCGGCGTTGTGGGGGACGAAACCATGGGCGCCCACGGCAACCTGATCTGACCATGCCAGTTCCAGATTGCGGTCGATCACCACCAGATCGCCCTTGTCCAGCGCCTGCCTGACCAGCCGTTGCAGGTCAGCATCCGAGGCGTGGGGGTTATCCACCGCGATCTGGCGACCGATGCTGTTGTTATACAGATCCATCGCCTCGCGTTGGGCGGGGTTGGCCGCGATCATCTCGTGACCGGTGGCATAGTTGCGGGTCCAGCCCTCACCAAAGGCGCGGGTCATGCGGGCATTCCACAAGGCGTGGCGATAGGCATCGACATGGCCGTCATTCTGCCAGTGGCCGCTGTTTCCGGTAAAGCCTGCGGGCTTGTCGATGGCACCGGGGGCCTGATCCATCGTGTCCTTGGTCATTTTGGCCCAACGCAGCTGTTCCATCGGACCCAACTGGTCCAGCATGTCGGCCTCGGCGGCGGGCATGGCGCTGCGCTTCAGCTTGGCGATGGCGTCTTTGGCCCCCTCAAGGTCATGATCGCCCGGCAGTTGGCGCATCACGAAATCACCCGCATTCACCAAACCCTCGGTAAAGCCGTTCACCGTGTCGGGCTGCCAGTCGCGGGTCTGTCGGTCGGCATTGACCTGAAAATCGCGCAGGATGCCCCCCAGATCGGGCCGACCGGGGACGGGGCCGGGTTGGGCCGGGGCATTTGCCGGGGTTGTCCCCTGCGGTGCGACGGGGGGTGTCGCCGGGCTGGTGGGCCGGGGCTGTGCCGGCCCGCTGGCCGGGGTCGCGGGTGACAGGGTCGGGGCCGGACCAGAACCCGTGGCAGGCGGCGTGCCGGTGCCGGATGCGGCAGGATCGCCGGATGCCGAACCTGACAGGCCGGGTATGACCGACCCGGTATCGCCCGACGATTCGGTCTGGACCGAGGGCGTGGCCGGGGTGCCGGGGGTTGTGACCTGTTCCGGCTTGGGTCCACGCGCGCTGCCCGGCACATAAACCGTATCGCCCTTGAAGATCAGCGAGGGGTTTTGCAGGTGATCGCGGTTGGCCGCGACGGTCGCGTCGTAATCCCAGCCATGTTCACGGGCCAGGTTCCACAGGTTGTCATCCTGCTGCACGGTGATCTTGTCCATGCGGTTATGTTCGGCGGTGGGGTTAATGCGGCCCTGATCGTCCATTGCGCCGGTGGCGGATGAATGCTGCGTCAGCAGGTCCGCCCGCATCCAGCCGGTGACCGGGGCATCGTCGCGGTCGGTGCCGCTGACCTGCATCCATTCATGGCCCTCGGCATCGGTCCGGCGGCCCCCGGCGTCGCGCAGGAAGCTGCCACTTTGGATGACGCCCGCGCTGTCGCCCTGCGGGTCATGGCGGATATGGGCACCGACATAAGGCTGGACGGCAAAGGTCTTGCCATCGTCCAGCGGTGCCGGGGGCAGATGCGTGTCGGTCGTGCCGGGCACGGCATCCTTGCCGGGCTGGATGGTGATCGTCTTGCTGCCGGTCACATCATTGACGCCGCTGGCCAGAATGACCGAGCCTTCAACATCGCCCACCACCGCGTCCAGCTTGAACCCCGGCTGAACGTCAACGCCGCTGCGGTCGATGGTTTTCAGCCCAAGATCAAGGCGCGCATCGGCGGTTTCCGCGGCCCCCTTGAAATCGCCGCTGAAGAACTGACCCGCTGCGTCCTTCAGGCCCTGCGGGTTATCGGCGGTCAGTTTTTCGGTGACAACGGCGCTGTCACCACGCGACAGGTCGGTCAGACCCTGCGTGCGGTATTCCAGCCGGTTTTCCAGCGTCACCGCGTCCAGCTGCATCGGTGTATCGCCCGACAAGGCATCGCGTTCCGGCACCGGCCTCCCCCCGCCCGAGGTCGTCGGCGTGGTCCCTTTGGGCAGGGTATAATGCAAGCTGGCCGTGACGCTGGCCTGTCCCAGTTCCAGCCGGTTATCGGCCTTCAGGGTCAGGCCACCGGGGACACCGGTTTTGCCCGCAGCGTTGGTCACGTCGGGCAGGCTGAACTTTTTCCCAAGGTTGCCGGCCCCGCGATTGGCGCGTTCCTTGGCCGACAGGCGCAGGCCGCCGCTGACCGAATAGGTCACCCGGCCATCGGCATCGGCGGTCGGCATCTCGACCCGGCGGGTAATGCGCTGGGTGCCGTCCAGACGCCCCTCAAGCGCGCCATCAAGCAATTTCAGGTCGCCCTTGACCTCGGCGGCCAGCCGGGCGCGGCTGCCGATGGTGGTTTCATAGGCACTGATATGGTCGCGCAGGAAATCCATATCGCCCCGGTCAACCCCGGCGACGCTTTCACTGATGCGACCGGGCGCGCCATCCTTGTTCAGCGGGTTGGCCGCCGGGTTGTCACCCCCGCCCGAAATGGTCGAGGGTTTTGGACCAAATCCCGGCAGGCCGGGCGTCAGGCCGCTGGCCGCCAGATCCATCGAATCGTCCAGCATATCGGCCTGTTGCAGGCGCTGCAGGGCCTGCGTCGCGCGAATGGCGTCTTCCTTATTGTCGAATTTCATCTCGACAACGTCAAAGCCCTGCGCCCCGGCCTCGGCCTTCAGGTTGGCCCCGACGCTTTTGCTGCCTGCCGTCGCGGCGGCCTTGCCACGACCCAGCGCGTCGGTGCCGACCTCACCGGTGGCGGCCAGAAGCGACTGTTTGTCATAACGCACGGTATAGCTGCTGTCCGGGGCGTCGCTGTCGCGGATGACGGTAAGCTGACTGCCAAGCTGGCTTTTCACGCCAACCTTGCCAACGCGCAGGCTGCCCTGAACCTTGGCTTCGGGGGTCATGCGCAGAAAGGCCGAATCACCCGCGCTGTTCAGTTTGTCGATGCCGTCGCGGATGCGGGCACCATCAACGGTGCCTTGCGCCGCGTCCCGCATTCCGTCGACCGATCCTGACCCGGCACGGCCCGTCGCCCGGTCCGGCCCGCCATCGCGTCCGCTGGCACTGCCTGATCCGCTGTGGGGCAGGGGTCTGGATGCGGGGAGGGCAGCAGGACGGGGGGCGCGGGGGCGCAGCAGGCTGGCCATGCCGTTGCGGATATGATCAAACATCGGTCGGGCTTTCATGTTGCGGGTCTGGGGGACGCTTTTGGAAACAGGCGCCTGTTCGTGCATAATCTGCCCGTGATGCGTAAAAGTTTTACGTCAAAAGCAGGGATTTGCCGAAAAAGCCGATTTTCAAAATGCTTATGTTTTACTAGCAAGCGGTTGTGGCTATTGTCGTGCGGTGCCGTGGCCGCGATCCGTGATCTGGCGCCGATGTCAGGCCCATCATGACGCAGCAGCGCCCCGCGAAGGCCGGATCAGGAAGGAACCCAGATGAAGATCGCCGTTGCAGGTTTGGGCTATGTCGGGCTGTCGAATGCGGTGCTGTTGGCGCAGCATAACAGCGTTTGCGCGCTGGATATCGATGCCGGGCGGGTGGCGCAGGTCAATGACCGCATCTCTCCGATCGAGGATGCCGAGATCAGCAGTTTTCTGGCCGAACGCCCGCTGGACCTGACCGCCACCACCGATGCCGCGGCGGCCTTTGCCGGGGCCGGTTTCGTGGTGGTTGCGACGCCGACCAATTACGACAGCCGCAGCAACCATTTCGACACCTCCAGCGTCGAGGCGGTGGTGGCGCTGGCCCGCCAGCACGCCCCGGATGCGGTGATCGTGATCAAATCGACCATTCCCGTCGGCTATACCCTTGGGCTGCGTCAGCAGGTGGGCTGGGACGGGATCATCTTCTCGCCCGAGTTTTTGCGCGAAGGGCGGGCGCTGTATGACAACCTGCACCCCTCGCGCATTGTGGTGGGCGATCACGGGCCTGCGGCGCATCGCTTTGCTGAATTGCTGGTTCAGGGCGCGCTGGACAAGGACATGCCCGTCCTGTTCACCAACCCCGTCGAGGCCGAGGCGATCAAGCTGTTTTCCAACACTTTCCTTGCCATGCGCGTGGCCTATTTCAACGAATTGGACAGCTATGCCATGGCGCGCGGGCTGAACACGCGCGAAATCATTCAGGGGGTCAGCCTGGACCCGCGCATCGGCGGGCATTACAACAACCCGTCCTTTGGCTATGGCGGCTATTGCCTGCCCAAGGATACCAAGCAATTGCTGGCCAATTACGATCAGGTGCCGCAAAACCTGATTGCCGCGATCGTGGAATCGAACCGCACCCGCAAGGATTTCATCGCTGATCAGATCATCGCCCGCAATCCGCGCGTGGTGGGCGTGCACCGGCTGGTGATGAAGGCCGGGTCGGACAATTTCCGCGACAGCTCGATCCAGGGCATCATGAAGCGGATCAAGGCCAAGGGCATTGAATGCATCGTTTATGAGCCGGTGCTGAAAGACGACGATTTCTTCAAAAGCCGCGTGGTGCGGGACCTTGAGGCGTTCAAGACCGAAAGCGACCTGATCCTGGCCAACCGCCTGACCGACGACATCCGCGATGTCGCGGACAAGGTGTTCACGCGCGATCTGTTCGGGGTGGATTGATGACAAAAACGGTTCTGGTCACCGGTGCGGCGGGATTCATCGGCTTTCACCTGTCACAGCTTTTGCTGGACGAGGGGTTCACCGTTATCGGGCTGGATAATCACAATGATTATTACGACCCGGCGCTGAAAACCGCGCGCGAGGATATGCTGCGCCGCCACGCCGCCTATACCGGCATTCGCGGCGGGGTCGAGGATGCGGGCCTGCTGATGGACCTGTTCGCGACCCACCGCCCCGATGCCGTGGTGCATCTGGCCGCGCAGGCGGGGGTGCGCTATTCCATCGACAATCCGCGCGCCTATACCCAGTCGAACCTGATGGGCACGTTCGAACTGCTTCAGGCCGCGCGCGCCCATCCGCCGGCGCATCTGCTGATGGCGTCGACCAGCTCGGTCTATGGGGCGAATACCGACATGCCCTATCGCGAGACAGACAAGGTCGACACGCAGATGTCCTATTATGCGGCGACCAAGAAGGCGAACGAGGCGATGGCGCATTCCTATGCCCATCTGTTCGGCCTGCCGATCACCATGTTCCGCTTTTTCACCGTCTATGGCCCCTGGGGGCGGCCCGATATGGCGCCCTATCTGTTCACCAGCGCCATTTTCGAAGGGCGGCCGATCAAGGTCTTCAACCACGGCGATATGCGCCGCGATTTCACCTTTGTCACCGATCTGGTGCGCGGCATCCGGCTGTTGATGGACGCGGTGCCGGTGCGGCCCGACAACGGACCCGAGGCCGGGGACAGCCTGTCGCCGGTGGCGCCGTGGCGGGTGGTCAATATCGGGAATGGCGAATCGGTGCAGCTGCTGGATTTCATTGCCGCAATCGAGGCCGCGGCAGGGCGTCAGGCGATCAGGGACATGCTGCCTATCCAGCCCGGCGATGTGCCCGCGACATGGGCCGACACCACGCTGTTGCGGCGGCTGACGGGTTATGCCCCGCAAACCGGTGTGCGGGCGGGGGTGGCGGCTTATGTCGACTGGTTCCGCGACTATTACGGTGTGGCGGGCTGATCGCTGGACGGGGTGGCTGACCGGTCGCGGGCCGCATCCGCCAGCCGGTGGTTCAGCGCCACCAGTTCCCGCAACAGCGCGATCTGGTCTGGCATTGGCATGACATGGGTCGGCCCGGCGCTGGCAATGGCCGCGAACAGGTCGAACCCGGCCTGACTGGCGCGCAGATCGGCAATGCGCTGTTGCCGCCACGCCACCGCGCCCTGATGCAGCGCCGCCAGTTGCGGGTCGCCAAGCCAGTCGTCGATCTGTTGGGTGACCGCGTCGGCATGGCGCAGGATGCGGCGGTCGGTCCGGTCGCACAGGTTGCGTTCGGTCCAATAGGTCAGGTCGATGGGGTCATCGCTGCGGTTTGGGCGGCCACGGGCGGCCTTGACCAGAAAGCTTTCCGCCGATCCCAGCGCGTAATGGTTGATCTGTGCCAGCCCGTATCGAGGCCCGGTCAGCGGCTGCATGGTGCCGGGGTTGGGCCGCATCGGGGCGCCATTGCCATCGACCCAGCCCGCGACCGTGCCGGGTCGCAGCGCCTTTTGCGGGCTGTGCACCCCCAGCTTGCCAAGCGCGGGGGACGGGCGGAACAGCGACTTGAACTGGACCGCGCGCCACGGCCAGATCAGCGATTCGGGGGCGCAATGCACGAACTGGCCGATGACCGGCGCGTCGCGAAACCCCATCACCCCGGCATTGCCGAACATCCGCCATGGCAGGGCAAAGCCGCTGGCACCGGGGCAGGCCGCGAATAAATCGTCCAGATGACCGGCCCCGGCATGGATGCACAGAAATTCGTCGACATCGCTGACCAGCACCCAGTCGGCGCGTTTGACCAGCGGGTGATTTCCAGCCCGGTTCAGCGCCTTCCACTGGACGGTTTTGCGCCCTGATCGCGGGTTCGGCAGATGGCACAGCAGCCGCATTTCCGCCAGCCGGTCCAGCATGGCATCGGTGCCGTCCTCGCAATCATTTGAAAACACCAGAAAATCGGTAAATCCGATCAGGCGGTGATAGGCCAGCCATTCCAGAATGAACGGGCCTTCATTGCGCATGGCGGTCACGATGGTGCGCAAATCGGTCCCCGGCGGTTATCTGCGATGCGGCGCAATTGTGTCGCGCCGCACCGCGTTTGTCGAGTATCGCGCGCCGCGCGTCACCCATCGCCCGCCCGCCCCGCGCGTCACCTATCTGCCCCGCGCGCAGGCACCAACGCCAGATCCCCGGCGCAGGGAACAGGGCGCCACCCGCCGCAGGACGCGGGTTTCACCCATTGTCCGCCCACGCCGTGCCGGGGTCCGGTGCCATAACTGGCCCCGTCTCCGATGGCTGCGGCAGGCCGATCAGCCCTTGCCAGCCACGAACATCGGCCCGCCGCGCCAGCGCGGAAAGCCATAGCCGTGGATCTTTACCAGGTCGATATCGGTGGCGCTGGCGGCAATGCCTTCGTCCAGAATGGCCTGCCCTTCGGCGGCCATTTCGTCCACCAGCCGCGCCGCGATCTGGTCGCGGGGCATCGGGTTGGGCGCGGCGACATGCGGCGCCAGCAGATCGGCCACCGCCGCAGATGGACGCGGCTTGCGGTCGCCCTCGGCATAGTCATACCAGCCGCCGCCGGTTTTCTGCCCCTTGCGCCCGGCCTCGACCAGCAGGTCGGCCAGCGCGGGGGGCACGTCCTCGCCGCGTTCGCGGGCGGCATTGCGCTGAAGATAGCCGATGTCGAGGCCCGCAAGATCGGTCATCTGGAACGGGCCCATCGCCATGCCGAAATCGCGCATGGCACCGTCGATTTCTGCCACGGCCACCCCCTCGCGCAGCAGCGATTCGGCCGCGTTGCGATAGCGTTTGAGGATGCGGTTCCCGATAAACCCGTCACAGATCCCCGCCTGAACCGGCATCTTTTTCAACCGCGCCGCCAGCGCGAAAGCGGTGGCCAGAACATCCGGCGCGGTGTCGGGGGTGGGGACGATTTCCAGCAATTTCATGATATTGGCAGGGCTGAAGAAATGCAGCCCGATCACCCGTTCCGGCCCGGTCACGCCATCCGCAATGGCGCGCGGGTCCAGATAGCTGGTATTGGTCGCCAGCACGGCATCGGGGCGACAGACCCTGGCCAGTTCGGCAAAGACTGCACGCTTGACGGCAAGATCCTCGAACACCGCCTCGATCACCAGATCGGCATCGGCCAGCGCGGCGTAATCGGTGCTGGGGGTGACACCGGCCAGACGCTCGGCATGGCTGGTGGCGGTCAGTTTGCCGCGTTTCAGGCCGCCGTCGAAAATGGCGGTCAGGTTGGCCATGCCACGGGCCAGCGCGTCATCGTCGCGTTCGATCAGCACCACCGGCAGCCCGGCATCGCGCAGCGCGGCGGTGATGCCCGCCCCCATCGTGCCGCCGCCGATCACGCCGACGCGGGTGATCGGGCGCGGGGTGACGCCCCTGATGCTGTCGGGCCGGGTCGCGGCGCGTTCGGCAAAGAAGATCCGGCGCAGGGCGGCGGCCTGATCGCTGTCGCGCAGGGTGATGAAGGTCTGGCGTTCGCGGGCCATGGCGTCGTCGAAATCATGTTCGGCGGCAAATCGGATCTGGTCCAGCGCCGCCAGCGGCGCCGCGGCGCCCTTGGCCGATTTGGCGACCTGTTCGCGGGCCTGATCCCAGAACCCGGCATCCGGGGCGCTGATCGGGCGCTGGCTGGCGGGCGGCGGCAGGTCGCGGGTCAGGGCAGCGCGCAGAAACGCGACCGCAGCGGCGGTCAGGTCGCCGTCGATCACCGCGTCGATCAGCCCCATCTGCTGTGCCTTGGCGGCGCGCACCGGCTTGCCCGATGTCACCAGATCGACCGCCGCCGGCACCCCGGCCAGACGCGGCGTGCGCACCGTCCCCGAGGCACCGGGGATGATGCCAAGGCTCACCTCGGGCAGGCCGATCTGCGCCGTGTCCAGCGCCACGCGCCAGCGACAGCCCATGGCGACCTCGAACCCGCCGCCAAGGGCGCTGCCGTGGATGGCGGCGCACCATGGCTTTGCCGCGCCCTCGATCCGGGCGACGACATCGGGCAGGTGCGGTTCGACCGGGGGCTTGCCGAATTCGCGCACATCGGCCCCGGCAATGAAGGTGCGGCCCGCGCAGGTCAGCACCACGGCGCGCAGGCTGTCATCGGCGTCCAGCGTGGCAACAGCATCCCACAGCCCCTGACGCACGGCCTGACCCAGCGCGTTCACCGGCGGGTTGTTCACGGTAACGATGGCAATATCGCCGTCGCGGGCGATGGAAACGGGTGTGTCGGTCATGTCAAATCCCCAGATAGGCTTCGCGGATGCGGGGGTCCGCGATCAGGTCGGTGGCCGCGCCGTCCATGGTGATGCGGCCGGTTTCCATCACATAGCCCCGGTCCGCGATCTTCAAGGCCCCGAAGGCGTTTTGTTCGACCAGCAGCACGGTGACGTTCAGCGCCTTCAGCCCGCTGACCACGTCAAAGATCTGTTGCACCAGAATCGGCGCCAGACCCATGGACGGTTCATCCAGCAGCAGGAACGAGGGCCGCCCCATCAGCGCGCGGGCAATCGCCAGCATCTGTTGCTGGCCGCCCGACAGGCCGCCCGCCGCCAGATTGCGTTTCTCGCGCAGGATGGGGAACATCTGGAACGCGTCGTCCATGTCCTTTTCCACCCGGTCGTCGCTGAACAGAAACGCGCCAAGGCGCAGGTTTTCCTCGACCGTCAGGTTGGTAAAGATCTGCCGCCCCTCGGGCGATTGCGCGATGCCGCGCCTCAGGCGGCGATGGGCGGGCACGGTGGTGATGGTGTCGCCGCGAAAGGCGATCTGGCCGCCCGATACCGGCTGGATGCCGGAAATACAGCGCAGCAGCGTGGTCTTGCCCGCGCCATTCGCGCCGACAACGGTCACGATCTCGCCGGACTGGACGTTCAGGTCCACGCCGTGCAGCACCTCGATACGGCCATAGCGCGAGCGCAGTTGACTGACCTCAAGCATGGGCGGCCTCCGATCCCAGATAGGCGGCGATCACCGCCGGGTTGCGGCTGACGGTGGCGGGGTCGCCCTCGGCGATCTTTTCGCCGTGATCCAGCACCACGATGTGATTGGAAATGCGCATCACCATCTTCATGTCATGTTCGACCAGCAGGATCGCCACGCCATCGGCGGCGACCTGTGCGATCAGATGGTCGATTTCCTCGGTCTCGACGGCGTTACAGCCCGCCGCCGGTTCGTCCAGCAACAGCACGCGCGGGTTCATCGCCAGCGCGCGGGCGATTTCCAGCCGTTTCAGCTTGCCATAGGACAGGTTCGCGGCCTCGACCCCGGCGGCGCGGTCCAGCCCCACCCGGTCCAGCAGCCCCATCGCGGCATCGCGGGCCACGCGGGCGCGGCGGCGCGAGGCGGGCAGCGACAGCATATCGGCCAGCAGCCCGCCCGATTCGGTCAGGTGGAACCCGGCGATCACATTGTCCAGCACGGTCATGTTCTGGAACACCTGAAGGTTCTGGAAGGTCCGCGACATGCCGCGCCGGGCCAGCAGGTCGGGCCGCATCGCGGTCACGTCCTCGCCCGACAGGGCCACCTTGCCGGCGCTGGGGGTATAGACCCCGGATATCATGTTGAACAGCGTGGTCTTGCCGGCACCGTTCGGGCCGATGACGGACACGATTTCGCCCGGCTCGACCCCGAAGGTGACGTCATTGACGGCGCGCAAACCGCCAAAGCTGATCCCCAGCCCCTCGACTGACAAAAGTTTGGTCATTCGTCTTTCCCCCTCAGCAGGCGGATGATCGACGGCAACAGCCCCGAGGGCATGAAGATCATCACCAGCATCATCACCAGACCCAGCACCAGCTGTTCGTATTCCGCGAACACGGTCAGCACCTGCGGCAGCAGCGTCAGGATACCGGCACCAAGGATGGCGCCGATCACGCTGGCCGCGCCGCCAAGCACCGCCATGGTCACCATCTCGACCGAGTGCATATAGCCCGCGACATCGGGGGTGATGAATTTGTTTTGCAGCGCCAGCAGCGACCCGGCAACCGATGCGTAAACCGCCGAAATCACAAAGGCTTTCAGCTTGTAACGCGCGACATCGACGCCCACGGTGCGGGCCGCGACCTCGGACCCGTGCAGCGCGCGCAGGGCGCGGCCCGTCGGGCTGTCATACAGGTTCAGCGCCAGCCATGCCCCAAGGATCAGGAACAGGCCGCAGAAGTAATACCAGAACTGGGTGTTCTTGATGTTCAGGCCCATATCCTTCAGCAGCCCGCGCAGGCCGATATCGGGGACGGCCATGCCATCCGGGCCGCCGGTCAGCGCGGTTTCATTGGTCAGCACCATATAGACAAGGATGCCGAACCCCAGCGTCGCCACCCCAAGGTAATAGCCCTTCAGCCGCAGGATCGGGCGCCCCACCAGCCAGGCGATCGCGGCCGAAATCGCCGCGCCCGCCACGGCGGCCAGCGCCGGGTGCAGGCCGAAATGCACCGGCATCAGCGCACAGCTGTATGCCCCGATCCCGGCAAACCCCGCATGGCCAAGGCTGATCTGCCCGGCATAGCCGATCAGGATCACCATCCCGGTGACGGCCAGACCGTTGATGAAGATCAGCGCGCCCACGCGGTAATAAAAGCTGGACGGAAAGAAGAACGGCGTCAGCAGCACCAGCACCGCCAGCACGCCAAGCGTGGCTTGTTTCGCAGTTATCCGCATGGTCACACCCGATCCGTGGTCTTGGCGCCGAACAGGCCCTGCGGCATGACGAACAGCACCGCCAGAATGACGACAAAGGCCGCCGCGTCCTTGTACTGACTGCTGAGATAGCCCGCCGTCAGCGCCTCAAGCAGGCCAAGGATCAGCCCGCCCGCCAGCGCCCCCGCGGGTTTGCCCATGCCGCCAAGCATGGCCGCGGCAAAGCCCTTCAGCGCCAGCGCGATCCCGACGTCATAGCTGGTCAGCGTGATCGGCGTCACCAGCACCCCGGCCAGCGCCCCGATGCCCGCCGACAGCGCGAAGGACAGCGTCATTACCCAGTTGGTGTTGATGCCCACCAGCTGTGCGGCGACGCGGTTATTGCTGGTCGCCAGCACGGCCTTGCCGGTCAGGGTGCGGGTGAAGAACACATACAGCACCCCGAACACCGCCAGCCCCCCCGCGATCACCCACAGGCTTTGCGGCAGGATGGTCGCGCCCATGACGCGGATGGGGTCATCGCCGGAAAAGGCGGGAAAGCGGTGGATCTGTTTGCCAAAGATCACCTGCGCCAGCCCGCGCAAAAAGATCGAGGCCCCGATGGTGATGATGATCAGCGACACCACCGGCGCACCGCGCGCGGGTTCGATGGCCAGCTTGTTCAGCGCCACGCCGACAGCGGCGGTCACCGCCACCGCGATCAGCGCCGCCAGCGGCAGCGGCAGCCCGGCGGCATAGGTGAAGACGGTGATCATCCCCCCCAGCATGACAAATTCCCCTTGGGCGAAATTCACCACGTCCGAGGCGTTGAAGATGATGGTAAAGCCAAGGGCGACCAGCGCGTAAACCGCGCCCACCGTCACCCCTGACAACAGAAACTGTAAAAGTTCAGACATCGCTTTTCCCGTAAGGCTGCTGTGCGGCACGTCTTGGCTGCGGGGGGGGGGGGGGGGGGGGGGGGGGGGGGGGGGGGGGGGGGGGGGGGGGGGGGGGGGGGGGGGGGGGGGGGGGG
>NZ_JBISBS010000007.1:0-165056 GCF_044335505.1 Paracoccus jiaweipingae | reverse complement strand
CGCAGGGCGCAGGGCGCAGGGCGCAGGGCGCAGGGCGCAGGGCGCAGGGCGCAGGGCGCAGGGCGCAGGGCGCAGGGTAATTGCGCGATCCCTTCTGGCGCCACAAGCCTGTTTGCCGCCCCCAGTCAACCAAGACGGCGTTGCCGGGCACGGCCACGGCTGGTCTGTTCCAGCACCGCGTCACCGATCCGCGACAGGGGCAAAACCTCGTCAACGGCGCCCAGTTCCGCCGCAACGCGGGGCATCCCCCAGACCACAGAACTGGCCTGATCCTGCGCAATGCAATAGCTGCCGGCGCGTTTCAGACCCAGCATCCCCTCGGCCCCGTCGCGTCCCATTCCGGTCAGCATCACCGCCACCATCCCGGCAGCGACGCCCTGCGCCGATTCGAATAATTCATCCACCGAAGGCCGGTGCGAACTGCGCTTGGGACCACGGTGCAACTGGCACGCCAGATGCAGCCCCGGTGCCAGCCGCAAATGGCTGTCGCCCCCCGGCGCCAAATAAACACGACCCTGTTCCAGAACCTCGCCATCGCGGGCCAGCGCGACGCCGGGCGCAATGCGATTGTCCAGCCGCTGCGCGAAGCTGGCCAGAAAGCTTTCGGGCATGTGCTGGGTGATCAGGGTGGGCGGGCCATTTGCGGGAAAGACCTCAAGCACACGCTCCAACGCCTCGACCCCGCCAGTCGAGGCCCCGATCAGCACGATTTTGCCGTTCCAGACATAGGGGCGCGGGCCGGTTGGCTGGGGACTTCGGGCTTTGCCGTTACCGCCGAGCGGTCGCGACGTCGGATGTTGTGGGGCATGAACAGACGTGACGGGTGCGGATGGGGAAGGCAATCTTTCCGCCGTCGTCCCCGTACCCGACCCCGAACCCGAACCCGAAGGGCGCAGGTTGGCGGTCGCCGCCGCCAGCACCACCGAGGGCAGCCGGGCAAAATCATCCGTCCCCGATGGGCCGGCGGGCTTGCCAATGCAATCGACCGCCCCCAGCGACAGGGCCTCGACCGCGGCGGTGCTGCCGGCGCGTGTCTCGGACGAAACCATCACCACCGGCATCGGGCGCTGCGCCATCAGCTGTGCCAGAAATTCAAGCCCGCTGGTGCCCGGCATCTCGACATCAAGGGTCAGGACATCGGGGCGCAGGTCACGAATGCGCTGCGCCGCCTGAGCGGCGTCAGCCGCCTCGCCCACCACCTCAATCCCCGGTTCGCGTGACAGTGACAGACGCAATAACCGGCGCATCGTCCCCGAATCGTCAACGATCAGCACCCGAACCGTCATGAGCGATCCCCTGCCTGCCTGCCGTGTCGCTTTGCCATCTGCACCCCCACTCCGATTCCTTTCGACAGCACAGTGATGCCATGAAAACCTGAACAGGCGGTTAACAAAGGAAAATTTCACCACCGTCCATGCAGCGAAAATAGCGCAAGTTTTAATCTTCGCCGCGAATCCGAGGGAAGATCAGGCGCCAGCGGCGCGGTCAGATGGGCGCGCAGCACCTGCCGGGCGCTGCCGGCAAACAGCGCCGGCGCCGCGCTGCGAGGCATTGACCGCCGCGCCGCGCGCGCCGCATCCAGCGCCGCCAGACCCTGACCGGCCAGCCCCGCCAGTCGTTCCGCATCGGCGCCATACAGCCCCCGCCCCTGCGCCTGCAAGGCCGGATGCGCCACCAGCCAGGCCGCCAGACCGGCACCGCGTGCCTGTGCCGCAATCGCCGGTTCATCGCCCCCGGCCCCCAAGACCTGCGCGGCATGGCGCATCACCGCCCCGGCCGTGGCATCGACGTAATCGACCACGCCGCTGGCATCCAGAAAGGGGCGCGGCTGGCAATCCTGCAACCGGGCCGCGACCAGATCGCGCAGCGCCGCAGCATCCTGCCCCCAATGCGCGGCCAGCAGATCCAGCACGTCATGGCGGTCCACCCTGCGACCGGCCCCCAGATCGTCCAGCTGGTCCAGCCAGTATTGCAGACGCATCTCGGCCAGCATCGGTTCGGCGGTGGCAAAGGGCGCGGCGGCGGCCTGAAGGTTCAGCGCATACAGCGCCCACAGCCGGGGCCGCAGCGCCGGGGGCGCCAGCAGCGAGGCCCCGAACCGGTCGGGATCGGCGCGGCGCAGATCGGCAATCACGCGGGTCAGGGCCGGGTTATCGGCAGGGGACGTCATGCCGGGACCACCTTGTCATGCACCAGCTTCCAGCGAATCGCCTCGGTCAACGCCTCGAAACTGGCATCGACGATATTGGCGCTGACGCCGACCGTGCTCCAGCTGGTGCCGGCATCGTCGGCGCTGTCGATGGTGACACGGGTGACGGCCTCGGTGCCGGCGCCGGTGATGCGGACGCGGAAATCGGTCAGCACCATGGCATCAATCGCCGCCTGATACGGTCCCAGATCCTTGGCCAGCGCGCGCCACAGCGCGTTGACAGGCCCGGCATCGGCGCCGCTGGCCCCTTCGGATTCCGAGACCGACATCACCCGCTGTCCGGCCAGACGCACCACCACCACGGCCTCGGACACCGAGATCTGTTCGCCAAGCGCATTCAGACGTCGCTCAACGGTGACGCGGTATCGTTCAACCTCGAAAAAGCGCGGCAGCTGTCCCAGCTCGGACCGGGCCAGCAATTCGAAACTGGCCTGCGCATTGTCATAGGCATAGCCCTGATCCTCGCGCTGCTTGACCAGATCCAGAATCCGCGCCAAGGCCGCATTACCGGGTTCGACCGCGATCCCGGCATCATGCAGACGCGCGCGCAGGTTCGACTGGCCGGCCTGATTGGACATCGGCACCACCCGCGCATTGCCGACACAGGCCGGGTCGATATGTTCATATGTGGCCGGGTTCTTCAGAATGGCGCTGGCATGAAGCCCCGCCTTATGCACAAAGGCCGAGCCGCCGACATAAGGTGCGCCGCGCGTCGGCACGCGGTTCAATATCTCGTCCAGGCGGCGCGAAATCGCGGTCAGACGCGACAGGGCCTGCGGGGTGGTGGCGATCTCGAGCTGGCTGGCGAAGGGCTGTTTCAGCAACAGGGTCGGGATCAGGCTGGTCAGATTGGCATTGCCGCAACGCTCGCCCAGACCGTTCAGCGTGCCCTGAACCTGCCGCACCCCGGCGGCAATGGCGGCCAGCGAACAGGCCACGGCATTGCCGGTATCGTCATGGGCGTGAATCCCCAGCCGGTCACCCGGAACACCGGCGGCAATGACAGCACGCACCACTTCGGCCACGCGGTCGGGCAAGGTGCCGCCATTGGTATCGCACAGCACCAGCCAGCGCGCCCCCGCCGCCAGCGCCGCGCGCAGACAATCCAGCGCATAGTCCGGGTTATCGGCATAGCCGTCAAAGAAATGTTCGGCGTCAAACAGCGCCTCGCGGCCCTTTGCGACGACATGGGCGACCGAATCCCGAATGCCGGCCAGATTTTCCTCAAGCGAGATCCCCAACGCCTGACGCACATGCAGGTCATGCGCCTTGCCGACCAGACAGACCGCCCGTGTTCCCGCATCCAGAACCGCCGCCAGAACGTCGTCATTGCTGGCCGATCGCCCGGCCCGCTTGGTCATGCCAAAGGCCGTCAGACAGGCGCGGGTGGTCGGGGCGCTGGCGAAAAATTCGCTGTCGGTGGGGTTCGCACCGGGCCAGCCGCCCTCGATGTAATCAACCCCCAATTCATCCAGCATGGCACAGATCTGAACCTTTTCGGGACCTGAAAACTGCACCCCCTGCGTCTGCTGCCCGTCGCGCAGGGTCGTGTCATACAGATAAAGACGCTGGCGCATGGCTGGCCCTTCTTCGTTGTCCAAATACCTTCGGGGGGTGCGGGGGGCAGACAGCCCCCCGCGGGCCGTCTTACAACAGATGCGCCAGCTTTTCAGGCGCATAGCCCGCCGCGGGCACAAGTTCGACCCCGGCTGCGGTGACGCGCATTTCAACCCCGGCGGCCTGCAATTCGGCCCGCAAGGCATCCACGGCCGCGAAATCCTTGCTGGCCTTCGCCGCCTGCCGCAAGTCCTGCATCCGGGCCGCCAGGGCTGACAAATCAGGCCCCTGCGCCGCCCACGCCCCCAGATCATCACCCAACAGCCCCAACAGCGCGGCCGAGCCTTTCAGCGCGGCGGCATCGCCCTGCCGTGCCAGATCGTGCAGCACGCCGATGCTGCCTGCGGTGTTCAGATCATCCGCCAGCACCGCCAGAAACCCCGCATCGGGCGCCCCCGCCATCACGCCATCGGTCAGGGCACGCCATTTGCGCAAGGTGGCCTCGGCCTCGCGGGCCTTTTCGGCGGTCCAGTCCATCGGCTTGCGGTAATGCGTCATCAGCAGGACGAAGCGGATCACTTCGCCGGGAATGCCCTGATCCAGCAGGTCGCGCACGGTAAAGAAATTGCCAAGCGACTTGGACATTTTCCGGCCCTCGATCTGCAACATCTCGTTATGCAGCCAGATTTGGGCAAAGCCGCTGCCGGGATGGGCGCAGCAGCTTTGGGCGACCTCGTTTTCGTGATGCGGGAACATCAGGTCGATGCCGCCGCAATGAATGTCGAAATCGGTCCCCAGATGCTTTTCCGACATGGCCGAGCATTCGATATGCCAGCCGGGCCGGCCCCAGCCCCAGGGGCTGTCCCAGCCGGGGGTGTCGGCATCCGAGGGTTTCCACAGCACGAAATCCATCGGGTCGCGCTTGAAGGGCGCAACCTCGACCCGCGCGCCGGCGATCATGTCATCGACCGAACGTCCCGACAGCCGCCCGTAATCGGCATAGCTGCGCACATCAAACAGCACGTGACCTTCGGCGGCATAGGCATGGCCGCCCGCCACCAGCCTGTCGATCATCGCGATCATTTCCGCGATATGTTCGGTGGCGCGGGGTTCGATATCGGGCCGCGCCACCCCCAGCGCGTCCATGTCATCGTGATACCAGCCGACGGTTTCCTCGGTGATGTCGCGGATCGGGCGGCCGGTGGCGGCGGCGCGGGCGTTGATCTTGTCATCGACATCGGTGAGGTTGCGCACATAGGTTACGGATTTCGCGCCATAAACCTGCCGCAGCAGCCGCACCAGAACGTCAAACACCACCGCCGGGCGGGCATTGCCCAGATGCGCGCGGTCATAGACCGTGGGACCACAGCAATACACCCCGATGCGCGCGGCATCGCGGGGGAAAAATACCTCTTTGTGGCGGGTTTTGCTGTTTGTCAGCCTGATTTCGACCATTCGTCCTTGCCCTGTCTTGGCGGGCTTGCGCCCTGTCTGGTATCGGGCTTGCGCCCCGTTCGCGGGGCCGGTCGTAACCTGATGACGCGCGCGCACCCCGCCTGAATTGTCAGCCGGTAATGCAGCAGCAGGTTTTGGCTTGCGTCATCATGCAATGGGCATAGCCCAAGCCCGCCCCCCGCCGCAAGCCCCCTTGCGCGCGACGCCTGCCTGTCGGGTCGGGATCGGGTATTTGGACAACGAAGAAGTCCCGCAAAGACACATTGCGGTCAGCGACGCGCGGGTCCACAACGGGGCAACACGGCACAGGAGGTCCGCCATGTCCCATCCCAAACTGACCAAACTGGCCCATGGCGGCGGCTGTGGCTGCAAGATCGGCCCGGCGGTGCTGGCCGAATTGCTGGCGCAACAGCCTCTGGCGCAGGCTTTTCCGCAGCTGCTGGTTGGCAATGACACCGCCGATGACGCGGCGGTCTGGCAGGTGGATGCGCAGACGGCGGTGATCGCCACCACCGATTTCTTCATGCCGATGGTCGACGATCCGCGCGATTTCGGGCGCATTGCCGCCACCAACGCGATTTCCGACATTTATGCCATGGGCGGCCGCCCGATCATGGCGCTGGCCATTCTGGGGATGCCGATCGACAAGCTGCCCGCCGCCACCATCCGCGAGATCCTGTCAGGCGGGGCCGAGATTTGTGCGCAGGCGGGCATTCCCGTCGCGGGCGGCCATTCCATCGACGCGCCCGAGCCGATTTACGGGCTGGCGGTGATCGGGCTGGCCCATCCCGACCAGATCCGGCGCAACGATGCCGCGCGGGCGGGGGATGTGCTGATCCTGACCAAGGGGCTGGGGGTGGGGATCTATTCCTCGGCCATCAAGAAGGGGATGCTGGACGCGGCGGGGCTGGCCGAGATGGTGGCCTCGACCACGCAACTGAACCGGGTGGGACAGGATCTGGCGCTGGACCCTGCGGTTCATGCCATCACCGATGTGACCGGCTTTGGGGTGCTGGGGCATGGGCTGGAACTGTCGCGGGGGGCGGGGCTGGCGCTGGTGCTGCGGGCCGGCGCCCTGCCGCTGTTGCAACAGGCCGGGGCGCTGGCGCAGGCGGGCTGTATCACCGGCGCGTCGGGGCGCAACTGGGCCGCCGTTCAGGGGGCGGTGACGCTGCCGCCTGATCTGCCGGACTGGCAGCGCGCGATCCTGACCGACCCCCAGACCTCGGGCGGGTTGCTGGTGTCCTGCCAGCCTGCGGCGGCGGATGCGGTTCTGGCGCGCATCCGGGATGCGGGCTTTGACCGGGCGGCGGTGATCGGCCATGTCGGGGATGGGCCAGCGGGCATAACCGTCACCCCCTGACGCCAAACTTTCGCCTTAAAACAAGGTGATACAGGTTTTTACGGCCAATCGGTTTGCAATCCATGCATGGCTTTGGCATGGTTCATGCGAAATCCGCATGGCGGGTTCGCCATGTGACATCACTTGTCGATAGGGCCTTTATCACGACTCCCCAATCATTCGGCACAACCGTTGAGAAAAAGGAGATAGCATGTCTTTGCGCAGCAGTTTTCTGACCATGTCCACCGCGCTGGCCCTGTTGGCCGGTGCCGCACAGGCCGATACCTGGCGTTATGCGTTCGAAGAATCCATGGACGAGGTTCAGGGCGTTTTCGCACAGAAATTCAAGCAGGAAATCGAAGCCAATTCGGACCATCAGGTCCAGCTTTTCCCCTTTGGCACGCTGGGGGAAAGCGCCGATATCATGGAACAGGCGCAATCGGGCATCTTGCAATTCGTCGATCAGTCGCCCGGTTTTACCGGCGCCCTGATCCCCGAGGCGCAGGTGTTTTTCGTCCCCTATCTGCTGCCCACCGACAGCGGCCAGCTGAACGCGTTTTTCCGCGATTCCAAAGCCATCCATGATCTGTTCCCCCCGCTTTACGCCGAACAGGGGCTGGAATTGCTGACCATGTTCCCCGAGGGCGAGGTGGCGATGAACACCAAGTCCAAAGTGGAAAGCCCCGCCGACCTGAAAGAGGTCAAGTTCCGGGTCATGACCAACCCGCTGCTGGTCGAGGCCTATAAGGCCTTTGGCGCCACCCCCACCCCGCTGCCCTGGGGCGAGGTGTACGGCGGGCTTCAGACCAACATCATTCAGGGTCAGGAAAACCCTGCTTTTTACCTGAACAGCCAGAAATCCTATGAGGTGACCGACCACATCACCTTTGCCGGGCATAACAGCTTTACCACCGCCGTGATGGCCAACAAGGCTTTCTATGACGGGCTGCCCGAGGCCGACAAACAGCTTGTCGATCAGGCCATCAAGGCCGCCTTTGACGAGATCCTGACCTATCAGGAGGGGCTGACCGAAAAATCGCTTGAGGAAATCAAGGCCGCCAAGCCCTCGATCACCATCACCACCCTGACCGAGGAACAGCGCCAGCCCTTCCGCGATGCCGCCCCCGAGGTCGAGGCAAAGTTTCTGGAGATCGGCGGCGATCAGGCACAGGCAATCCTTGACCAGATGAAGGCCGATCTTGAGGCCGCGAAATCCGCGACCAGCGCCGATGCCCAAACGCCCGCCGCGACCGCGCCGGATGCGGCGGCCAGCGACACGGCCGCGAACTGAGCCGTCAGGCCCGTGGGGCCGGTTTCGGGCAGGCGGCACCCCCGCCTGCCCTTTTTTTTCCATCATCAGGAACATCTCAGATGACTGACAGGTTGGCACCCGGGGGCATGACCCCGGACCAGACCCCCACCGCATCGCCCGATGGCCGCGACGACAGTCCCGGTGATGCGGCCAACACCGCCTATCGCAGCGCCCTGCCCGGCGCGCTTGGCTGGCTTGATCAGGGCATCGCCCGGCTCGAGGCGTTTATTCTGGGCGCCGGCGTGCTGGCGATGGCGGCCAATACCATGGCGAATGTCGTCGGGCGCTATGTGTTCAACAGCAGCCTGTTCTTTTCCGAGGAACTGAACCGCGTGCTGATCGTGCTGATCACCTTTGCCGGGCTATCCTATGCCGCGCGCAATGCCCGCCACATCCGCATGGCGGCGTTTCTGGAAATGTTTCCCCGCCGCATCCGCAAGCCAGTGGTCATGGCCATTGCCGTGGTGAGCGGTCTGGTGATGCTGGCACTGGCATGGTTTTCGCTGGGATATGTCCAGACCATGGCGGCGCGCGGGCGGGTGCTGCCGGCGATGGATATTCCTGTCTGGTGGACGCTGGTCTGGGTGCCGGTAGGCTTTGCGCTGACCGGGGTGATCTATCTGCTGGCGGCGGCGCGCAATGTCATCAGCGACCGGATCTGGATGTCGGTGATGGTGCCGGAACGGTCGCGCAAGGACGGGGGCTGAACCATGGGATGGATCATTTTCACCGTCATGGTGGTGCTGTTGCTGATCGGTTTTCCGATGATGATCCCGCTGATCGTCGGGGCGGGCGTCGGCTTTGTGATGCTGTTTGGCGATCTGTCGCAGATGGAGACGCTGATCCAGCAGATGCTGACCGGCATCCGCCCCACCAGCCTGATCGCGGTGCCGCTGTTCATCTTTGCCGCCGATATCATGACGCGGGGCCAGTCGGCGGACCGGCTGATCGACCTTGTAATGTCCTTTGTCGGGCATTTGCGCGGCGGGCTGGCGGTGTCGACGGCGGCGGCCTGCACCCTTTTCGGGGCGGTGTCGGGGTCGACCCAGGCCACGGTGGTGGCGGTCGGCGGGCCGTTGCGGCCACGGATGTTGCAGGCGGGGTATAAGGACAGCTTTGTTCTGGCGCTGATCGTGAATGCCAGCGACATTGCGTTTCTGATCCCGCCCTCGATCGGGATGATCATCTATGGCGTGGTCTCGAACACCTCGATATCCGAACTGTTCATCGCCGGGATTGGTCCCGGTCTGGCGCTGTTGGCGGCGTTTTCGGCCTATAGCTGGGTCTATGCCCTGCGCAACAACGTCCCGACCGGGCCGCGCGCAACATGGTCGCACCGCCTGCGCGCGATGCGGCGGGCGATCTGGCCGATGGGCTTTCCGCTGATCATCGTCGGCGGCATCTATGGCGGCGTGTTTTCCCCGACCGAGGCAGCGGCGGCCTGCGTGCTGTATGCGCTGATCCTTGAAATGCTGATCTTCCGCGAGGTCTCGCTGACCGATCTGTGGGCCACGGCGAAATCGACCGGGCTGATCACGGCGGTGGTGTTCATTCTGGTGGCGGCGGGGGCGGCGTTTTCATGGGTGATCAGTTTTGCCCAGATCCCGCAGGCCATCCTGACCGCCATCGGCATTGCCGAAATGGGCCAGACCGGGGTGCTGATAACCATTGCCATCGCGTTTTTCATTGGCTGCATGTTCGTCGACCCGATCGTGGTCATTCTGGTGCTGGTGCCGATCTTTGCGCCGGTGGTCGGTCAGGTCGGTCTGGACCCGGTGCTGGTGGGCACGCTGATCACCTTGCAGGTGGCCATCGGGTCGGCCACGCCGCCCTTCGGATGCGATATTTTCACCGCCATGGCGGTGTTCCGGCGATCCTATGGCGAGGTCATTCGCGGCACGCCGCCCTTTATTGCCATTCTGCTGGCCATGTCGGGGCTGCTGATCTTCTGGCCCGAACTGGCGCTGGGGCTGCGCGACCTTGTGTTCGACAAATAAGCAAAAGGGCCGCCCCATCGGCGGCCCTTCGTATTCGGTAAATTGGCGCGGCGGTCAGCCGTTGCTGTCATCCGAGCCGCTGTCGCTGTCAGAACCGCTGTCATCCGAACCGGCATCATCCGACGAATCCGAGGCGCTGCCAGAACCGCTGTCATCCGTATCATTGTCGCCGGTGTCAGTGCCGGTGTCGGTGTCGTCCCCCCCGGCATCATCCGAACCGGTATCGCCATCCGGGGCGCCGTCATCCGACGCATCACCGTCATCCATGCCGTCATCGCTATCACCCGGCGCGGTGGGCTGTGTCCCACCGACGCCAGGCGTGCTGCTGCCGCCATCGGGACCGGCGCCTTTTTCGATGTCGACACGTTCGCCATTGACCTTGATCAGGCGCCCCTCGACCAGGTTATACAGCAATTCGATGTCCTTGCCGTCGCGCTGTGCGGTGACGGTCATCAGCGTGCCGTCGCGGAGGATATGGATATCGCTGAACCCCTGCGCCAGCAGGGTATCGGCCACCGCCTGATCGTTCATCTGCTGGTCAAAGCTGGGGAAGCCGGTATAGGCGGCCTGACCGACGGGGGCTTCCTTTTTCAGCGCATCGGCGGGAATGACCGCGGTTTCGGCCATTGGCGAGGGGGTGACGACGGCGCCGCTTTGCGCCATCGCCACGGTGCTGCCAATGGCGGTCAGGGCGGCGATCTTGCCGGCAATCAGGCCGGCCTTCAGGGTCTTGTTGAACATGGTAACCTCTTACACAGGATGCCGACCTAACGCCGTATCCTGCCCGAAAGGTTCCCTGCCCGCCCGCATCCGGCACGATCAGCCGTCGATCTGCACCCCCAGATGCCGCGCCACGGTAAAGATATCCTTGTCGCCGCGCCCGGACAGATTGACCACCATCAGGTGATCTGCGGGCAGATCCGGCGCGATTTTGGCGACATGGGCCAGCGCGTGGCTGGGTTCCAGCGCGGGAATGATGCCCTCGGTCTGGCACAGCAACTGGAAGGCAGCCAAAGCCTGGTCATCGGTGATATTGACATATTCCGCGCGGCCCTGATCCTTCAGCCAGGCATGTTCAGGACCGATGCCGGGGTAATCCAGCCCGGCACTGATGGAATGGCCCTCAAGGATCTGGCCGTCATCGTCCTGCAACAGATAGGTGCGGTTGCCATGCAAGACGCCGGGGCGGCCACCGGTCAGGCTGGCGCAATGCTGCATGGTGTCATCGACCCCGCGACCGCCGGCCTCGACCCCGATGATGCGCACCGACGGATCGTCAAGGAAGGGGTGAAACAGGCCCATCGCGTTCGACCCGCCGCCGATACAGGCGACAATGCTGTCGGGCAGACGGCCTTCCTGTGCCATGATCTGATCGCGGGTTTCGCGGCCGATGATCGACTGGAAATCGCGCACCATCGCCGGATAGGGATGCGGCCCCGCCACCGTGCCGATGCAATAGAACGTGTCCGCGACATTGGTCACCCAGTCGCGCAGCGCGTCATTCATCGCGTCCTTCAGCGTGCCGCGACCGCTGGTGACGGGCACCACCTCGGCCCCCAGCAGGCGCATCCGAAACACGTTGGGCTGCTGACGTTCGACATCATGGGCGCCCATATAGACCACGCATTTCAGGCCGAACCGGGCACAGACCGTCGCCGTGGCCACGCCATGCTGACCGGCCCCGGTTTCCGCGATGATACGCTTTTTCCCCATCCGCCGCGCCAGCAGGATTTGCCCCAGCACATTGTTGATCTTGTGGCTGCCGGTGTGGTTCAGTTCCTCGCGCTTGAGGAAGATTTTCGCGCCCCCCAGATGCTCGGTCAGGCGCGGCGCGAAATACAGGGGGCTGGGGCGGCCAACGTAATATTGCCACAGATCGGCCATTTCCGACTGAAAGGCCGGGTCGGTTTTGGCGCGTTCATATTCCGCCTGAAGCGACAGGATCAGCGGCATCAGCGTTTCACTGACGAAACGGCCGCCATAAATGCCGAACCGCCCCTGTTCGTCGGGACCGTTCATGAAGCTGTTGACAAGATCTTCGGCCATGGCGCGGGTTTCCTTTTCCTTGCCCGCCACAGGTAACGAAACCGGCCCGCGCGGGCAAGCGGGCTTGTCTTGGGGCGCGCGGGCTGGCAGCAAGGGGCAGAACAACCCAGCCACGGATGCTTATGAAACACATATTTTCCCTTGTCGCCCTGACCGCCAGCCTTGCCCTGCCCGCCAGCGCAGCCGAGGTCACGCTGAAGGTGCATCACTTTCTGCCCCCCACCACCACGGTTCAGGTCCAGCTGATCGAGCCATGGGCCAGGGCGGTCGAGGAACAGTCCGGCGGACGCATCGACGTGCAGATCTATCCGATGATGCAGCTTGGCGGCAAACCACCACAGCTGATGGATCAGGCCCGCGACGGCGTGGTCGAGGTCGCCTGGACATTGCTGGGTTACACACCGGGCCGCTTTCCGCTGGCGGAAACGTTCGAACTGCCCTTTGTCGCGTCATCGGCGGCGGCGACCAATGCCGCCTTGCAGGATTTTCAGGACAAGTATCTGGCGCAGGAAATGTCCGATATTCACCCGCTGCTGCTGCATGTGGGGGCGCCGGGCAAATTTCATTTCCGCAATGGGCCGGTGGCCAGCCTTGATGATCTGAAAGGGCTGAAGCTGCGCGCGCCCTCGCGCATCATGACGCAGGGTCTGGCGGCGCTGGGGGCCAACCCGGTGGGGATGCCGGTGCCGGAAATCCCGATGGCGCTGACCACCGGGGTGATCGACGGCGCGCTGGTCCCGTGGGAGGTCACGCCGGATCTGAAACTGGCCGATATCACCCGCTATCACACCGAATTTGGCGGGCCGAACGGGCTTTATACCTCGGTCTTTGCGCTGGTGATGAACAAGCCCACCTATGACGGGCTGCCCGAAGACCTGCGCCAGATCATCGACCGCAATGCCGGGCGGGCGCTGGCCGATCATGCCTCGGCGGTGTATGACGGCATCGAGGCCGAGATCCGCCAGCAGGCCATAGACGCCGGTCACGACGTCACCGTCATCCCCGAGGATCAGCTTGGCCCGTGGAAAGCCGCCGCGCAGCCGGTAATCGACCAGTGGGTCGCGGATATGGATGCGCGGGGTCATGACGGGCAGGCGCTGCTGGACGATGCCCGCGCCATGATCGCGGCCCATCAGCCCGCCGGAAAAACCGCGCCATGACGGTGCTGAGCTTTCCCGCACCGGACTGGCCCACCCTGCCGGTTCTGGACAGCGATGCCCGGCTGCCGGTGCGGCGGGTGTTCTGCGTGGGCCGCAATTACGCGGCCCATGCCGCCGAAATGGGCGCGCAGGTTCAGGCAGACGCCCCGTTCTATTTCACCAAATCCGCGCTGGCGGTGGTGCCTTCGGGACGCAGCCTGCCCTATCCGCCCATGACGCAGGATTACCACCACGAGGTCGAACTGGTGGTGGCCATCGGCAAGCCCGGCTTCCGGCTGGCGGCGGATGCGGCGATGGAGGCGGTTTTTGGCTATGGCGTCGGTCTGGACATGACCCGCCGTGACGTTCAGGCGCTGGCCAAGTCCAGGGGCCATCCGTGGGACATGGCCAAGGATGGCGAGGGCAGCGCGGTCATCGGCCCCATCACCCCGGCGGCGGGCTTTACCCCCGCAGGACAGCGCATCGCGCTTAGCGTGAATGACCAGATCCGGCAGGACGGGGTGCTGTCCGACATGGTCTGGGCGGTGCCCGCACTGATTGCCGATCTGTCGCGCTGGGTGCATCTGGCGCCGGGCGACCTGATCCTGACCGGCACGCCGGCGGGGGTGGGTCCGGTTGCGCCGGGCGACCGGCTGTGCGGGCGCATTCCCGGTCTGGCGCCGGTCAGCCTGACCATCGGACCGCCGGAATGACCCCGGCGCCCGATGCAAGCGGCTGTGCCGCGCTGTGGCCGGCCTATTTCAGCGCCCCGGCGCCCGCCGCTGGCAGCCGCGAAAGCCGCCAGCCGGGACCGGATGCAAGCGCGGCGCTGCCACAGGCCGATGTTGATTTGTCGGTCTTTGCCCGCGACATCATTCCCGGCGATCCGGCCCCGACATGGGCAGGCCGGACCCGCAACCTGATCAGCCATTTCCGCGCGCTTGAACCCGAATTTGCCGCCCGCCCCCGGCTGGGGCATCTGCTGGCCTGCACCATCGTGGTGCTGCGCCGCGACCCGCAGCAGCCACAGGCGCAGGCGCTGTTTCACCGCATCACCGCCGAACATGGCGCGGATGCCGCACAGGGCATCAACCTGCGCTGGCTGGCATCGGTCTGTGACACGCTGATGGATATCGGCACCACCCCCGAGGACCGGGCGCTGGCCATGACCGGATCGGTCACCGCCAATCTGGTCAAGCTGGCCGAGACCGAGCGCCGCGTCTTTGCCCCCCGTATTCCCTGGCCGCCACAGGCCAGCTTTCGTCAGGGCGGGCCGCTGTTTGACGGGATGATCAGCTATTGGATCGGCAAGGGCGAGATGATCGACAACCTGCTGAACCGGATCGAGCGGGTCACCACCACCGACAGCCCCGCCGCGCCCTTCGTGATCGAGGTGTTCAACCGCCTGTTCGAAAACGACACCACGCTTTCCCGGCTGTATGGCCTGCAAGGCCGCAACGCGCCGGGCCGCGCGCCGCGCGATGAAACCGGCCTGATCGAACAGGCCATCGCCGCCCTGCGCCCGGCCCCGGATTAAGCCGGCAAGCGGCGGTGCACCCGGTCGCGAATGTGATAGACCGCGCCCTGTTCCTGCGCCAGCGCATCCAGTTGCGACAGATCCTGCCCCAGCGCCAGCAGCCGCAGCACCTGCAAGGTCACGCCATGGGTGACGATGACAGCCGGGCCGGTCAGACCGGCCAGAAAACCCCGCAGCCGCGTCGCCAGCGGGGTCAGATGTTCGCCCCCCGGAACGCGGTCATACCAGCCCAGACCGCCGGCGCCAAACAGCGCCGGATCGGCGCGGCGCAGATCGTCCAGAAAGGCGCCGGTGAAATCGCCCATGCCGATCTCGGACAGCCGCGCATCGGTGTCGAACCCGGCCGCGCCAAAGACGATCCGGGCCGTCTGACAGGCGCGTCCCTGCGGGCTGGACAGGCGGCGCAGGCCGGGCCGGGCCAGCACCGGCGCCAGCAGCCGCGCCTGCGCAGCTGCCTGTTCGCGGCCGCGCCGCGTCAGCGGCGAATCAAGCGCGCCCTGCAAGCGCCCCAGCCTGTTCCAGTGGGTTTCGCCATGCCGCATCAGCCATAATTCGGGAACCGGGGCGGGCGGAAAAGGGGTCATGTCCTGTCCCCCCTGCCAAATAAAAAGAACGGGTGCGCCATCACTGGCACACCCGTTGAAATAATGGTGGGTGATAAGAGATTTGAACTCCTGACATCTTCGATGTGAACGAAGCGCTCTACCGCTGAGCTAATCACCCGGTCCGAGCGAGATAGCGCCCCCGCGCCTGGGATGCAAGGGGCCATTCGCAGAAAAATCACACCTGCCGGGGGCTGCCAACGGCTTGCTTGCGGCGCAGACGCAGAATGATGACCTCGCCACCATTGACGTCTTTCTGGCGGTTCACGCGGGCCTTGCCAAAGGGTTCGACCGACAGGCTTTCCCCTTCGGCAAAAGCCTTGCCCAATTCGGCCAGCGTGGCCTCGACCACGGCGCGGGCATCGGTCTTGCGCACCCCGGCAGCGGTGGCCACACGGTCCAGAAATTCGCGCTTTTGCACGATCTTCACCGGCGTCGGCTCGGCCATCGCGGGTTTGCGCGGGGGCTGTTTCTTGCGCGGTGCAGCGGCCTTTTTGGCCTGATCCTTGGGCATCTCTCTCCTCTTTGGCCAGTGTCGGAGCGGGATCGTTCATTTTTCGACCGAAAGGTCAACTGTCGCCAGAACCTGAAACGCAATCACCGTCGCAGACCGATGGCCGGCCCCGACCCAAAAACAAAGCGCGGCTTACGCCGCGCTTTGCTGTCCTTTCCACAAGCCCCGTCAATGTGCAAGGCTGTCTGGCGCCGGTGCGCCGCGAAGGGCGGCCTGACGGGCGGCTTCGGCGGCTTCATGCGCAGCCTCGTCCCATTCGACCGGATCGGGCATCCGCACCAGCGCATGTTTCAGCACCTCACGGACATTTTCGACCGGAATAATGGTCAGGCCCTCTTTCACATTGGCGGGGATTTCGGCCAGATCCTTTTCGTTATCCTTGGGGATCAGCACGGTCTTGATGCCGCCCCGCAGCGCCGCCAACAGCTTTTCCTTCAGCCCGCCGATGGCCAGCGCATTGCCGCGCAGCGTGACCTCGCCGGTCATCGCCACATCCTTGCGCACCGGGATGCCGGTCATCACCGACACCACGCTGGTCACCATCGCCAGACCGGCCGAGGGGCCGTCCTTGGGCGTGGCACCCTCGGGGACGTGGACATGGATGTCACGCTTGTCGAATTCCGGCGGCCTGATCCCCAGTTCCGGCGCCACCGAGCGCACGAAAGACGAGGCCGCGTCAATGGATTCCTTCATCACATCCCCCAGCTTGCCGGTGGTCTTCATCCGGCCCTTGCCGGGCAGTTTCAGCGCCTCGATCTGCAACAGATCGCCGCCGACCTGCGTCCAGGCCAGACCGGTGACAACACCGACCTGATCGTCCTTTTCCGCCAGACCGTAACGGTGACGGCGAACGCCCAGATATTCCCCGGCCTTGTCGGGCGTCACCTCGACGGATTTCGCCTTGCCTTTCAGGATCTCGGTCACGGCCTTGCGGGCCAGTTTGGCGATTTCGCGTTCCAGCGACCGCACCCCGGCCTCGCGCGTGTAATAGCGGATGACATGGGTCAGCGCGTCATCGGTGACGCTGAATTCGCCCTTTTTCAGACCATTCGCGGCGATCTGTTTGGGCAGCAGGTGCTGGCGGGCGATCTCGCGCTTTTCATCCTCGGTATAGCCGGACAGGGGGATAATCTCCATCCGGTCCAGCAGCGGGCCGGGCATGTTATAGCTGTTGGCCGTGGTCAGGAACATGACATTGGACAGGTCATATTCCACCTCAAGGTAGTGATCGACAAAACTTGCGTTCTGTTCGGGGTCCAGAACCTCCAGCATGGCGGATGCCGGATCGCCGCGGAAATCCTGCCCCATCTTGTCGATTTCATCCAGCAGGATCAGCGGGTTGGTGGTCTTGGCCTTTTTCAGCGCCTGAATGATCTTGCCGGGCATGGACCCGATATAGGTGCGCCGGTGGCCGCGGATCTCGGATTCGTCGCGCACCCCGCCAAGCGAGATGCGGATGAATTCGCGCCCCGTCGCCTTGGCGACCGAGCGCCCAAGGCTGGTCTTGCCGACACCCGGCGGGCCGACAAGGCACAGGATCGGGCCTTTCAGCTTTTGGCTGCGGGTCTGCACGGCCAGATATTCGACGATACGTTCCTTGACCTTTTCCAGACCATAGTGATCGGCATCCAGAATCTGTTCGGCGCGCGACAAATCCTTGCGGGTGCGCGATTTCACGCCCCAGGGCAGGGCCAGCAGCCAGTCGAGGTAATTGCGGCTGACAGTCGCCTCGGCCGACATGGGCGACATGGATTTCAGCTTTTTCAGCTCGGCCTCGGCCTTGTCGCGGGCCTCTTTGCTGAATTTGGTGGCGGCGATCTTTTCTTCCAGCTCGGCCAGTTCGCCCGCACCTTCGGCGTCGTCGCCAAGTTCCTTCTGAATGGCCTTCATCTGCTCATTCAGGTAATATTCGCGCTGGGTCTTTTCCATCTGTGACTTGACGCGCGACTTGATCTTTTTCTCGACCTGAAGGACGGACAATTCGCCCTGCATCAACCCGTAAAGCCGTTCCAGACGCTCGGCCACGTCCAGTTCCTCAAGCAGGGCCTGCTTGTCGGCCACCTCGATCCCCAGATGGCCGCTGACCAGATCGGCCAGACGCGCGGGGTCGCGGGTTTCGGCCACGGTGGTCACGACCTCTTCGGGGATATTCTTGCGCACCTTGACGTAACGCTCGAACTCCTCCGCGACGGCGCGCAGCAGCGCGGTCGCGGCGGCCTCGTCACCGGGGGTTTCCGCCAGTGCCTCGGCACCGGCCTCGAAATAATCGGGGTTGTCGACAAATTCGGTGATGCGCACACGTTCGCGCCCCTCGACCAGCACCTTGACGGTGCCATCGGGCAGCTTGAGCAGTTGCAGCACATTGGCCAGAACGCCGGTGCGGTAAATGCCTTCGGCCTCGGGTTCGTCCACCGAGGCGTCTTTCTGTGCCGCCAGCAGGATGGGGCGGTCAGCCTCCATCACCGCTTCCAGTGCCCGCACCGACCGGTCGCGGCCGACGAAAAGCGGCACGATCATATGCGGAAAGACAACGATGTCGCGCAGCGGCAGCACGGGATGCGTCTGGGTCGTGGTCTGGGTCATCTTTCGGTCCTTTCTGCCCGAACCCTGCGCGCCCCAAAGCGGCAGCGCGCGGATTCTGCCTGTCGGTCCAATCTAGGCGCGCTGCCGCGCCGGTTCAATGGCCGCCGTCGTTCGCGATGCGTTCACGGTTAACCGATCAGCGCGGAATGACGATCTGGGCCAGCAACCCGCCAAGCGCCCGCCCCCGGCCCAGACGCAGGCTGCCGCCATGGGCGCGGGCGATATCGGCGGCAATGGCCAGCCCCAGACCGACCCCCTGCCCCTTGTCCTGATTGCGCGCCGGGTCAAGCCGGGTAAAGGGGCGCATGGCCTCGTCACGGCGGCTCTCCGGGATGCCCGGCCCGTCATCCTCGACAGAGATGGTCAGCGCGCCCCCCCCCAGCACAAGTTCGACCTGCGCGTGATTGCCATAGCGCACGGCATTGCCAATCAGGTTCTGAACCGCACGGCGCAGGGCGGTTTCGCGGAAGGTGACCTGCGCCTCTGCATCGCCCTGAACCCGCCCCAGAACCACCGCCTGACCGGCGCGTTGCGCGTCGGCCACGATGTCGCGCAGGAAAGGGATCGCCCTGACCGGGCGCGGCGGTGCCGATTGCGCGTCATCGCGCGCCAGTTCCAGAAACGCGTCGATCATGGCGCCCATTTCATCCACGTCCCGCGCCATCGCGTCGATATCGGCGGCGTCGGGGGGCATGTCCGGGGTCAGCATCGACAACCCCAGACGCAACCGGGTCAGCGGTGTGCGCAGGTCGTGGCTGACCCCCGACAGCATCAGCTTGCGCTGTTCGTTCTGACGCTCGATCCGGTTGCGCATGTCCAGAAAGGCGGTGCCGGCGCTGCGCACCTCGCTGGCGCCAGAGGGGCGGTAAGGCGTTACCCGGCCCCGCCCGTAATCCTCGGCGGCGCGGGCCAGACGCCGGATGGGGCGCAGCTGGTTGCGCAGGAAAATGGTCGAAATCACCGTCATCAGCAGCGATGTCCCCACCATCAGCACCAGCAGCTGATGCGGGTTGGTGGCGCTGACCAGCCGGCGGTCAAAGCCCAGGCTGTATGGCCCCCAGCGCCCCTGCATCGCCACTACGACGCGGCGCATGTCGCGCAGATCGACAGCGCGCACCTGCGGCACCTGTTCATGCAGCGTGGCGATCACCACCCGGCCCGACAGGTCCAGCGGGTGGCGGTGGTCGTCGCGCGCAGGCGCGGCGGGCAGGTGCAGCGACAGCCCCAGCGGCCCGGCCAGTGCCCGCCCCGCCAGTTGCGCCGTGGCCCGGTCATTGGCCTGGTCGATGCGCCGCGCCACCACCACCAGTTCGCGCGACAGGCTTTCGGTCATCTGCCGGGTCACGCCTTCGAAATGGCGTTGCAGGAACATCACCGTCACCACCAGCGTCACCACCGTGACCGGCAGAAACAGGATCAGCGCCGCGCGCCCATAGATGCCGCGCGGCATCAGTGCTTTCAGCCAGGCGAAATCCATGCCACCTTCCTTTCCGCGCCAATCTGACCGCAATCGCGCGAAAGGAAAAGACCGTGCTGACCCGCATTCTGGCCCCCAACCCCTCGGCCCTGACCGGTCCGGGCACCAATACCTTCCTGCTGGGTCAGCGCCATGTCGCGGTGATCGACCCCGGCCCCGACATTGCCAGCCACCGCGCCGCGATCCTTGCGGCCTCGGGCGGGCGGATCAGTCACATTTTCGTCACCCACGCCCATCTGGACCATTCCGAGGGCGCCGCCGCGCTGGCCCGTGAAACCGGTGCCCCGATTCTGGCCTTTGGCACCGCGACCGAGGGCCGTTCCGCCCGCATGACCCGTCTGGCCGCCGAAGGTCTGGCCGGCGGCGGCGAGGGTCTGGATCTGGATTTCACCCCCGACCTGCTGCTGCGCGACGGCGACGCGGTCGAGACCCCGGACTGGACCCTGCGCGCCATCCACACCCCCGGCCACATGGGCAACCACCTGTCCTTTGCGCTGGATGATGCGGTGTTTTGCGGCGATCTGGTGATGGGCTGGTCCTCGACGCTGGTGTCGCCGCCCGATGGCGATCTGTCGGATTATTTCCGCAGCCTCGACCGGCTGCACCACCACGCGCCGCAGCGCCTGATTCCCGCCCATGGCGACGCGATCGACGCCGTTGCCCCGCGGCTGAACGAACTGGCCGCCCATCGCCGGATGCGCACCGCCCAGATCCTGTCAGCCCTGCGCCACCAGCCCGGCACCGCAGCCGAGCTGGCGACCCGCATCTATGACGTCCCGCCCCCGCTGCTGCCCGCCGCGACACGCAATGTCTTTGCGCATCTGGTGGCCTTGCAGGATATCGGCGCCATCACCACCCCCGGCCCCGGCGGCCCGGATGACCGGTTCGAGTCGATTTATATAGCATTATCAAAGTATTGAAAGATTTTTTTCAAAAAACATCAAAAAAACGTCGCAGCCCTCTGGACGGCCCCGAAACCCAAAGCTATACACCGCCCCGTGTTCCGGCGTAGCTCAGCGGTAGAGCAGTTGACTGTTAATCAATTGGTCGTAGGTTCGATCCCTACCGCCGGAGCCAATCACCCTTGATTTTATTGGGAAAATTGGCGTGACACCATCCTTACTAACAACCTACTATTGCTTTGGCGTTGGTTGGTAAGGGCGGGTCGGCCCCGCTTTCGCTCACGAAGACGTGACCGCGTGTCACACCCGGCGACGGCCTGCGGGTCAGTTCGCAGGCTCAAATCCGTCGCGGTCCAGCGTGCAAAGTTCGTCTGCTTCTAGGGCCGTGACCATGGGCACGTCGTAGAGGCGGCAGTAATGGCCCCGGCTAGCGTGACGGCAACCGCTGCAACCGGCCACCAAGGCTTCGTGGTCGCCCTTGGCATGAATTCGGTCGTGGCAGTCGCCGCACGTCCATGTCGCCAAGCATCGGCACCGCGTATGTGTCCAAGCTGCTACGCCAGTCTTTGCGGTGCTTTTCGTTGCTGAATTCGCTTTCCTTACGGGCATGTGCCTTGGCGATTGCGTCATTGAACAAGATGATTGCGCTTTGATCCTCATACTTCGCGCTCACCTTGCGGCGTAGTTCGGCGCGTTCTTCGATGGGGTCGCGGCCTTCGCGCACCATGACGCGCAGCCGTTCGGCTTCTTCGCGTGCCTTCTTCAACGAAAGTTCGTCAACCGGACCAAGCCCCATGCCACGGGTGTTAGGAACCAACTCCCCCCGCTTGTTCTTGCGCTTGCCAAGCGTGAACTTAAACACCCAAGATTTCGTGCCCCACTTCGACACTTGTAGGTATAGCCCCTTGCCGTCGGCATAGTGCCCCGGCTTGGTCATTGCTTCGACCTGCTTTGCGTTCAACCGCCCCTTGTCATATGCTATGTCGCCAATTCCCTACTCAATTTCTACTAACGAAATATCGTAGAGCCATCGGGATTTTGCAAGAGTTACCGGGAAGGATATTCACGTTAACCCCTTGACTCTAAATGTTAACGTAAGACGACACCGGAACCACCGGGAATGTAACATGGCCGCTACCGCCGGAGCCATATATATTGCCCATACCGCTACGATTGCGGGCAAGATCATGACTAATCCCAATAAAATCAACATCCTACCTCAAATGCTCGGTTGAGCATTCACCCGTGCAGATCCGACAACACGTTTGACTTAGCGGTCAAAAATCGGTCAAACGCAGGGGTCGGCCATGCCACACCAGAAGATCACGCAGGCGCTTGTTGACGGCCTGCCCTACCAGGATTCAGGGACGCTCTGGGTCCACGACACGGAACTCGCCGGGTTCAACCTGTCCATTGGTCAGCGCACGAAAACCTACTACGCCGCAGGCGAGCACGGGAACCGCTTCATCCGCGTGAAGATCGGCCGCGCCGATGTGACGAAGGCGAACGAAGCGCGCGCCGTCGCGCGTGACGTGCTGCTGCCGGAAATCCGTCGCGGCGTCGATCCGCGCGCAAAGCAGCTATCTGACGACGACCAGGCCTATGCGCGTATCCTCGCCGGCATTCGCGAGGCACGTCCCGAAGACCTTTCAGACCAGATGGCGCGGCGCATCATTCGCGGCAAGGCGAAGCGGCGCGCGGACGAACTGACGGTCGGCCGGGTCTGGGCGATGTATGAGGAGTATAAGCGCGCCTCGATCCTTGAGGAGCAAGGCCCGGAGAAGGCACGTCGGGCAGAAACCCATATCACCCAGCAGCGGCGCTATCTCGGGGGCGCAGAGACCTACGGCAAAGACGGCCCCTATGCCTCCTCGCTCGAATGGCCGAAAGGCTGGTGGGATCGCCCCATCACGGACATCACCCCTGAACTCTGCTCGACGACGTGGCGCAACCTGAACCGCACGCGCGGGCGCAGGACGGCCCAGATGTTCTTCATGGCTGTCCAGGTGCTGTTCAACTATGCGGTGGCGAAGAAGGAAGTGCCTGTCACGTTGCACCCGATGGTGATTGACGCCGCAGGCGACGGCATCGGCCTGCCGAAAGGTTGGCAGACCGTCCGCTTGAACAAGTCGGAGCCTCGGTCGGCTTCGGATTTGGCGATGTAGAGCGGATCGGGCATTCTTCGTTCCTCTGGTTGGGCGGACAGGCCCGGTTCGTCGCAGGAAGGAGCAACCGCAACCCAAGCCCAGACCTGTCCTTGAGCGGTGCTTGGGCTGGCGTGACGATGCGGCGAGACAGCCCGAGACGACCATCCGGTGTTTGAGGTCCAGGACTGGCAACGGGCGGGAAAATGAGGTGCTGCGGTCAAGACGCCATCAAGCTCGTGGCGCTCGTGCTGCCAACCATCGGCAATCGCAGGCGAACCGTCTTGATGGATGATCACTTGCCACGAGAAAGCACGCGTGCGCACGCGCGCGAACCAGAGTTTCATTCCTGGGTGATCATACAGGAAGTGCTGCAAATGATGCGCTGCGACACGCAACCGCCGCTTGGTCGAACCGAGGCCTCGCGCGTGCGACATGTGCGAGCGCGCGGTGCGTGCGCGTGCGCGATCTGGTTCCAGAACGCAACGAGGTGTTTCAGGTGAGACCTTGGGAGATTTCCGCCACCTTGCAGAGCTTAGGCGTGAAGGCGGTTTGGGGTCAGCCCCTACCGAGTGTCAGAGGATCGCGGGAATCGCCTTCGCTCGGGCGCTTTGCCGGGGCGCTTACCGCATAGCGACGCAGACGAGTGCGACCATCATCGCGAGCGCGAGGGCTGCGTCCAGGTCCGCGTTCATCATTCGACCGTCAGAGAGGGGATGGCTACGTTGTCCACGGCTTCCCACGCCTCGGCCAGGGTCATGCCGCGTTCCTTGGCAAGCTGCTGGATCATCCCATCGACGGGCACACCCATGCGGCGAGCCATCTCGATTGTCTTGATCCGGGAGTCGACCGCTTCGGCCTCGACCTTGCCCTCGAAGTTCACGGACGACAGCTTGGGTCGGACGTACTGGGCGACTTCCTTCATGGCGGCCAGTGCCACGAAGGTATCGCCTTTGTCGTAGGCCTCCGCGCCGATAATCGCCATGAGCACCACGGGGTCGAATTCTTCGTTGCCCGCGTGCAGGCGCAATTCCCGCAGCTTGGCGTCCATGCGTTCGGACAACTCGTCCTTCGACTTGGTCGGCTTGCCCGTCTTTCGGCCTGAGGAATAGCGCATCAGGCGAACCCTCCCGAAGGAAAGCCCGCCTGACTGAATGCAACCAAGGAGGAGAGAGCAAAACCGCTCGCCCTGATCATCGCAGGCATCGACGCAGAACGCGACCGAGATCGAAGGTCCAGGTGATTGTTCATCATGGCGGTCTGCTCCTTGTATAACTCGGTTATGCCGTCAGGCAGCTTCGTCTGATTGCTGCTTGACTGGGAACGTGAACGGCGCGCGGTTGGCCGATGCAGCGGGCGGCAGATCGTCGAGCAGGATGCGCCACGGCCAGCCGGGCAGATCGCAGGCGCGCAGGGCGTCCGCACCACCCACGGAGGCGTTGTGCAGGGCGACGAGTTCGTTCCGGGTCGATGTGTAGACGAGGAGCAGCGTGCCGTCGTCGGTCGCCCAAGGGGTCAGGGCATCCTCGCCGGAGGAGAAGACCTGCGCCTGCTCGCCTGGTTCGACCGTCCAGGCATGGGTGTTGGCGAGCCAGAAGTCGGCATAGGGGTTCGGGTGTTTCATATTCGGTCCTTTCAGCGTGCGGGCGGCACGCGCTTGATGGCGTCGAGCAGGCGGGTGAAGCCTTCGGTGTGGGCATCACGGGACAGGGTGCGTTGCTCCTTCCCGATGATCACGGTGACGATGGCCGGGTCTTCGTGGCCGAACACCGAGAAGGCGAAGGAGAGGTTGTCATAATCCACCGTCTCGCTCTCGATGATGTGGTCGAGGGGGCGTTCCTGGAAGGTCTTGACCGTGCGCTTTGTCAAAACGGCTTGGCCCCCGGTGATCCGGTATGCGCCGGGAGCGCCTTCGTCGCGCGGTCCCGGCCAGGAATGGCTGACGCGCAGGCCGTTCGATGGGTTCGCATCCTCGGCCACCTTGCGTTGGTAGCCGGTGGGCTGATCTGACCAGAAGAAGGTGATGGCGCAGTCAGTGCGCCGAACGTCCACGAGAGTTGCGCCGTCAAGCATCGTGCAGCGCCCCCGGCAAGATCAAGTTGGCTTGCGCGCGTTCAGCTTCGGTCAGGCTCGAAGCCGAGCCGCAGCATCCCCGAGCGCAGGGTCAAGCCGGATCGCCTCGCCCTTGGCCGCGGCTGCCGCCGCTTCGGCCCATATCTGGTCCCGGTCGCGCCTCAGCGCCTCAATATCGAAGCGCTTCCCTTTGCTATCAGCATCAGGGTCCGATACGAAATCATGTCGGGCATCTCAGCACCCCTCATGTTGTCCAAGGGTCGCGGGATCGCTGAGCAGCGGCCAGTATCGCCACAGCCAGATCCCGAACCCTGCGGCCCACAGGATCGAGGCCGCCACATGCGCCAGTACCGGATCGGCCAGCCCCAGTTCGGGCAAAAGGCGCAGCGCGGTGGCACCCAGCAGCGCCGCAAGCGCCAGCCTGACTGCGGCGGAAACCGGCAGCGTCCTGCCAGAATGGAACAGCCCGGCGATGGACTGAACCGCCAGCACCGCCACACCCAGCCCCCCCATCAGCGCAAGATGCCAGCCGCCGGCGGGCGGCAGCGGCGCACCCAGCCCCACCGCGCCCAACCAGATCAGCCCGGCCCCGGACAATGCCGAGGTCAGCGCCAGCGCGACGATCTCGGCACGCAGGGCCTCGGGGCCGATAAAGGATTCCGCGATACGGTCGATAAAACCCGCGCCCGCCGCGATCAACAGCCAGCCGGTCACCGCATCGGACAGGCCGAAAGCCCGCGCCATTATCACCAGCGCGACCAGTCCGGGCGCCAGATTCATCCGACCGGGATGCGGCCGGTAGGGCGAGGTCTCCTCGCTTGGGTCCAGCACCAGATTGGTCACCGGCGGTGTGATCCGCGCCAGCGCCAGCCCCAGAAAACCCAGAAAGATCAAGCCTGTGGTCTTGACCGCCTCGCCCGCCAGACAGCTGTCGCCCGCGATCATCTGCCACCGCGTCACCGCAACGGCAATCCAGAACGCCGCCAGCCAGCCGGCAAAGACCAACAGCCGGTCGGTCCGGCGCTGCCATGAAATCCGCAGCGCATAGGCGGTCAGCGCCGCGATCCAGCCCAGATCGGCCAGCCCGGCCAGCGGCGCCAGCGCATCCCAGCCGACCAGCCCGATGACCCGCGCCACGCCCCACAGGCCCGCCAGCCCCCACAGGGCGCGGCCCTTCAGCGGCGGCGTGTCCGTCCATTCCGGAAATGCGGTGGTCAGAAACCCGATCAGCGCGGCCCCGAAGGCGCCCACCACCATCTCGTGCATATGCCAGACCGAGGGCGCGATTCCGGTGGCGCCGATCAGCCCATAGCCCTGCACGGCGATCCACAGAAACGGCCACAGCGCGGCATGGATCGCGGCCAGCGGAAAGAACAGCCGAAAGCCCTCGTCGCTGATCACGCGGTGCCAGGGCGGCGGCGGCGGCGGGCCAGGCGCGGGCTGGCCGCGCAGCAGCGGGGGCTGCGGCGCGCTCATGCGATGCGCCTTTCATCGACATCGTGGATATGGCGAAACAGCGGATCGCCGGTCTGCCAGCCCTGCGTCAGCGCAAAGATCGCGGCATCGTCGCGCGTCCCGGGGCTGCCGGGGATGCGCCGCTCGCCGATGATCCCGCGCCCGGTCGGATGCATCACCGCGATCCGATGGGCGACGCGGGCGGCCTCGGCCAGATCATGGGTGACAAAGATCGCGCCGAAACGGCCCGCGCCGCTGGCCGCGATCACCAGATCCTGCATCCGGCGTTTCAGCGCGGCATCCAGCGCGGTAAAGGGCTCGTCAAAAAAGACGAAATCGGGGTCGACGACCAGCGCGCGGGCGATGGCGATGCGCTGGCGCATCCCGCCAGACAGCTCGACCGGGTATTTCGTCAGATCTTCGGGCGCGAAATGCGCGGCCCCTGCGGCGCGGGCGGCGGCGGCCCAGGCCTTGCGGCGGGGCTGACCGGCCAGCCGCGCGGCAAAGGCGATGTTGTCCTGCGCGGTGGCCCAGGGCATCAGCCGGGGGTCCTGGAACACCATGGCATGGCGGCGATAGGCGCGGGTGATGCGCCCCTCGCGCGGGGCGATCAGCCCGGCGGCGATGTGGATCAGCGTCGATTTTCCGCAGCCCGACGGCCCGACCAGCGCCAGAACCTCACCGGGATCGACGCGCAGGCCGATGCGGGTCAGCACCTCGCGGCCCAGAAAGGCATGGGTGATACGGGTCAACGCCAGCGCTGCGCCTTGCGCGGTGCTCATCGTTTGACCCCCCAGGGGCGGGCGGCGTCGCGCCAGCGTTCAAATTCGGCCCGGATCGGATGGACAAGGCCGTATTCCACCGCGATCAGCCCGGCGACCGCAATGCCGATCCAGGCCAGGGCCTCGGTCACATCCAGATATTGCCGGGCGCGGGCCAGCTCGTTCCCGATGCCGCCGACCGAGGCCAGAACCTCGATCATCACCGCGACCTTGATGGCGGTGGCCAGCCCCAGCACCAGCGCCGGAAACAGATAGGCCAGCATCTGGCGCAGCCCCACCGACCACAACCGGCGCAGCGGCCCGGCGCCAAACACCTGCGCCATGGCATCAAGGCCGCGGTCGCGCGTGGCCACACCCTCGGCAGTGCCGGCAAAGACCAGCGGCACGACCGAGACAAGGATCGTCGCCACGACCATGGCATCCGATGACCCGAACCAGATCAGCGCCACCACCAGCCAGGCAATCGGCGGCACCCCCAGCACCACGGTCAGCAAGGGCCGCGCCAACCGCATGACCGCCGGGGAATAGCCCGCGATCAGCCCGGCAATCCCGCCGATCAGCGCCGACAGCGCAAATCCCTGCACGGCGCGGCGCAGCGTTGCCGCGATGATCGTCCAGTTCGCAGGCTCGGTCAGGATGGCGCCCGCCGCCTGCGCGGTGGCCAGCGGTGCGGGCAGGATCAGGTTGCCCCAGGCTTCATGCCCGGCCTGCCACAGCGCCGCCAGCAGCGCCAGCGCCGCCAGACCGGCCCAGCCGCCCCACAGGAACCGCCCGGCGCGACCCAGCCTGTCAAGCGCCGCGTTCACAGCCGGTAAAACCCGTCATCGGGCAGCTTGCCGCCAATGGCGCGCGGATCGACCTCGCTGACGGCGCTGAACATCGCCTCAAAGGCCGGGCGGGCCTTGCGCGCGGGGGTGGCAACCAGCGCCGAATGCGGGATCGATTTGGCCAGAACCGGCGCGGGCATCCCCAGCGTCCGGGACGCCGATTTCGCCGCAGCCCCGGGATCGGCCAGCACCTTGGGCAGGGTCGCCGCAATGGCGTCCTGAATGGCCTCGACCGCGCCCGGATGGGCGGTGTCAAAGGCCTCCATCACCCCCAGACCGGCCTGCGGCACCACCGGGCCAAGGCCCGTCAGCTTGCCCCATTCGGCCTGAATGTCGATGGCACGGGTGACCTGTTGACCGGCCTGCAGGGCGCGCATCTCGGCCATGGTCGTGGCGGGTTCGGGCAGCACGGCACAATCGGCCTTGCCCGACAGCAGCAGCTGCACGGCCTCGATCGGGGTCCCGGCGGGTACGATGGTCACGGCATCCCCGGCGACGCCTGCGGCGGCCAGAATCCGGCGCAGCAGAATGTCGGGCGTGTCATTGCGGAACGGCAGCGCCACCGCCCGCCCGGCCAGATCGGCCGTGCCCCTGACCGCCGGATCGCGGGTCACGACATAGTTCAGCCCGTTGGTCATCGCATTGACCATCCGCAGCCCCAACCCCTTGTTATACAGGTTGGCCGCCGCGTTCGCGGGCAGGATCACCACCTGCATCCGCCCCGAGGTCAGCCCCGCGCGCAGCTCATCCGGGTCGCGCCATGCGGTCAGGCTGACATCGCCCGCCACCCCATCCAGCGCGCCCGTCGCGACCGCATGGGCAAGGGTGATCGTCGGCCCGGCGGGCGGTCCGAACAGCGCAAGCCTTTCCAACATCGGGGCCGCGCGCAAAATGCCCGGCACCGCCAAAGCGGCACCGCCGGCAATGCAGCCCAGCATCAGATCACGGCGAGAGGGGGTGCAGGTCATGGCAGGGAACTCCTATCTGTTCGGCCGTCAATAGACGATAAATTCTATCAGATATTGACTTTGATCAAGCCTGCGCGCTGCAACTTGTCACCGCGAGCCGGGAACGGGGTCAGAAACCGGTCGTGCAATAACGCGAATCACAGGAAATTCTTGACAGAATTGATAGCCTTATATACCCAGCCACGGTCGCCAGCCTTACGCCAGCGCCCGTGTGTCATGCGTGCTGAAAGGTCGGGCCATGCCGAACCCCCCTGTTTTCCCCGCCTGCGCGGTGCCGATCGCATGGCGCCCGGTGGCAACGGGCCGCCGGTCCCGCAGGTTGCCGCAGACCCGTCATGTCCCATACCCGTCCACAAAGGAAACCAGCCGATGACCACTCGTTGCGTTTTGGCAATGCTGGCCTGCACCGTTGCCGTCCCTGCCCTGGCGCAGGACGATCTTGTCCTGCCTGAAATCACCCTTCAGGCTGAAAGCGGCCTGACCCTGACGCAGAACGGCTATGTCGCCAAAACCTCGCGTCAGGCGACGCGGCTGGACACGCCGGTTGCCGAAATCCCGCAGGCGATCACCATCATCACGCAGGACCAGATCGAGGATCAGGCGCCGCGCACGCTGAACGAGGCACTGACCTATTCCGCCGCGGCCAATCCCAACAAATACGGTTTCGATACGCGTTTTGACGCCTTTACGCTGCGTGGGTTCCCGGCCTTTTATAACGGCATGTTCCGGGACGGCCTGCGCCAGTATAATGCGCCTTTCGCGATCCACCGGCCCGAGCCTTACGGGCTGGAAGGCATCGCGATCCTGAAAGGCCCGGCCTCGTCGCTTTACGGGGTCAGCGGTGCGGGCGGGCTTGTCAATCTGGTGACCAAGCGTCCCAAGGACAAGCCGTTTCACGAACTGGCGGTTGAAACCGGGTCCGATGATCGCGCCCAGATCAGCGCCGATTTCAGTGGTCCGCTGGCCAGCGGCAGCCCGTTCAGCTATCGCCTGACCGGGCGCCTGCGCAAGGCGAACTCGGTCTTTCCGGGCTATGCCGACGACTTGGGGTTTTTCGCCCCGGCGCTGCGTTACGACAATGGCACGACGCGCGTGACCCTGCTGGGCGAGGCACAGAAAAACGTCACCGGCGGATCGACTTTTTACCTTAATGGCCCGAATGGCACAGTCACCGATACCTTCCTGACCGACCCCGACTGGAACCGGCTTGAGCGCGAGCAGTTCCGCCTTGGCTATGAGGTCGAGCATGACCTGAACGACAGCGTGACCCTGCGCCATACAGCGCGGATTTCCTCGGTCGATGTCGAGGCGCGTTACGGCGGGGCCTTGGGCCAGCCCTGGGAACGGTTTGGCGAAAAGCTGAACACCACCAGCATCGACACCGGGATCAGCGCCTTCGCCACCACGGGCGCGGTGCAGCATGAAATCCTTGCCGGCATCGACCTGACCATGGCCGATTACACCAGCCGTGTGGGCGGCAGCCCGGTTTCGGCGGCAGCGGCAGCGGCGGGGCCGATGGTGTTTTTCCGGTCGCAGGACACGCGGCAAACCGGGATTTATCTGCACGACCAGCTTAGCTGGGGCAACTGGCGGGCCTTTGTCAGCGGGCGCTATGACAGGGTGAAAACCGACGATACCGATATGGCCCGCACCCTGACCCGGATTGACGAATCCGGTCGCTCTGGCCGCGTCGGGCTAAGCTATCGCTGGGATAACGGGCTGGTCGCCTATGGCAATGTGTCGACCTCGTTCGCGCCCAATCTTGGCGTGGTTTATGATGTTGTTGCCGATGACAGTTCGGCCCGCGCGGCGCGCCCGACACAAGCAACGCAACGCGAGGTCGGGCTGAAATACGCACCCGAGGGGACCGACATGCTGCTGTCGGCGGCGCTGTTTGACATCGACCAGCGCGACGGCGTGGTGTTCGAGGCCTATGGCGGCACCAACCGCCAGCGCCAGCAGGATATGAACAGCCGCGGGATCGAGCTGGAGGCGATGGCCAACTGGGACAATGGCTGGTCCACCATTGCCAGCTTCAGCCATCAGCGCGTCGTGATCGAGCGCGGCGCAACCGGCACCGAAGGCAACCGGGTTTCGGGCGCGCCTGACAACATCCTGTCGCTTTGGGGCAAATACGAATTCCAAAGCGGCCGGGCCGAGGGGTTGGCTGTCGGCCTTGGTCTTCGCTATGTCGGTGAAAGCTATGGCGACGATGCCAATACCGACGCCCTGCGCAATGATGCGCGCAGCTTTGTGGATGCCGAAATCAGCTTTGACCCGCCCGCGATGCCGGGCGTGCGTGCGCAGGTGAATATCAAGAACCTGTTCGATCAGGACGGCACGATCTGCGATGTCGGCTATTGCTATCGCAATGAAGGCCGGGTCTGGACCGCCAGCCTGACACGGCGCTTCTGATGGCTGCGCAGATGCGCGTGATGGGGGGGCTTTGGGCGGCCTATATCGCCCAAAGCGTCATCGGCGGGCTGACCTGGGGCGGCTTGCCCGCGGTGATGCGCGAACAGGGGCTGGCACTGGACCAGATCGGCCTGCTGTCGCTGCTGGTGGCGCCATGGGCGCTGAAATTCCTGTGGTCCCCGGCTGTCGAGCGCTGGCGCCTGCCGCGCGGCGCCGTGCCGCGCAGCGGCCCGCTGGCGCTGGCGGGCGGGGCGGTGGCCGTGGCCGGGCTGGCCCTGACCGGGGCGCTTGGGTTGCAGCCGTTGCTGCCGGCTCTGGCCTGCCTGATGCTGGTGGCGATTGCCACGGCGACGGTTGACATTGCGGTCGACGGTCATGCCGTCGGCGCCGTTGCGCCCGACCGGCATGGCTGGGCGAATGCGGCGCAGGTTGGCGGGGCCTATGTCGGGGCGGCGATTGGCGGCGGTCTGCTGCTGCTCATCGTGGCGCGCGCAGGCTGGGGCGCTGGCGTCTGGTCCATGGCGGCGCTGGTGGCGCTGCTGCTGTTGGGCTTTGCCGCCAGCACGCGCGGGACCGCCGCGCCGGTCGCCGCAGACGCGCCCCCGCCCAGCCTGCGCACGGCCCTGGCGCGGCCCGAAATCCGCGCCGGGCTTGGCATGACAGCTGTTTTCGTGATCGCGCAAAAGGCACCACTGGGGATGATCGGGCCGTATCTGGTGGATCAGGGGCTGTCGCTTGCCACGATCGGCCTGCTGTCGGGCGGGGCCAGCCTGACGCTGGGGCTGGCCGGGGCGGTGCTGGGCGGCGGGCTGGTGCGCCGCTTTGGCCTGCACGCTATTCTGATCACCGCGCTGGCCGGTCAGGCGATCCTGCTGACCCCGCTGGCGGCCCGCGCGGCAGGGGTGAATGTGCCCCTGCCCCTGATGCTGGCGGCTGCGTTGCTGGGTGGCTCGGCGCTGCTGGCCATCGGCTTTACCGCCATGTATGCGCAGTTCATGCACTGGGCCGATCCCGATCAGGGCGGCGTGGATTTCACGTTATTTCAATGCCTTGACGGTGCCATCAGCATGGTTTTGGGCGTCATTGCCGGGCTGATCGCGCAATATGCCGGCTATGGGCTGTTCTTTGCGCTTTGCATCGGCTTGCTGATCGTCGCGCTGGCCATCTTTGCCCGCAACACGGAAAAGACACTGGCATGAGGCAAGTTCCGCTGCCCGCCCATCAGGCCGAAGGCGCCCTGCCCGCCCTGCCCCTTGGGCAGATCAGGTCGCTGCTGCGCGTCGAGGCCGGCGGGCAGGACATCGACGCCTTTGTCCATGCCGGCGGGCGGGTCTGCGACCGGGCGCGCAGGGCTGAACCGGGGACACGGGTCGGGCTTAACGGGCCGGACGGGGGCGCTGTGCCACGGGGCAAGCACCTGCTGATCGGCAAGGGTAAGACCACCTGTCCTGCCCTTGCCCACATGCTGGCCGAAAGCCCCGCCAACATGCGCGGCCAGTGCTGGCTGTTCGGGGACAGCGACGATTACGACCGGCCCGACCATCGCGGCATGGCCCGGATACACGCGCCACGGGCCGGGGCCGGGCTGGTCGCGCAGCTGACGCGGCAGGAATACGCCGCGACCCCGTCCTTATCAGACCAGTAAATCAATCAGATATACAGGAACACACCGATGACCCGACTTCACCTTGCCCTGGCGGCATCGACCGCCCTCGTCCCGCCGGTCTTTGCGCAGGATGCTGACACGATCACGCTGGATCAGATCACGCTTTACGGCGCCAGCTACCAGACCGAAGGCACGGACAGCTGGTCAACCGATTTGATCAGCGTCGGTGAAAAGGCCACCATGTCCCCGCGCGAGGTGCCGCAATCGACCAGCGTCGTCACCCGCAAGCAGATCGAGGATGGCGGCTATACCGCGCTGGAAACCGCGCTGGACAACACGCCGGGACTGCTGATCCTGAACAACGATGTCGGGCGCTCGTCAATCTTTTCGCGCGGGTTTGAATTCGACTATCTTTACTATGACGGTCTGCCCGCGCCGGTCAGTTCCATCTATGGCACCCAGCCCGACCTGTCGATCATGGACCATGTCGAGGTGCTGAAGGGGCCGTCGGGCCTGTTTATCGGGACCGGATCGCCCGCGGGTGCCATAAACATGCGGCTGAAACAGGCCAATGCAGACACACCGCGCGGCTATGCGACCGCCACCGCCGACAGCAACGGCCATGCGCGGGTCGAACTGGATTACGGCGCACCGCTGAACGCGGATGCCAGCCTGCGCGGTCGGACCGTTCTGGCCTATGCGGGTGGCGACGGGTCGGTCGACAAACAGACCAACGGCTTGCGCCAGTTCTATGGCGCATTGGCCTGGGACGCGACACCCGACACCACGGCGACGCTGTCATTTTCGCATATGCAGCGCGACATCGCGCCCTTCAACGGCCTGCCGAGCTATGCCGATGGCAGCCTGATCTGGACCGATCCGTCAGCCACGACAGCGGCCGACTGGAATGATTTCGACAACAGGGTCGATGATCTGGTCGCCGGCGTGGAACATCATTTCGGCAATGGCGCGCGGGCGAAATTCAGCCTGCGCAAGTCGCGCCAAAGCGGTGATTTCACTTATGCCTTTGCCGGATCGCCTGCTGCGCCGGATAACAGCATTTCCGCGCTGGCATGGATCTCGCGCGATTTCAGCCATGACAATCTGGCGCTGGACGCCCATGCCGAGCTGCCCTTTGCGGTTGCCGGCATCGAGGGCATGGCGATCATCGGTGCCGACATGCAGAAAACCGACAGTCGCGTGGCAGGTGTGGCCGGGCGCATTCCGGGCAGCTGGAATCTGGATGACTGGGACGTGTCGGACGTGGCCCGGCCCGATGTGACCTATGGCAACCCCGACCGTATTGAAACCGACAGCAAGGGCTTCTATGCCCAGTTGCGTGTCAAGCCCGCCGCCGGGCTGACCCTGCTTGGCGGCGCACGGCTGTCATGGCAGCGGATCGACGCGCTGTCATTGAGGGGCGTTGCCAGCACCGTCGAGGAAAATGGTCACCTGACCCCCTATGCCGGGATCACCTGGGACGTGCGGCCCGATACCACGATCTATGCGTCGTATACCGAGATTTTCCAGCCGCAGGACGCGCTGGATCAAAACGGCGAATTGCTGGCCCCGATGGAAGGCCGCCAATTCGAACTGGGCGCCAAGGCGCAACTGGCCGGCGGGCTGGATGTGTCGGCGGCGCTGTTCCGGCTGGATCAGGTCAACCGCGCCCAAAGCGTGCCGGGCGAGACATGGTCCGTCGCCAAAGGAAAGGTCCGCGTGCAGGGGTTCGAGGCCGAGGCCGCCGGTGAAATTGGCGACAACTGGCATGTCGCGGCCGGATATACCTATACCGACAGCGAATATCTGAACGGCGACAATGAAGGCGCGGTGTTTTCGACCTATACCCCGCGCCACATGCTGAAGCTGGCGGTCGCCTATGACGTGACCGACGGCCCGGTCGCGGGCTGGACCTTTGGTTCCCAGTTGCGGGCGGTCTCGTCCTTTTCGTCGGTCTCGCGCGGGACGAAAATCGCCGCGCCGGGTTACGGCGTGGTCGATATGTCGGCCAGACGCGCCATCGGTCAGGGTGCGGATCTGACGCTGTCGGTGTCGAACCTGCTGGACAAGAATTACTATACCCGCGTCGGCGGCACCCCAGTGTTCAACTTCCGCGGCGAGCCGCGCAAGATCGGAGTCTCGCTGCGCAAGCGGTTCTGACGCGGGCGCTGCCAGCAGCCCTTGGCCCAGCCGGGGACCGGGGCGGCGGCGCCGATGACGCACAGTGCCGTGAAGCATGGCGGCGATCCAGCAGTGTTTGGGGCGGTGATGGTCGCGCCGCCCCTGCCCGCCCAACAGGCGGGTCAGGCGGTGATACACGGCGCTGGCTGATCACCGGTGACGACGCGTTTTTTACACAGATTTAACGCTAACCAGCGCCCTTCATATGGAGGCTTTACGGTCGCTGACGCCAGATTTTCACCATCTGGCAACAAAATGGAGGTGCAGATGCCCTTCCCTGACCTCATCTTCCCGGCCTTCGGTCTGGCGCTGTTCGCGCTGGCCCGGCTGGCCATCACTTTCATCCAACGACTGGAGCGCTGAGATGACGACCGAGCTGATCCTTGGCGGCGGGCTGGTCCTGTGCCTGCTGATCTATTTCCTGATCGCGCTTTTCGCACCTGAAAGGTTCTGACATGGTCTTCGATCTGATGTTTTTCGCGCTGTTCCTTCTGGCCCTGACGGCAGCGGGGATGGCGTTGGGGCCTTATATGGCGGGGGTGTTTTCCGGGCGCATCCGGTTTCTGGCCCTGATCGAGCGCCCGTTGCTGCGTATCGCCGGAACGGATGGCACCGCGCAGCGCTGGCCTGTCTATGCGGCCAGCGTTCTGGCGTTTAACGCAGCCGGGTTCGTGCTGCTTTATCTGGTTCTTCGGGTGCAAGGCTGGCTGCCCCTGAACCCGCAGGGATTTGGCGCGATGGCGCCGGATCAGGCCTTCAACACCGCCGTCAGTTTCATGACCAACACCAACTGGCAAAGCTATGGCGGCGAGACAACGCTGTCACATTTCACCCAGATGTTCGGGCTGACGGTGCAGAACTTTGTCTCGGCGGCAACCGGCATTGCGGTTGCGGTGGCTGTGGTGCGTGGGCTGGCGGCGCGCTCGGGGCGCGATCTGGGCAATTTCTGGGTCGATCTGACACGGACGGTGCTGTATCTTTTGCTGCCCGGTGCGGTTCTGATTGCGCTGGTTCTGGTCTGGCAGGGGATGCCACAGACGCTGGCCGGCGCGGTCACCGCGACCACCATGGAAGGCGCGCAACAGACCATCGCCCAGGGGCCGGTCGCTTCGCAAGCCGCGATCAAGATGCTGGGCACCAATGGCGGCGGGTTTTTCAACGTCAATGCCAGCCATCCTTACGAAAATGCCACCGCGCTGACCAACCTTGTGCAGATCTTCGCGATTCTGATCATCCCGGCGGCGTTTCCGTTTTTCTTCGGCCGCATGGTGGGCGACCGCCGTCAGGGCTGGGCGATTTTTGCCGCGATGACGGTGATGTTTGTCGGCGTGCTGCTGGCCGCCTATTTCGCGGAAAGCCAGCCAAACCCGCTTTATGCCGGCATCACCGAAGGTCCGGGCATGGAGGGGAAAGAGGTCCGGTTCGGCCTTGCCCAGACCGTGCTGTTCGAGGTGGCGACGACAGTGGCGTCCTGTGGCGCAGTGAACGCCATGCATGACAGCCTGTCGGCGCTTGGCGGCATGATCCCGCTGTTCAACATGCTGTTGGGCGAAATCATCTTTGGCGGTGTCGGTGCAGGCTTTTACGGCATGGTGCTGTATGTCGTGCTGACGGTGTTTCTGGCCGGACTGATGGTCGGGCGCACCCCCGAATGGCTGGGCAAAAAGATCGAGGCCCGCGAAATGAAGCTGGCCGCGCTGACCCTGCTGGTCATGCCGCTGGGGGTGCTGGTGCTGGCCGCCGCGTCGGTCCTGGCCGGGACTGCGCAGGCGGCGGTGCAGGATGCAGGCCCCCACGGCCTGTCGGAACTGATCTATGCCTATACCTCGGGCACGGCCAATAACGGCAGCGCCTTTGCCGGGTTCGGGGCCAATACGGCATGGCATAACACCATGATCGGGCTGGCGATGATGCTTGGCCGCTGGGGCTATATCATCCCGGTTCTGGCCATTGCCGGATCGCTGGCCGCCAAGCCGCGCGCGCAGGCCACGGCGGGCACCTTTCCGACCCATGGTCTGGCCTTCACCGTTCTGCTGGTCGCCACGATCCTGATTGTCGGCGCGCTGACCTTCCTTCCCGTTCTGGCCCTTGGTCCGATTGCCGAGCATGTCTCGATCGTCGCCGGGCACACGTTCTGAGGTTCTCATGTCCAAACACGCAAAACCTGAAACCGGTCTTTTCGCGCCGGAAATCCTGCGGCCTGCGGCCATCGCGGCGATCGGCAAGCTGAACCCGCGCAAGCTGGTGCGCAACCCGGTCATCTTTGCCACCGCCATGGTGGCCGCCGTGACCACCGTTCTGGCGGTCCTGCACTGGGGCGAACCGGGGCGCGGGGTCACGCTGCAGATTGTCTTGTGGCTGTGGGCAACGGTGCTGTTTGCCAATTTCGCCGAAGCCGTGGCCGAGGGGCGCGGCAAGGCCCGCGCCGATGCTTTCCGTGCCACGAAAAGCACGGCGCAGGCCAAGCTGCTGCTGTCTGCCGGCAACCGCGAGATCTATGACATGCGCGATGTCTGTGACCTTGAACCCGGCGAGGTGATTCTGGTCGAGGCCGGCGATATCGTCCCCACCGATGGCGAGGTGATCGAGGGGGTCGCATCTGTCGATGAATCGGCCATTACCGGTGAATCCGCGCCTGTCATCCGCGAATCGGGCGGCGACCGGTCCAGCCTGACCGGCGGCACAAGGCTGGTCAGCGACTGGCTGGTGGTGCGCATCACCGCCAGACCCGGCGAGACCTTTCTGGACAAGATGATTTCGCTGGTCGAGGGGGCAAAACGCGCCAAAACCCCCAACGAAATCGCGCTGGACATCCTGCTGGCGGGCTTGTCGCTGGTCTTCCTGCTGGTGGTCAGCACGCTTCCGGTCTTTGCCGGGTGGTCGGGTGTGGCGATCCCGGTGATCTGGCTGTCCGCGCTGTTCATCACCCTGATCCCGACGACCATTGGCGGGCTGCTTTCGGCCATCGGGATCGCGGGGATGGACCGGCTGGTCAAGGCCAATGTCATCGCCAAATCCGGCCGCGCGGTCGAGGCGGCGGGCGATATCGACGTGCTTTTGCTGGACAAGACCGGCACCATCACCTTTGGCAACCGCATGGCCGACGCGTTCCTGCCGGTGCCGGGCGTCAGCGAACGCGATGTGGCGCAGGCCGCCTTCATCGGCAGTCTGGCCGACGACACGCCCGAGGGGAAATCGACCCTCGATCTGGCTGCAAAACGCCACGGTCTCAGCGCGGGCACATGGCGGCAGGGCGCGACCTTTGTGCCCTTTACCGCGCAGACCCGGATGTCGGGCGTCGATCTGGCCGACGGCACGCAAATCCGCAAAGGCGCGGCCGATGCCATGGCCCGCGCCTTCCCGGATGGTGGCGCCGCGGCGGCAGACCCCATCGTGCGCCAGATCGCCATGTCGGGCGGCACGCCGCTGGTGGTGGCGCGCAATGGGCGGATCCTTGGGGTCATCCACCTGAAAGACGTGGTCAAACCCGGCATCCGGGACCGCTTTGCCGAATTGCGCCGCATGGGCATCCGCACGGTGATGATCACCGGCGACAACCCGCTGACCGCCGCCGCGATTGCCGCCGAATCCGGGGTCGATGACTTTCTGGCCGAAGCCACCCCGGAAAGGAAGCTGGAGCTGATCCGCGCCGAACAGGCCTCGGGCAAGCTGGTGGCGATGTGCGGCGACGGGTCGAACGATGCGCCCGCGCTGGCACAGGCCGATGTGGGGGTGGCGATGAACAGCGGCACACCCGCCGCGAAAGAGGCCGGGAACCTGGTCGATCTGGACAGCGACCCGACCAAGCTGATCGAGATCGTCATGGTCGGCAAACAGCTTCTGATCTCGCGCGGGGCGCTGACGACCTTCAGCATCGCCAATGATGTGGCCAAGTATTTTGCCATTCTGCCGGCGCTGTTCGTCGCCGCCTATCCCGGCCTTGCCGCACTGGACGTAATGGGCCTTGGCACACCGCAATCGGCGATCCTGTCGGCGATCATCTTTAACGCGCTGGTCATTGTCGGGCTGATCCCACTGGCGCTGAAAGGGGTGAAATACCGCCCCGCATCGGCGGGTGCGCTGTTGTCGCGCAACCTGCTGATTTACGGCGTCGGCGGGCTGGTCGCGCCTTTTATCGGCATCAAGCTGATCGACATCATCGTCGATACGCTGCATCTGGCATAAGGAGTTTTCATCATGTTTTCGCAACTTCGCCCCGCGCTGACACTGATTGGCGCCTTCTCGGCGGTTCTTGGGCTGGGCTATCCGCTGGCGATCACCGGTATCGCGCAGGCGGTCATGCCGGCACAGGCGAATGGTTCGCTGATTGCGCGCGATGGCGTGACCCTGGGGTCGGCGCTGATCGGGCAAAGGTTTACCCGCCCCGAATACCTGCACCCCCGGCCTTCGGCGGTCGATTATGACGCGGCGAACTCGGGCGGGTCGAACCTCGGGCCGTCCAGCGCCGAACTGCTGGCGCAGGTCCGCGACCGGGCGGCGGCGTTTGACGCGCCGCCCGCCCCGTCCGACATGGCGACGGCCTCGGCCTCGGGGCTGGACCCGCATATCAGCCGTGCCGCCGCACTTGCGCAGGTGCCGCGCATCGCCGCCGCGCGTGGGCTGGACGAATCCGCCATCCGCGCCGCCATCGACGCCGCCACCACCGGCCCCGCTTTTGGCTTTGTGGGCGATCCCATCGTCAATGTGCTGCAAACCAACCTCGCGCTTGACGCGGCGGGGGCGTAAGGTTGCGCCATGACTGACGACAGCCGCCCCGATCCCGAAGCCTTCCTGCCCGAGGCCAATGCCGAGGACGCCGCAGGCGCATCAAAGCGGGGGCGGCTGAAGATCTTTCTGGGGGCCTCGCCCGGTGTCGGCAAGACCTATGCCATGCTGGAAGAGGCCGCCGCGCGGCGCCGCGACGGCACCGATGTGGTCGCGGCGCTGGTGGAAACGCATGGCCGGGCGGAAACCGCGCGGCTGCTGGCGCGCATCGACCAGATCCCCCGGCGCGAGATTTCCTATCGCGACCGCCGCCTGACCGAGATGGATCTGGACGCGCTGCTGGCGCGGCAGCCCGCGCTGGCCCTGATCGACGAACTGGCGCATACCAATGCGCCCGGCTCGCGCCACCCCAAGCGCTGGCAGGATGTCGACGAGGTGCTGGCAGCGGGGATCGACGTCTATACCACACTGAATATCCAGCATGTTGAAAGCCTGAATGACGTGGTGGCGCGCATTACTGGCGTTCAGGTCCACGAAACCGTGCCTGACGCGGTGTTGCAGATGGCCGACGAGATCAAGCTGATCGACCTGCCACCCGACGACCTGATCGCCCGGCTGCGCGAAGGCAAGGTCTATATGCCTGCCGAGGCCGGGCGGGCGCTGGCGAATTTCTTTTCCAAGCCCAACCTGACCGCGCTGCGGGAATTATCGCTGCGCACCGCGGCCAGCCGTGTCGATGCCGACATGCTGGCGCTGACGCGTGGCGGGCGGCCCGCAGCGCAGAATCGGCTGATGGTCTGTCTGGATGATCCGTCAAGCGCCAAGGGGCTGGTGCGCGCAGGCCGTCGCATGACCGACCGCGCCCGCATCCCGTGGGTTGTGGCCCATGTGCTGACCCCGGCCATCGAATCGCGCGGCAGTGCCGCATCGGGGGCAATGTCCGATGCGCTGGCGCTGGCGGAACGGCTGGGGGCCGACACCCGCACATTGCGCGCCGAGGGCGACAGCCCCACCGCTTTTCTGGGGGCCGCGCGCGAATTGAATGTCACCCGGCTGGTGCTGGCCCGTCCCGCGCGCCGGACCGGGCTGCGGGCGTGGCTTGCGCGGTTGCGCCCGTCGATGACCGACAGGCTGATCGGCATGAGCGACACCTTCGAGGTCACCTTGCTGTCGCCGCCCGGCGATCGCAGTTCCCCCGCGCCGGGGCTGCGGCTTTCGCGCCGCAAATGGCCGCGCATCGCGCTGGAATCGGGGCTGGCCGCTGCGGCGGGCACGGCGCTGGCCTGGCCGTTCTGGCATGTCCTGCCGGTGGCCTCGCTGGCGGTGATCTATCTGGTGGGCGTGCTGGCGGTGGGGATGCGTCTGGGCGCGCTGGCGGCGGTGGTGGCCAGCGTGACCAGCTTCATGGCCTATAATTTTTTCTTCACCCAGCCTTATTATTCCTTTGCCGTCTCGGCCGAGGAATCGGTGATTGCGCTGCTGGTCTTTACCATCTCGGCGCTGTTCACCGGCACGCTGGCCGGGCGGCTGAAGCGGCAGGTCGAATTCATGCGCGACGCGCAGGCCCGCACCGAGACGCTTTACGATTTCGCCCGCAAGATCGCCTCGGCCAGCACCACCGATGACGTGCTGTGGGCGGCGGCGGCGCATATCGCCCGCGCGCTGCAAGGTCATTCGCTGATCCTGATGCCGGGGCCGGACGGGCAGCTGGCGCAGGTGCAGGGCTTTCCGGCGATCGAGGACGCGCTCGACCCGATCAGTCAGGCCGCGGCGCTTTGGGCGTTTCAGCGCAACCAGCCCGCCGGACGTGACACAGACACATTGCCCGCCGCCGAATGGCTGTTCATGCCGCTGGCCACGCAGGGCGCGCCGATGGGGGTGATCGGTCTGCGTTTTACCGATCCGGCGCGGCGGATGGACCCCGAGACCCGGCGCCTGCTGACGGCGGTCGAGGATCAGGTGGCCGTGGCGGTCGAGCGTATCAAGATCGAAAGCGACCTCGAACGCGCGCGGCTGAACAGCGAGACGGAAAAGCTGCGCGCCGCGCTTCTGAACAGCGTCAGCCATGATCTGCGCACCCCTTTGGTCACGGTGATCGGGGCGCTGTCTGCGGTCGAGGATGGCACATTGCCGCCCGATCAGAACCGCCAGCTGACGGCCCAAGCCCTGGCCGAGGCGCGGCGTCTGGACCGCTTTATCGGCAATCTTCTCAGCATGACCCGGCTGGGTCACGGTGCCATGGTGCCCCGTGTCCGGGCGGTCGACCTGCGCGAGCTGATCACCACTGCACAGAACGACCTTTCGCGGGTTCTGGATGGCTTCGAGGTGCAGGTCCGCATTGCACCGACAACCCCGCCGCTGTTGGTTGATCCGCTGCTGATCGGTCAGGCCATTGCCAATCTGCTGGAAAACGCCAGCAAATATGCGCCTGACCACAGCCCCATCATCATTGACGCCACGCCGCTGGACGGGGCTGTCGCGGTCACGGTCCGCGATCATGGCCCCGGCATTGCGCCGGACGAACGCACCCGGATATTCGACCTGTTCCATCGCGCCGTTCAGGGCGATGGCCAGCCCGCCGGCACCGGCCTTGGCCTTGCCATCGTCAAGGGGATGGTCGAGGCGCATGGCGGCAGCGTTTCAGCCATTGACCCGCCGCAGGGCTGTGGCGCCGCGATCCGCATGATCCTGCCCGCTGCCCCGCCCCCTGCTGACCTGAAGGAGTGACCATGTCCGAAGACCCCGCCTGCATTCTGGTCATCGAGGACGAAGCCCCGATCCGCCGCTTTCTGCGTGTCATTCTGGAAGCTGCGGGCTACAGCATGACCGAGGCTGCGCGCGGGCGCGAAGGGATCGAACGCGCCGCGACCGGTGCGCCCTCGGTTGTGCTGGTTGACCTGGGGCTGCCGGATCTGGACGGAAAGGACGTGGTTGCGGCAATCCGCGAATGGTCATCGGTGCCGATCATGGTCGTGTCTGTCCGCGCAGCCGAAACCGAGATCATCGCCGCACTGGATGCAGGCGCCGATGATTACGTCACCAAGCCCTTTGCCTCGGGGGAATTGCTGGCACGGCTCCGGGCGCTGACGCGGCGCGCGTCAGGAACCGCCATTGATCCGGTCATCGACATTGGCGGCTTGCGGATCGACCTTGCCAACCGAAGCGTGAGCCGAAATGCTGACCCGATCCGACTGACCCGCAAGGAGTTCGACGTCCTTGCCCTTTTGGCGGCGACGCCGGGTCGGCTTGTCACGCATGAGACCCTGCTGCGCACGGTCTGGGGGCGGGCCCATGCCACGGACACCCACTATGTCCGTGTCGCCATCGCCCATTTGCGCGAAAAACTGGGCGACAACGCAGCCGCCCCACAGCTGATCCATAACGAGCCTGGCATCGGTTACAGGCTGACGACAGGCTGACAACAGCCTGAGGGGCCATCAGCCCCGTCATATCAGCCACAGCCTCAGCCACCGGCCGGGGGGGGCTTTGGAATTTTTTTATTCATATGCCAAAGTGTTGGATAAGCACTGCGGGTGATTTTGGATATCTTCATGCCTTGATGGAACTGGCTTCATTCCCTGCCGCCGACGTCATCAAAAAAAGAATTAGCCAAGCCCCCCCAGCCACTGTGCTCTTTCTTTTCGCCGGATACGCCTTGAAGGTTTGGGTGCCCTTGGCCTATTCCCCGCGACTTGCCGTGAACGGTATGCTCAATCTTGCGCGGCTTTAACATGACGCCACGGACCAGGCATCGCTTTAAGAACCTGATCCCCGGACAGCCCGTCAGCATCTGGCAGGATGCTCAGCAAGGCCCGCACGTCTGGCCGGGGAGCGAGACCCGCTGCACCACAGGCATTGCGGCCCTGCCCTGATGCAATCCGGCCGACGCGGTTTCTGGCTGTGCGATCGCGATGGTGACAGCTGGTATCGCAAAGGCCACGTCGACGGCTGGCGCTTGCTGGCAGGGTTTGCCGCAGCCTTCGCCACCGATGTCTGTCACAGGCGCCTTGTGGCAAGTTCCGGCACATTATCGGCGGTGGCCTCTCTCGGTCATGACACACTGCACACATGAACAAGCTGGCAAGCCCGGCTGTAAAATTGGCAATGCCCTTACGGCAGAGGCCCCCGGCAGCCCCGCCCTGCGCAGCGGATGCGTTCGATCAGGGTTGCCAGCGTGGACGGTCCATTGCGCCCATCCGCAAGGGGGAACCCAGACTGATCCAGCATATCGCTGGAAGGTTCGGGCGTGGCGGGACGGGGCGATCGCGCTGTCGTGTTATTACCCGATAGCAAGCGTCAGTCTGGCCGATCGGGTTGATACGTCGGCGCGGGCCTTCAGAGGGACACAGCCTGCTGCGGCATCACCGCTTCAGCCCCCGATTCGGCAGGAAGACCGCGTCCCCGCGCGCAAATTGACATTGCGCTTGTCGTTTTGACATGTATAATGCCAATATGAAATCGGAACACCTTCATCGACTGATCTGGATGTCACGCCCCCTTATGCAAGCGGCAGAGGCCCGCGTTGACGCCGGTCTGGCCGGGACCGGCCTGACAGTGCGGATGCGCGCGGTGCTTGAGATCCTCCACCAATATGGCGATCAGACCGTCCCCGAGATCGCGGCAAGGCTCGACATCAAACGGCAATATGTCCAGATCATGTGCAATGAAACGCTGGCATCCGGTTTCGTCGGGCAACGCGCGAACCCGCGCCACAAACGCTCGCCGATCCTGGCGCTGACCGATCACGGTCGCACCCTCATCGAAGACATCATTTCGAGGGAAATGACCCTCATGGACGACATTGGTGCGACACTGAGCAGCCAGGACATCGCAACGGCGCTTCGGGTCGTCATGACCGTGATGGACCGCCTGAAAAACCAGACAGGAGACAGCGCATGACCTTCGGCATCATCATGGGCGTCGCGGCCCTTGCCCTCATCCTTTGGCTCGGCAACGGTGTCAGGCGCATCGGCGCGGTCAGCGTCGGGGAACCGATCCGCAACCGGGATGCCTCTGCCCTTCTGCTGATTGATCTGCAATCGGTTTTCTGGGACAGCGACGCCTACCCGGACGCCGCAAAAGAAAGCGCCGCCGCCGTCATTTTCAAGGAAATCCGCGCGGCGCGGGCGCAAAACCACCCCGTCATTGCGATCCGTCAGGAATGGTCAATCCCGTCCACAAGGGCGGTGGCGCGGCTTCTGATGAATGGGCAGGCAATCGCCGGCAGTGAGGGGACCGAACTGGCCGCGCCCTTCTTGTCACTTCCTGACCAGATCATTGTCAAACGCGTGCAGGACGCATTTGAAACCGGTGAACTGGATGCGCTTCTGAAGCGCCTTGATGTGGGCAAGCTGCGCCTTGTTGGGCTGGACCTCAATTACTGTGTGCAAAAAACGGCGCTGGCGGCCCGAAACCGCGGCTATGACGTGACCGTCGTCAAGGACGGAACCCTCTCAGCTGCACCGACAGAAGGCGCTGAAAAGCGGATGTCCTCAGCAGGTGTGGTCATTCGGTAACCTTAAGCGACCGGCTGCATCACATCTTTGCACGACGTTCCTGAAAGCCGGTGCGACCTGCCCCGCGTCGTTACTGTGGGCATCACATCGCCGTCGCAATCCATGAACACAGCCCTTTCCACCAACGGCTTTGGCGCTGGGTTTGGCCAAAACCGTCGCCTTGTTCTGACCCCTGTATGCCGTCACGGCCAAGGACCGCAGCCGGGCGCAAGAGGTATGCCGCGCATCCTGCACCGTCACCGCCTGATGCCCCCTCCCTAAGCGCCAAGGGAAACTGAACTCCGATTTGGGTCCACCGACGCAAACCAGTTATTTTGACTATTGTTGGCGTCCCCATTGGTCAGTTTACAAACGAGATCGCCACAACTTTCCAGAGCGTTCGTAAACTGCACCTGGGGCAAGCGTGTTGAAAACCTTAACTACGCCCTTGCCCACGCAGAGGTTCGACGATTTGTCAAAATATGCCAAGGTTTCGTCGTGCAAGTGGAAAAAATGGCTCGCGACCGCTTACTGATACAGGAAGCAGTCGTGCTCAAACTCGGCCAGCATCCAGTGTACAGCTTCGTCCTCTGTCATGCCTTTTTCGGCGCAACGTAAAACTGCAACTCTTCCTCACCAAAGTCGCCACTCACGTTCGAAGCACCCCTGAACCATTGGCAAACATATTTCTGTTTCGTCATATGGCCGCTGATTTTCGGAACTTTGGAAACTGTCATCGCGGGACCACCGGATTTCAGTTGAACAATATCGCCGAGTTGAAATTTATTGGACATGTGTGGTGCCTTACCTCGCAACTGGGGACTGTATCTAGTGCTAAGATAGGGTGGGTAAAGTCGTCGTGCTAGGGCAAGCTTAAGGAAATGACATCGGAATGCCCGTACAGCGTAGCGTAGCGTGGTTGCCGCGCTATGTTCACGTTTTTTTTGCGAGTCCTCACGCCCCGTATCGCCTATTAAAAACCCTGAAAATCCCGTGGGTAGTTTATGGGCGTGATTGTCCAATCGCCAATTTACCCAGTGAAATCAATGAAAAATGGCGGAGGGGAGGGGCCTGACGTCGAACCTTCTCTGATTCGTAAGCAATTGATTCTAATGTATCATTGTTGTTTTGGCGGCGAGAAAATGACCGAGCAGTCCCCCCCCCCACCGGCCCGAAGAAGCCGCTGTATGATCTGTAGATGCCTCTCGAGCAGCTGACTCAGGCCCTGCCTTGATCGTCAAGCCAATGCACGCACAACTCCATATCGTGTTGCCCTTTACCCAATAACCCCTTAAGCGACACTACAGCAAACTTGGACCTGGAAGCGATTCCGGGTGGCTCTTCCGGCCGCCGATCCGCCGGACAACTCACAAGAACGGTGCACTTGCACGCCGATCTCGCGCGAGCCGCGCAGGACCGGTATTGGATAACACATTCATGATCTCACTCGACGCATACCGCAGCCAGTGGCTCGGCAACATTCGCGGCGACCTGCTGGCTGGTCTCGTTGTCGCGCTGGCCCTCATCCCCGAGGCGATCGCCTTTTCCATCATCGCCGGGGTCGACCCGAAGGTTGGCCTCTATGCGTCCTTCTCGATCGCCGTCATCATCGCGATCACCGGGGGGCGGCCCGGCATGATCTCGGCTGCGACCGCCGCGACGGCGGTCCTGATGGTGACCTTGGTGCGCGACCACGGGCTTCAGTATCTGCTGGCCGCCACAGTGCTGGCCGGTCTGTTGCAGATCGGCGCGGGCGTGCTGAAGCTCGGCTTCATCATGCGCTACGTCTCCAAGTCGGTCATGACCGGCTTTGTTAATGCGCTTGCCATCCTGATCTTCATGGCGCAGCTCCCCGAACTCGATCCGCGTCAGGTCACGTGGTTGACCTATGCGCTGGTCGGGGCGGCACTCGGGATTATCTACCTCTTGCCGCTTGTGACGACAGCGATTCCCTCTCCGCTCGTCACCATTGTCGTCCTGACGGCGTTGGTTTTCGCGCTGGGACTCGATGTGCGGACGGTCGGCGACATGGGCGAACTGCCTGACACGCTTCCAGTCTTCCTGATCCCGCAGATCCCGCTCACCTTTGAGACGCTGATGGTCATCCTGCCCTATTCGGTGGCTGTGGCCGTCGTAGGTTTGCTCGAAAGCCTGATGACGCAAAACATCGTCGACGACCTGACCGACACCAAGTCGAACCGCAACCAGGAGTGCATCGGCCAGGGCGTTGCCAATACCGCCACTGGTTTCATCGGGGGCATGGCGGGTTGCGCCATGATCGGCCAGTCTATCATCAACGTGAAGTCCGGTGGCCGCGGGCGGCTCTCGTCGTTTGCGGCTGGGGTCTAACTGCTGTTCATGGTCGTCGTTCTGGGCGATCTGGTGAGCATCATCCCCATGGCCGCGCTCGTGGCCATCATGATCATGGTCTCAATCGGTACCTTTTCATGGTCCTCGATCAAGGCCCTCACCGTGCATCCGCGCTCATCCTCCATCGTGATGATCGCCACAGTCGCGGCCGTCGTCTACACCCATAATCTCGCCATTGGCGTGCTGGTGGGCGTGCTTCTCTCGGGGATCTTCTTCGCGGGCAAGATCGCGCAGCTGTTCCGCGTGACGTCGGAGATCAGCGACGATGGACGCGTGCGGACCTACCGTGTCGAGGGCCAGCTCTTCTACGGCTCGGTCGAGGATTTCATGGACGCCTTCGACTTCAAGGAGGCGCCCGAGCGTGTCGTGATCGACGTGGGTGCGGCGCATATCTGGGATATCAGTTCCGTGCAGGCGCTCGACATGGCGATCCTGAAGTTCCGTCGCGATGGGGCCGAGGTTGAGGTCGTGGGCATGAACGAAGCGACCGAGACCCTGGTCGACCGGCTTGCCATCCACGACAAACCCGGCGCCATTGACGAGCTGACAGCGCATTGAGGGAGGAGAGAACCGTGACAGACAAGATCATCGCCTTGGTGGATGGCTCGATCTATTCCGAAAGCGTGTGCCACCACGCCGCCTGGATCGCGCAGCGCACGGCTGCGCCTGTCGAGCTGATCCATGTGCTGGGCCGGCGCGAGGCACCGGAGACAACCGACCTTTCCGGCGCGATACGGCTTGGGGCGCGGACAAAGCTGCTGAACGAGCTGGCCGAGTTGGATGCGCAGCGTGCGAAGCTTGTCAGCCATCGCGGCCGAGCGATCCTCGAGGACGCGCGCGCCATCGTCGATCAGGATGGCGTGACCGAGATCACCACCCGCCTGCGCCATGGCGACATCGTCGAGACCATCGGCGAGGTCGAGCGCGACGCCCGCGTTATCGTCATCGGCAAGCGCGGCGAGGCGGCGAATTTCGCAAAGGGGCATCTGGGCTCCAATCTCGAACGGATCGTGCGCGCGGCGCATCGGCCCGTATTCGTCGCTTCACGCGCCTTCAAGCCCATCGACAGCGTGCTGGTGGCCTATGACGGTGGATCGTCCGCGATGAAGGCAGTGGACCACATCTCGCGCAGCCCACTCTTCGCGCAGCTGGCCATCACCGTCGTGACTATCGGCAGCGAGACGCCCGAGATCGAGAAGGGCCTCGCGGACGCGAAGGCGCTGTTGAAGGCCGCGAACATCGACGTGGAGACGCGGATCGTGCAAGGGCAGCCGGAAACAGAACTGGGCAAGTTGGTCGAGGAGGAACGCTTCGGCATGGTGGTCATGGGCGCCTATGGTCACAGCCGCATCCGCAGCCTCGTGATTGGATCCACCACGACCGAAATGGTGCGCTCCTGCAAGGTGCCCGTTGTCCTGATGCGGTGATCGCCATGACAGACCCCACCTCCGAGGAACTGAAGGCAAAGTTTCTGCCACGGCTTCAGGACGAGCTGCAGAGCCTGCGGGCCGCGTCCATGCAGACGGCTGCAGACCGCAGGCCCGTCGAGCTTGATCAGCAAAGCGTTGGCCGGCTCAGCCGCATGGACGCGATGCAGCAACGGGCCATGGCAGCGGCTCAGGAAACGCGACGGCATGGAAGGGTACGGGCACTCGAGGCGGCCATCCGGCGGATCGACGGCGGGGAGTTCGGCTGGTGCGACGATTGCGGCGGGTTCATCGGCCTCCGTCGACTCGAGCTTGAGCCGACTGTGATCCGGTGTCGGGACTGTGCGGGCTGACAGGGCGACCTGTCGGCCGAAGCGCTGTTCCGGTCGTCGCTCCCAGCCGAGCCGGGGCCGAGCAGACGCTGGGCGGCATCCTGAAGTTCAGGTTTAGCCGCCGCCTTGCAGCCAGGTCGAGCCTGTGACACTACTCAGAGCGTTCTCGCCATATGGTCTCGTCGTCGCGCTTAGATGACACGAACTGTCCTGCGTGGCGTCTCCTAGATGACCACCCACAGCGGCTTCGACGGATCGGACCCAAATCCGACCCGGTGCGTCCGCTGGCTATTCGCCACGACGTGCCAGGAATGATAGATTTTCTTCGAACGAACCTGCGCTGGCTGGCTGCCGGCATCCTGCTGACCTTCGCCTCGGCCTTCGGGCAGACATGGTTCATTTCGCTGTTCGCCGGAGCGATCAAGTCCGAGTACGGGCTGACCGACGGTACCTGGGGCAGCCTCTATACGGTCGCCACCCTCAGCGCTGCGGGTCTGATGTTCTGGCGCGGCGCTGCTGCAGACACGGTCCGGCTGTCGCGGCTGGCACCGATCATGGCCGGTGCGTTCGCGTTGGCCAGCCTTGCGATGGCATTTGCCGGATCCGTCTGGCTGCTGGGCCTCTCGCTGTTCCTGCTGCGATTCTGCGGACAAGGCATGTTCAGCCATATTGCAATGACCGCCATGGGTCGGTGGTTCGAGGCCCGGCGCGGCCAGGCCGTTTCGATCACCAACCTCGGCCACCCGGCCGGCGAAGTCGTCGTGCCCATTCTGACCGTTCTATCCATCGCGGCAATCGGCTGGAGACCAACCTGGCTTGTCGTTGCCGCGATCCTCGTCATGATCATCGCGCCGACGCTTTGGATCCTGCTAGGGGATGATCGTTCGCCGCAGGGACTTACCGGCGGAACGACAGTTCCCGGCCTGTCGGGCCGTCACTGGCGGCGGCGAGACGCCGCGCACCACTGGCTTCTTCCGGCGCTTCTCCCGGTTCTGCTCACGCCGGGTTTCATAAGCACGGTCGTGTTCTTCCAACAGGTTCATATCGCCGAAGTGAAGGGCTGGACGCTGGTGCAGATGGCACCGGGATATTCGGCTTTCGCGACGGCGACCGTCGCCTCGGCTTTTGCAGCAGGATGGGCGGCCGACCGGTTCGGGGCCCAGCGGCTTCTGTCGTTTCTTCTGATACCGATGGGCATCGGGATTACCTTGATCGGCCCTGCCCACGAGTTTGTCATGTGGTGGGTCGCGCTTGGTATTATCGGCATCACGCAGGGCACAGCGAGCGCCCTTTGGGGCGTGCTGCTACCGGTCGCCTACGGGACGCGGCACCTGGGCTCGATCCGATCCCTTGCAACGACCGTCATGGTCATCGCGACGGCCATCGGACCAGGTATCACCGGCCTGCTGATCGACGGCGGAATAGACTTTCCCACCCAGAGCCTGTTCATGGGCGCCTGGTGCCTCGTTTTGACGATCGGGTGCGTGCTTATCGACCGGCGGCTCACACGTGAACTGCGGCTGGATTGATTGGCCTGCGAAGGAAGCACGGTCGGAAATGTCCATCGGCCCGAAAGATCGCGATGATGCTGACCCGGAAGCGTGCCCATCTCACCAGGGAGGATGCCATGACCGTCGCGATCATCGAAGCCGCCGTCCCCGTCCTTGCCGCCGCGCGCCACCTACTCGAGCGCTTCCAGGCGATGATCCGACAGCGGGACGCGTCCGGGCTCGATGCCTGGCTCGAGGACGCATCTTCCGGGCCGACGACGTCGTTCGCCCGCGGGCTCCGCGACGATCGACACGCCGTCGCGGCGGCTCTGACGCTGCCGTGGTCCAACGGCCAGACCGAGGGACAGATCACCAAGCTCAAGCTCGTCAAGCGTCAGATGTACGGCCGAGCAAAGCTCGATCTCCTCACGGCCCGGCTCCTTGGCGCCGCATGATGACCGCCAGCTGCACCGAATGTGAGTCAGAGTCCCTTTTCGACGCCGATAGGGGGTCCCGTTTCCGTGCTGGTTGACAGACAGACCTTCGGCACCTCAACGGCATCGGCACCTTTCTGGCGGCGCGCCTCGCGCAGCAGGCTTTCGGGCGTGAAAGCCGATGGCGCGTCGTGATGCTTCTCCGACAGGATCGGCGGCGTCTGGCCTTCGCGGTCGTTCATGGCTGCTCCGTAACGGTAATAGAATCGAGGGGTTTCAATGCGTTCAGGACCAGAAAGGCCGCGCCCAACGTTGTCCAGAGCCCGAACCAGGGATCGATCGGCGCCATGGCTCTCGCCGCCCATCCGAACGGCGGGTAGAAGACGGCGCCGGTGACGGTGGTGTCCGTGAGCCTCGCTTCGATCGCCAGGTCGATCAGATTGCCCCGGCTCCGGAAATGCGCAGCACTCCAGAGCTTCGAACCGAGCCAGCCCTTCACGCGGCGCTGAGCCGCCCAGAGGTTCCAGCGACCGAGCTCGCCGAGGATCAGCCGACCGCCGGGCTTGAGGACGCGCACCATGTCCCGGATCGCCGGGCGAGGATCGTCGACGAAGCAGAGAGTAGCGACAGACACGACGCAGTCGAAGTACCCTGCGGGGAATGGAAGGCCGCCAGCATCCCCTTCCACCAGATCGATCTCGACACCCGCGGCTTTCGCCCGGCGGCGCGCGGCGGCGATCATGTCGGCCGAGGCATCGAGGCCAGTAACACGTGCGCCGTCCTGTGCGAGCCGGGTGGCCAGCACGCCGTCGCCGCAGCCGACATCGAGGATGCGCAGGCCGCGGACCGTGCCGATCCGGTCAATCAGGAGACGCTCCTCGAGCGTGTCCGTGATCCGGCCGAGCGTGCTGCGGCGCCAGTCGGCATAAGCGTCGGGAAGACCTTCGAGCGCGGGGTCGGCCGCGCTCGCATCCGGGACGGGCCGCTCCGCTTCCGTCAATTCAGCACCCGGCGCAGGCGCGCCACGACGTGATCGACCTCGTCCACGGTGGTCTTGCGGCCGAGGCTGAACCGGATCGCGCCCATGCCGACCTGCGGCGCGACACCCATCGCCTCCAGCACCGGAGACAGCTCGACGCGCCCCGAATGGCAGGCAGAGCCGGTCGAGGCCGCAACCTCCGGCATAGCCGCGAGGATTTCCGCGCCCACGCGGCCGACGAAGGCGACGTTGAGCGTGTTGGGCAGGCGGCGCTCGGGATGGCCGTTGAGAACGACACCGTCGCCGAACGCATCCTTGAGCGCGGCCCAGAAACGATCTCGCAACGCCTGGACTGGCTCCATCGGCCCCAGGTCGGCGGAGAGACTGGCGGCCACGCCGAGCGCGGCTGTGAGCATTGCACTTTCGGTGCCAGCGCGCCGACCGCACTCATGCCCGGCGCCGTGGATGAACGGTTCCAGCTGCAGGCCGTCGCGGATGAAGAGCGCGCCGACGCCCTTGGGGGCATGGAACTTGTGCCCGGCCATCGTCAGCAGATCGACGCCGAGGTCGTCCACCCGGGTCGAGATCTTGCCGACCGACTGCGCGGCGTCAGTGTGGAAGCGAACGCCGTGTTCTCGCGCAATCGCCGCGCACTCCGCGATGGGCTGGATTGTCCCCGTCTCGTTGTTGGCGTGCATGATGGTGACGAGCACGGTATCGGTGGTGATCGCGCGCCGCAGGTCGTCGGGATCGACCAGACCGGTGCCATCGACCGGCAACAATGTCACCAGCGCGCCGAGGCGTTCGAGGAACCGAAGCGGCGCCACTATGGCCGGATGCTCGGCGCTCGACGTGACGAAATGCGGCCGGTCTTTGCCGCTGGCGAAGTACACGCCCTTCAGAGCGTGGTTGTTCGCTTCGCTGCCGCCGCTCGTGAACACGATCTCCTGCGGCGCGCAGCCGAGAAGATCCGCGACACGGGTCCTGGCGTCCTCCACCATCTGGCGGGCGGGAGCCCCGGCCCAGTGGCCGCTGGACGGATTGCCATGCCCCGTCTCCAGGGCATGGCGCATGATCTCTGCGACCTCGGTGGCGACCGGGGTGCTGGCGTTGAAGTCCAGATAGATGTCGCGCATGCCCCTGCCTCCCGTCCGTTGTCGCTCTGCCCGGGTCAGGGCTTGTATGCCGCGTCCTGCTGCCAGCCGGTGTAGCCGGTCTGCATGACAACGACGTTCGAGCGCCCCGCTACGCGCAGCGCGAAGGCGGCCTGCGCCGACAGGCTGCCGGTGTTGCAGAAGAGAATGGTCATCCGATCCTCGGGGATTTCGTCGATGCGGTCGAGGACTTCGCGCCACTCGATGTTGACGGCGCCGGGAATCGTGCCCTCCTCGAACTGGCCCGCGTCGCGGGTGTCGACGAAGAGCGCGGTCTCGAAAACCGTCTGGTCGAGTTGCTGGGGCAGGATGATGCCAGCCTCGTAGTCCGAGAACATCATGTATTCCTGCATGGCATCGATGGCCGCGTCCTGCGCCAGGACGGGCACCGCATAGACGCTGAGCGCGACGGTCGTTGCCGCGAGAAGGTGTTTCAGTTTCATCCGGGGTTTCCTCCGTTCCGGTTTCTTGGTGTTCACGTGTTCTGCGCGAGCCAGCCGGTCGTGCCGCCTTCGAGCCAAAGGGCGTCCGGGTGGCCGAGCCTGTTCAGGATGTCCGCGCCCTCGGCGGAGCGGCCGCCGCCTTTGCCGCAGATGGTCACCGGCGACTTGCCGGCAGGGAGTTCGCCCGCCCGGTCTTCGAGTTCGGCCAGCGGGATATGCACGGCGCCCGTCACGTGGGCAGCGGCGTAGTCTTCAGAGTCGCGGACGTCGATGAGGTGGAAGCGATCCGGGTCGGCCGCGAGGGCGGCGAGCGTCAGCATCTTAGCCATCAGAACACCAGCACCTTGTCGGCGGCGAGCGTCGCCTGGGCAAGCTCGTCCATGGTGGAGCGGGTCGCTCCCTCCATCATGTCGCCCTCTGCAAGGCCGCGCGCATCCATGCAGGTGCCGCACATCAGGACGCGCCCCTTGGCGGACAGGACACGGCGGAGCATGCGCTCGAGATTGTAGTAGCCATCGGGCGTCTTCTGCCCCGCCTTGGCGCAGAGCACCGCGTCGGCCATCAGGAAGACCGTGATCTCCGCTTCAGGGTCATTCTTGGTCAGTGCGTGGGTCATGCGCAGGCCGTTGAAGCTGCGCTCGGTGCCGTAGGGTGGGTCGTTCAGGAGGATCAGGTGTTTCATCGTCGGTCCTCAGTTCGGGGTGCGCGTTTCGAGATCGGCGAGATACGCCTCGATGCGCCGGGCATTGGCGCCGCGGTCGATCTGGCCGAGGCGCGAGCGCGAGCGCATGTCGATGCGGGTTCCGGTATCGGTTTCGGTGACACGGATCGCTACCTCATCCTCGAAGCCGAAGAGGCGGCTGCGCGCAATGGCCTCGATCTGGCTCTCAGCGGGGTCGGCCGAGAGCACCTCCCAGCTGCGGTCTTCCACGAGGGCGAGCGCCGCCGCGAAAGCCTCGTCTGCGGAGACCGGCAGCTCCAGTGGCCGCACATCGGGATATGCGGCGCGCTGAGGCTCGGCGTTCTGCGCCGGGTAATCGCTGGGCGTGGCCGTGAACCAGAAGACCGGCGGATCTTCGGTGTCGGTCGAGATGTCGTTGATCGGCGGCGTGGTGAGCGTGGCATATTGCCAGGCCCCAGCCGCGATCAGGACCGGCAGCGACAGCACGAGGCCGAGCGCCGCGATGCCGCCGCCGCCACGTCTGCGAGCGAGCCACAGGCCCAACGCCATAACGGCCAGCGCTGCGCCCGCAACGGCGGCCCAAGCGCCCCAGGTCGCCACGTCGAGCGCGCGCAGCACGGGCCACCAGTCCTGTCGGTAGCCAAGCGAGGAGGCCGCGAGCAGCAGGATCGAAGCCACCCCGAAGAGAACTGACCCCCATCCGAGGCGGGCGACGGACGTGTCATGCATGGGCGGTCTCCGGCTTTTCGGCGGGGTTCAGCCGCGGGTGCGTTTCCTCACCGAGCCAGAACAGCAGACCACCGGAGACGAACATGGAGATCGCGACGAACCAGAAGGCGGCCTCGGCCGCGCCCGTCAGGCTGGCGGCAAGCCCGAGGCCGAGCGCGCCGATGGCGTAGCCGAGGTCGCGCCAGAAGCGGTAGATGCCGATGGCCGAGCCGCGCCAGGCGGGCGGCGTGATGTCCGCGACCGCCGCGGAGAGGTTCGGGTAAAGGAGCGCCATGCCGAAGCCCGCCACGCCCGCCGAGACCGGCCACCAGAGCGCGCCTGTGCCCATGACCACCATCGCCACGCCCGCGCCACAGATCCACATGCCGAGCACGTTTGGCCAGAACCGGCCGACATGGTCCGACAGCCGCCCTGTGAAGAGTTGCGAGCCGCCCCAGACGAAGCCGTAGACGCCGACGATCCAGCCGACCTCGGTCAAGGTCGCGCCTTGCGTCACGAGGAAGACCGGGAAGAGCGCCCAGACCAGCGCATCGACGAACTTCTCGACAAGCCCCGCCTGGGAGATCGCGAAGAGGCGGCGGTCGCGCCAGCTCATCAGCGCGAAGACCTCGCCCGTTGTGGGATGCTCGGACACGCCTTCGGGGTAGCGCGGCAGGGATTTCGGTGGTGCTGCCTTGTGCGCTGCTGTCTCCGCCTTGGCCCACGGGAGCGTGTCCTTGACCCAGACCACGGTCAGCAGCAGAGCCAAAAGGACCACGGCCATGCCGAAGACCAACAAGCCAACACGTGCCCCCAGCCATTCGGCGGCATAGGCGGTCAGGATCCCCGCGATCGCGACGCCGACATAGCCGGAGAACTCGTTGAGCCCCATGGTGAGCCCGCGTTCCTCGGCTTTCGTGATGTCGAGCTTCGCTGTCTGCGTCATCGACCAGCAGAGACCCTGATTGACGCCCAGAAGCACGGTCGCCGCGACGATCCAGTTCCAGTCGGGCGCATACCAGATCATCACCGGGATCGGCAGCGCCACCACCCAACCCCAGAACAGCACCCGCTTGCGCCCGATCCGCTCCGACCAGCGCCCGGCGACGAAGTTCATCACCGCCTTCACCGCACCGAAGGCCACCACGAAGGAGGCGAGCAGCAGGAACGAGCCGCGCTCGAGTCCGAACTCGCTCTCGGCCAGTGCCGGGACCACCGTGCGGGTCATGCCGATGGCGAAACCCACCAGCATCACCTGGATCAGCTGGTGCGCGACCTGAACCCGGTTCTCACGGATGCCGCGCGTGAAGTCGCTTGCGGTCATTCGGCGGGCTCCTTTTTCGTGTTTCGGGGATCAAGCGCATGGCCCGATGCCGGGCCGCGGACGGGCTGGATCAACATCCGGTCGAGCCACAGGTCGCGACGTGTGCGGAATTGCTCGATCCCGATCTCCATCCCCTCGTGCCCCTTGGCGGGCTGAGCGATGTAGGTGCCGAGCAGCCAGTCCCACCACGGCAGGTTGAAGCCGTAGTTCGAGTTGGTCTCGCGCGGATCGACGGAATGGTGGACGCGGTGCATGTCGGGGGTGACGACGAACAGGCGCAGCACACGGTCGACCGGACGCGGGAGGTCGATATTGGCGTGGTTGAAAAGGGCCGTGGCGTTCAGGATCACCTCGAACAGCAGCACCGCGATGGCGGGCGGGCCAAGGGCCGCGACCGCCGCGAGCTTGATCCCCATGGAGATCAGGATCTCGATCGGGTGGAACCGCAGGCCAGTCGTAGTGTCGAAGTCGAGATCTGCGTGGTGCATCCGGTGCAGCCGCCAGAGCCCCGGAACCGCGTGGAACATCACGTGCTGCAGATAGATCGCCAGATCGAGCAGCAGCATCGAGACTACGATGGCCAGCCAGACCGGCACGTCGATGTTGTTGAACAGCCCCCAGCCACGGTCCTCGGCCATGACCGCAAGGCCGACCGCGATGATGGGAAATGAAAGCCGCAGGATAACCGTGTCGACCACGACGAGCGCAAGGTTGTTCGTCCAGCGGATCACCCGAGGAATTTCCCGCCGACGCCGGGGTGCCCACACTTCCCAAAGCGCCATCGCCGCCAGAACACCCAGAAAGGCGGCAAGGCGGATCGTCGGTTCGGCGGCAAGGATGGTCTCGGACATGGGTTTTCGACTTCGGGGTTGTGGGAAGCGATGGAATGGCTATTATTCAAACGCTCGCTTGAATGATCTACAGTCTGGACTTGAATGATCTACAGTCTGGAGACGTCCAGTGTCAATCAGCCCGAAGACAGCGCTTCTCGAGGAATACGCGCTCGTCGCGCGCGCCCTGTCCGCTCCGGCGCGGCTCTCGCTCCTCGAACAACTGGCGCAGGGAGAGCGCGGTGTGGAGGCGCTTGCGGAAAAGACCGGCCTCACCATTGCCAACTGCTCGCAGCATCTGCAGCAGTTGCGCCGGGCCGCGCTCGTCACCAGCCGCCGCGACGGCAAGGCGGTGATCTACAGGCTGACCGACGCGAAGACGCTGGAGCTGATGGACCTGCTGCGCGTCATCGCCGAACGGAACCTTGCGCAGGTCGAGCGTATCCTGCGAGGCCTTTCAGGCGGCGAGGATGCCCCCGAACCCGTCAGCCGGGAAGACCTCGCGGCGCGGATCGCCGAGGGTTCGGTGACCGTTCTCGACGTCCGCCCCGCAGATGAATTCGCCGCGGGTCACATTCCCGGAGCGATTAACACGACGCTGACGGAGATCGAGCGGATCGTTCCGACGCTCGATCCGGCCGGCGAAATCGTGGCTTATTGCAGGGGTCCCTATTGCGTTTATGCCCACCAGGCAGTCGCCGCCCTGCGCAAACACGGCTTCAATGCGCGGCGCCTCGAAGGCGGTCTGCCGGAATGGCGAGAGGATGGACGACCGGTGCTCATCGAGGCGCGGTAAACGTCGCCGCGTCATGGCAGGCACGCGCTTGTTCGCGCATCACCGCATAGTCGCTCAGCATCTCGACGACCGCCGACCCGTCCGGAAGCAACGCCAGTTCTTGCGACGCACGAACTTGGAACTCCCGACTGTGCTCGACGACGGGCGGACACGCTCCGAGCATGACCCCGTCAAAACCGACCGTCGCGCAGCCGCTCAGCGAGATCGTCGCGAGAACGAGGACGGCGCGCCGCAGCCTCCAGCATCCGGCGTTGGACATCATTGGCCTTCTCCGTGGTTTCAAGGCGTTCGGCGAGGCGTCCCGCTCGCTCGCCGGACCGCCGAAGCAAAACCAGGAACAGGAGCACTGCCAGTGCGATGGCTCCGTAGCGCAGCGCCGCCCGCATCCACGGGCTGGCGGCGAACCCGGTCAGGAGCGCGGCGATCATCGCCGCCCTCGGCGCCAGTCATCGACGCGGGCATAGATGGTGACCGCGATCCCGCCGAGCGCCACGGCGATGAACACCCAGCGGAGCGTGTCGAGGTACGGCACCAGCGGCAGGATGGCGGACTGGGTCTCAGCCAGGACGCTCTGGGCGACCTCGACGCCCGCGGCGCCCAGCGTCGCCACACCGGCCGCGCCACCGCCCTTCATGGTGCGGCTGTCGGCCAGCCTTTCGCGCGCGGGCGGCGTCTCGGCTGCAAATGCGGTCGCCTGTACCGGGAACCGCTCGCCCCACTGCCGCGCGGGCCCAAGGTCGACATGAATGAAGCCCGAGCGCGGATAAAAGCCGAAGCCGAGGAACCCGACCTCGCGCGCCGCCGCCTCGAAGGCCGCAGGGTCGTGGTTCGCCATGGCGATGTCGAAGGCGGCGCCGTCGAGGTGCTTCGACCGGGTCGCGCCGCCGACGGCACGGTTGTGCTCGGGGCTGCGATAGGCCGAGCGGACGATCAGCGGCTTGCCAAGCCGGTCGCGCAGCGCCTGCAGCTTGTCGAGCGCGGGTTCGTTGACGAGTAGCTTGCCCGTCCCTCGGCAGGCGATCTCGGCTGGCGAGAAGTTAGGCCAGCGCCAGCCGCTCTCGGGTACGTCGCGCCAATGGCGGTGGAAGGTCGTCGTCATGGGGGTCCTCCGAAACGAAAAACCCGCCTTCAAGGCGGGTCATTGCGGGCTGATGAATGGGGATGGGGCGCGGCTATGGGCTGCCGCCGAAGATCTTGAGCTTGATCGCGATGCCAGCGAGCAGCGCCAGCATGACGCCGGTGGTGATCATGCGGACGGCGGTCTGCATCGCGGTGCGGCGCACCAAGCGGATGCAGTCGACCAGGGAGCGCAGGTCGCGGATGTCGAGCGCGGCCTCGTCGCCGTCGAGACCGACATCGGCCAGTGCGCGCTTCGCGCCTTCCTCGGCCGCCCGCGTCAGGATCGCCTCGAACTCGGCGTCGGGCATGCGCACGAAGCCCTCGGATCGGGGTGGGTTCATAGGATCCTCCTTCCGCCGCTCAGCCGACCTTGCAGCCCCAGAAGGACGTGTGGTCGGCTGCGAAGTAGCCGTCCGCGACCCGGAAATACCCCTGCAGCTCGACGGTATCGCCTGCGGTGAGCGGGACCATGGTCTGCAGCCAGATCGCGGTGGCGAGCGAGACGTGGGTGGCCGAGATTTCGCCGAGGGAGCCGCGGATTTCGGTCGTGCCGTTCAGGACGAGCCGCCCGCGCATACGCGCCGTGGCACTGGTGTTGATCTTGTAGAGGAGCGTCGCGCCGAACAGGTAGGTGCCGTCCACGGGTGCCACGAAGTGGTTGTTTGCGGCGTCGAACGCACCCTGATCGTTGGTGTCGGTGTTGTTGAGGCCAATCTTCGTCCAGGCGCCCACGCCGACGTAGTTGTCGTAGTTCGTGTACGCCTTGAACCGCGGCAGCCGAGGCTGGTCGACGACGCCGGTGGCGTTGTCCACGCTGAGGCCATCGAAGAAGGTGCTGCCGTCGGCGGAGACCGCGAGCCGGAAGCGGTCTGAGCCGAAGAGGCCCACCAGCGCCTTGGTCACGAAGCCGGTCTGCAGGGTCAGGCCGAGATCGTCGCCCGCCGCCTCCTTGTTCATGGTGTAGAACAGGTCGCCGGTGCCGCCCTCGGCCACGGTCTTCGCCGCCCAGAGCGCGGCGTTGAGCTTGGCCGAGAACGGGTTCGACGCGTCCGCTGTGGTGCCAAGCCCCAGCAGCGCGAGGTTCTGCAACGCAGCCGGTGTCGTCCCAACCCAGCCCGCGCCGTCGTAGACCAGGAGCAGTCCCTGGTCCTCGACCCACGCGCGCCAGCCGGTGCGTGGCGGCAGGCGAAGCCAGGCACCATCGGTCCAGAGCGCGACGTTCAGGTCCCAGCCCGCCCAGTCGCCCGTCGCGCCCGAGCCGACGATGTAGCGCTCGCCATCGGCGGGAGAACCGGGCGGCGCCGTCAGATCCCGGTCGAGGACGGAGAGCTGGATGAGCCCGTCGAGGATCCGCAGCGCCTCGTTGTGGGTGACGTGCTTCTGGGCCTGCGCTGCCAGGATGTAGGGCAGCAGGAGATGGGTCGTGGCGTCGGACATGGGATGGCCTCAGAACGTGAGCGTGACGGTCTTGGGCGCTCCTCGCCCGATTAGGGCGGAGAGCTGGAAGATGCGGATGTCGAGCGTGTCGCCGGGGCCGAGCGGCGCACCCCAATCGGCGGTCTGCTGGGCGGCGGTGTAGACCACGCTGGTCGTGGCTGTGCTAAGCACCCGCTTCACCGTCTCGCCGTCGAGGACCTCGACCTCATAGGCCTCTAGCTCCTCGGCCATCGGCACCTCGAGCCCGCCCCAGCTGTCGGCGGCGAGCGCGCGGGCTCGGCGTGTCCAGCGGATCCTCAGATCACCGGACGTGCGCGGAGTGCGCCACGGCTGCTCGACATGGGCGACCGAGAACGGCCGCAGCCCGACGCCTGCTGGCGTGAAGGCCTGCGCGACATAGGTCTCGTCGGTCACCGGGCGGCTCGCGGCGCCGATGCGCCAGTTCCACGGGATGCCGAGGTCGGCCTCGGCGATCGGCAGAGATGCGAGGCTTTCGTCGAGCACCACGACCCGCGCGCCCGCGGGCGCCGGATCGCCCATGGCACCTTCCGTGCCACGCTGACCGCGGAGGAGCCGGGTCAGGCGATACCGACCGGGCGCCAGCAGTTCCGCCGCGCCTGCCTGCACGATCTCCCAGACGCCGGGCGCGCTCTCGATGGCGAGCGCGTTGGCCCCGCCGAACAGCGTCAAGTCGGTGACGCTTTCCATCGTACCGGTCAGCAAATCGACCACCAGCGCATTTCCGAGGTCGAAGCGGGATGTGGGGCCCGGATAGAGGTCCGAGACCAGCGCGCCGATCCGGGCGCGGCTGCCGAACGTGGTCAGCAGTTCGAAGCCATCGGTCGCGGGGCTGCGGAACACGGCCATCTCGCCCGGCCAGGGAAAAGCGTGCGCCGCCACAAACGGTCGATGCGCGGGCTGGTCCTCGGTCAGCTGCGGCAGGTCCATCAGCACCGCATCCGGCGCGCCGAACACCACGGCGCGCGTCAGCGAGGCTGCGCGGGGATCGCCGGGCGGCAGGTCGTAGGTCGCCCGGTCCTGGCGCACCGCCTCGATGCCGCGCGCCTCGGCATCGGCGATGGAGACGAGCCGCAGATCGACCAGCCGCCCTTCATGCGCGAGCCGGATCACGTCGGCCGGATCGAGCGCGAGCCGTGACGGCGGCAGTCGGAACACCGCCGTCTCGCGCCCCACCCACGCCTCCATCAGCGCACGGCGGCAGCGGCGCTCGGCCTCCTCGGGCGGCACCGCCACCGGGAAGGACTCCGAGGCGATCCGCGTCGTGTCCACCGCGATGCGCCGCGCCTCGACGAGGGCCGCGTCGTAATCCTCGTCCGCCCGCGCGACCTGCCACTTCAGGGCCTGCGGCAGTTCGGTCTCCTGGCCGCGCGTCAGTTCCAGCACGTCGCCTTCACGACCGGCCACCAGATCGTCGGGCATCAGGGTGGCGACAGAGGCCCGGCCGCGCATGACGAAGCGGATCACCCCCTCGGTCTCGACGGCATCGAAGCCGAAATGCCGCGACAGCGTCGTGATCGAGGCGCGTGGGCTTTCCAGCGCCGTGATGGCATAGCCCTCGACCGCGCCCCAAAGCCCGGTGACGTCGATCCGGGACTCGGGCAGCCCGGCGCGCAGGCAGAGGTGCCGCACGAGCGCGGCCAGCGACACCGCTCCCAGCCGACCGGTCAACCAGTGCCCGAGCCGCCAGTTCGCGCCGTCCGTCCAGACGTCGGTCAGCGCCGGGAAGAACGGATAGGGCCGCGCATCCCAGGTCCAGGCGGCGCATTCGGGGACGTGAACCATCCGGCCGCCGAAGACGGCGGAGATCGGGTTGTTCGCGGCCTCGCCCCACCAGAGATATGTCGCCTCGAGATAGGCCCGCTGGATCGCGTCATCGCGCCAGCCCCGCGAGAAATACGGCGTGAAGCTCTCGGAGGACTTGGGGTCGAAGAAGACGTTGGGCTGGTTGCTGCCCCGGTCGATTGCCGGACAGCCGAGCTCGGTGAACCAGATAGGCTTCGATTGCGGCGCCCACGCCGTTGGCGTCGCGCCTTCGACCCCACCGGGGCGGTTGTAGTGCGGGTTCGACCACCAGGCCCGCAGATCCTTGTAGCGGAAGACCCATGGCTTGCTGGCGGCACCGTCGGTGATCGGGGTGCGCACCTGCGCGGAGCGATCCGCCGCGCTGGCATAGAACCAGTCGAAGCCTTCGCCGCCCGCGATGTTCCCCTGCAGGTAGGCGCGGCCGTAGATCGCGGGCCAGCCCTCGACCGCGTCGGCATGCTCGAAGCCGTCCCGCCAGTCGGAGAGCGGCATGTAGTTGTCGATCCCGACGAAATCGATGTCCGGATCGGCCCAGAGTGGATCGAGGTGGAAGAACACGTCGCCGCTGCCGTCGCCGGGCTGGTGCCCGAAATACTCGCTCCAGTCCGCAGCATAGCCGATCTTCGTCCCCGACCCGAGGATCGAGCGCACATCCGCGAGCAGGTCCCGATAGCTCTGCACGGCCGGGTAGGTGCTGGCACCCGAGCGGATGGTGGTCAGCCCCGGCATCTCGGTCCCGATCAGGAAGGCGTCGACCCCGCCCGCCGCCGCGCAGAGATGGGCGTAGTGCAGCACCATGCGCCGCAGGCCCCAGTCGCCGGGCGTGCCTGTCCACGAGACAGACTGGCCAGCTACACTGAAGTTCGCAGGCGTCGCCGCGCCGAACAGCGCCGCGACCTGGCTTGCGGCCGTCGCGGTCTTGTCCACGGTCCCCGCGTAGCCCGCTGCAGGCGAACAGGTGATCCGCCCCCGCCAGGGAAAAGCGGGCTGGCCGGTCTCCGCGGCGTTGTCGGAATAGGGGTTCGGCAGCGCGTTGCCGGGCGGGACATCCATCAGGATGAAGGGATAGAAGGTCACCCGGAGCCCGCGCGCCTTCATCTCCTGGATGGCCTGCACCACGGCGAAGTCGGACGGCGTGCCGCCATAGACGGGGCGGTCCTGATCGTCCCGGCTGACGAGGAAGGCACTGGCGCGGCTGACGCCGTTCACTGACCAGCTGACCGGTGTGGTGGACTTGGCCGAGACCTCGACGCCCGGCCGCACCTTGCAGGAGCCCGCGCGCAGGTCGTCGCCGAACCAGGCGACGACGAGGCTGACGCTCTCGACCGCAGGCGCCATCGCCTGCAGCCGGTCGAGCGCCTCGACCATGTCCGTGGAGTCGGCCAGCGCGTTCAGGTTTTCGGGCACCGTCGCGCCGCCATTGGTCTTGCGGATCGCCTGCGTCGCATAGGTGAACTCGCCCGAGGCCGGGATCATGGTGACGGCGCGGGTCAGCCCCTCGGCGGTGTCGGGATCGGCGAGCGGCCGGAACACCTCGAAGGAGAGCTGCGGCAGGCGGTTGCCGTAGGTCGAGAGCGCCAGCTCCTCGAAGACCACATAGGCCGTGCCGCGATAGGCGGGCGTGCTGGCCGTGCCCATCTTCGCGGCGATGAACGGATCGGCCGTCTGCGCCTCGTCGCCCGGATACCAGCGCCAGGTAACGCCGGAGAGGTCCATCGGCTTGCCGTCGGCCCAGATGCGGCCGATCCCGGTGATCGGTCCTTCGCAAAGCGCCACGGCGAAGCTGGCATAGTAGAGATACTCGGTGGTCCTGACCTTGCCGCCCCCGCCGCCCTTGCCGCCGCCCTGCGTGGTGGTCTTGGTCTCTTCGCGGAAGTCCGTCGCCCAGATGATGTTGCCGCCCATCCGCATCCGGCCATAGAGCCTCGGGATGACCGCGCCCTCGGTTGAGGACGTGATCCGGAGACTGTCGAGCCGCGCGCCCTCGATGCGCTGGGTGGGCGCCAACGACGAGATGATCCAGCTGTCGACGACCGAGCCGATGGTGGAGCCGATGAAGCCGCCGATGGTGGCGGCGCTGACGCCGAGGATCGCGCCGCCGATCGAACCTCCAATGGCGGCGCCGGCCGCGCCGAGAACGAGCGTTGCCATGTCGGGGTCTCAGTGTTGCGGAAACAGGAAAGCGAAGGCGATGCGCCGCCGCCAGGATGGGGTGAGCGGCTCCTCGACCACGCCGAGCCGCTCGTAGGCATGCAGAAAAGTGCCGGGCCCGGTGAGGATCCCGACATGTTTGGCGATGGCCCGGGGCTTCATCCGGAAGAGGAGCAGTGCTCCGGGACCGATTTCGGCGGGCAGCACCTCGATCATCATCCGGCGCGCGCCCTCGGCCAGCACCTCGCGCGGCCCCGTCTCGCCCCAGTCGCGGCTGTAGGGCGGTATCGGGAAAGGCTCGGGGCCGACGACCTCGCGCCAGACGCCCCGTGCCAGCCCGAGGCAATCGCAGCCGACGCCGCGCAGGCTGGCCTGGTCGTGGTACGGCGTGCCGAGCCAAGACCGCGCAATGGCGATGACGCGCGCGGGGTCAGCCAATGCGCGGGGTTGCGTCACAGCACGCCGCCCTCGTGGCCGCCATCCTTGGTGGCGTAGCGCAGCACGGCGTCCTGGCCGGGGATGTGCGGGAAACCCCGAAAGTTGGCGGTGTTGGCGAACTTCGCCCCGCAGGTCTCCATCCGCTTGTCGCAGCCCGCACGGATGGTGAACGCGTCGTCCTCCGCAATCGCGCGCACCGGCGCCTCGAGCAGGGTCAGGATTGCCACGCCGTCCGCGACGTCATGGCCCAGCACCTCGGTGCGCCGCCCTGTGTTTGCGCCGCTCGTCCAGTCCAGCGTGCCGAAAGTGAACCAGCCGGAGGCGAAGCCGCCGAGCCCGGAGGCGGTGAAGGCGCGGTCGCGCAACAGATCGATCACGGCGCCCGTGCCCTTGAAGGCCGGATCCTCGAGATCGACGCCGCAGCGCGCATCGCCGAGCGCGGCGTCACAGGTCGCCTGAAAAGTCCGCCCGACCGTCTGGCCCAGCACATGCGCGAGCGAGCGCACCTCGGCGACGAAAGCGAGCCGCCCGCGCCGGATCTGGCCGATGGCGCCCCGGCGCATGAGTACGCGCTGGCTCGTGTCGGCCCAGTTCACGCGCCAGACCTCGACCTCGGCGTTGTCCCAGCGGCCGTCGAGGATGTCGGTCTCGGTGACCCGGTCCGAGGTCAGCACGCCCTCGGCGTCCTGCGCATCGACCGAGAGGTCCGAGCCCGAGCGCACCTCGGAGGCGGTCAGACCGCTCTCGGGCTCGAAGTCGGTCCCCTCGAAGTTCAGCGTCCGGTCGTGATCGGTGAAGCCGAAGGTGACACCGTCCGCGCGGGCGATCCGCCAGCACCACGCGAGCGTGGTCGTGCCTTCGTCGAGATGGGCCTGCAGGGCGGGGTCGAGTGTTTTCATCGGCGCAGTTCCAGAAGCGGAATGGAGTTGATCGAGCCGAGCCGATCGAGGTCGAGCGTCACATCGAGCGCATCGGTGTCGAAGCGGACCGGCACGTCGAACTCGAAGCCTGCGGTGATGGCGACGCCAGCGTCCGGCGCGGTGCTGAAGGTGACGATGCCTGTCGCAGTGTCGACGGACCAGCCGGAGGGCTGCTCGACGCCCGACAGCGCGATGCGCACGCTGCCCGCTACCGGCTTGGCGATGGCGCGCGTCCAGGATTGCGCCCCGGATGCGTAGCGCTTCACCAGCTGGAAGGCGGTGGTCGCACCGTCGCCGGTGCCGATGACCTGATCGGTCGGGGACGGCGTGCCCGAGGGAAGGCAGGACTTGTGATCGCCCCAATCCTTGAACCGGAAGCCATGGAGGCGACCGTTGCGCGCCTCGAAGAAGGCGACGACCGCCGCCAGATCGTCGGCGCGGCGGATGCCGTAGGCGACGTCGTATCGGCGGCGCGAATTGGCCCAGCTGGCGTTGCGCTCCTCGTCGCCGGAGGCGAGCTCGACGATCTGGGTGCGCCGCTCCGGCCCGCCCCGCGCGCCCCGGCTGATGTTGTCGGGGAACCGAACCTCGTGAAACGCCATCACATGCCCCTCCGCCCGAGCGAGACCGCCCGGGCGATGTCCGCCGCGACCTGCGTGCGGGATTGCCGGAAGCTCTCGGCATCACGGGCCATGATGGTGACGTTGACCCCGCCGCCCGCGCCGTAGGCCTGCGCTTCCCGGCGCGACAGCACGCGCTCGCCCCGCTGCAGGATTGCGGGCACCTCGTCGTGGCGAAGTCCGGCCATGCCGCCGCCATGCATCCGCGGCGCGGCGGCGAAGGCTATGGCGGGCACCATGCGCGAGGGCCCGGCCGATCCGACCATGCCGCCCGCATGCAGGACGTTGGCGAAGATGCCGCCCGCCCCGGAGAACACGCCGGAGAGCGCGTTTGCGATCGGTCCGAGGATGAACCGCCGCGCCGCCAGCTGAGCGAGGTCGGCCAGCAGAGAGGTGACCAGATCGCGGAAGTTCAGCTTGCCGGACTTCACGAATTCGCCGACAGCGTTCTCCGCCGACTGGAAGGCGCCGACGAGGCTCTGGCCTATGTCGCCGCCGATCTCGCGCGCCTTGCTGGCGTAATCCGACAGCGCCGCCGTGACCGCCTGCCACCCGGTGACGGCGGCCTCGGTCGCGGGCTCCGCGGCAGCGGCAGCAGCTCCGGCCGCAGCACCCGCACCAGTCGCGGCACGTCCGGCATCGCCGAGCGCCGTCTCGAGCCGCTCGGCTGCTCCGGTAGCCTCGGTCAGTGCATCGGCACTGGCTTCGTCGGTGCCGCGCACGGCGTCGCGCAGCGCCCGCCAGCTTTCCAGTGGCGCACGCGCGCCTTCCGCAAGATCGCGCGCGGCCCCGCGATAGAGGTTCGCGGATTCGAGCGCCCGGTTCGCCGCTTCGGTCAGACCGAGATCGGGCGCGGTCAGCGGGTTGTCCTCGAATGCCCGATCAAAGGCTGCCTGTGCCGCTGTCGTGGCGGCAGTCGCCGCGCCCTCGAAGCGGTTCTCGATCTCGCCGAGGTCGAGGTCGGGCACCAGGGAGATGCGCCGCTCCGACCCGAGCGCTTCGAGCCCCTGGTTGATCCCGCCGATGAAGCCGTTGATGCGCGAGACCACGCCGTTCAGCATCGCCTCGACGCCGTCGACCAGGCTGTTGGCCGCCTGGAACGCCAGATCGCCGATGGCGGCGGGCAGCAGACCCCAGATCGCCTTGATCGCTTCGTAGGCGCCTTCGAACGTGTTCGCCGCCGTATTCCCGAAACCGACGACGCTCTCGATGGCGCTCTGCATGGCCGAGGCAGCATCGGCCTTCAGGTCGAGGAACATCGCGGTGACAGCGGCCCCAGCCGCCGCCGCGCCCATCCTGATCCGCTCCCAGACCTCGACCGCGAGGTCCTTCAGGAGCGACATCGCCTCGCCAAAGCCGCCCGCACCGGAGACGAGGCGGGTGAACTGGTAGACAAGCTCGCCCACGCCGACGATCAGCGCCCCGATACCGGTGCGGATCAGCGCACCGCGCAGGAGCACGAGCGCCGTGGCAAGCCCGCGCACGGAAAGCGCTGCGGCGACGAATCCCGCCACCCAGCGGCCCGCCATGAGGGCGACGAAGGTCGCGGCATAGGTGGCCAGCCGCCCGATGTTGCCGATCAGAGCGTCCAGTGCGCCGCGGAGCGCCCCGCCTTCGGAAGCAAGGCTGACGAAGGCGTTCGCCATCCACTCCACCGCCGGGGCGAGCGCCACGCCGATCCGGTTGCGGATGCCTTCGAAGACCTGAGAGACACCGACGAGGGCAATCTGGGTGCGCTGCAGCGCCTGGATGGCGCTGGCGTCCAGCACCGCGCCGAGGTCGTTGGCCTGGTTGCCGAGCCGTTCCATTTCGGCTCCGCCATTCCTGAGAAGCGGCAGCAGCCGGGTGGCGTCCGAGGCCATGGCCTCGAGATAGAAGGTCATCTCCTGCTGGCTGAGGCCTGCGCGCTCCAGCGTGTCCACATAGAGCTGCAGCGCCTCGGGTCCGGACAGACGCGCGAACTGATCGGCAGTGACGCCGACGCGGGGCGCGACCCGCTCGAAGAAATCGGCCATCGGGCCGCCGCCCGTGCTCAGGAAATCGCCGACGCGATCGTTCACGTCCTTCAGGATGTCGGCGAGCTTCTCCTGCTCGATGCCCACGGTGCGCGAGGCGCCCGCCCACCGCTGGAACGCCTCGGGGGCGGTGTTGGCCACCTGCGCAAACTGCTGGGTCTGGTTGGCCACCTGGATGGTGGCGCGGGTCATGGCGGCAAGCGCCGTGGTGACGCCCGCAGCCGCCGCGCTGAGCGCTACGCGGGCCCGGCGCGAGAAAGCCGCGAGCCGGGCGTTGGCCGCTTCCATCTCGCGGCTGAGACGGCCAAAGCCGCGTGACCCGGCCTCGCCGACACCTTCCAGTTCGGCGCGCACCTGCCGTCCGCCCACAGCCGCGAGGCGGACGCTAACCCGTTTTTCCGCCATGGGATTGATCCATTTGTTCGTTGAGCTTGGCGATCATCACCGCCTCGATGACGGGCAGCAGTTCGGCCATGGCGAGCGGCGAGACCCCGAGCGCGTCACCGAGCGCGAGCGCCGCCGACATGTCCCAGCCGATCACCGCGGCGGGCAGGACACGCAGCTGACCGCCGAGGCGGCCGACCAGGTCCCAGACCTGCCAACCCTCCGGAGTTTCAGGACGGTTCAGCCGCGCCGGGCAGTCCGGGCAGCTCGCTTCACAGGCGCTGCAGTAGCTTTCGCCCCCGCCGAAGGACCACTCGGCGAGAGCGCGGAGACGTTTTTTTCCTGCTCCAGCAGCAGGCCTTTGGAGACGTAGGTCAGCTGGAAGGCCTCGAAGATTGGCCAGACATTGAGCAGCGCGTCGATGGCATCGGGGCTCGGATCGATGGGCTTGCCTCCAGCATCGCCGATGCCCTCCCAGGCGAGCACGGCCCGCCGCGCGAGCGCCTTGGCGAAGGCGACGGCGCGCTCCTCGTCCGCTGCCTCTTCGGGCACCGTCTCGACAGCGGGATCGCTGCGCGTCGCCACCATCAGGGCGGTGGTCAGCGGGCGCAGCTGCACGCGGACGCCGGTTGCTAGGTCATGCCAGCGTGGCGCGTTCGTCAGGTCGAGCGTGAGCATCGTCAATACACCTCAATGTCGTTGATCAGGGTTGCGGTGCACATCCGCCCGACCACGCTGTCGCGGGCGGCCTGCCAGTCGAACGTCGCCTGCACACCCTGCGGCCCGGAGATCTCGATGCGCGGGCGCGGCAGGTAGACGGCGTGCACGGTGAAGGTGAAGCTCTCGCCGGACGGCAGGACGTAGGCGAACTCCATCTCGCAGGACTCGCCATTGATGGCCTGCGTCACAAGCATCTGGTCGGCGAAGCGCACCTCGATCCGGCCGGTCAGCGCCGCGATAGACGGGTCCGCCCCGTCGATGCGCCCGTCCGAGCGGATCGTCTCGATCCGGTCGAGGTTATTGGCATAGGTGATCTCGGCCGAGACCACATTGCCGAGCGCGGACCCGTTGCGCGTGATCGCCCCGTTGAAGTGGCCGAAGCGCTTCAGTTCCAGCGCGGCGGGCGTTCCGGCGCTGGTCGTGGTCCCGACCGTCTCGCCCTGCGCGACCAGCCGCGCCGTCGCGGTCAGCAGGCCGGAGCGCTGCATCTGCCAGGTGATCTGATCGAGCACGCAGCCGGAATACATGGCGTAGCGCGGGATCTCCGGCATGCCGGTCTCGATCGACATGCTGGGCAGCGTCCAGAACCCGGACTGGAACTCGTGGGTGTACGGCGCTTCCACGCCCGTCGTCGTCGGCGTGCCGAAGGCCGCCTTCAGCCAGAAGCCGAAGGCTTCGGCGTCGAGCGGCACCACGACGTCGCCGTCGGCCGTGACCGCATCCTTGATCGGCGCCAGCGGATCGCGGCCGTAGCCCAGCAACTCCGAGTTCAGCAGCGGCTGCTCGGCGCCGAGCGAGGTGCTGGCGAAAGGCATGCGGGTAAAGCCTCCCACGGGCGGCGTTCCATAGGTCGTCTCGAACGCAAGCGCCATCAGCGCCCGCGCCCCTTGGGCTCGTGCCATGGTGTTCTCCTAGGGTTGTCGGGGTCAGGCCAGCGGGTCGGCCGTGGAATAGTGCAGCACCAACGGGATCACGGCGGCCTTCAGGCTCCCCGCGCCCTCGACCGGCAGATCGACGGGCCGCGGCGCTTCCGCCTCGACCCAGTCGCAAAGTCCGCCCAGCGTGCGGTCGGCGGTGAGCGCTGCGCCGATGCTGGCGGTCAGCGTGTCGAAGGCGGCTTCTCGGCCGGCGCCTTGCACGACTGCCTCGATCTCGGCACGGTGCTGGTAGTGATAGCGCAGCGGCGACAATGTCACCTCCGGCTCCCCCGGTTCGCCGTCGCGGAGGATCAGCAGGCCCTCGGCCGGCACGCGCTCGGGCAGCACGTCGCCGCGCAGGGCGGTCGCAGGCAGCGCCGAAAGCCGCGCGTACAGCGCGGCGAGGATGGTTTCGCGAGGGGTGGGCATTCGCTGATCCAAAGTGCGCTAGCGTTTGCCCTTAGCCGGACATAACGCAGATTTTCCTCACCCCAACAAAAGGCGAAGGGCAGTTTTTGACCGCTAGATTCAATTCACGAAAGGAACCTTCTTCGCTTCGGTGCGTAGACTTTATCCGGAACAAATAGTCGATTAGCACATGAGGTCATATGAAACTGTCTTCACGCCTGAAGTCGATGGACAGCTTCGGAACCGACCCCGGCTCGCTAAGTGCCGACGTCTATGTTCCGGAAAAGTTTACAAAGAACGGCGCTCTTGTCGTTGTGCTGCATGGCAGCACACAATCAGCGGAGAGCTATGATCTCGGATCAGGTTGGTCTGAGCTCGCTGACGAGCGGAGATTTGCGCTGCTGTTTCCGGGACAAAGGCAGAGCAACAACATCCTCGGCAGCTTCAACTGGTTCGAGTCAGGCGACATTCACCGCGGCAAGGGTGAAGCACTTTCGATCCGTCACATGATCAAGCAGGTCGTTGATGATCACCTCGTTGATCCGGCGCGCGTCTTCATCACCGGGATGTCGTCGGGCGGGGCCATGACATCCGTGATGCTGGCGACCTATCCCGAAGTGTTTGCGGGCGGCGCGATTATAGCTGGTCTGGCTTACGGCAGCGCAGACAGCCTGATGCAGGCGATTGTCCGCATGAAGGGGTATGGCAGTCCGTCAGATCGAAAACTCAACGCGCTTGTGCGCGATGCCTCGAAATTCGCCGGGCCTTGGCCGACGATCTCGGTCTGGCACGGCGCCCTTGATCGGACGGTCGATAGTTCCAATGCCGACGCAATCGTCCGGCAGTGGCAAAAAATCCACAATGTCGAGGGACCGCCCACCCGCGTGGAGAAAGTCGATGGCGTCCCGCGGTGGGTCTGGTGCGACACTGACGAAAGAGTGGTGATCGAGGAGTACATAATCGAGAACATGGGCCACGGTACGCCGATCAGCAGTGAGGGTGACGAAGGCCTCGGTGAAGAGGGCAAGTACATGTTGGAGGTCGGTATTTCCTCGACCCGCCGGATCGCGGATTTCTGGGGCCTGACGGAGTAACGCACCACCGGTCCGGTTGAGCGACATCCAAGGCAGGCGTCTCCAGATGTCATGTGGAAAGGACTGCAACGACGGCCTCACGATAATCGACCTTCAACCCAATTCGTCACGATCAACCCCGGCACACCGTCCGCCGCTCGCTCGGCATCCCGCGCGAGGTCCAGCCGCTTCGGCAGCTTGACCTGCGGCACCAGCAGGAAGATCGGCGCGGTGATTCTGCCGCGACCAGTCTTCGAGCGCGATACGACCGCTTGGCCCTTAGTGTTCAGCCGTCCCTCGGCGACCAGCAGGCTTGGCCCTGTGCGGCGATAGACGAAGCGCAGGCGCAGCCCGCGTCGCCGCTCCCACTCGCCGGGCGTGATCCGGCCGCCGCGCAGGGACTTGCCCGCCGCAGGCAGCGGGATCGCCAGCCAGAACCCGTCTTTGGAGCGGATCAGCGGCCCGGTGTCATGGGCACCGACGATCACCGGGGCCTTGGACCAGACCAAAGCTGCGGCGTCGAGGCTTTCGCCCGACCTTGGGAAGTTCTGGCTGCGGATCGAGTTGGCCAGCCGTGTGCCGAGCCCCGCACCGGTGATCTGCAGCCGCCACGCCGTCTTCAGCCCGGTCCCCGCTTCGCGCATCGCGGCGGTCACCGCGCGTTCGCCGGCCGCGACCTCGGCCGCCATCATCGCGACGATGTCGGGATCGATGTCGAGCTTCAGTTTCATGCCGGGCGCAGATCAACGGTCCAGACCAGGCGCTCACGGTCGCGAACCGGCTCTCCCTGGATGAGGAATGCGTCCCCGTCGATCTCGATCCTGTCGCCGGGACGCGGTGTCGGCACCTCAGCCACGCGCAGGTCAATGCGGGTGGTCTCGGACCAGAGCCGCGCGTCGCCGAAATCGCTGATCGCATCGGCACGCCGGGCGACGACGCGCACCAGGACGGGCGCGCCGCCGTCGGCGATGTAGACCGCGTCCCGGCCGATGTTCGGATCGGCGAAGAGCGCGCCAACCGCGGCGGCGAAGGCGCTCATCAGAACGTCGCGTTCAGGCGCACCCGACCGATGGTGTCGCCCGCGCCGCTCGCCACCGCCTCGACGGCCACGCCGATGAGAGTGTTGTCGGTCGCCACCGTGGTGCAGCGCTTGTTGGTGTCGTCCCAATAGACCCTGGCGCCGACGGTCCAGGCCTGGGAGCCGACCTTGGTGATGTCGAAGACGCCGACGAGCGCGGTCTCGACCGTCTCGCCGAGAGCGGCCGCGCCTGCGGCGATGCCGAAGATGGAGCCAACGAGCAGGCCATCGCCGGAGGCGACGGCATAGGGCGCGGTCAGGGTGATGGTGTTGCCTGGCTGGACGAAGTTTTTCATGGGGAGGATCCTTTCTCAGGTGCGCTGGTTGGTCAGGTGCTTTCGGATGCGGCCTGTTTTCAGGGCCGCGACATGCGAGACGGTGACGCCGAAAGCCCCGGCGACCTCGCGACGGGAGAACCCCACATCGAGGCAATCGAGCATCCGGGTGCATTGGCGATCGGTCATGCGCGAGAGATGCGAGCGGTCGCCGCAGGGCATCGTGCCGTGGATGCGCTTGTGCTCGATGTTCTCGCGCTGCGTTACATAGGCGAGGTTGTCGACCCGATTGTTAGCCTTGTCGCCGTCGAGATGAGCGACGACCAGTCCTTCCGGTCGCGGTCCCAGAAACGCGGCCGCGACCAGAATGTGCAGGGCGATCCGCTGACGGTTGCCTTCGCCGTCGCGGACCAGCGTGTGGTGCAGATATCCGTCGGGGTCACACCATGGCTTGCGCAGCGTCCACTCGTGGCGATCCAGCCAGGCAGAGCGTGCACCGTGCGGGATCCTGCCCTTGCGATGCGCGCTCCAGACCCGACCGACCCGGTCGATGTGGTATCCGGGGAACCCGGGGATCGGCACCGCGCCATGCCGATCATCGATCGTCATTGCGGCCATCCGATCCTATGCTCCAGGATTTTTGTAGAGACCGCGCCAGTCGATCGCCTTGGCACCGAAGTCGAGGCGGCACTTGATCTCGACCCCGTCGACGTCGAAGCCGTTGCGGGTCTCGATGTAGGCGCCCTGCTGACCCTCGAGATAGGCGTACTCGATGGTGTCGATCTGGTTCGGGCTGGCCGCCAGATACCAGGCGGTCTCGCTGGCGGCGTCGAGCCGGGGCTCGCTGATCGGCGCGAGGGTGCGGATCGACTGCGGCACCACGCTGGACGTCGCGGCGGGCACCAGGTTCTGGGCCACCAGCTGCTCGGCCTTCAGCTCCAGCGAAGCGGGCACGATCAGGAAGGCCGGACGGACGTTCAGCACCGTCTTCTTGTCGAGACCCGTCTGCTTGGCCATCGCGGCGCGCGCCGCACCGACGCTGCCGACATCGAGCGCCGCGCCGGTGCCTGCGAGGTTCTTGTGCGTGGTGTGGAACAGCGCGTTGCCGTCGGCCATCGCCGGGTTGGCGGTGATGATGCCCCAGACCACGTCCGACTCCAGCTGGGCGATGGAGTTGCCGTACATCGCCGGGATGCGGGTGAAGGCGTCGAGGTCGTCGTTGATCAGCGTCTGACGGGTGATGGCGACCACCCGGCCATAGGTCTTGACCTTGTAGCTCTCCTTGCTCTCGCCGAGCGTGCCGCGCTTGAATTCGCCGCTCTCGCCGACCTCGAGCAGCTGCGGCGCTTCGCCGAGCTGGACCCGGTGCATGGCCTTGAAGTCGGTCGCCAGCACCTGGCGGCAGAACAGCATGAAGGTGCGGGGATAGGCCTCGTAGGCCTGCCGGAGGGTCTTGTTGGTGACCGCCGAGAGGATCTCGGGGAAGTCCGAGGTCGAGTGCAGCGCGCGGGTCGCCACCTCGTCGCGCGACAGCCCCCGCGTGTTGACCCCGGCATTGCCGAGGCTTTCGCGGGCGAGCTCCAGCAGGGTCATGCCGCGATACTGCCGGGCGGCGTCCTCCAGCTGGAACAGCGTCGGGCTGTATCGGTGCAGCAGCGCATTCGCCACCGCGTCGCGGCGGGTGATGCGCTCGTCCCGGCCGCCGAGAGTGACGGAGACATTGCCGAAGGTCCGGGTCTCGTCGGACTTGGCGGCGACCTGATCGAGGATCAGGCGGCGGGACTCGTCGACGCTGACGCCGCGCTTGACCAGGTCCTCTGCGAAGCCGCGCTCGAGGTTCAGCCGCCCGGCCAGATCGTAGATGGTGGAGACGCGGTCGCGCTCCGCCTCGCGGGCGCGCGTCGCGACCGCTTCCGTGTCGGGCGCGGGAGTGGCCTGCGTCTTTGGCTGGCTGCGCGTCTCGCTGGCGGCGACCTTCGGGTCGGGCGCAGCCGGTTTCGGCTCGGTCATGGGGGTGTCCTCGGTTTCGACCGGCTCGGTCGGCTGGGTGGCGGGAATTGCGGCGTCGCTCGCCGGGGTCTCGGTCTTGTCCGTCATCGGGGATGCTCCTTGCGGTGTGGGGGCGTCCCGGCGGTGGAGGACGCAGTCGTGATGGGGGTGCTGGGCGCGGAAGCCTGCGGCAGGGTCGGCGCCGACCGCGACGGCGGAGACCTCAAACGGCGTCCAGTCCACTGCCCGCCAAAGCTCGCGCGCGGCCTCGGGTTTCGAGACCTCGAAGCGGTGGACCTGGTAACCGATGGAGACCGCGCGGATGTGCCCGGCCTGGATGTCGCGCCAGATCGGCTCGACATCGGCGCGTTCGCTGATCCGCACCAAGGCGATGCCGCGGCCGTTCTCGATCCGGGCGGAACCGGGGACGACGGAGCCGATCACCGCGTCGAGCGTGTCGAGCTCGTGCACCTTGAGGAACGGCGCGCCCGCGTTCAGACGGTCGAGCCGGACATGGGCCGGGTCGAGGCTGAGCTCCTCGTCGTAGGGCTCGCCGAAGAAGGTCGCGCGGCGGACGCGGGCGCCTGCCGACCAGACCACCTCGACGGTGCGGCTGTCGGCGTTGGCCGTGTTCCGCGCAAGCTCCGCCGACCGGCGCATGGCCGGCAGTTCGATCATCGTGTCCATGAAGGTCAGTCCTGTTGGTCGGCCTGCGCCGGGTCGGTTTCCGCGTTGGCGGAGGGGTCATCGGCCGGTTCGTCTGCATCCGGATCGGTGGCCGGATCGTTGGTCTGCGCGCTGCCGGTCTTGGTGACGCGGCGCGGGTCGCTGTCGAGCACCAGCCCCAGCGCGTCGAGCTTGGCGTTGGTCGCGGCGATCTCGGCCAGCACCGCATCGGGATTGCGGCCCTGCTTCGCGATCACCTCGGCCAGCGTCATGGTGCCGGAGCGGATCGACAGCAGGTTGGCCATCGCGTCCTTCTGCGGATCGACCGCCTCGAACTTCGGCGGCGACCATTCGACCGGCACGATCGGCGACGGGATCTGGCCCGCCGCCCATGCGGCTTCGGTGAACCAACGCCACACCGGCGCGCAGAACATCGGGATGAACAACTGCCACTGCACGGCGTCGATCTGGCGGCGGAACTCCACGAGACCCGCGCGGATCGAGGAATAGTTCACCTGGGACAGGTCCCCGGTCAGCAGCTCGTAGGGCACCCGGAACCCGGCCGAGATCGTGTGCAGGCTCGCCCGCTTGTATTCGCCGTAGCCGCCGGTGGCCGAGGGCTGGTTGAAGCGGATATCCTTGCCGCCGCGGGCATAGGCGATCAGCCCCGGCTCGAACTGCTCCACGCGGTTGCCATCGGCATCGACCACCGAGGGCGCGATGCCCTGCTGCGCCTCGTCGTCGCCGAAGACGATGGCGGTCACGCAGGCCTCGGTCTTCTTGCGGACCAGCTCGGCCACCTCGTAATCGTCGAGATCGCGCAGTGACCGAATGACCGGCGCGCCCCAGGGAACGCCCCGCGCCTGCGTGCGCTGCTTCTCGTAGATATGGGCGATCTCGGTCGCCGGGACCGGGCGGCTCTGCAGACCGTTCTGCAAGGCCCCGTAGGCGTCGCCGGGATGCTCGGCATGGAGCCAGTAGGCCCGGCGCTTGCCGACCGGGTCGAACTCTATCCCCTGCACGAGGCGTCCCGAGCCGACGGCGCCGGATTTCGTGGCGTCGAGGAAGTCTGCCTCCAGCACCTGCAGCTGCAGCGGTACCGGCAGCCCGTCCGAGGATCGCCGCAGGCGGCGGCGCACCAGCACCTCGCCCGCCTCGACCATCTCGCGGCAGATCAGCGTCTGCAGGCCGTAGAAGTCGAGCTGGCCGTCGGCGTCGCACTCCGCCGTCCAGCGTTCAAACAGCGCGTCGACCTTCCGGTCGAGCGTGTCGTCGCCGCTGGCGGCACGCGGCATGATGCCCGCGCCGATGATGTTGTTGACCAGCACTGCGACGGCCTTGGCCGCATGCGGGTTGTTGCGCACCAGATCGCGCATCCGGTCGCGCAGCAGCGCACCGGCCACGCCGATCTCGGTGTCGGCCGAGGATCCCGGCGCGCGCCAGCCCTCGGTGCGCCGCCCGCGCGCCGCGCCGTCATAGCCCCGCGTCAGGGTCTCGAACGCCTGACGCGCCATCACGCGGCGCGCGGCCATCCGCGGCGCCACGGTTGCGATGGCGTGGTCGAACCAGTTCGCCGACATCACCGGTCCCCGCGCGAGAAGCCAGCCAGTCCGGCGATCGGCAGCGGCCGGGTGGTGCCCGCGATGGCGCGCTCGATGGTGCGGATGCGGGCCAGCAGATCCTCGGCCGAGCCGTAGTCGACGGACTTGCCGTCATAGCTCACCCGGGTCGTGCCGCTGGCATAGGCGCGGCGCAGCGCCGAGAGCTCGGTTTCCGTCCAGTCGGTCATGTCAAAACCATCCTCCACGCCGCCCGAGCCAGTCGGAGCGGCGTTTGCCCTGTGGGGCCTGTCCCGGCCGGTTGATCTGCCCGGCGGGATCGGTGTCGGTGGGGGCCGCCCCGAGCTGATCCTCGAGGTCGCGCCATTTCGCGTCGGGCCAGCGGTCCGCGCCCGCGATCCAGGCGGCGGCGCGGGCATAGACCCGGCAATCCAGCGCCTCGTTGCGCTCGCGCAGCTTCTGCCATTCCAGCCGGGCGAAGCCGCGCTTCGTGCGCACCGTCACCAGCTGCTCTGCCACGAACTGCTTCAGCCACTCATTCTCGACCCAATGCGGCAGATGCACCGAGCCAGGCGGGAACGCGGCACCCTCGGCCATTTCCTCTTCGGTCGGCCGCGCCAGCCGCAGGAAGCGGTAGGTCTCGGCCTTGAAGGTCGACACCGCCACGGTCCAGAGCCGCGCGCCGCGACGAAGGCGTTTCCCGCCCTCGGTCGCGTCGACGAAGGTCGGCCCCGATACCGGGCTCGAGCGGTTGAACCCCTCGACGCCCTTGACCGGCGATACCTGCCCAAACCCCTGTGCGCGCGACCAGGAATAGACCGCCGGGGCCTCGTAGCCGGTGTCGATGGCGAGCCGCGCGATCCTGAGATGCGCGCCGCGTGCATGCGGCCAGCTTCGATCCAGCAGCGCCGTCAGCTCGGACCATGCGTCGTGCCGGTCGGGCCCGCCCTCGATCACGACGTGATCGACGAGCCAGGACTCAAGTCCGCGCCCCCAGGCCCAGACATCGACCTCGATACGGTCTTTCTGCACGTCGGCCCCGGCGGTCAGGAACAGCCCGCCCGCGGGCACCATGCCGGACGTCCAGCGCTCGCGCCGGTCGTAGAGCCGCTGCCAGTCGGGGGCTTCGCCGGTCTCGACCCAGGTATCACCGAGGATCGTGTTTCGGAACGCCTTGATCGCCTCGTCCGACCCCTGAGCCGCGTCCCATGCCCGCACGATCCGCTCCCAGCTCAGCCAGCCGATCGGCGAATAAAGTGCCGAGAGGTGATACCCGACCGTGGTCGGATCGGCGGCGGTGGCGGTCGCCCGCCATTCGCCGCCCTCCAGCATCGCCGTCTTGTGGTGTTCCGCGATTGCCGCGTCGCAGCCCTCGCAGTGGTATTCCGCCGTCTCCGGGCGGCCCTTCTGCCAGCGCAGGCGGTCGAACTTCAGCCACTGCATCGCCCCGCAATGCGGACAGGGCCCGAAGAACCGGCGCTGGTCACTCGCCTCGTATTCGCGCTCGATCCGGCTCAGCCCACGGATCGTCGGCGTCGAGACCAGCAGCACCTTGCGCCGATGCGCGAAGGTCAGCGACCGCGCTTCGGCCAGCGTGACCGGATCGCCTTCCTCGTCGGCGGACGCGGGATACGCGTCGACCTCGTCGAGGAAGATGTAGCGCGCCGGTGTGGACCGCAGCCCGACCGCCGAGTTCGCCCCGGTCATGATCAGGATGCCGCCCGCGAACTCCTTCGACAGCATGGTGTTGCCCGCGTCGCGTGACCGGGCCGGTTTGACCCGCTCCCGCAGCTCCGGGCTCTCGTCGATCAGCGGGTCGATCCGCTGCCGCGAGTTACGCTTGGCCAGTTCCACCGTCGGCTGGACCGCCAACATCGGGCCCGGCGCCTGGTGGATCGCGAACCCGATCCAGTTGTTGCCCGCCTCGGTCGCGCCCACCTGCGCGGCCTTCATGAACACGATCCGCTGCGTGGGATCGCCGGGCGACAGCCGGTCCATGATCTCGCGCATGTAGGGTGTGCGCACAGTGCGATACCGCCCGGGCTCGGCCGAGGCGCGGCCCGAGAGCATCCGGTGCCGGTCCGCCCATTCCGAGACGGTCAGGTCCGGATCGGGCCGCAGCCCGCTGCCCCAGGCGCGCAGGATCTCGCCCGCGCCGTCGAAGTCCGTCAGGCCATCATCATCACCGGAAGTCGGGCCGGACCTCGGCGAGTTCGTCGAGGTGGGCGCGTACATGTTTCTCCAGGACCTTCTGCATCGCGGCTGGCTCCACGGTGATCTGCTTGCCCGTCGCGTCGCTGGATGCCGCCGAGAGCTCGGCCGCCATCAGAGCCGCCGCGCGCGCGGGCCAGTTCACCCACGTGTCCCGTTCCTCCCGCGCCAGGCGGAACACCAGCGCCAGCGCGCGGGCCCGCTCGATCAACTCCCCCTTCAGCTTCTGCAGACGGATGCGTCGTTCCTGCGCCTTCAGCACCTCGTTCGCGGTCTTGGCCTGCAGGAAGGTCGTGCCGCCGCCGACCGCCGGCACCGCCAGACCCTGTTCGCGCAGCGTGTCGCCGACGGCCGCCACCGCCGCCTCGGGGACGGGCTTCAGCTTCGGCGCGGGCGGCTTCCTCGTCTTCGACGGGTCCGTCGTCTCCGCGCGCCGGGCGTCGCTCGCGGCCGCGTTGATGCTGCCGTCGGGATAGAGGACCAGCCGCTCGGCCGTCTTCGCCTTCTGGATCGCACCCCGCGATAGCCCGACATGGGCGGCGTACTGGCGCTCGCTCATGCCCTGCATCGACAGCTCCGATTATCATTCCAAATCATGTGCTTACCGAGTTGATAAGCGTCGCCGACAGAGGGAACGTGTCTCCAGAAGGACGATGCAACTCACCACGGAGCCACCACGATGACCCGCCGCGCGACCGACAACACGAAAGCCCTCGACGCCTTCATCGCCGCGAAGACGGAGATCGACGCGATGCTGGAGCGGCTCGCCGCCCTCAGCGCCGACCACTTCGAGACCAGCCCCGACGAGATCAACTGGGGCCATGTCGGCACCCTGAACCACTACCGCGCCAAGCTGCGCGAGATCACCGACATGGCCTTCAGCGAAGGCGAACACGCCGAGTGAGACGACCTGCTCCCGGTCCCGCCCGCCGACTGGCGGGCTCGACCTCGTAGAAGGGCCCGCATCCCGCGCGCCCCGATACGGGAGACGACGATGAACAAGCTTTCCGACACCCAAGCCCTGATCCTGAGCGCCGCCGCCCAGCGGCCCGAGCGCACTGCCCTGCCGCTGCCCGAGAGCTTGCGCGGCGGGGCCGCCGCCAAGGTGGTCGGCGCGCTGCTCGCCAAGGGTTTCCTGCAGGAGGTCGACACCGACATGCGCAAGGGCGAGCCCATGTGGCGCGAAACCGGCGACGGCCACGGCACCACGCTGGTCGCCACTGACGCAGGCCTCGCCGCCATCGGCATCGAGACTAAGGATGCGAACCCCGCGCCTGCGGGCGCGACGGACGCGCCGACCGAGGAGCCCGTGCCGGACACTCCCACGGAACCGAAGGCCGCACCCAAGACGCGCACGTCGCGCGAGGGCACCAAGCAAGCCACCCTGATCGCCATGCTGCGCGCGCCGGATGGCGCGACCATCGAGGAGATCATGGCCGCGACGGGCTGGCAGTCGCACACGGTGCGCGGCGCGATGGCCGGGGCGCTGAAGAAAAAACTCGGGCTCGAGGTGACCTCGGAGAAGGTCGAGGATCGGGGGCGGGTCTACCGCATCGCTTGATTGGACGCAGCTTCGCGGAAGCACGAGACGTCAAGGGGTATGAATCATACCTCTTGACGAATCCTATCGTTGGCCTGCAAGATGGATGCATCAACCCTCTTGAATGGTGGCGCGCATGGTAGACTCGATCACGGTTAGACTGGATCCCAATCTGGCATCCCGTCTCGGCGAATTCTTGACTCAGAACCCTAGTCTATCGGCTGCATCCGTTGCCGCTCGTGCCTTGGACGAATTTCTGCCGAAGGCTCCCAAGGTCGTATCGACGAAACCCTCCAAGCCGGGTGGCGGACAGGACGAGTTCACCGGCCGCGAGGGGTATGAGTTTGGCATCTCAGCTGGCCGGGCACTTGCGAGCAAAATCGGCGACCTCGTCAGCCCTGTGGCAACAGAACTCAAACTACCTGACGGTCGGCGAGCTACGCTGCGCACCGCGAAGGGACGCAACACCCAATGGGGATGTCTCAACACTCTTCTCGAGCGGATCGATGTCGTTCTCTGTGCTTTCACCCCGGACGGAACGAACTTCGATGTCTGGGAAATTGACGCCAAGGTCTGGGCTCGCGAGGCCCGAAACGCATCTCCCGGGCACAAGCTGCACAACAAGCTGACGTTGCTGGGCAAGTCGGGCGTTGAGAAGTTCGGAAAGCCCTTCGGCAGCTACTCCATCTAGTCGCCCCGCATCCGGATCGCCTCGAACAGACGCCGCAGGACGTAGGACCGCGCGATGCTCACCACGGTGAACACCGCACCCATCTTCAGGTTCTGCGCCAGCGTCGTGTGCAAGCCGAAGATCGGGAAGATCAGGATCTGTGTGACCACGGCGACGCCGTAGCCGACGATCACGTTGGCGACGGCTTCGACCAGCGACATGAGGCGCGACTGTTTCATGCCTCCACCTCATCCATCGGCCAGCAATTCAGCCGCCAGAGTTCGCAGCGCATGCGCCGCAACCAGGGGGACCACGCCGTTGCCACAGAGGCGAAGCCGGTCCACCCGGTGGGCCAGCCCATCAGCGCCTCGACGAACAGCGGGTTCAAGGTTCGGCGCACGTCGGAGGTATTCGGCCCAGCCGTCGGTGTCACCAGGACCTGGCGGCCAAGCAGCCCGTTCACCGGCGTGTTCGCAAGGCTCGTGGCCCCATCCTTGTGATCCCGCGCTGTCGGCGTCATCCACAATCCCGCCGCATGGGTCAGATCGGCCGTCTTGCGGTTGCCCGCGCTCGGCTTGCAGCCGTCGTTCGCCATCGGCGTCGGCCAGTCCCGCGCCATGCGGTCCAGACCCTTCTCGTCTCGTCGTTCGCCGCCCCGGCTGCGGAAACTGTCGGTCTGCGGCGTCGGCCACATCGCGGCCGTGGTCGCAAGGTTCATCCCGTGCTGGCCCGCCTCCTGAGACGGCGTCGGCTTCGTCTGCCGGTTCTCGTTGGCGCTGGCCCTCGGTGTCGGCCAGAGCCGCAGCAGCTCCGTTCGGTTCCCGCCACTCGAGCGGGTGCCGGAGCAGGCGCGCGGGGTCGGCCAGGTCGTCCCCCTCGCGGATGGCCAGGATGAAGAGTCGCTCTCGCTTGTGGGGCGCGCCGACTTCCGCCGCCGTGAAGAGGCCTGCCGCAAGGCGGTAGCCCATGCGGACCAGTCCTGCGGCGACTTCGGGGAAGCCGAGGCGGAGATGATGGGCGACATTCTCGAGGAACACGAAGGGCGGCTCGACCTCGCCGATGATGCGGGCGACGTGCGGCCAGAGGTGGCGCGGGTCGTCCGCGCCCCGGCGCTTGCCAGCGACCGAGAACGGCTGGCACGGATAGCCCGCAGTGACGATGTCCACCGCGCCGCGCCACGGGCGGCCGTCGAAACTGGCAACATCGTCCCAGACAACAGCCTGATCCAGGGACGCGTCTTCCATCCGCGCCACGAGAGTGGCTGCGGCGTAGGTTTCCCGTTCGACATGGCCCACAGCACGATAGCCGGGGAAGGCGATGGCGAGCCCGAGGTCGAGACCGCCCGCGCCGGAGCAGAGGGAGAGGCCGAAGAGGCATACGTCTCTGGCTCCGGAAGCGTCTCCGGAGGAAGGTAAAGCCAGGTCATGCATGTCACGCGGCGGTCTTGCGCTTTCGCGCGGGTTCGGGGGCGGCGTCCGTTGCCGCGGCATCGGTTGGGGCGTCGGCATCGTCGCCCAGCCGCTCGGTCCTCACCTGCGCGAAGGTCCGACCGTCGCCGTCGAGGATCGCGTCGCGGCCGGTCTCTGCCTGCCAGCGTTCCACGGCGACGTCGACATAGGCCGGGCTGATTTCCATCGCGAAGACGCGGCGGCCATTGGCCTCGCCCGCCATGATCTGCGACCCTGAACCCGAAAACGGCTCGTAGCAGAGACCGCCTCGGGCAACATGTTGGCGCATCGGGATCCCGAACGCGTCGAGCGGTTTCGGCGTCGGATGGTCGGGGCGGTCGTCCCTGGCGAAGGACGGCAATTCCCATGTCGATGGCAGCGTCTGCTCGGCCACCTTCGGCGGCCGGTTCGGGCGGCGCCAGCCCATGAAACAGGGTTCGTGCTTCCAGAGGTAGTGCGATCGGGTCAGGACGCCGCGATCTTTCACCCAGATGATCTGCTGGTGGACGAAAGCTCCTGCCTTCTCCCAGCACGCTTCCAGCATCGCCTGGCGGCGGGAGGCGTGCCAGCAGTACCAGGCGGCGTCCTCGGCGATGGCCTCGGCCACGGCCGCCGCGATGAACCCGTCGTAGAGTTCCGCCCCCTGCGAACTGTCGTCCCAGGTCGTGCCATAAGACGCGGACCAATCCTTGTTCCGGGTCGGATGGTTCGAGCCATCGTAGTCCACCAGATACGGTGGGTCGGTCGCGAACAGGATCGCCCGCTCGCCACTCATCAGGCGACGCACATCGGCAGCGCTGGTGCTGTCACCGCAGAGCAGGCGGTTGTCGCCGAGGATCCAGAGATCGCCCGTCCGCGACGCCGGATTGCGCGGTGGTTCGGGGATGGTCACCGGCGGCACGGAGCCCCCGGCGCCACCTTCTTCACCGTCCCCCTCCGGCACGAAGGCCAGCAGCTTGTCCAGTTCACCATCGGAAAATCCGACCAGCGACAAGTCGAAATCCTCGGCCAGCAGATCGTTCAGTTCCGCCGACAGCAGCGCCTCGTCCCAGGTGCCGAGCTCGGTCAGCTTGTTGTCGGCGATCCGATACGCCCGGCGCTGCGCCTCGGTCAGGTGCCCGAGCACGATCACCGGCGCTTCGGTCAGCCCGAGCTGCGTTGCGGCCAGCACGCGGCCATGGCCTGCGATCAGTTCTCCGTCTTCGGCGACCAGGCACGGAACCGTCCAGCCGAACTCGGCCATGCTGGCAGCGATCTTCGCGACCTGGTCCGCGCCATGCGCCTTCGCGTTCTTCGCGTAGGGCTGGAGGCGCGACAGCGGCCACGTCTCTATCGCGTCCGGGGCGAAGCTCAGCGTCATGGTGGGCAGGGTTCCTCGGTCGGGTGGATGCCGGTGGCTTGCGGATTCCGGATGCCGGGCTGGACTCCACACGGGGGTCCAGCGGCCACCAGCGATGTCCGGTCGAAAGGTCAGCGTTCATTGGTGTTTGCGCGGGGCGCGCGAGGCTCCGGCTTCCGGGTGGCTTCCCAAAAATCCGGCCCTGTCGCTGGCGATGTCCCGCGCTTCGCCCGCCAGCATACGAATATGGCCAGGAAGGAACCAAGATATCAAAGGCTTGGCAGTTCGGGCCCTGACTGGTCCCCTCGCTGGACCCCGGAAGCCGGCTACGCGGCCAGTGCCTGCGCGCTCCTCTCCCGAGTATGCCCTCATTGATAGCCTCGGAACGGCTGATTGTCTTGGCGTTCAGTGTCTCACATGAAAGTGTCTCGACCGCGAAGCGACCCTTGACCGGTCAACTTGGCCATTTCGCCCCGCAGCATTTCGAACCTTGCCGTTTCCTTGTAGTGCCTCGAGTTCCGCAATAGACATAGCGTGCTGACGCAGGCTGGAACAAAGGTTGTCAAGCGCGTATCCGCCCAACAAGACCGCAGGGCAAATACAGCCGAAAAATAGTGTGAACGAGCCAAACATGATTGTCCGAACTTCTTTTCGATGCACCACCTGCGGTCAAAACCATACCGTTCGGATCGGTCTTGGTCATGAGACCTATTGACCTGCCCCCCACGGGTCCCTCATTCATAACGAGAGTCTGCTGGTTGGATTTTGGTATTCGGGCGCCTCGTCGGACGCAAGCGCGCTGTGCGCGGAGCCCTCAAATTGCTCAAGCGCTCGGCGCGCTTGTTGCGGGGTCTGGTTGCCCAGCGAGGAGTGCGGTCTGACCGCGTTGTAGTCGTAGCGCCACAGGGCCAGCTTCCGCCGCGCATCGTCCAGGCTGTCAAAGAGCTCCTCGTTCAACAGCTCGTCTCGCAGGCTGCCGTTGAAGCTTTCGACGAAAGCATTCTGCTGGGGCTTGCCCGGATCGATGTAGTGCCATGGCACCTCGTTCTCGTCGGCCCATTTCAGGATCGCCCGGCTGGTGAACTCGGTCCCGTTGTCACTGACAATGCAACCGGGCTTGCCGTAGATCCGGATCAGCGCGCTGAGCTCACGGGCAACCCGTGCGCCGGACAGGCTGGTGTCCGCTACGAGGCACAAACATTCCCGGGTGCAATCATCGATCACGGCCAGGATCCGGAACTTCCGCGAGGCGCCGAAGCTGTCAGACACGAAGTCCAAGGACCAGCGCGCGTTGGGCCACGCGGCAACCGGCATCGGCGTCCGTGTACCGCGTGCCCGCTTCCGGCCGCGTCGTCGCTTCACCGACAGACCTTCCTCGCGGTAGATGCGATAGAGCTTCTTGTGATTCATGCTCATGCCCTTGCGTTCCAGCAGCACGCCGATCCGGCGATAGCCGAACCGACGCCGCTTGCCGGCAATCTCCTGCATCTCCTTGCGGATGCCAGCACAGTCCGGCGGACGTTCTCGCCGGACTGTCTTGGGATCGACACCGACCAGCCGACAGGCCCGGCGCTGCGAGATGTCATGATCTCGCATCACCCGGAGCGCCGCGTCTCGCCGCTTGATCAATGTCGTCAGCTCTTTCCCAGAAGGTCCTTTAGGACGACGTTGTCCAGCATGGTGTCTGCCAACAGGCGCTTGAGTTTGGCATTCTCCTCCTCAAGCGCCTTCAGCCTGGCCGCCTCGGACACTTCCAGGCCGCCATACTTTGACTTCAGCTTGTAGAACGTCGCGCTGCTCAGGCCGTGCCTGCGGCACACCTCCGCAGTCGGCATTCCCGCCTCTTGCTCCTTGATCATCCCGATTATCTGCGCCTCGGTGAAACGGCTCTTTCGCATTCGTCTGCTCCTTCAGAGTTGGCGCAGACTCTACATTAAGGCGAGGGATTTCGCGGGGGGCAGGTCACTATCAAACGCACACATTTCATTGCTCCGGATGCGGAGAGGAATTAACAGTGGGTATGCGTGTAGTCAGGCCCGAAGGAAGCCCCATCCCTCATTTTGTTGGGGAGCCAGTTGAAAACGTGGAACTTTCAGAGGAAGAAGCTGCTTCACCTGTTGTGAACGTCGATGCAAACTTCCTTGTACCCTTGGAAGAAAGGCATAGGGACGTCTCATTCCCTCGCATTACGCAAATGCAAGAAATGATGAAAGTGGCTGAGGAGCATGGTTCACTAGTTGCTTTCAAGGACTTCCCCGATAAATGGCAGAACTCTCGCCCTTACCGGTCCGCAGATTTCTCTGGTGAGTGGCAACTTCTAAAGAAGGCTTGGAACCTGCATAGAAACGGCCACAGGAAACTTAGCGAAAGAAAGATCGCCGAAGGATCTGCGGAATTTTATGCCAACGACCCGCTCAACAACTTGAACGACTGGCTTTGGCGCTTCTGTCTATTTTTCAGTCAGCCCGCATTTGAAGACCCATTTCGCAAGGCGTTCAAAATCGTGCAGGACAATCGAGATAAGCCGGAGCTCAAGACCTTTTTCAAAGAGTACGAAGAAAACTTGGCACCTAATCGTGCGGAGCTGTATCTTTCAATTATTCGAGAGTTCTTTGTCGCATACGACGACTTCTCCCAAGTCATTTTCCGCGTCAAGAAAGGTCTTGATGTTGATGCCGCATCTACAGTGACCTCGGCTCAATTCGGCAAGACAAAGATGTTCTATGGAAACGCGTTCGAAACCTTCTCATCATTGGTTGATATTTTAGCCTACCTTAACAACGTGGCCTCTGGACGTCCTTTTGACCAATTTCAGTCTTTGACCCGGAAGAAGTACCTTGAACTCGATAAATCAAGTAGGTTTGGCCCCTTTGATGGAACGCCTGCGCTCGCGAATCTTTGTTCGGAGAGAGACAACCAGATTAGGAATGCGTCCCATCATGCCTCCATCAAGCTGATCACGCCAGAAAACAAGATTGTTTACCGCTCCGGGAAGGGCGGGTCCGGCCCGGAGCAGGAATTGGGCTACGCCGCATATCTCGCGAAGTGCTCGACACTCTTTCTGCAAATAATCAACCTACTCCGATTCGAGATCATGCTCTGTGAGGTTCATCAGAAGAAATTTCCGGCGTGACGGGGAGCCCACAACGAGTCTTGGCGAGGCGGCAATAAAACGATTTGATGCCGAAATTATTGCCTCGACTGTGTGACGCCGCGAGTTACGAACTCCATCGATCGCTTCTTTGGCACCTGCTTGCCGTTCAACCGCCACACGATAACCGCGATGCCGTATTGCCATCGCCGGTTAGCGGTTGCACGGCTGATGCCGAGTTGCCAGCAAATCGGCTTCCACGGCGTGCGGTTGGCACGCAGCCAAACGATCCGGGCGTCGTCGACCTCGAGCCAGCGCAACCACAGCAGCGCCTCTTCCGCCTGCGTGATGTCGCGGGGGCCGGGCCGAGGCTTGCGCATTCGGGGTTCCTGGCCGACCTGATCGGCGAAGCTGTGGAAATACTCGGGCCACGCATTGAAGAAGCCCTGCGGCTTCACCTCCGGCAACGACCGAAACACATCGGCGGCCGCGTCGAGCCGGTCCTCAACCCGTGTCGTCGTCCAGTCAGCCATGGCGCGCCTCCTCTTCCCGCTTGCCGTAGAGCCGTTCGCCGAGTTGGCGGACGAGTTCCCGTTCCGGCCAGGTCAGCCGGCCGTCGTCGAGGGCGACGGCCAGGAGACCCTGTTCGCGCCAGCTGTCGCGCTTGACCTCGTCGGGACCGCGACGCTGGCCGCCATAGCCCTTCGGCGTGAACCGCATGCCGTTCATTGCGCACCTCCGCAGGTCTCGATGGCCCAGAGCAGGATCGCGATGGCATCGGCTTCGTTGTCGTCGGCGGGCGAGAACCCGCGCGCACGGGCTGCAGCAATCATCGCCTCCTTCGGGGCGTTGCCCTTGCCGGTGGCATGGCGCTTGATCGTTCCAACCGGGACGCCCTCGTAGGGAATGCCGCGCAACTCCGCCCATGCGGTCAGTGTGGCCATCAGCCCGCCGTGGACGTGGGCCGCATCGGTGGCCGCGTGGCGACGGACCTCCTCGAACCAGATGGCAGCGATGGGACCGGACAGCCGGTCGATCTCCGCCAGCCAATTGGTGAAGCGGAGATAACGCATGCCACCGCCGTCGAAGCGACCTGGGCGGAAGGACGCCGTGCCCGAGGTGATCAGCCCATCGGCGGAGCGCAACGCCCAGCCCGTCATGGTGCCGAGATCGAGCGCAAGCATCACCCGACTGGAATGGAGAACGGGCGGCATGTCAGGAACCGCTGCATGACCGGTGGTGGCGGGTGTCAGGTCAGCCATGGGTGATCTCCTCTTCTGGTTGGCTGCTCGATTGGAAGGACGACGGCGACGTGGTGCCTGACGGTGTCGGGTCGTCGTCGTCGGATCTTGGGGTGGTCAGGATTGGGCACCTGCAGGAACACCCGGCGCCGTATCGGGGGCCACACCCCTCGGGTGGCCCCCATACGAAGTATGGGGCTTGCTCTTCTTCCTCATCCGGGACCGGCAAGTGTCTGTTTCCATGGTGTTTTCTCCTGATTTTGATGACAGAGGGCATGACAGTGGTCTCTGTCATGGCTCATCCTCAAGCCATTGATTTCATTGCGGATATGACAGAGGCATGAAGATGAGAGAGGCCTCTGTCATATGACAAAGTCATTCCTCCAGACCCTCCGGATAGACCCAGACCGCGGGGTTCTCGACCTCCCGCGCGCGACCGGAATGGGGGCATTTGAAGTGGGTCGGCAGGACCGGAGCGCCTTCCGCCAGGACCTCGCCGGTGTCGGGATCGATCACCGGATCGCGGCCGAAACGCATCTTCTCGACACAGAGGTAGCCGAAATGCGAGCGGGTCGCCGGGTAGCCATGTTCGGCCAGATCGCGACGGAACTTCACGAAACCTTTCGTCGCCAGAACGTTCAGGCGCTGCCGGATAGTGAACTCGCTTCCCAGACCATGCTGGTTCTCGAAGGCGGCCCCGAACTGCGTCGAGGTGTAGAGACGCCCCTCGGCAGCCTCCTCGAAAAGGATGCTCAGGATGACGTCGCCCTTGCGATTGCGCTCGGCGTCGTGTTTCGCGCCGACCTCCTGTCGCACCAGGCGCTCGTTCATGGGGTTGATCTCAACCCACGCGCCATGCCGCTTATCGATGAGCTTTGCGGGCAGCGCGGGGCCGTTCCTCAGCTCGATTTCCAGCTTGCGTTCGGGGCTTTCCTCGTCGGGACGGTGGAGGATCAGCCCGGTGGTGTAGAAACCGCGGAGCGCGCTGGCACCGGAGAGGGCGAGGAACGGGTCCTCCTTCACCTGGTGTTTCGAGAGCTTCTTGGTGTGGTGAACGAGGATGACGCCACAGTCCGGGTCGATGTGGTCGCGCAGCACCTCGATCCGTTCCTTCAGGAAGAACATCATGGCGGCGTTGTCGTTCTCGCCACCGCTGTCGGGCCCGCCGTCGAAGAGGTTGCGGATCGGATCGACGCAGATGATATCCGGCGGCGAGTCCGGAAAGGCCGTCTGGATCGCCCGCGCCACCCGAACGCTGCCTTCGTTGTCGAGCAGCATTTTCAGCTTGGGTGTGGCGACAAAGGTGTCGCGAGCGGCGCCCAGCACGTCGGCCGGCAGGGCGATCTTCTTCAGCCGCTCGCGCAGATAGTGATACTGGATCTCGGCCTGCAGGTAGAAGATCCGCAGCGGTCGTGGCGGGGTGAAGCCGAGGAACGGCACGCCAGCGGCCATGTGGACAAGCCAGGAGATCAGCAGGTCGCTCTTGCCGACCTTGGGCGCACCGCCCAGCACCAGCAGTCCGCCAGGCGTCAGCACGCGGGGCGCGATGATGTCCACAGGCATCGGGCTCTGATCGTCCAGCAATGCGCCCAACGTGAAGGTGAGTATTTCGACCGGTCCCGGCGCGCCGGAGTCCAGCCGGATCAGCGGCGGGCCGTATTTCTCGACATGCCGTTCCCAGAGCCGCTCGGATTCCCGCTTCAGCCGCTCGACCGGCCATTGCGGGCGCAGCATCGCAGCGTTGTAGCCGCAGATGCCCTCCCAGCCCTCGTCCTTCGTCATCCGGCCCTCGTGGACCATGCGGATGAAGTAGCCGATGGCCGCGGAAGCACCCTCGAAACGGGACCAGTCATCGACCGCGCCCTCGCGCACGGGCGTGACCAGAACCTTGTCCATTGCGGGCTTGTCGGCATGTGTGAACGTCGGCTGCATCGTGATGCCCTGCGCCGGTGGCATGTCAGCTACGGCGTCGATGAACTCGGACAGGTCGCGTTCGTTGTCGGCGTTCAGTTCGACGATCCGCACCTGCGTCTTGAGGCCGTTCTTGTAATAGACGGACCCCGCCACCCGGATCGGCTGGTGCGCCGAGCGGAAATGCATGTCGCCGCCGACCCTGGCGGCAATGTCGCCGCGCAGCTTCGTTACCCGCGCGAGGTCGCTGCCCTCGGCCGGTTCGGTCAGTTTCCACCAGACATGGGCCTTGTGCTGACCCTCTGGCGTTACGCCGCCGCTCTCCACGACCATGGTTGGCGGGCCAAGATGGCGCTCGAGATGGGCGCGCTTGCCCGCGATGTCGCCGGTGTCGAGATCGACCACCACTGTCTGCATCTGCAGAACATCCGCCGATTTGGCCTGTCCGGGCTCCGCGACGGTACCGGGGATGACATAGACCGCCGCGCCTTCGCGCGCCGCCCAGGCGGCAAAGGTCGAGAGCTTCTCGGACGCCGAGGCGTCAGCCTCGATCCAGATGTTGTGTGGGCGGCCGTCGAAGCCCTGTCCCTTGTCGATGAAGCTGCGGACCGGAAGCAACCCGTCGCAATAGCCGACGACCACGTCGACGAACCGGGCGATCTGCTCCGGGTCAGGCTCATCGCCGAACACATCGATCTGCGGCACGGCATCGTTGAAATCGCGCCACGGGTTGAAATGGACGATATTTTCCTTCGGTTCGTCTGACGGTTTGTCGTCGCGCATGGGTGTGTCCTCGCCGGGATTCGATGGATCGCTGGGCCCGTCGCTCATGCCGGCAGCCCCCAGCAGCGCTCGGACCACGGGCAGAAGCGGCATTCGAAGAAGTCAGGCGTGGTCGCGACGCGTGGCAGAAGCTCGCCCGCATCGGTCGCCTGCAGGATCCGCACACCGCGGTCGGACATGCGCTGCGCGAGATCGGCGTCGAAAGGCACCAGCTCATGGTGCATCTCGGCGGTGTCCTTGTTGATTGCGGTGAAGAGGGCAGGCGCGGCCGAGATGCCGGGGACCGTTCCTTCCATGTAGGCCTGGTAGAGCGCGATCTGGGCGGCATAGACCGGCTTTGATTTCGTCACGCCGTCCTTGACACAGGCCCGCCAGTTCTTCGCGTTCATGGTCTTGCATTCCCACAGTGCGGGAACGGCTAGACCGAAGCCTTCGGGCCCCGCAGCGATGATGCCGTCGACATGACCGCGGATGCGCCCGCCCGCGACCGAGAAGCCGAACTGGCCGCCATCGGGCCGGTTGCCCTTGCGGGTGTAGAGGTCGAAACCCGCGCCGCGCAGCCAGGCGACGGCCAGATCCTCGAGCACATGGCCGATGGCGAAGATCCGCAGCGACTGGCCGCTGAAGTCCTGACCCTCGTCCTTCGGCGTTGCCGTGAACTCGAATTGCAGGGCGCGCTCGCAGGCATGGCCAAGGCGTGAGCCGCCAAGGTACTCGCGCGGCGGCCGCGTCGCCTGTTCCGCGGTGAGCGCCCGATCGACGGCGGCGTTGACCCGGTCGGCGAAGCTGGGGCGGTGATTGTAGTCCAACATCAGAACGGCACCTCCGGCGTCTGCGCCCGGACGATGTCGGACATGGCCTCGCGGAAGCCCTCGACGGCTTCCTCGATCAGCGCGCGCACCTGCGCCTCGGTCAGTTCGCCGAGCGGGGTGGCCCAGCCGATCTCGTCCATCAGCAGCGCCACGCGCTTCATGGTGACGGTGATCGCGGCGCGCTCTTCCTCGGTCAGGTCAACCATGGCGAAACGCTCCCGCGCCAAGCGCGTCCAGAAGGACTGGCAGGGCATCGAGCAGAACCAGACCGAGGGCCGGGGTCGCCTCATTCGGTGCGGATCGAACCAGCCAAAACCACGGGTGGGTTGCCGGCAGACAGCACAAAGCGTCCCACGCGGATGCCAGAGCCGCCGCCGGTCCTCGGCCTTGATGGTGGTGCAGGTGGACATGGGTCATGCCGCCCTCCGTTCGGGCCGGGCGGCCGTGTCGATCAGCTGGCGGATGGCGCGCTTGTTGAAGCCGAAGGTCATCAGCGCGGAGGCGCGGTAGCGCGTCAGCCCGAAGTCGTGGCGGCACTCGGGCGGCAGGTATTGGAGCTGCTTTTCCGTGGGGGGCTGGCGCAGCCAGGAGCGGGTCTTGAAGGCGCTTTCGTCCGTCTCGTGGGTATTCAGCCAGTCGTCCGCCTGCGCGAGGCAGACCGTGCGCTCGCCGACGCCCAACAGGTGGGGGCGTTCGCCCTTCGCGCCGCCGATGGCGTACCAGACCCCGTCCAGCCAGAAGATGCCGCCCCAGGCCGCGAAGCCCGTGGCCATCAGCGCATCGTCCGTTCCGTAGAGGTCGACCCAGGCGAAGCTGGACCGCTTAAGCAGGTCGATCTCGGTCATCATGAACTCAGAGAGCGGCGCGGCACCGTCGCCTTCGCCCGCATCCAGATCCTCGCGCGGGAACACCTCGCCGCAGAGCGGGCATTCGGTGGCGGCGAGCGGGATCTCCGCCTCGCAGGTCGGACAGGTCTTCGTCGGCGCCTCTCCGGTCTCGGTCTTGCCGTCGAGATCGACGTCCTGTTCCAGCGTGCCGTGGATCAGGCTCGAGGTGCCGAAATCCAGCACGACGCAGTCGGTCTTGACGATGCCGGGGTGTTCCTCGGGGTCGACAGTGCGCAGGCCGCGCCCGACCATCTGGATCATGGTGGACTTGTAGGAGCTGGGGCGCAGCAGCACGACGCAGGAGGTGGGCGGATGGTCCCAGCCCTCGGTCAGCACCGCCACGTTGACCACGACGCGGATGTCCCCCGTGGCGTAGTCGGCGAGGATCGCCTTCCGAGTCTCGGCCGTCAGATCGCCGTGGATCAGCGCGGCGGAAACGCCAGCTGCCCTGAACGCGTCGGTGACGTGTTCGGCATGCGCGACGGTGGAGCAGAACACCACGGTCTGCCGGTCGCCCGCCTTCTCCTTCCAGTGGCGGATCACCTCTTCAGTGACGGGGGCGCGATCCATGATGCCCGCCACCTCCGCCATGTCGAAATCCGACATCGTCTTGCGGACAGAACGCAGCTCGTCCTGCACGCCCACGTCGATGACGAAGGTGCGCGGCGGCACCAGATGGCCCGAGGCGATCAGCTCGCCCAGCCGGACCTGGTCGGCGACATTGTCGAAGACCTCGCGCAGGCCCTTCCTGTCGCCCCGGTTCGGCGTCGCCGTGACCCCGAAGATGCGGGCGTCGGGATTGGCCTCCCGCACGCGGTCGATGATACGGCGGTAGCTGTCGGCGACGGCATGGTGCGCCTCATCCACTACCAGCAGGTCGAGGCGCGGCATGTCCGCGAGGTTCGAGGCCCGCGCCAGCGTCAGCACCATGGCGAAGGCCACCTGGCCGCCCCAGGATTTCTCCGTGGCGTCGATCACCGAGGTGGCGACGCCCGGCACCACGCGCTGGAACTTGGCGCAGTTCTGCGCCGTCAGCTCGTCGCGATGCGCCAGCACGCAGGCCTTGGCGCCTTCGCCGATCATCTCGCCGGTGACCGCCGAGAGCATGATGGTCTTGCCCGCACCGGTAGGCGCCACGCCCAGCGTGTTGCCGCGGGAGGCGAGCGCAGCCACGCTGCGCTCGACGAAGGTCTTCTGGCGGGGGCGCAGACGCATGGCAGGTCTCCCCCTACTGCGCCCAGCTCGGCCGACCGGCGGCGCCGGGGGCGGACGCGGGCTGGCTGGGCTGGGTGGCCGTTGTGGCCTGCTGGGGCGTGCTTCCGGCACCGCCGAACTGGAGGCCCGCCGTGCCCATGACAGCGGCATAGTCGCGGTGATCCGGGGTGACGGCCGCCCTGATCTCGTTCTTGTCGTCGCCGTTTGCATCGGTGCCGACATCGATCCGGGCGACGAACTCGATCCCGTCGAGATCGGCGAAACCGCCGATACGCCGTGCCGCCTGAGCCTGCGGCGACTGGTCCTTGTCCGAAATCCCGCGCGCCGAGTTCAACATGCCGCGGATCAGCCCACGGCCCATGTTGCCCCAGTCCGGCCCCTTGGGGCTGTAGAGCCCGATCAGCGTGAAGATCTTGCGCCGGGCAAACTGGCCCTCGGTGACCGTGAACTCGCCGTTGAGATACACCGCGCCGGTCGAGCCGCGCGTGGCATAGCCGCCGGTCCAGCCCTGCGAGGAGTCGTCGAAGCCGCCGGGGCGGATGGTCAGGCGCACCTTGGCCAGCGTGCCCTTCGGGATGAGGTTGGTGTTCAACTGCGCGTCGTTGAAATCGTTCCAGGAACCCATGGGGAACCTCCTTCTCTGATCAGGTTTGCGTGTTGGGTTGATCGGCCGGCGCCGGATCGGCGGGCGGCGGGGTGTAGGTCAGCCGGGCGGAGGCCGGGCTCACGGGCGTCCGGATCTTCGCCATCAGGCGGCCGAGATGCGGTTCCTCGATCCGGTCCAGACGGCCGGAGCGATCCTTCGCCGGAAAGCCCCAGGGATTGATCGTCTGGCAGACGAAGACCCGGTAGGGCTCGCCGCCCTCGGACTTCAGTTCCGCCATGGTGATCACCTCGTCGACGATCCCCGGCAGTTCGAGCCCGGTCTTCGAGCCGTCGATCTGCGGCTGGAACACCTTGCGATTGAAGTCGTCGAGCTTCTCGTCGAGGATCCCGACGAACCACACGTTCTTCGCCCGCGTGTGCTGGAGATGGGTGAGCCAGCCGATCATCTCCCGGCCGTGGAGGCCGTAGGCGCCGCGCACATCGGGCTTCCCGGTCTTCTCCGACAGCGCCTCGGGCTGGCCCTTGCACCAGCCGAAGCACAGCCGTCCCGCCACGGTGATCGAGTCCACGAAGATCGTGTCGTAGCGGTCGAGCGCGGCGGGATCGCCGAACTTCTGGCAGACGGCGGCGTGATGCGCGGGGCTGTAAGGTTGCTCGTCGCGCAGCGCAGGGTTGGGCCCGCCGATGAACACGGCAAAGTCCCGGCATTCGGTCCAGGTCCGCGGCCGGATGCTGTCGCCTGCCCAGCCCTCGATGGCGAGATCGCCCGCCTCGAGATCCATGAACAGCGTGCGGCCCGGATCGAGGGTCCAGAGCAGCGAGGTCTTCCCGATGCCGGATTTTCCGAAGATGCAGCCCTTGATGCCGCGTTGTTCTGCCAGCCGCTGATCGGCGCTGATGATCGGGAGGCTCATGCGTCGCCCCCCTGCGGCAGGATCTCGATCTTCAGGGTGCCGGGACGCACGGTGCGCGCGGGCTCGAAGCTCGCCCGGATCGCGTCCGGCCAGGCGGTGAATTTCCGCTCGGGCACCTTGAAGGCGATATCGACATACTGGGACGGATCGTCCCCGGCGGCACGGATGCGCTCGACCACGGCGGTGAGGCGATCCTGGTCCCAATCGACCCGCTTCGGCAGATTGGCGACGACGGTGAAGTCGCCATCGTCAAATCGGATCGTCCCGGTATCCTTGCCTGCGGCCCGCCGCTCCTCGTCAGCGCGGGTGGCGTAGCGGACCGTCAACGCGCCATCGAGGCGAGCCTTCGCGGCCTTGATCCGGGCCATGCGCTCGTCGACCTCTCGCTGCAGGATGGCGAGCAGTTCGACGGGCAGTTGGGCGATGTCCTGCAGGATGAGGCCCGGCAGGTCGTCGCAGGTTGGGGCGTTCTCGGGGAACGGCATTAAAGGGTCTCCATGATCGGCGAAAAGGGAATGGAAGGCGGTCATCAGGCGGCCTCGCGTTCGGCGAGCAGAAGCGCGGACAGCGAGACGGCAGCGGCCTTGGGCTTGGGGCGGGCGACCGCGATGTAGGCGAACTGGTCCGGTCCCGTGCGATGCTGCACGAGATGCACGAGGCCCTGTTCGGCGGCCCAGAAGGCCCGCGAGCCCAGCCTCGACAGTTCCGCCCGCTGCTGGTCGGACAGGCGGCCGAGCATCGGGAAGATGTCGAGGACCAGAAAACCGCGATGGTATTCCAGCCGGTCTCCCGGAACCGCCTGCGCCACCCAGGCGCAGAACTCGATTTCGGTGATCGGTCGGCTGACGCGGACCGTGACGAAGGGGGTGGTGCCCATGAACATGATCTCCTCCTTTCGCCTCTACTCAGGCCGCCACGAGCTCTACTCAGGCCGCCACGAGATCGTCCCAGGCGGGACCGAGACCGTGGGCGGTGAGGACGTGGCGGAGATCGGCAAGGCGGCGGTAGAGGGCCGACCGGCTCGCGAACCCCGCGGCCGCCAGCGCGGAAACAGGGCGATCGGCCAGCGCCGCGCAGAAGTGGCGGTCCTCTACCGGCAGCCGCGCGAGCGCTGTCTCCAGCGCGCGGCGCTCATTGCTGACGGAAACGGCGCAGCAGCTTTGGCCATGCCAGGCGGCCAGCCCGTCATCCTCGGTCAGCGTGTCGCCGACCGGCTCTTTGCTCCCGGCGAGCGGGACTTCGAGGGAGAGCAGCGATCCACCCTGCGCGCGACGCTGGCGATGATGGCGGATCGCGATGCGCGACGACTGATTGCGCAGGACGATGTTGGCGAAGGCGCCGATGCTGCCCCGGCGCGCATCGAAGCCGGGCAACCGGCAGATCAGATCGACCAGCAGGTCCTGCCGGAGATCGTCGAGATCGGCGGCGGGCAGTACCAGCTTGCGATGCAGGCGGCGCGCGGCAACGGCCGCCTCGTCGATCAGCGTGGCAAGGTCGTCGTGGGAAATGGGAGGGAGCATCTGTTTCGATCCTGGTCGTTTGCGTTGACCAGTCGAAGATGCAACCTGTTGAAATACTTTATCTCTCGGGCTTCTCCCGAAAACCTCCCGAAAACCTCCCGGTGCCGGAAAACGGGTCTACGCGATGAACGCGATCCCGGAGGATGCGAGAACGAGGCGTGCGCCGACCTTGGACTTGCGATCGATGAATCCGTTGCTCGGGACCGCATTCAGCCGCTTGTTCTTTCGGAACGCGTCGCGCAGCCGGTTGATGCAGCGATCGACCTGTTCGGGATTGCTTTCCCGCCCTGTGCTCGCCTGAAGCGTTGCCGCCAGAGCGTCCTTTGACACCCAGCCACCGGCGGCCATGGCTTCCTCCGCGAGCAGGGCGAAGGCGTCGAAGTCTCGCGGTTCGATGTCGATTTCGATGCCTTCGAAGATAACCCGGCGGCCGATACGGTCGATCTGGAGGCGCGCGTCCGGGGCCTGCTGTCCCGTCGGCACCCGAACCCGACCGAGGTCGAGCGCGAAGGGGCGATCCGGGTCGTCGCGCAGCAGATCGAGGGTACGGGTGACCGTCAGGCGGAGGCCGTCGAGCTGGCGAACGACCGCCGTCGGCAAGTCGCAATCGCCGAGGCTGATCAGGGCAACAGGCGTTTCGCTGTCGATGGCCCCGCGCGCATGGTCCACGATTTCTTGCGCCGTCTCCTCCCGCAGTCGCCGCACGAGGCAGATTTCGGCAGTTCGACCATGCTGTTCGTGGCGACCGAGCCGCCAAATCCTGGCCGAGATCGCAACCGGACCCGGCCCTTTCAGTCCCGACTGCTCACGGATTGCGCGGCAGAGGGCAGCGATGTCGATGTCGAACGACTGGATATCCAGCGCATCGACGTGACGTTCGCACTCGCCTGTCTCGGGGTCGACGACGATCAGTTCACTGTCGACCACCTGGAGAACTGCAGTGCCATCGTCGCGCTGATCCTCCCGGTCTGCCAGGATCCCGATATTGCGCAGCGATCGGACGAAGCGCGGATCATAGGGCTCAAGCTCGGCCGCACCGACGGCACGGATCGGATGACGATCACTCTGCCGCAGCAGCAGCCTGATCAGTTCTGCGGCGTTTGCGAATGTCATTGTTTTCCAGCATCTCGAGAATGAGCCGTTCGTGCGAGTGGTCGCGCATGCTGACGGTGCGCGGCGGCCGGATCGTCACCGGGACCACAATCTCGCTGTCGTCCACCTCGATCGTCACATCGATCTTTGCGTGGACAATGCGGACATCGTCGATCTCGATTTCCGGTGCGACGACCTTCAGGCGCTTCAGCGCGTTCTCGGAGTCGCCGAGCGTCAGGAACCACGGCGAGCGCCGCAACCGACCTGTCGTGGTGATCTGGGCCTCATCGACGCGCACCTCGCGCAGGGCGACATGGGTAATTTCGCCTTCGGGGTCGAAGTGGAACTTGAACGCCGCGCCCTGTTTCTGAAGCGGCACGAGCGTGTAGAGCTGCTCCTTCGCCGACGCCTCGAAGATATCCTCATCCCCCAGAACGTGGCCGCCGAAGAGCTTCACAAGCTTCTTGGCATCGGTTGCCGACTTCGAGCCGACGGCGATAGCCCCCTGGCGCGGATCGTATTCGATGGTCGACTGGACGATTTCCCGAAACTTCAGGGTATCCTCGGCGCCTTCCTGATCGACATTCTTCGTCTCCGGCTTGGAGCCATGCAGGATCAGCACCCGCAGCAGATCCTCCTCCTCGAACCACCGCACGTCGCAGTAATGCCCGTTGTACCGTCCGGCAAAATGCAGCCGCACGGCTTCCGAGAAGGCTTCCTTCACGCCGATTTCCTGATGCCGGGGTTCGACGTCTTCGCGGTCGGCGTCGCGCTCGAGCTTGGTCGAATGCGCGAGGAAGGCCGCCGCGCTCAGCGCCTTGTCGAAAAGCACACGATGATCCAGCCATGTCGCCAAGGCCATGAAGCGCGGCGTGAAACGCAGATCGTCGGCGCTGCCATCGACACGATGGGCCGCCAGGACGTCGACGCCCGATTCCGACGCGATTTCCTGGATGATCCGGGCACCGGCTTCCGTGGACAGTGTGGAAATGTTGTAGAGGGCGAATTGAAGCTTTGCCGGAAAATTCAGATCGGCTTTGGCGAAGAGATTGAAGATGGCCTCGCGCCTTTTCGCTTCGTCATCGGGGAGCGAATCCCAGTCCAATCCGATCTGCCCGAGATACGGGGAAAGAAAACGGTGAAGCATCCCGAGATCCACAGTTCTCGAGAACGCGCGGTCGACGAAATTCCTGATCCTTTTGGACATTTGTGCTTCCTACGATCCTGAACCCTTCATTCCGAACAAAGAACACGGCTCAGGAACCGCCGGTCGGCACGCCAGGGCGCGAAATACCGCGCTGGGGACCGAAGGGTGCAATAACGCCGATTCACCTCGGGAGGAGGAAAAATGTTCTTATTGTGTTCCTGCCGCGAAATCAACCGAGAGTCGAGTCCCATGATCCTCTTGTGTCTTTTCAAGACCATCGTTGGGACGGTCGCCGAACCCGGTGAGTAGAGGCCCAAGGAGACGACCGCTCCGAGGCCCGCATGAAACGCCCCAATCCACTCCCACCCAATCAGATGAGGCCCGCTGAGCGCCGCGCCGAGCTGTGTGGCCTGCTGGCGCTCGGGCTGGTTCGGTTGCGGATGCGGGATGGGGGCGAAGTATCTGACGATACTAGAGGAAGTTGCCTACACTATCCGCCTGACCAATGCCGTCATGCAACCCCGAACCCAACGGAGAACGCATGACGACGCACGATCCCATCCCCGGGCGCCTGGCGGCGCTGAAGACCACGCCGACGCCCGACCTGAAGCAGCAGTGGCGCGAGTTGTTCGACAGCGAGCCGCCGCCGTTCAACCGCCGCTACCTTGAATCCCGCCTGGCTTACCGCATCCAGGAACTCGCCTATGGCGGGCTGAAGCCTGAGACCGTCCGGCGGCTGGAACGGCTGGGCGAAGAACTGGACGGCGGCGACAAGAAGAAGCGCGGAATTCGCCTCGACCGTGACCGTCCCATCACCGGCACGCGCCTCCTGCGCGAATGGCAGGGCGTCGAATACATCGTGACCGTCACCGCAGACGGCTTCGAATGGCAGGGGCGGCCCTACAAGTCGCTGTCCGCCATCGCGCGCGCCATCACCGGAACCCGCTGGAACGGCTGGGTGTTCTTCGGCCTCAAGAACCACAGGGGGCGGACATGACGAAGCCCGTCGTCCGCAAGCTGCGCTGCGCGGTCTACACCCGGAAATCCTCCGAGGAAGGGCTGGAGCAGGAGTTCAACAGCCTGCATGCCCAGCGCGAAGCGTGCGAGGCATTCATCGCCAGCCAGCGGTCCGAGGGATGGGTGCTGGTCCGCGATCAGTATGACGACGGCGGCATCTCCGGCGGCACGTTGGAACGCCCCGGCCTGAAGCGACTGATGGCCGACATCGAGGACGGGCTGGTCGATGTGGTGGTGGTCTACAAGATCGACCGCCTCAGCCGCTCTCTCGCCGATTTCGCCAAGCTGGTCGAGGTATTCGACCGGAACGGCGTGACGTTCGTCTCGGTCACGCAGTCGTTCAACACGACCACGTCGATGGGGCGGTTGACCCTGAACATCCTGCTGTCCTTCGCCCAGTTCGAGCGGGAGGTGACGGCCGAACGCATCCGCGACAAGGTCGCCGCGAGTCGGAAGAAGGGCATGTGGATGGGTGGGGTACCGCCCTTCGGATACCGTGTCGAGAACCGGAAGCTGCTGGTTGACGAGACCGCCGCCGCGCATGTCCGTTGGATCTTCGCCCGCTTCATCGAGATCGGCTCCTGCACGGTTCTGGCCCGCGAGGTCTGCGCACGGGGCCTCGGCACGCCGCGCGGCAACCGGATCGACAAGAAGTACCTCTACCGGATGCTTTCGAACCGCGCCTACCTCGGCGAGGCGGTGCACAAGGGCGACAGCTACCCCGGCGAGCATGACGCAATCATCGACAGCGAGACATGGGACCGCGTCCATGCCATCCTTCAGGAGAGCCCGCGCACGCGCGCCGCGCGAACCCGCGCCGACACGCCCGCGCTGCTGAAGGGGCTGCTGTTCGGTCCCGATGGCGCAGCCTTCTCGCCGACCCACACCCGCAAGGGCGGGCGGTTGTACCGCTACTATGTCAGCCAGACGGTTCTGAAGCATGGAGCTGGGGCGTGTCCGGTTGGTCGCGTGCCCGCGGGCGAGATCGAGGCAGCGGTCATCAACCAGCTCCGCGCCGTATTCCGCCACCCGGAGATTGTTGCGGGAACCTGGAAGGCGGCGCGTGCCCACGCCGACGACATCTCCGAGGCCGACGCTCGCGCAGCCCTCCAGAAGCTCGATCCGTTGTGGGACGAACTCTTCCCCGCCGAGCAGGCCCGCATAGTGGCGCTGCTGGTCGAGCGTGTGGGCATCGGCACAGGCGGGTTCAACGTCCGGCTCCGGGTGGACGGGCTCTGCGGCCTCGCGCGCGAAATGCTGGCTGGCAACGTTGGAGAAGCGGCGTGACTCGCCGGGCCACGATCCCGGAGACGGTGACGCTCCATGTCCCGTTCCGCCTCGTGAAGCGCGGCGGTCGCAAGGAGATGCGGCTACCTGACGGCGCCGCGCAGACGCGCAGGACCGACAACACGCTGGTCAAGGGGCTGGCACGGGCGTTTCGATGGAAGCGGCTACTCGAGTCTGGCGAGTTCGCAACCGTAGCCGAGCTTGCCGAGCGCGAGGGAATCGCGCCCTCCTTTCTCTCCCGCAGTCTTCGCATGACACTGCTTGCGCCGAACATCGTGGAGGCGATCCTAGACGGACGGCAGCCCGCAGACCTCACATTAGAGACCCTGCGAGAGCCTGCCCCGGCTCAGTGGCAAGAGCAGATGAGTTGGTTGCATCGAAATCGAAAAGTTTCGTAGCGCGCTAGCCATCCGTTGCCCAGCGCCATCGCACACGGCTAGAACCCGACGAATAATGAGTCAAAGTGATGCACTCTGTTGCAATCACCGTGCGAATCGTTAGTGTGAACATTGGTAGAACATTCGGAGGGCTCCATGAACCGTCGACCTAAGAAACTCGGTCCCCGGGTCACCGTCAGCGTTACGTCCGGAGACTTCGACGCCCTGAACATGCTGGCCAACAAGGATGATGTGTCTGTCTCTTGGGTGGTAAGGCGCGCGATAGATGAGTATCTGCGCCGGCATCGGCAGCCGGTGCGGGCAGCACAGAGTCCTGCGTCCGAAAAACAACCGACCGCGTCGCAACTGACGTAACAAAAAAGAAGAATTTCCGGGGACAGTTACCACATGCTTCACATTCAGCCCGAGCCATCCAAATCGGCCCATTCGATGTCGGAGGCTTCTCTGGACGCGCTATACAGGCGGCCCTTAGCTGCAAAGAGGACTGGCGCCCTATACGGCGCCTTTCCATATCCAACAAAGATATCGCCAGAAGCAATCGCTCTGTATATCGCCGCCCACACCAAACCCGGCGACACCGTGTTTGACGGGTTCGGGGGCAGCGGGACGACCGGCCTTGCAGCGTTGCTGTGTGAGCGGCCGACCGCGGAACTGCGCGCCGAAGCGGTCCGCCTCGGCCTTAACGTTCAATGGGGTGCCCGCAACGCCGTTCTCTATGAGCTGGGCGCGCTCGGCTCGTTTGTCGGACGGACCCTGACCAATCCGCCCGATCCCGCCGCGTTCAGGAAGGCGGCCGAAGACGTATTGGCCGCAGGCGAGAGCGAAGACGGCTGGATGTACGAGGCGCGCGACCCCTCCGGCGCGAAAGGCTCCCTTCGTCATCTGATCTGGAGCGACAAGCTGCGCTGCCCTGCTTGCCGGGGCGTTGTCACCCTGTGGGATGCGTGCGTCGCGCTCGATCCGGCGGAGATTTCCTCCACCTTCTCCTGCCCGAAATGCCGCCATGAAGAGCCGCTGGACGATGTGCAGCGGGTGACGGTGCAGGAACTTGACGACGTATTGGGCGAACAGCGCGCCCTACGCGGGCGGGCGATGGCCCGCGTCTATGGTTCGACTGGGAAAAAACGCTGGTCGCGTCCGGCCACAGCCGCCGACCTGACGCTTATCAAGAAGATCGAGGCCGAGCCGATCCCGTCATGCGTGCCGCAGGCGCTGATCCCCTGGGGCGACCTCTACCGGAAGGGCTACCATCAGGGCATTACGCACGTTCATCATTTCTACACGCGGCGCAATCTCATCGTTTTCGCCCGCATGTGGGAGCGCGTGGAATCCTATCGCGGCGCGCTCCGCGAGGGGCTGCGCTTCTGGCTGCTGAGCTACAACGCGGCGCACGGCACGATCATGACGCGCGTCGTGGCGAAGTCCGGTCAGAAGGACCTGGTCGTCACCAGCGCCCAGCCCGGCGTGCTGTATGTCAGCGGCCTGCCGGTCGAGAAGAACTTTTTTGCAGGATTGCGGCGCAAGCTGACGACGATTGCGCAGGCGTTCGAGACCATTCACGGCGGCAGCGGCAAGGTCGAAGTTGTCCACGGTTCCAGTTGCGATGTCGCGCTGCCATCAGGGAGCATCGACTATGTGTTCACGGACCCGCCCTTCGGGGCGAACATACCCTATGCCGAACTCAGTTTCATAAACGAGGCTTGGCTCAAGACGTTTACCGACCGCACGGACGAAGCCATCGTGAGCCCGGATCAGGGCAAGGCCATCGACGAGTATAGGGAATTGCTGACCCGGTCGTTCAGCGAGGCCCGCCGGATATTGAAACCGTCCGGCAAAGCCACGATGGTGTTTCATTCCGCGTCCGCCGAAGTGTGGAACGCCTTGCAGCGCGCCTACCAGGATGCCGGCTTCGACGTTGAATACGCGGGGGTTCTCGACAAGAAGCAGGGCAGCTTCAAGCAGGTCACGACCGAAGGGGCCGTGCGCGGCGACCCCGTGCTCCTTTTGGGGCCGCGCCGCAAGGCCGAGGCCCGGATCGAAAGCAAGGCCGGGGCGGACGACTGTGTATGGACCGTCGCGACGGCCCTTCACCGCGCGGCGACCGCCGCGCAAGATCCGGCCGAAGCGACGGCGCAAAGGCTGTACTCCCGCCTCGTAACGCATTTCCTCAGCCATCATCAGCAAGTCCCGCTCGACGCTGATGTCTTCTATCGCTGGTATGCAGAACAAAAGCTGCCGGGAGTTTTATGCAGTGCCGGCGACTGACGCGGTCAGCGCGATCAGGTCCTCGGCGCGCTCCTTCGAGGAAAGCCTGCCGCCCGCCCAGCGGAAGCGCCTAGGGCAGTTCTTCACCGGATTGCCGCTGGGGACACTGCTGGCGCACATTGCGCTCGACCCCGATGCGCGCGCCGTAATCGATCCCATGGCCGGTCACGGCGACCTACTCGACGCGGCTGCATTGACGGCGCGGGCGCGAGGTGCCCGGCTCGGCCGGCTGGACGGCATCGAGCTCGACCCTGAGACGTCCGCCTTCTGCGGCCGTAGGACCGCGGCGTTGCAGGCGGACGGTGCCGTCGCCGCTGCCCGCATTGTCACGGGCAGCGCCTTTGATCCAGCAATCGTCGCTGAGCTAGACGCGCCCGGCTACGATCTTGTCATTACCAATCCCCCGTATGTGAGATACCAGTCGCAAAACGGGAACGGTGCCGGTATCGGTGACGTGCGCCGGGGCCTGTCCGCTATCGTGGACGCGCGCGTGACCGGCGGCGAACGCGCGCTCTGGCAGGCGCTGGTTGAAGGATATTCGGGCCTTGCCGACCTTTCGGTGCCGGCTTGGCTCCTGTCCGCCCTGCTGACGCGTCCGGGCGGCCGCCTGGCCCTGGTCGTTCCCGCCACCTGGCGCTCGCGCGACTACGCCAATGTCGTGCGCTACGTGCTGCTGCGGGCGTTTCGCCTTGAATTCATCGTCGCCGATACGCAGCCCGGCTGGTTTTCGGACGCGCTGGTGCGCACGCATCTTGTGATCGCGCGGCGGCTCTCATGGGACGAAGCGCAAGCGCCCGTGTCGGATCGGTCGTCCTTGCCTGCCGCACACTGGCTGCAAGTGACGCCGGCGGCTGCGGGCGGAGGGTCCCTGGTGGGGCGTGCCTTCCCCGGGCCGGAACCAGAGCGGGATTTCGCAACCTGGGCGAGCGCGGCGAACCGGGAGGTTCCGAGCATCGAGAGCCGCCCGTTTGCGCTGGATGAGGAATGGCGAACACTGGAGCAGCGCCTTGGACGCAAGAGCTGGTTTCAGAACGCCGAAAACCGGCGCGACGCGCTGCCGCTCTTTTCAGTCGCGGAGGCACGGTCGGCGGCGATGCCGGAAGGATTGCGCGAAATGCTGCCGCCCGGCGCGACGCCGGTTCGTCTCCAGACGCTTGAACGGGCGGGCATCCGGGTCAGCCAGGGCCTGCGTTCGGGTTGCAACCGGTTTTTCTATGTGACGCTTGCCGGTGAGGATGAGAACGAAACCGTTACCGTCGAAGCGTCGGAGAGCTTTCAGAACATGCGTTTCCGCGTTCCGGCGGCGGCGCTGCGGCCCGTTCTCCATCGCCAGGCGGATATTGAGGCCTTTGCGAGCGGCTACCTTCCGGTAACACGCGTGCTCGATTTGTCGGACTGGGTCCTGCCGGAAGACCAGCCGGCCGTCGCTGAAGCGGCGGAGGCTTACCGCAGGCGGGGCATGTCCGTGCCGCGCGTCATGCCGCCCGAACTGGCATCGTTCGTGCGGCTCGCCGCCCGGTATGCGCCGGACCCCAAAGAGCCGGCACGGTGCATTCCCGACCTATCGGCGGTGCGCACCAATGTCCGCCGGCCGGCCAACGGCCGCGACGTTCCGCGCTTCTGGTACATGTTGCCAGCCTTCACCGCGCGCCACTTGCCCGTGATCTTCACTCCGCGGATCAATCACGGGACACCGGCCGTCGCGCTCAATACCCAGCCGCCCATCCTGATCGATGCCAATTTCTCGACCCTGTGGGCGGAAGAGAGGCGATGGACAGTTCACGCGCTCTACGCCCTGTTCCACAGCAGCTGGTGCCGGGCAGCGATGGAATCCGCCGGCACGCCGCTTGGCGGCGGCGCGCTCAAACTCGAAGCGACGCACATCCGCCAGGTGCCGATTCCGCCATTGTCCGACCGGGACTGCGAGAGACTCGCCACGCTAGGACAGCAGTTGGCCGCGGCCGTGCCGTCAGCCCGGGACCAGATCGACATGTTCATCCTGGCCGCTGCGTTGCCCGGCAGCGATGAAAACGACCTAAAAGAGGCGGCGCGCCATATCGACTCCCGACTCGAGGCCGCGTGCGCCGCCCGTCAAAGGACCGTCCATGACAGCTGACATTGCCCGCATTCGTGAAACCATCGGTCGCTGCCGCATGCTGCGGGACGCGGGCCGTGTCGAGGCGGTTCTGCGCAGCGAGTTCCAGGGACGGTTGCGGCTTATGTTCCCCGACACCGCGCATGAAACCTGGATCAACAACTACACCGAAGGGACCGAGGCGCACACCAAGGTCGGCACGGGATCGGGCAAGGCCGCGTCCCGGTTCATAGACAATCTCGTGGGATCGACCACGATCGAATACGAATCCGACCTGCGCAACACGGCCAAGCGCGACACCGGCTACGCGCAGGTGCAGGAGCAGGCGGCGGGGCTCGTCCGCGCAGGCATGCCGGTTTCCACGGTCCGGGGCGTGCTATCCGACACGGTCGAATGGTACGCCTACGATGCCGTGCTTGCGCCGGGTGTCGATCCGTCCGCCTGCACCGCTGCCGATATCACGCTCGTCGTCGTTGACGAACTGACGCTGGCCGATGACAGCGTCCTGTCCGCCGAGCAGCTCGGCGCTTTCATCAGGAAGCATCTGGCGCGCGAACAGTCCCGGCCCCTGCGCGCCGAATTCCTCGCTTCCGATCTTGGCATGGATTCGGCCGCATATAAGAGCAGCGCGGGGCCTTTGTCGCTGTTGGTGAACGAGGGGCGCAAGGCCGATCCGTCGGCGAGCCTGGCGACCGACCTCTGGTCCCGCTTCGTCGATCACCTGGAGGGGCCGGCGGGCACCTTCCGGACCGCCGCGTATGTCGATGAAGCCTACGTGACGCTGCTCGCGCGGCTGCTGAGCGCGAACGTGCTGACGGGCAAGGCGCTGCTCAGCACGGACGACGAGCTGAAGGCGATGCTGAACGGCGCATTCTTCCGCAACAATTTCCAGCTGGAGAATGTGGTCGAACAGGACTATTTCGGCTGGCTTCTCGGCCCGTCCTACATCGACCGGCTCGTCGCGGTGGCCCGCGACCTCCAGCGCGATCTCTATGCTTACGATTTCAGCTGGTATCCCGAAGAGGATTTGTTCGGCCGCCTCATGGCGCAGCTCGCCCGGCGCAGCCAGCGCAAGCTGCTCGGCCAGGAATGGACCCCGCACTGGCTCGCCCGCCTGCTTGCCGACCGTTGCATCGACGGCCTCCCGGCAGGGGAAAGCCCCCGGATCGTCGATATGTGCTGCGGGTCCGGCACGATGCTCGCGGAAATCATAAAAGCGACGCGGGACCGGTTCGGCTTTGTCGCGATCGAACAGCTTGAGGACGCTGCGACCGGCTTTGATATCGACCCGCTGGCCGTCAGCCTCGCGAAGGCGACATGGGTCGTCAGCCTGTCGGCCGAGATCAAGGCGGCGACGAAACCAATCGTCATCCCGGTCTATCACGCGGACTCGCTGTTCGCCGTTACGCCGGTTTCCGCGTCAGTTCCCTTGGTCGGCGAAAGCGACACCATTCCGGTTTCCCTCGACGGCACGACCATCCAGCTGCCGACGGCGCTGGTGCAGCCGGCCTACCGGGAGTTTTTCGACCGGATCGTGGACTGGGCTTACGACGAAGCGCGCGATGCGCAGCGTCGCGGGACCGTCGCGGGCTTCAGCAAGGCCGACGCGGACAGCTTTCTCGACGGCACGATCGAGGCGTTCGGGATCACATTGCCGCCGGAGCTTTACAAACAGCTTTCCGGCGCGCTTTTCCCGCTGGCGCATCGCATGGCTGAACTGGCGGTCGCAGGGCGCAACGGCATCTGGGCGTTCATCCTGCGCAATACATACAGGCCGGGACTCCTGACCGGCCACTTCAACGGGCTTGTGTCCAATCCGCCATGGCTCGCCATGAGCGGGCTGGCCGACAATCCCTACCGGGACCTGCTGAAAGGCAGGGCGAAACTCTACGGCATCCAGCCGGCGGGACAGTCCTTCCTTCATCTTGAGCTGGGGACGATGCACATGCTTCACGCCATCGACCGCTATCTCGGGCCGGATGCCTGCGTCGCCTGTCTCGTGCCCGGCACTGTGCTGAACGGAAACCATCACGAGCGGCTGCGGCGGCATGACTTCCTGGCAAGCGACCGTCCCGTGCCGTTCGACATCGCAGAAGTCTGGCAGGTCGCGCCCGGCACCTTCAAGTATCCCGGCGCGGCGCTGGTCGGACACAAGAGAGCGGACACGACCGGGCTTCCGCAGAACGCGTTCGCGGGCTTCGTCGCGACCGATGCGGGGCTGGATGCCGCAGGCTTTTCAGTTCGCACCATCGGGTCGGCGCGCAGCGCCTGGGTGCTCGAAAAGGGCGGCGGTGCGGCCGTGGCCAGCGGCGGGGCAGACCTGCCGCAGCAGGGGGCCGATCTTATGCCGCGCACGGCGGTATGCGTGGACATCGTCCAGAATGCGGGGCCGGAATACCGTGTCGATACGCCGACCCGCGCTTCCGCATGGGGGTTTACGATCAAATCCGCCAAGGAGATGGCGGCCGAGCGCTTTCCCGGCCATGTCGCGCCGCGCTTTATCTATCGCATGGCGCAGTCGGAAAACCTGCTGCCATTCGTTCTCGGTGCCCATCGCGCGCCCATGGCTTTGCCGGCGCTGCGCGCGGCCGGCGGGACATGGAGCATTCTCGACGAGTCTGAAATCCGCCGACAGGGATTTACCCAGACCGCGCGGCGCTTCGCCGCGATCAACCAGAAGCTCAAAACGGTCGGGAAAGGAAAAACGCTCCAGCAGCGCATAGACGAACGGGGCAAGCTGTCCAAACAGGTGTTCGGGGCGGCCGGGCATCTCATTCTGGCCGGGGCTGGCGGCAAGATAATCTGCGCGGCGTGCCTTCCGGTGGCGCAGGCCTTGGATCTTGTTGTCGATCAGACCCTCTACTGGAAGGTCGTGGTGGACGCGGACGAGGCCTGGTACCAGGTCGGCATGCTCAACAGCGTGGCCCTGACCAACGCCACCCTCGCGTTCAACCCGAAGGGAGATTTCGGCGAAAGGCATCTTCACACGCTGCCGTACAGGATGATGCCCGCATACGATGCCGGCAATGGCGACCACCGGAAGATCGCGGCCCTCGCGAAGGACATTGCCGTACTTGCCGAGGGCCACTGCACGACCGACCCCTATCTGGCCGACCCTGCCAAAGCGCTGACAGCGCGCCGCCGCAAATTGCGCGCGCTGCTCGAAGGATCGCCGCTCCTGGTGCAGCTTGAAACGCTGGCCCGGTCTGCTCTTGCCGGCACATCCACCGCGTCGACCGGCGGGAGCGGCAGCGGGGCGCAGGCACCGGCATGCTGATCGTCCAGAATGCCGCGGAACCGGCGAGCTTGCGTAACGCTCTCGTCGATATCGTCACGGCGGGGACGGTCGATATTCGCGTGGCCTCGGCTTACGTCACGCTCGGCGGCGCAAACATACTGCTGTCCGCCGTCGCGAACGCTGTGGGTCCTGCCGCGTTCGCGGCGATGCCCAAGACTCTTGTTACATCCTTCGATTTCGGCCTCACCGAACCACAGACATTGCAGCATTGGCGCGCGCTGGCGAACGCCACAGTTTTCGTCTCCGGCGCGCAGAGACTGGCGCAGGGTTCGCTTATGCCGCCGCGTGCCTTTCACCCCAAGCTTTATGTCTTTGGCCGCGATCCCCAAACATGCAGCACGCTGGTCGGCTCGGCGAACCTTACGAGCCGTGGCTTTAGCGTGAACACGGAGGTGGCATGGGTGCAGCAGAGCATTCCTCGTGCCGATGCCGATGCCGCCTTTGACAAGGCGCGTTTTGAAACGACCGCTCTCACCGACGACTTGCTCGCAGCCTATACCGCTCTGCGCCAGGCCCAGCCGCCGCCGCCCGAGATCGAGCAGGAGGCGCAGCCTGTAGCAGCGCCGGCACCTGTCGCCGCTGCCGCGCTGCCCCTGTTCAGGCTCGCTATCGCGAACGGAGCCATCAACCCGGCCGATTACGCGGCCATGTGGGTCCACGGTGAGGCCCTTCAGGGCGGATCGAGCAACCAACTGGAATTTCCGCGCGGGGGCCATCGGTTCTTCGGCTTTGTGTTCGACCAGTATGACTATCCGCATAATCTAACGATTGGTGAGCCCGTCCTCCGCAGCGGCGCGCGCGTATGGGACGACAGGCGATTGACGTGGCACGGCAACAACAAGATGGAGCGGATGAATCTGCCCACGGCCGCGCAGGGTGGATTTGAATATCCCGACACAGCCGTTATGTTCCGCCGCCTGACCGATGGCTCGTTTGAACTCATCGTGACCCCCTGGGAGTCAGATCTCGCCCGCTCATGGCGGCTGGCCTCGGCCCAGCGGCAGACGCTATTTCGCTTGGGCACCGTCGCAACTAACCGGATCGTGGGGCTAATCTGACCATCGCTCGACAATCATAGGTCAAGTGGGCATTAATCCTTCACGAGTTCGATGCCAGACCCGACCGAGAGGGGAATGAACTGAGAACCTGCCTCACGCGACATTTATAAATTACGTATTTGTTTCAATGGTATAAGGCTGTTCACCGGAAAGCCATCGGTTAACAGGTCGGGAGAATATCGGCCCTGAGAGACCGCTTCCGGCCCTCCTGGCGCCTGCGCCAGTGCTCAGCCCCTCCCGCATAACCCTCGAAAACAACGGAGAAATCCGGCCGCAGCCGGATAGGGAGAACGCTTTCGCTGGGGCAAGTGGCGGAGACGAAGGGATTCGAACCCTCGAGACGGTTTCCCGCCTGCACCCTTAGCAGGGGTGTGCCTTCGACCACTCGGCCACGTCTCCGCCGACCCGTTTAGCGATGGCTCCGGGGCATGGCAAGACGCCGCGCCATCTTTTTAGCGGTTTTCCACAAGTTCCGGGGCGCGGGTCCAGGTGTCGTCCGCCGCATAGCCATAGCCCGACAGCAAATCGCCATGCAACGCGGCGAAATCGCGGGCCAGCGCCGGGGTGAAGGCGCGGCACCAGTCCCCTGCCCGGCCCGACCGGATATGCGGTGTGCCGGCCGGGCGGATGACGGCGCGGCGGCGGGCCGACCGCAGCCCGCCGAACAGGCTGTTGGCCTGCATCGCCGCCAGCCCGTGCGCGAAATCGGCGCCCCTGAACCCGGCAAAGCGCAGCGCCTGACCAAAGACCCGCATCTGCGGATCGTCGATGCAATCCTCGTATCGCAGGGTCATCACCCGCGCCCCGGCCCCCAGCCAGTCGCGCAATTGCGCCAGCGTGGTGTCGGTATGGGCCGACATCTCGAACCGCAGCCGGGCCTCGCCGCGCGGCAGGGCGCGCAGATGCTGCCGATAGCTGACCCCGCCGGTCGCATCCCGCCAGGGCCGCGACAAAAAGCCCTCGGTCGCGTGCAGGTGATAATTCGTGGCCGATACCAGCAGGTCGCGCGGGTCGCGCACCATGTGCAAGACGCGTCCCAGCGCGACCTCCTCGGGCGTATAACCACCTTGCTGGCTGAGGGTGATCAGCACCCCCCGCGCCCGCCGCGCCCGGTCCAGATGCTGGCCCGGATCGGCCCGAAAGGCGCGGTGCGGCACGAAATAATGCCCGGTTCTGCGGGCAAAATCGCGAAACACCGCCGAATACCACACCGACCCGGTCTTGTGATGCGTGGCCACATGCACCACGCGCAAATCGTCATAATGATACATCGCGCACCCTGTTTCCGGCGCGGTTTAGCATTGTGCGCAGGTCCCGGACAACTGTCACCCCGGCGCAGATGTGGCCAAAACGCAACCACGTTTTGTCGCGACAACGTGAGTTGCAACCGACCCCGGAAAGGTGCGTTTACCCATCAAACCAAAACTAAGGAGAAAGACGATGAAACTGTCTTACACCGCCTTCGCCATCGCCGCCCTGACCGGCAGCACCGCTTTCGCCGGTGGCTATGTCGCCCCGGTGGTCGAGCCTGTCGTGGCCCCGGTCGTCGTGACCGATCCGATGACCGACTGGACCGGTTTCTATGCCGGTGCGCAATTCGGTCGCTTCGATGGTTCGCTGAGCTTCCCCAACACCGCTGACCGCGATGCCACCGGCAATGCCTATGGTATCCATGCCGGTTACCTGCATGACATGGGCCAGTTCGTGCTGGGTGGCGAAATCGCCTATGACAAGCTGGACGGTCTGGACATCGACGGTCTGTCGGACAAGGTCGATGGCAGCAAAGTCAGCGCCAAGGTTCTGGCCGGCTATGACGCGGGCCGCTTCCTGCCCTATGCCACCATCGGTTACGCCAAAGCCAAAATAAACGATTTCGGCGCATCGGGCGATGTCGATGGCGACGGCTATCTGTATGGTATCGGTGCGAAATTCAAAGCTACCGACAATGTTCTGGTCGGCGCCGAAGTCCTGAAGCACAAATTCAAAGACTTCAACGACACCGACAATCTGGATCTGGACGCCACCACCTTTGGCGTGAACGTGTCCTATCAGTTCTGATCGGTCTTGACCGTCAAAACAAAGGGGCGCCCGGCGGCGCCCCTTTTTCATGCACATCCTGCGCGGCCCCGGGCGGCTGACCCGGATGGTGCAGCCGCGACCTAATGCCGCGACCCAATGCCGGTCAGGCGTTGAACAGGAAATGCAGCACGTCGCCATCCTTGACGATATAGGTCTTGCCCTCGACCCGCAGCTTTCCGGCCTCGCGCGCGCCGGCCTCGCCATTGCCAAGGACGTAATCGTCAAAGGCAATGGTTTCGGCGCGGATAAAGCCCTTTTCGAAATCGCCGTGAATGACCCCGGCGGCCTGCGGGGCGGCGGTGCCTTTGCGGATGGTCCAGGCGCGGGCCTCTTTCGGGCCGACGGTGAAATAGGTTTGCAGCCCCAGCAGGTCATGCCCGGCGCGGATCAGCCGGTCCAGACCGGCCTCGGTCAGACCCATCTCGGACAGGAACATCTGCGCTTCCTCGTCGTCCAGCTGGCTGATCTCTTCCTCGATTTTGGCCGAAATCACCACATGGCCGGCACCTTGCGCGGCGGCCATTTCAGCCACCTTGTCAGACAGCGCATTGCCGTTGGCGGCCTCATCCTCGGCCACGTTGCAGACATACAGAACCGGCTTGGCGGTCAGCAATTGCAGCATGTTCCATTGCTTGCGGTCGTCTTCCGCGACCTCGACCGTGCGCGCGGGGCGGCCATCCTCCAGCACGGCCAGCGCGGCTTTCAGCAGGCGTTCCTGCTCGGCCGCCTCTTTGTCGCCGCCTTTCAGCTTGCGGGTCAGGTTCGCCAGACGCTTTTCGATCGATTCCATATCCGCGATCATAAGCTCGGTCTCGATGGTCTCGGCATCGGCCAGCGGGTCCACGCGCCCCTCGACATGGGTCACGTCGCCATCCTCGAAGCAACGCAACACATGGGCGATGGCGTCGACCTCTCGGATATTGGCCAGAAACTGGTTGCCAAGACCCTCGCCCTTGCTGGCGCCTTTGACCAAACCGGCAATATCGACAAAGGTCATGCGGGTGGGGATGATCTGCTTGCTGCCCGCGATTTCGGCCAGCTTGTCCAGACGCGGGTCGGGCACCGCGACCTCGCCAACATTGGGTTCAATGGTACAGAACGGAAAATTCGCGGCCTGCGCGGCGGCGGTTTTCGTCAGCGCGTTGAACAGCGTCGATTTGCCGACATTCGGCAGCCCGACGATCCCCATGCGAAAGCCCATGATGCACCCTTTCCTGTGTGGTCGCCGCGCTTTTATGGGCCAAACCGCACCAAGTCCAGCCACCCTGCGGTTGCGGCGTTGATCTTGACCCCCGCGCCGCGCTAACCCTTGCCCCCAGCATACCAACGCCAGAGGCCGCCATGACCCGAATCGACGACACTTTCGCCCGCCTGTCCGCCGCTGGCAAAAAGGCCTTTGTCGCCTATATCATGGCCAATGACCCCGACCATGACACCGCGCTTGACATCATGCGCGGCCTGCCCGGCGCCGGGGTCGATATTATCGAACTGGGGCTGCCCTTTACCGACCCGATGGCCGATGGTCCCACCATTCAGGCGGCGGGCCAGCGCGCGCTGGCGGCGGGCGGCAGCGTTCAGGCCACGCTGGACATGGTGCGCGCCTTTCGCGACACCGACGACACCACGCCGATCGTGCTGATGGGCTATTACAACCCGATCTATGCCGGTCAGGGGGGCGTGCCGGGGTTTCTGGACCGCGCCACCCGCGCCGGGGTGGACGGGCTGATCATCGTCGACCTGCCCCCCGAGGAAGACGCCGAACTGTGCCTGCCCGCCCGCGATGCGGGGCTGAACTTCATCCGTCTGGCCACGCCCACGACCGATGATGCGCGCCTGCCCGCCGTGGTGCAAAACACCAGCGGGTTTGTCTATTACGTCAGCGTCACGGGCATCACCGGGGGCGCGGCGGCACAGGCCGATACCGTGGCCCCGCAGGTCGCCCGCATCCGCAAGGCGGCGGGCCTGCCGGTGGTGGTGGGCTTTGGGATTTCAACCCCCGAAGCCGCGCGCGAGATTGCCGCCACCGCCGATGGCTGTGTCGTCGGCAGCGCCATCGTCAAGCTGATCGGAGAGGGAAAACCCGTCCCCGAGGTGCTGGACCGCGTGCGCGCGCTGGCCGCAGGCGCCCATTCCGCCTGACCGCCCCCACACCGCCCCCCACACCACACGCCCCCGCCCCAGCCGCCGCTGCCACCCGTTGTCGCATCACGAATTTGTCGCTGGCCGCAGGGCGCTTTTGCGCTAAACTGGGGGCATGTTGGATATCCGCACCCCCCTGCACGGCAGCCCTGCCGCGCCCGAATTGCCGCGCCCGCGCAGCTTCTGGCAGCGCATCGGTGACCGTCTGGCGGTGTGGCTGTCGGTGGCGCGCCCGGCCTCGCCACCGGAAAAATCGGTCGCCTTCACCATCGCCGTGATCGCGCTGGGGGCCAAACTGGCCAAGGCCGACGGCACCGTCGCCCGATCCGAGGTTGCGGCCTTTCGCCGGGTCTTTGTCATCCCCCGCGCAGAAGAGGCCAACGCCGCCCGCGTCTTTGACCTGGCCCGTCAGGACGTCGCCGGGTTCGAGCTGTGGGCAGACCGCATCGCCCGCCTGTTCCCGCCCGCCGATCCGGTGCTGGCCGACGTGATCGAGGGGCTGTTCATCATTGCCGCCGCCGATGGCGACATCCACGAGGCCGAGATGATCTTTATCGACGAGGTCGCCCGGCGCTTCGGCCTGTCGGACGACACCGTGCTGGCCATCCGCCGCCGCCACGACCCGCGCAATTTCTGCGCCCCGTGCGAGATGCTGGGGATCGCCCCCGACACCCCCCTGCCCGTCGCCCGCAAGCGGTGGCGCGACTTGGTGCGGGAATCGCATCCCGACCGCGCCATCGCCCGCGGCCTGCCCCCCGAGGCCGTGCGTCTGGCCGAGGCCCGCACCAAACGCCTGAACGCCGCCTGGCGCGATTTTCAGGCCGGGCGGACGTAACGGCAGGCTTGACAGCGCCCCACCCCGCCCCCGAGCCTTGGGAAAACAGGGGGGGGGGTGCAATGTCACCGAACACTAATCGCCTTGCGATGATGCTGTCGCATTGGCCGGTCGCCGTGATGGCGCTGGCCTTTCTGGCCGGTCTGGCGGTCACGCTGACCGGGCCGCTTTGGCTGTGGGCGCTGGTGCCTTTGGGCGTGGCACTGCAAATGTGCAATGAATATGCCATGCACCGTTTTCTGTTCCATCTGCCACCGCCGCGCCGGCAATGGGCTTTTGACCTGCTTTATCAGGCGCATTACGGCCATCACGATTTCCCGACCGTGCCGGGGCTGTTCTTTGTGCCGTGGTGGGTGGCGCTGCCGATGCTGGCGGCGCATTTCGCCCTTGCCGCCCTGATTGCCGAGGCGGTTCTGCCCGGTTTTGGCCTGCGCATCGCCTGTGCGCTGACCCTGACCGGGGGCGTGGGCACCTTTCTGTCTTATGAATGGTTTCACATGACCGCGCATCTGCCTGTCCCCAAAACACGGGTCGAGCGTCACGTTACCACCCTGCATAACCAGCATCATTTCCGCGATTTCAACCGCTGGTTCCACGTCTCGCCGGGGGGCGAGGTGATCGACAAGGCGATGGGCACCGCCATTGACCGCGACAGCCTGAAATCAGCACAGCGGGCGGAATTCATGCGCACATTGGGGATGCCGCCAGACGATCCGCGCCTGATCGCCGCCCGCCTGCGCTTTGGCCCGCGCCACGGCCTTGGCCCCGACCAGATCGCCCGCGCGGCGCGGTAACCGGGAACCGCGCGGGCGGCGGCGAGGTTGGTCTGACAGACGCCCACAGCCATCGCCACGCCATCGCCCGAAGGATCGCCATGCCCCGTCTGACCCCCGCCCTTGCCCTGTGCGCGCTTGTCACCCCCATGGCCGGACTGGCCCAAGGCTTTGACATGCCCCCCGCCGACCCGCCCGCCAGCACCGAGGCCCCCGATGCCCTGGCCCCCGATGCACTGGAGCGCGGGGTAACCAATTTCATGGAAAACCTGATGCGTGATATGGCCCCGCATCTGGAAAATCTTGGCCGCGACATGGAAGGCGCGGCCAATGCGCTGGCGCCCACGCTGCGCGACATCGGCACACTGATCGACGACATCCGCAATTACGAGATGCCGCAGCGGCTGGAAAACGGCGACATCCTGATCCGCCGCCGCAGCGACGCGCCGCCGTCACCCCCGGTCAGCGACCGCCTGAACCGGATGGTCACGCCGCACGAAACCCGCCCGGCCCCATCCGCCCCCGCCCCTGACGCCGAGGGGCGCGGCCGCCTGCGCGACCTGCTGCGGCAACTGCCCGAAAACGGCATCAACCTGTAACCCCGTGCGCCGATACGCAGATTGCGGCGGCGAAACCCCAAACCCGCCCCCGCAACTGACCAGCCGCATCAAATGCGGCACCATGGCGGCGCCGGAAAGGATCAGACAGCGCCCATCGGCACCGCCGCCGCAACCTGCGCTGGCGCGCATCACCGCTGGCATCATGCCCGTCGGCGCGTCCCAAAACCACGCCCTTGCCTGATCGCCTAAGGCCGCGCCGGTTCAGGTTTGGGGGTGTTGGCGTCCTCCAGCAGGCGGCGATGTTTGCGGGCCTGCGCGGTTACATCCTGAAAATGAACCAGCCCCTTGGCCCGCAGCGCCGGTAACAGACGCAGCAGCGCCTGTGCCGTGGCCTCGGCATCGCCAAGCGCGGTGTGGCGGCGTTCGGGGGGTAATTCAATCCCCAGCCGGGTCAGCAGCGCGTCCAGCGAATGGGGCGCCGACTGCCCCCAGACCATGGCCGATAACAGCACCGTATCCAGAATGCGGTTATCGAAATGACAGGCGGTTTCGTCGCGACAGGCGCGCAGGAACCCCATGTCGAAGGGCGCATTATGCGCCACCAGAATGGCGTCGCCGGCGAAATCGCGAAACGCCTGCATGGCGTGGGTGATGTCGGGCGCGCCCTGCACCATCTGGTCGGTCACCCCATGCACCGCCGTCGATTTGGGCGGGATCGGGCGACCCGGATTGACCAGCATGTCGAAATGCGCGCTGGCAAGGCGACCGGCCTCGACCCGGACCCCGGCGATCTGAACGATGCGGTCATTTTCCGGGTCCAGACCGGTGGTTTCGGTGTCGAACACCACGAAACTTTCGCCTGCCAGACCATCGGGCGGGGCACAAAAGGCGGCCTCAAGCCGGTGGTCCAGACGCGGCTCTGCGACCGGGGGCGCGGGGATGATGGCCAGCCCGCCCCCTTCTGCCAGCACACGGTGACGGGTGCCATCCGGCCAGCCCTGCGGCTGATCACCCAGGTGCAGGCCCGGCATGGCGGCGCGCGCCGCCGCATTGGCCAGCACCACACGACCGCCCGCATCGCGCAGCACCAGACCGGCGCCGCAATCGGCCAGAATATCGGCCATCACCGCGGCAACCTGTTCGCTGTCGGCATTCGCAGGCGGGAAACACACATCGCGCGCCGCCGGGGCCAGATCGGCCAGATAGCGGCCCTCGCCCTGCGCTGGCGCAGCCCCGGTGCGCAAGCCGCCGGCAAGGGTCTCGATCGGGCGGGCGACATGGTGGTCGAACAGATACCAGACCCAGACGATCAGCCCCAGCGCGCCGAAACAGCCAATCACCGCCGCCAGCGCCAGCGCATCGACCGACCCCGGCGCGGCCTGGCCCAGAAACGCCACGCCGCTGCTGGCCAGCCGGTCCGCCGCCGCATACAGCCCGGCGCCGATCACCGCCAGAACCCCCAGCGCCAGCCCGGCAAAGATCAGAAAAACCCGCAGGCGCAGCGACAGACGGTCATGCCACGCCGCCGCCATCACACCGCCCCCGGCGCCGGCAGATCGGCGTCACAGATGGCGCGCAACGCCGGGTGGTCGGCCTGTGCGGGCAGCCAGTCGCCGGTCGCGCCCGACGGCCCGACCATGCGCTGGCGTCCGCTGTCGCAATCGACCTCAAGCGTGACGGCGCGGGTGGGTTGCCAGCGTTCCACGAACAGGATCTGGCCGCTGCGCATCGCCCCCGTGCCCCGAACCAAAGCCGCGCGGTCCAGCGCGGTAAAGCGCGCCACCACCGGAAAGGCCAGCGTCCATGGCCGCCAGGCCTGCCGCGCAACCCCCTGATCCAGAACCACAACCCGGTCGGGCAGTTGCGCGCGCACGCGGTCGAACCATGTATATTCATTCCAGACCGCAAACCCCAGCATCGCGCCGCCAATGGCCAGCGGCAACAGGATGCGCGGCAGTGGCCGCCCGGCCTTGCGCGCCGCGTGCATGGCCGCATAAACCAGCGCCGCCGCCCCGATGCCCACGGCCAGCAGGCCAAGGAAATCCCATGCAAGTCCGCTCATGTCAGGGCCCCTTTTCCATGCCCCACGGCAGATTGCATCGTGCGCACCACGACAAAGGCGTCGCGCAGGTGGCTGCGCTCGAAATCGGGCAGATCCGAGGGCGAAAGGTAATTATCCGGCTTGCGCCCGGACCGGATCAGATGCGCCTGATTGTCCAGCCGCAGCGTCTGGATCAGGTCATAGGCCGCAATCAGGTCACGCGCCCCGCTGCCCGAGATCACGCCGCGATCCTCGGCCTCCAGCAGGCGCTCGCGGGTGTTGACGGCCTCGATCCGGCCTTGCAGCGCATAGACGCGGGCCAGATCGGCCACCGGCACCACCCCGTTCATCTTCATGTCGATATGGTTGCGATGCTCGCCCGAACGGATGGTCGCAAAGCCCCGGATCATCCCCAAAGGCGGGCGGTGCTTCAGGCTGTTGCCGATCATATGGGCCACGAAGATGGAATTTTTCGCCGCCATATCCAGCGTTTCCGCCTGAAGCCCCGACAGCAGGCCGGCATCGCCGCCAATCGCGCGCAGGTCGAACATGACACTGGCCAGCATCTGCGCCTCGGGGGATGGGCGCTCGATCCAGCCGCGGAAATAGTCGCGCCAGACCGATCGCGGCTGCCGCCAGCGCGGGTTGGTCGCCATCATATCGCCGGGGCAATAGACATAGCCCGCCCGGTTCAGCCCGTCGCTGACGAATTTCGCCAGATTCGCGAACCACGGATGGTCCGGGTCGGCGCTATCGGCCAGAATCAGGCAGTTATCCTGATCGCTGACCCCGGTCTGTTCGCGCCGCCCCTGCGAGCCACAGGCCGCCCACAGATAGGGCGCGGGCGGCGGTCCCAGCTTGTCCTCGGCCAGCGTCAACAGGCGGCGGGTGACGCTGTCGGCCAGATCGGTGATCAGCCGGGTCACGACCTCGTGGCGCTGATGGGCGGCGACCAGCTGCACCAGCAGGTCAGGAATGCGCGCCGTGACCTGCGCCATGGCGGCGGGGTCGCTGGCCTGTGCAATGTCGCGCAACAGCACCTGCGAACTGACCGCCTGCAAACGCGTCAGATCGGTCTGTGTCACCATACCGACGAAACGGCCATGTTCGACCACCGGCAGATGCCCGATATGTCGTTCCAGCATCATGTGCAGCACGTCCGAGCCAAGATCCTGCGGCGTCAGCGCAATCGGGTCGGCGGTCATGATGTCACCGACCGGCCGCGCCGGATCGACGCCCCCCGCCACCACCTTGCCCGACATATCGCGCACCGTGACAATCCCCAGCAGCGCGCCCTGCGGATCGGTGATCCCAAGGCTGCTGATGCGATCATCGCGCATCATCCGCGCGGCCTGAACGATGGGGGTGTCGGGCGGGCAGGATACCGGCGCATGGGCCATCAGGTCGGCCACTTTCAGCGTTGCCACCTCGGCCCCGCGCCCCTCGGCGGCGCGGCCCCGGCGGAAAAACCGCGCGAAGGGCCGGGAATTATGCAGCAGGCGCAGAAATTCGGCCTTGGGCAGCATCAGCATCGTGCCGGCCTGCGTGACCCGCGCGCTGGTCACCGCCAGCCCGTCGCCCATCAGCCCGCGTTCACCAAAGCTGTTGCCCCGCCCCAGAACCGAGACCAGCCCGCCATTGCGGTCGGTCACCTCGACCCCGGCGCTGTCGATCAGGAACAGGCCCGACAGCGGCTCTCCATGGCGATAGACGGTTTCGCCAGCGGCGAAATCCCTGCGGCTGAAGGAACCGGCGACGCGCGCCAGCTCGTCCCGCGACAGGGCGTCATAGGGGTGAATGCCGGAAATGAAATCAAGAATGTCGGTCATGGTCCACGCCCCCGATAAATGGGTCGCGCCCCGCAAGGCGCGACCCGGTCAGTGTCAGTGATCCACCGCCGCGCCGGCACCGGCGGGAGTGCGGATCGATTCGACCAGATCCTGAACCTCAAGCGGGGGGTCCTCGGTCGCGTTCGAGACGACATATGCGACGATAAAGTTCAGCGCCGCGCCGACCACGCCAAAGCTGGCGGGGGAAATCCCCATCACCCAGTTGGCAGCCGTATCTTCCAGCAGGTTGGTCCCGGAAATGAAGAACCAGCCCTTATAGGTGAAGATGTAAACGAGGGTCGAGATAATCCCCGCCAGCATCCCCCAGATCGCGCCCTGCTTGTTCACGCGCTTGGAGAAGATGCCCATCATCAGCACCGGGAAGATGGAACTGGCCGCCAGACCAAAGGCCAGCGCCACGGTTTGCGCAGCAAACCCCGGCGGGTGCAGACCCAGAATGGTCGCCACCAGAATGGACACCGCCATCGAGACGCGGGCGGCCATCAGCTCGCCTTTTTCGCTGATCGTCGGGTTCAGCGCACCCTTGATCAGGTCATGCGACACCGCGCCCGAGATCGCCAGCAACAGACCTGCCGCCGTCGACAGCGCCGCCGCCAGACCACCCGCAGCCACGATCCCGATCACCCAACCCGGCAGGTTGGCGATTTCGGGGTTGGCCAGCACCATGATGTCATTGTTCACGGTGGTCAGTTCGTTTCCGGTCATGCCGGTTTCAGCGATCTTGGCGGTCAGGGTCTCGTTCCCGTCAGCGCCGGTATCATTGTAATACTGGATCAGGCCGTCGCCGTTCTTGTCCTCCCAGCCCAGCAGGCCGGTATCGGCCCAGGTCCGCATCCATTGCAGGTCGGGGCGGGTCTCGATATCGGACAGCGAAACGGCGGGCTGGCTGAAGGTATCGCCGGTCTGCGCGCCCGGCCACATGGTCGCGGTCAGGTTAAAGCGCGCCATCGACCCCACAGCCGGGGCCACGGTGTAAAGCAGCGCAATGAACACCAGCGCCCACCCCGCCGAAGACCGCGCATCCGACACTTTCGGCACGGTAAAGAAGCGGATGATCACATGCGGCAGACCCGCGGTGCCGATCATCAGCGCCAGCGTGAACAGCACCATGTCCAGCGTCGATTTGTGGTGCCCGGTATAGGATTTGAAGCCCAGATCCGTGACCACCTGATCCAGCTTGGTCAGGAACGCCACGCCGGTGCCGTCATGGGTGCCAAACAGCCCCAGCGGCGGCAGGAAATTGCCCGTCAGCTGCAAAGAGATGAACACCGCCGGAATGGTATAGGCGATGATCAGCACCACATATTGCGCCACCTGCGTATAGGTGATGCCCTTCATCCCCCCCAGCACGGCATAGACAAAGACCAGCGCCGCGCCGATCCACAGGCCGGTTTCGTTGCTGACCTCAAGGTAACGCGCAAAGGTCACGCCGACGCCGGTCATCTGCCCGATCACATAAGTGATCGACACGATCAGCAGGCAGACCATGCCAATGATGCGGGCGGTTTTGGAATAAAACCGGTCACCGATGAATTCCGGCACGGTAAACTTGCCGAATTTGCGGAGGTAAGGCGCCAGCAGCAGCGCCAGCAGCACATAACCGCCGGTCCAGCCCATCAGATAGGTCGAGTTGTCATAACCGGTGAAACCGATCAGACCCGCCATCGAGATGAAGGACGCCGCCGACATCCAGTCGGCACCTGTGGCCATGCCGTTCATCACCGGGTGAACGCCCCGGTTGGCGGCATAGAATTCCGCGGTCGAGCCAGCCCGCGCCCAGATGGCGATACCGATATAGACGGCAAAGGACAGGCCGATGAAGATCAGGTTAAGGGTAAACTGGTCCATGGCTTACTCCTCGACGCCATGTTCGCGATCCAGCCGGTTCATGCGCGCGGCATACCAGAAGATCAGCACGATAAAGATAAGGATCGAGCCTTGCTGCGCGAACCAGAAGCCCAGATCGGCCCCGCCGACCGGGATGCCGGCCAGCAGCGGGCGGAACAGAATGCCGAAGCCGAACGACACCAGCGCCCAGATCGCCAGGCAGATATAGATGATCCTTAAGTTCGCCTTCCAATAGGCATTTGTGGCGTGTTTGTCCCTCATCAGGTTTGACCCTCCCTCTCTGGTCAGTTGCCGCCTGTCCTCGTGAACCCCCGTCCCGCGACGGCACCGGGCGGGGGTATGACGGCGCAGCCGGTATCAGCCGCGGTTCATCCGGTTTTCGATCAGCTCGTCGACCACACCCGGCTCGGCCAGGGTCGAGGTATCGCCAAGACTGCCGAAATCGTTTTCCGCGATCTTGCGCAGGATGCGGCGCATGATCTTGCCCGACCGCGTCTTGGGCAGGCCCGGCGCCCACTGGATCAGGTCGGGCTTGGCGATCGGCCCGATCTCGGTGCGGACCCATTGCTCCAGCTCTTTGCGCAGATCGTCGCTGGGGTCGACCCCGTTCATCAGCGTGACATAGGCGTAAATCCCCTGCCCCTTCAGGTCATGGGGATAGCCCACCACCGCCGCCTCGGCGACCTTGGCATGGGCCACCAGCGCCGATTCGACCTCGGCCGTGCCCATGCGGTGACCGCTGACATTGATCACGTCATCGACGCGGCCGGTGATCCAGTAATAGCCCTCGGCATCGCGGCGACAGCCATCGCCGGTAAAGTAAAAGCCCGGATATTGCTGGAAATACGTCTCCATGAAGCGCTGGTGATCGCCCCAGACGGTGCGCATCTGGCCGGGCCAGCTGTCAGCGATGCACAGCACCCCCTCGACATCGTTCCCCTCGATCACCTCGGCGCTGCTGGCATCCAGAACCGCCGGGCGCACACCAAAGAAGGGCAGCGTCGCTGACCCCGGCTTGGTCTCGATCGCATAGGGGATCGAGGTGATCATATGGCCCCCGGTCTCGGTCTGCCAGAACGTGTCGACAATGGGGCAGCGGCCCTTGCCGATATGGTCGTTATACCAGGTCCAGGCCTCGGGGTTGATCGGCTCGCCGACGGAACCAAGGATGCGCAGACTGGACAGGTCGTATTTCGCCGGCCATTCCGGCCCCTGCCCCATCAGCGCGCGGATGGCGGTGGGCGCGGTATAGAACTGGTTGACCTTGTGCTTTTCACAGACCGCCCAGAACCGCCCGGCATCGGGCCATGTCGGCACCCCCTCGAACATCAGCGTGGTGGCGCCATTGGCCAGCGGGCCATAAACGATATAGCTGTGCCCCGTCACCCAGCCGACATCGGCGGTGCACCAGAACACATCGCCCTGACGGTAATCGAACACATATTCATGCGTCATCGCCGCATAGGCCAGATAACCGCCAGTGCTGTGCACCACACCCTTGGGCTTGCCGGTCGAGCCGCTGGTATACAGGATGAACAGCGGGTCCTCGGCCCCCATCGGGCGCGGCGGGCATTCGGGGCTGGCATGGCTCATCAGATACAGCAGGTCCACGTCGCGGTCCTGAATCCAGGTGGTCTGGTCGCCGGTATGCTTGACCACCAGACAGCGCACCCGGTCCGAACAGTGCAGCAGCGCCGCATCGGTATTCGATTTCAGCGCCGTGCGCCGGCCACCGCGCGGCGCGGTATCGGCGGTGATCACCAGCTTGGCCCCGCAATCATTGATGCGGTTGGCCAGCGCGTCGGGGCTGAACCCGGCAAACACGATGGAATGGATGGCGCCGATCCGCGCACAGGCCAGCATGGCATAGGCCGCCTCGGGGATCATCGGCAGATAGATCACCACCCGGTCGCCCCGCATCACGCCCTGACTTAACAGCACATTGGCCATCCGGTTCACCTTGTCGGACAGCTGCGCATAGGTGATATGCTGTGCTGGTGTTTCGGGGTCGTCGGGCTCAAAAATAATGGCGGTCTGGTTGGCGCGGGTGGGCAGATGACGGTCAATGCAGTTCACGCTGGCATTCAGGACGCCATCCTCGAACCACTTGATATGGACATTGCCCATGGTGAAATCGGTGTCTTTCACCTTGGTGAAGGGGGTGATCCAGTCCAGACGCTTGCCCTCGCGCGCCCAGAACGCCTCGGGGTCGCGAATCGATTCGTCATACAGCCGCTGGTAATCCTCCGGTCCTGCATGGGCACCCTCGCCCCCGGCCGGAATGGCTTGTTTGGCAATCGTTTCTGCGGCCATAGTGCTGCTCCCTCTCTCAGCATGTGCTGGCAAGATGCCACGCTGCGACGCAGCGTCACGCCTTGCTCCTTCCATGGGCGAGTAAACGGTGTTTTCCCTGTCGCGTAAAGCCCGCCTGACGCAATAATCTGTCGCGAAGCCATTAAAATGTCGCTTTTGCCCTTTTCCACCCGCTGCCTGAAAGATCCGCCATGACGCCAGACCCTTATCGCACGCCAGACCCCGAAACGCTGACCCGGATCGACACCGCGATTGCCGGCATGACCCATGCCATACTGGCCTGCCATGACCCCGCCGGCCACGGCCCGCTGATGTCGCGCATTGCCTGCCAGCGCCTGCCGGATGGCCGGATCATGGCGCTGCTGTCGGGGCTTGCGGGGCACAGCCACGCCCTTGCCGCCGACCCCCGCGCCGGGCTGTTCATCACACCCGCGGCAGGCCAAAGCCGCAACCCGATGGCCGCGGCCCGGCTGTCGCTGCAATGCCGCGCCCGCAAAGAGGGTCCGCCAACCGCCGCACAGCGCCATGACTGGCTGGCGCGCGACCCGCTGGCGCAGGTCTTTATCGACCTGCCCGATTTCGCGCTGTGGCATCTGACGGTAACGGCCGGGCTGTGGAACGCCGGGTTCGGTCGCGCCTTCCGGCTGACGCACACAAACCTGCCCCCGGCACCCGCATCAGACAGCCCGCCCGCCTGACGCAAGGGGTAACGCAAAAAGCCCCGGCGGTCGAAACCGCCGGGGGATACGCGCTGACAGGCCCCATCAGGCCCGGTTCAGGCGCCTCAGTCCGGGCTGTCCATGCGCACCCGCAAGGCCAGTTGCCCCTGCACCGGTTGCGTCCAGCCAACCTGCAAGGCGCGCTTATCCGCCCCCTGCCGCGTGGAAATCACCGGGAAATCGGCCACCCGCGCCCCCGCGCCATTCAGCAGCGGCGCCTCGGCCACCACCGATTCCACCTTCTGCGTCCAGCCGCCAAAGGGCAGCGCCCCCTCGGTCTGGACCAGCCAGTTCCGCTGCGCCGTTGCCTGCTGCACCGTCATCATCAGCGGGTTGGCAACATAGGTGCGCACGCCGTTGAACATATTCGCCTCGAACTGGATATTGCGCATCCGGCTGTAATCCAGATCCGCGACCGAGCGATCCACACGGTCGATCCGGTCGATCTTGACATATTCCGCCCGGAACACGTTCGAGGTCACGCTGAGGCCATGGATGTGATGCCCCCGCCCATAAGGCTTGACCACCAGCCAGGCAAAATCCGGTCCCACATTATGCACCAGAAAAGTGTTGCCGGTGATGATCAGCCCGCCAAAGGAATACTGGTTCCCGAAATCCGGGTCGGCGTCATATTCATTCGTCCATTCGATAAAATTGTTATCGACGTAATTGCCGGTGATGGTGGTCATCATATTGCGCCCGGCCAGAATCAGGCCCGCACCCCGCACCGCCGGCTTGGCACCGTCGCCCTGGAACCAGTGATTGCCCTCAATCATATGACCGGTCCCGGTCACCACCAGAAACGCCCCGAAGCGCACGAAACGGTTATTGCGGATCTTGGAATCATTGGCATTGATATTGATGGCAATGCTGCGCCGGTTCTGCGCCAGATCCTGCATTTCATTGGACAGGAACTGGCAGCGATCAACCAGCAAATCCTGACATCCCCGCCCGATCGAGGTGATGCCGCGATCCTTCGGCGCACCGATATAGCAATCGCGGATGTGGAACATGCTGCCCGCCACCGGCAGCATGATACCGCTGGCCACACCGTTCAGCTTGATATCCAGATCGGCAAAATTGACCCGGTCCATCTGCGGCACCCCCGAAAAATCGAAGGCATAGCGATAGCGCTCGAACCCATAAATCCGGGTTCCCGCACCCCCATGCAACGGCTGCGACAGGCTCAGCGTTTTGGCCGCCATGTTCTTGCCGTTGACGTAAACCTCGCGCCCGACACCAACCCCGGTCACCCGCGCGCCAATCTCGATATTGGCGATATTGGCAACATTGCTCAGCTGTCGCGGCGCCGCCGGATCATAGCTCCCCTGAGAGGTCGCCGTCCCGGTTGCCCAGGCCGGGCCGTCAATCACATTAATGGACCCGTTCGCAATCACCCGGCGATTGCTGAAACTGCTCAGCCCCGGCGACAGCGCAGCCATATCCAGCGGCTCGGTCAGCTCGACCCGGCGACCGCACAAATCCAGCGTGGTATGATCAGTATAGCCGAACAGCGCCTGCAAGGCCCGTTTCAAACCCTCGGTTTCATCGCCAAACGCATCGGCATAGGTCGGAAAGTCAAAGCTTTTCAGCAGCGCCAGCCGCGCCTCGCGTGGCATTTTCAACTGACCGGCAAAGCGCACCGCATTGTTCATCGACAGGCTTTGACCAATACGATATTCGCCACGCGGCACCATGACACCGCCCCCATTGGCCGCCGCATCCGCCGCCATGAAGGCCGCGTGGCAATCGGTAACGCCATCGCCCACTGCACCGAAATCGCGCACATCGACCCAGTCCAGCCGCCCCGGCAAAAACGCCGCGGTGATATCCTCGATCTTCACGCTTTCGATACGCACCGACCCGCCATTGGCCCCGGTAAGGTCCAGACCGAAATGACCATAGACCGCCTGACTGCCCCAGCTCAGATCCACGCCTTTTCGCGCACCTGTGCCGACAATGGCCGAAACCTCGACCACCTTGCCATAGCCCGGCAGCGCCACCTGCGTCCCGGTGGTCACCACACCCGGCACCGGCTGGCGCGCGCCATTACCGGCAAAGGCCGCGATTCGCGCCGAACACAGCGTCCCCGCCACCATCTTGACCCGCGCCGAGACCCGCAGATAGCACCCCGGCAGCAGCGGTGTCTCACCCATGAACCGCAGGCGGGTTACACTGTCGGTCTTTGCAATCTCAAGACAGGTGCCGAAATCCTGATCTGCGGGCACGATGGCTGCGTTTGCCGCACCATGCCATGTGGCCGACCCCGGCGTCCCATCCTGCCGTGACCAGACTTTCAGACCGGCACTGAAATCCGGCGGCGACAGCAGAACCCCATCCGTGATGGCAATGTTCATTCCATTCTCCCCTGACAACTCGGCACGCAGCCGCAACATCGCCGGAAGAATGATCTGCAAGGGTTAACAAAACCTGAACCATGCGCGCGTTGCACCCCTCACATCACAAACACCTCCTTTCAAAAGGACATCTTTTTTGGCCCCATACCCAAACACTGCCACAAAACCCTGAAAAAACCGTTAAGCGGATTCAAAAAAGGCGGGACATATCCCGCCTTTTTTCTACCCTGTCCTGCCTGTGTCAGACCAGCTCGCCCGCAAGTGCCCTGTCGATCAGATCTTGCGTTTCCCTGATCCCGTAAAGCGCGATGAAGCCACCAAAACGTGGCCCCTGATCGGCCCCCAGTAACACCTGATACAACGCCGAAAACCAATCGCGCAGCGGCTCGAACCCATGCGCCTTGCCAACGGCAAACACCATGCTTTGCAACGCTTCCGCATCCACCGGCCCGTCCCAGGCAGCCAGCTTGTCGCGCAGATCTGTCAAAGCCGCACGCTCGACATCATTGGGCAGGCGGAACTGACGCTGCGGGGCCACGAAATCCTGGAAATAGCGCACGGCAAAACCCGCCGCCGCATCCAGATCAGGGTGGGTTTCGGGACTGGCCTCGGGCGCATAGCGGCGAATAAAGCCCCACAGCCCGTCTTTATCAGTGGCACCAGCCACCGAAGCCAGATTCAGCAGCATCGCGAACGGCACCACCATTTTCGATTCCGGCACATCCCCGCCATGAATATGCCAGACCGGGTTGGCCAGTTGCTGATCCACCGATTGCCCGGCATAGGCCCGCAATTGCTGATGATATTCGTCCACGGCCTTTGGAATGACGTCAAAATACATGCGCTTGGCCGTTTTCGGCTTCTGATACATGAAATAAGACAGGCTCTCGGTCGCGGCATAGGTCAGCCATTCGTCAATCGACAAGCCGTTCCCCTTGGATTTGCTGATCTTCTGCCCATGCTGATCCAGAAACAGTTCATAGGTGAAATGCTCGGGCTTACGACCGCCCAGAATTTCGCAGATCCGGTCATAGATCGGGGTATTGGTGGAATGATCCTTGCCATACATCTCGAAATCGACATCCAGCGCCGCCCAGCGCGCGCCGAAATCGGGCTTCCACTGCAATTTGACCTGCCCGCCGGTGACCGGCAGGGTCATTTCCTGCCCGTCCTCGTCGTCAAAAGTGATCGTGCCATTCTTGGCGTCGACATGCCTGATCGGCACATACAACACCCGCCCGGTTTTGGGGCTGATCGGCAAAAAGCAGCTATAGGTCTGCTGACGCTCTTCACGCAGACTGGCCAGCATGACCTCCATGATCTGGTCATATTTCTCGGCGGCACGCAGCAGCGTTTCGTCAAACTGGCCGGATTTATAGAAATCGGTGGCGCTGATGAATTCGTATTCGAAACCAAACGTGTCCAGAAACCGCCGCAGCATCGCGTTATTGTGATCGCCAAAGCTGGGATATTGCCCAAACGGGTCAGGCACCGTGGTCAGCGGTTCCTGCAAATGGCCGCGCAGCATATCGGTCTGCGGCACGTTATCTGGCACTTTGCGCATCCCGTCCATATCGTCGGAAAAACAGAACAGACGCGTGGGGATGTCGCTGATCATCTCGAACGCGCGCCGGATCATCGTGGTGCGGGCGACCTCTCCGAACGTGCCGATATGCGGCAGCCCCGACGGGCCATAGCCGGTCTCGAACAGCACATACCCCTTTTCCGGCGGCTTCTTCTCGTAACGTTTCAGCACCCGGCGCGCCTCTTCGAAAGGCCAGGCCTTGCTCTTCATGGCGGCATCGCGCAGCGCGGTCATCTTTGCATCTCCGTTACGGAATATGGGGAAGTGTTCAAACCGCCCCCGTATTGAACAAATCCCCGATCGTCAATAATCTGCCCCGATCTGAACCGGGGATTGACGCCATGACCTTCGACCTGCCCTCGCTGTCGCATTGCGATGCCCTTGTGGCCCTGATGGTCGCGGTGTCGGCCTCTGACAGCAATATCCGCACCTCCGAACTGATCGCCATCGAACGGATCGTCGACCACACCCCGATCTTTGCCACCTACGATATCGACCGCATCCGCGCCGTTTCGCAAACCGTCATCTCGCTCTTTGAAGAAGAGGACGGCCTTGCCGCTTTTTTCGGACTGATCCGCGAAAGCCTGCCGGATATTCTGTTCGACACCGCCTATGCGCTGGCCTGCGACGTGGCGGCTGCCGATGGCCGCCTGACCGATGCCGAGGCTGAGATGCTGGCCGAAATCCGGGCCGAGCTGGATATCGACCGGCTTCATGCCGCAGCGATCGAACTGGCAGCCAAGGCCCGCCACCGCCAGATCTGACGCCACAGCCATTACCCCGCCCCCTCTGGCAAAGGCGGCGTCACTGCCTGCCGCTGGCGACGGCTCAGCGCCATTGCCCAGCTATCCACCATCTGTTGCTGCATCGCCTTCGCCGCCCCCGTCCAGCCCAGAACCCCACCCGGCAGATCCCGACCCGAGCTTTCCCGATGGCGCAGCGGATCGGTGCAAAAAATCGCAAAAACCGCCATATCCCCGCCAGCCTGAACATACCCCGCCAGGTTCGAGACGAAATTCAGCGTTCCCGTTTTCGCCAACAGGCCAGCACCGGCCCAGCCGGACGCCGCTTTGGGCCAGACCGCCCCGGACTTAAGCAACCCCGCAAGTCCCTGCCTCCGCCCGGCGCCCTCCAGCAGCGCCACCATCGCCCGCGCCGTGACCCGGCTTTGGGCCGACAAACCGGAATGGTCGGCACAGACCAGACCCTGCGCGCCCTGACCGGCAGCCCAGTCCCGCATTGCCCGCCCCGATGCCGCCAGATCCGGCGCGCCGCTGGCGGCAAGCCCGACCGCCTCGGCGGTCAGATTGGTCGAATAGGCCAGCATATCCCTCAGGATATCTGACAAAGGCACACTGTCGATCCGCGCCAGTTCATCGCCCTCGGGCAGCTCCGTCACAACCTCAGGGCGTGGCAGCCCCAGTCCCCGCGCCCGGCACAGCGTCTGAAACACATCCCCGGCATAAAGCGCCGGCTGGCGCACCGGCAGCCAGCGACGCCCTTGCTGTCCCAGCATCCAGCGCGGCAGGCTCCAGTGCTCGCCCTGCGGGGTCTGGTGATGGCTGATCGGCCCGCCCCCCAGACCAGCCGACACAGTCCACGCCTTGGGGCGGTGGCGTTGCGCACTGGCCTGAAGCTCGAAACGACAGGATGACTGACAATGCCAGCTTAATTCGACACGGTTGAAATTCAGCATGATCCCGGACACAGCCGGGTTATAGGCCAGATATTCGGGCTGACCCGGCGCGATCTGCGGCAGATGCGGCAGCGCACCATCCCAGACCAGCAGCTGGCGAACCCCTTCGGGCCGCAGCGCGGCCAGCCGCGCGGCCAGAACGGCCAGCCCATCACTGTCCAGAACCGGATCGCCACCCCCCGCCAGAATCAGCGTATCACCCTTGCGCAGCACCCGCGTGGCAAAGCGGTGGCCGGCCCCCAGCCGGTCCAGCGCGAAAAGCGCGGTGACGATTTTCAGCGTGCTGGCCGGCGCGAAGGCCTGATCCTGTGACTGTGCCGCCAGAACCCGGCCATCGCCCGCCAACGCCAAACAGCCGACGTGCCCCGAGAACGCCTGAGCCGACAACAGATCGTCCAGCCGTGGCGGCGGGGCGATCGGCGGCCACAGTGATTGCCGCAACGGCTCCGCACGCACCCCCATCCCTGACAGGCACAGCCCTGCCCCCCACAAAAACGCACGTCGCGACGGTTCAGCCATCACCCACAACCTTGTGCCGCATCGCCGGTCCCGCGGCTGTCCAGTCCTGCCCATCGCGCGCCAGCTGCGCCCGGATCCGCGTCGACGACTGCCCCGACATTGGCACGTTTATCATCGCCCAGGCCGGTGGCCGCGCCGCGCCAAGCCCGCGCACCGCCTGTCCGCGCAACTGCGACTGCCACAAGACCCGCGCCGCCGGTGAACGCCGCGCCGCCATACGCGACCCCGGTCGTGCCAACACCCCGATGGGCACCCGTGCCGCGATGCCGCGCCAATCCTCCCACAAATGGAACTGGGCCAGATTATCGGCGCCCATCAGCCAAGTGAAACGCAGCGCGGGGCACAGGTTCTGAAGCGCGGTAATGGTGTCGATGGTGCGCCGCGTGTTCAGCCGGGCCTCGATATCGGTTACAAAAATCCGCGGATCGCGGGCCACCACACGCGCCCAGTCCATCCGTGCCGCCAGCGCAGCCGGCCCACGCGCCTTCAGCGGATTGCCCGGCGACACCAGCCACCACACCCGGTCCAGACCGAAACGGACCAGCGCCTGTTGGCTGATCGCCAGATGCGCGGCATGTGCCGGATCAAACGACCCGCCCAACAGCCCGACACGCATCCCCGGCACCGTTACCGGCAGGGCCGATCTGATGTTGACCGTCATCCGTCAGGCACCTCCAGAAAGCCCGCGCGCCCGCGCCCGGCACGCTTGGCATCATACAGCGCGGCATCCGCATCGGCAGACATGCGCTGCGGATCAGGCATCGCATAATCGGTCGAAATCGCAATGCCAAGGCTGGCCGAAATCTGACAGACCCCCTCGGTCAGATGGATCGGCTTTTCGATATCCGCGATCAGGCGCCGCGACAGGCGTGTCAGATCGGCCCGGTTGCACAGACCCGACAGGATCAGCGTGAATTCATCGCCACCGATGCGCGCCACCGTGTCCACGCTGCGCAGCGCATGGCGCAGAATGCCGGCAACATGGCGCAGCACACTGTCCCCGGCGGCATGACCGAAGGTGTCATTGACCTGTTTGAACAGGTCCAGATCCAGATGAACCAAGGCAAATCCCGGACCGCCCCCGGCGCTGTGATGCACAGCCCTCGCCAGCGCCTCGTCAAGGGCGCGGCGGTTGGCCAACCCGGTCAGCGGGTCGCTTTGGGCATCGCGTTCCGCAGCGATCCGCGCCTGTTCCAGTTGGTGATTGTGATGCGCCAGCTCATCCATGACGGCGCTGTTGGCCTCTTGCAGGAACAACAGCTCCATCGCCAGTTCCGAGGGCGCAAAATCGGCATCCGTCAGCGCCGCCGTCCTGACCGCATCCCGCAGCCCGACAGCAAAGCCGAAATTCAGCAACAGCGCCCCCGAAGCCAGCCGGACACCATGCCCGCGCATTTCATCAAGATCCAGACCGCGCAGCCGCAGAAACAGCCGCGCCCCAGACCCGATCGCCGCCGCCAGCGCGGGCATGTCGCGGATCTGGCCACTGCTGGTGCGCAAAAACCAGTCGGTGCCAAAACGGCTGTGACCGGGAAAGAACCGCGCTGCGGTGCGCCCGGTGCCGGTTATGCGCCCGCTGGCATTCAGCCGCAGATGCATCGGCATCAGCACCGCCAGCGCCGCGTCGTCCAGCACGATCCGCTCAGGCGACATCGCTGACCAGGTCAAATCCGCGCCCGGACACGAAACGATCCAGCGACACATCCACCATCACCGTGCTGCCCTCGACCGAGACCAACGCCAGCGAGCCATAATCATCGGCCATGGCCCGCACCATTCCGGCCAGAAAATGCGCCCAGATGTCCGCCCCTTCCACAACCAGTTGCTGCGGCCCTTCGCCCTGCGGCACCACCCGGACGCGGGGCGGCGCATTGGCCGGCAACACCATCCGCACCCGGCCCGGCAATTCCCCAAGTGCAGCGATGAAATCGCGAAACTCTGCCCCGCTGAAGCGCAGCAAGCGGCGCACGGCCTCGTGCCGGGCCAGCCAGGCGGCCCAATCCTCGGTCAATTCCTCGACCGGTTTGTGTAATTGCGCCCCCGCCGCCTGTAACAGCGGCAACACAAAGCCCATTGCATCCCCGTCTATGGCCTGCCGGTCCGGCGCGGCACCCGTCCCTTCAGCGAAGGTCCGGCCATATGTATGGCGCAAAAATGCCTCGACCGAGCGGCTGAGAAAACTGATCATGACGCCTCCTTGCCCCACCGGCTTAGCGCCAAGACGTTAAAATTCCCTCAACCGCAGCGATCTTTTTTCAAAAATCCGACCCGACACGCTGTGAAAGCACGGCCTGCGCCTGCAAGACCTGCTGTGCGGGCACGCCGCAGACCTGCGCAAAGGCCAGCACCTGCTGGTCCGATTGCAACAGGAAATCCAGCACCGATTCGCCAAATTCTGCCCGCCCGATCTGGTCGCGCAATTGCCCCGCATCCAGCCCGCTGGCCCCCAGAAAGCCCGCCAGAGTCTCGGGGTCATCGGCCAGAAACAAGAAGGCCTGTTGCGCCAGATCCAGGGCCGCCTGTCGTGAAATCATCTGTTCATCCCGGTTCTGGAAACCTTTTGTTAACCTTTTTGCGCCATCTTCGTCCGGGAAGCGAGTCCCCGAGGGCATGATGGCATCGACCGTTCTGATCTGCGACCCCGATCCCGCGCGCCGAATCATGATGAAGGTGCGTCTGGCCGCCGCCAGTCACGAAACCACGACCGCGACCTCGCTGGCCGAGGCCGGGCGCCGCATCGTGGCGCAGCAACATGACGCGGTGCTGGTGATGGCGGGTCTGGACGGGATGTCGCGCGCCCAGACCTGCGCGGTGCTGGCGGGTCTGGGCCAGCCCAACCTGCTGGTGCTGGCCGACCCGCCCGAGGAACTGGCCTGCCTTCACGCCGGCGCCGAAACCGTCCTGCCCCCCAAAGGCGACGAAATGGCCATCTTTGCGCGGCTGCGCGCCTGCCTGCGTAATCGCCAGCCCCCCGCCGCAATGCCCGAAGAGGCCCCGCCTGCCCCCCTTGCCCCGCCCGCGCGGCCCCGGATCACCCTGCTGGCCCCCGACCGGGTCACCGGGCTGAACTGGAAGCGCCACCTGTCGCGCAGCTGCCCCGCCGATTTTACCCTTGCCGCCCCAGACGAGGTTCTGGCCTCGGTCGCCCATGGCCGCGCCGCCGACCTTTATCTGCTGGCCAGCACGCTTGACAGCCCCGGCGACGGGCTGCGGCTGCTGGCAGAATTGCAGGCCCGCCCGGCCTCGCGCGGGGGGGTGTGTCTGGTCGCCACCCGGCAAGACAACGACCCGCTGGTGCCGGTGGCGCTGGATCTGGGCGCCGCCGACATCGTCAGGATCGACCCTGACAGCCCAGAAAACGCCGAAATCGCCGCCCTGCTAATTGCCCGCCACCTGCACCGCAAACACCAGCGCGACGCGATGCAGGCGCGCACCCGGCAACAGCTTCAGCTGGCCTATATCGACCCGCTGACCGATACCGCCAACCGCCGCGCCGCCATGCCCGCGCTGCGCCGGGCGCTGGCGACACCGCTGCCGCAGGGGACCGGCATTCTGGCGCTGGATCTGGACCATTTCAAATCGGTCAATGACCGCTATGGCCACCCCGCCGGCGATGCCGTCCTGCGCGAGGCCGCGCGCCGTCTGGCCCGCTGCCTGCCCGAGGATGCGCTGCTGGCGCGGATCGGCGGTGAAGAATTCATGGTCCTTCTGCCCGGCCATTCCGCCGCGCAAACCCTTGATCTGGCACATGATCTGTGCACCGCCATCCGCACCCGCCCGTTCGAGGTGCCCCAGCCCCAGGGCAGCACCCGGATCGCGGTGACGGTTTCGGTCGGGGTCAGCCATCAGCGCGCCGGCCACCCGGCAACCGGCACCGACCCCGAGGCCGCGCTGGGATGCGCCGACCGTGCGCTGATGGCGGCCAAACAGGGCGGTCGCAACCGGGTGATGACCGACGACCCCGCGCAGGCCGCCTGAGGTCACACCCGCTTTCGTCCCCCGGCGCGTCCCACCGGCCCGCCGCGGCGCATCAGACATCGCCGCCACGCGGGACAGGGCCGCGACAGGACCGCGGATGGGCTTGTCAAACCCGCCGCCAGACCGCATCCTGCCCCAACCCAACCGGTTTCACAGCGACAGGCCAGACATGATCGACCCCGATCCCCAGACCCACCGCGCCAGTTCCGCCCCGCAAGCGGATGAACGCCCGCTGGGTCAGGCCATGCGGCGCGGGGCGCTGGGGCGCTGTCCCGCCTGTGGCGAGGGTCGGCTGCTGCGCGGTTATCTGACTGTTAACGATCATTGCCCCAATTGCGGCGAGGCGCTGCACCACCAGCGTGCCGATGACGGCCCGGCCTATCTGACCATCCTGCTGGTCTCGCATCTGGGGGCGCCGCTGCTGCTGTGGGTGTTCATGCTTTACCGGCCTTCGGCGGTCTCAATGCTGATCGGCTTTTCGCTGGGGGCGGTGGTGCTGTCGCTTCTGCTGCTGCCCCGCATCAAGGGCGCCATGATCGGCTGGCAATGGGCGCGGCAGATGCATGGCTTTGACCGCAGCCCCCGCCCCGACACCGCTTCCTGAGGTCCCCATGACAGCCAGCGACGACAAGACCCGCATCCGCGATGCCGCCACCATCATCCTGCTGCGCCGTCAGGCGGCGGGGTTGTCGGTGCTGATGGGAATGCGCGGCGCCAAGGCGGCCTTCATGCCGTCGAAATATGTCTTTCCCGGCGGGGCCGTCGACCCCGAGGACCGCGACATGGCACCCCCGCAGGCCGATCCGCTGTGCCTGTCGCGCCTGCGCGCCGAGCCACGCGACGACAGCGACACCCCGCCCGAGGCGCTGCTGAACGCCGCGCTGCGTGAACTGCACGAGGAAACCGGCCTGCATCTGCGCGACGGCGCGGCGGCGCTGCGCTTTGTGTTCCGCGCCATCACCCCGCCGGGCCGGCCACGCCGGTTCGATGCGCGCTTCTTTGTCGGGGACGCGGCACAGATCACCGGCGATCCTGACGATTTTTCCGCCGCCTGTGACGAACTTTCGCATCTGCACTGGGTGCCGATGTCACAGGCGCGGGCGCTGAACCTGCCCTTCATCACCGAGGTCGTGCTGGCCGAGGTCGACGCCCTGGCCCGGCGCGGGGCGGCGCTGATGCCGCCGCCAACCGTGCCTTTCTTTGACAATCGCGGCCACCAGCCGCGTTTCGTGCAACTGCCTTAACGACCGCCAAAGCGCGGCGGGCGTTTTTGCAGAAATGCCATCACACCTTCGCGGAAATCGGCGCTGGACCCGGCCTTATCCTGCAAATCGGCCTCAAGCGCCAGTTGCGCGTCCAGATCATTCACCGCCGATTGCCGCAGCGCCTGCCGGATCGACAGGAAACACCCGGTCGGGCCATCGGCCAGATGCCGCGCCCGCGCCGCCACACCGGCGACGAATTCGTCATCGGGCAGCACCTCATAGATCAGCCCCCAGTCGGCGGCCTGCTGCGCGCTGATCTTGTCGGCAAACAGCATCATCCCCATGGCACGGGCATGGCCCACGGCGCGCGGCACGAACCACGTCCCGCCCGCATCCGGGATCAGCGCGATTTTCGAAAACGCCTGCACAAAGGCCGCAGATTGCGCCGCGATCACCACATCGGCCACCAGCGCCAGATTGGCCCCCGCCCCTGCCGCGATGCCATTGACCGCTGCAATCACCGGCACCGGGCAATCGGTAATCGCGCGCAGCATCGGCTCGTATTCGCGGCGCAGCGTGCCGCCGATATCCGCCGCCGCCGATGCATCGGTCAGATCCTGCCCCGAACAGAACCCGCGCCCCGCGCCGGTCAGCACCACACAGCCCAGACCGGCAGGCAGCGTGGTCAGCACCTTGGTAATCTCGGCCCGCATCTGGCTGTTCAGGGCATTGATCATCTCGGGGCGGTTCAGCACCAGCGTGCCAATCCCGTCCGCAACATCAAAGCGGATGGTGGTGTAATCGCTCATCTCGTCCCTCCTTGGTTGGGGGACAGATTGACCTGCGCGGAAAGGATGGGCAAGCGATGCCCCGACGTCACCGGTCGCACAGAATGCGGTCCAGCTCGGCCTGTTCGGCCTCGGTCAGGGGGGCGACCTGATCGTCGCTGCGCCGCGCACGGACATAGCGCCAGCCCAGAAGCAGCGCCACCAGCGCCATCACCGGCCCGGCCAGCCACAGGATCAGGTTGATGCCGCTGGGGCGCGGATCGAACAGCACGAATTCCCCGAACCGGTCGGTCACAGCGTCGATCACCTGCGCATTGCTGTCACCCGCAACCAGCCGTTCGCGCACATACAGCCGCAGGTCACGGCTGATCGCGGCATTCGAATCGTCGATGGATTCGCCCTGACAAACCGGACAGCGCAAATCGCGCGAGATCTCGCGCGCCCGCTGCTCCAGCGCCGGGTCGGGCAAAACCTCATCCGGCTGAACCGCCGCGGCGGGGCCGCAGATCAGCGCCAGCAGCGCCAGCAGATAAAGCCGCTTCATGCCACCACCCCCGCCTGACGACGCGCGCGCCGTTCCCCGGCGGCCACCCGCCAGCGCCGGTCCGACAGGCTGACCAGCCCGCCAAGCGCCATCAGCGCCGAGCCAAGCCACAGCCAGCCCGCGAAAGGCTTGACATAGGCGCGCACCGCCCATCCGCCATTTTCCTGCGCATCCCCGATCACCAGATAGATATCGCGCCACAGATTGCTGTCGATCGCGGCCTCGGTGGTGGGCATGGCCTGCACCGGATAGACGCGCTTTTCGGGCTGCATCACCGCGACCGGGCTGCCATTGCGGGTCACGGTCATGGTGGCGCGGGTGGCGGTATAGTTCGGGCCGGGCTGGTCGGACACTGCGTCAAGGGTGACGTGATAAGCGCCAATATCGAACCCCTCGCCGGTTTTCAGCGTGCGGATGCTTTCCAGCTGCCACGCCGTCAACAGCGACACGCCGATAAACACCACCCCCAGACCGGCATGGGCCAGCGCCTTGCCCCAGTCGGCGCGCGGCAGGCGCAACAAACGCCCCGCGCCGCCACTGCCGGTGCGGTGCCACAGCTCGGCCCCGGCCCCGAAGATCAGCCAGGACCCCAGCCCGGCACCGATCACCGCCATGGCCGAATGCCCGGTCGAGACCGCAAAGATCGCCAGCATCGCCGCCGCCGTCAGCACCAGCGCCCCGCGCAATGGCCGGATGGCACGGGCGATATTGCCGCGTTTCCACGGCAGGATCGCGCCAATCGGCAGGACCAGCGCCAGCGCCACCATGAACGGGGTAAATGCCTGGTTAAAGAATGGCGCCCCGACCGACAGCTTGCGCCCCCAGAACAGTTCCGCAATCAGCGGCCACATGGTGCCGATGAACACCACGAAGGCCGACACCGCCAGCAGGATGTTGTTCAGCACCAGCGCCCCCTCGCGCGAGACCGGGGCAAACACGCCCCGCGCCTGCATCTGTGCCGCCCGCGCCGCATAAAGCGTCAGCCCGCCGCCGACAAACACCGCCAGAATCGCCAGAATGAACACCCCCCGCGCCGGATCGCTGGCAAAGCTGTGGACAGATGTAATCACCCCCGACCGCACGATGAACGTCCCGATCAGCGAAAAGCCAAAGCCTATGATCGCCAGCAGGATGGTCCAGCTTTTCAGCACCTCGCGCTTTTCGACCACGATGGCCGAATGCAACAGCGCGGCGGCCAGCAGCCACGGCATGAAGGACGCGTTTTCCACCGGGTCCCAGAACCAGAACCCGCCCCAGCCCAGTTCGTAATAGGCCCACCACGACCCCAGCGCGATGCCGATGGTCAGAAACACCCATGCCGCCAGCGTCCAGGGCCGCACCCAGCGCGCCCATGCGGCATCGACCCGCCCCTCGATCAGGGCGGCAACGGCAAAGGAAAATGCCATGCTTAACCCGACATAACCCAGATACAGGAAGGGCGGGTGAAAGGCCAAACCGGGGTCTTGCAACAGCGGGTTCAGGTCTCGCCCGTCAAACGGCGCGATTTCAAGCCGCGCGAACGGGTTCGAGGTCAGCAGGATAAAGGCGTAAAACGCCGCCCCGATGGCCGCCTGCACCCCCAGCACCCGCGCCCGCAAACTGGGTGGCAGGTTGTCGCCAAACACCGCCGCCGCCGCGCCGAACAGCGCCAGAATCAGCACCCACAGCAGCATCGACCCCTCGTGGTTGCCCCACAGGCCGGACACTTTATACAGCATCGGCTTGGCGGAATGCGAATTGGCAAACACCACCTGCAACGAAAAATCCGAGGTCACAAAGCCATGCATCAGCGCCGCGAAGGCCAGCCCGCACAGCCCGAACTGGGCCACGGCGGCAGGGCGCGCCATATCCATCCAGACCGGCCAGCGCCGGGCGGCGCCAAGCATCGGCACGGTCATCTGAAACAATGCCACGCCAAAGGCGAGGATCAGGGCGAAATGGCCTAGCTCGGCAATCATGCTGGGGTCTCCTGTTCTGGCGCGCAGCTTAACCGCGCGGGCCGGATGAAAAAAGCCCCCGCACAGGCGGGGGCTGTCACAAATCGTCGCGCGGGGCCAATAGTCAGCCGCGCCGGGCCGCCCAATCGCGCAGCGCCGCGTTATCGGCAAAATCGTCAGACGCGGGCGTGCCGGTAAAGGCCGCCGGATCGGGCGCCGGGTCGGCGGGCGCATCCGGCGCGGCGGGGCGGCGGGCGATCTGGCGCAGCCGCAGGTAATGCGCCTCGCGCGCGCCGAAATAGAACGACACAATCGCCCCCAGCAGCCACCACAGTGGCTCGGGCACCTGCGCCAGCCCATCCATGCGCAGCCCGAACCCCGCCGGATCGGCCATGGCGTAAACAAACAGCCCCATCGTCCCCAGCGCCAGCGCCGGGCGCGGCAGGCGGTTCATGCCATTGATAAAGCGGTCAAACCACGTCGCCGGGGCCAGCGTGAATTCGGCCTGCATCTGCGCCAGCGCATTGGCGCGCGCCTCGGCCAGCAGCTCGATCTCGCGCGTAGCGTTGGGGGTAAAGGCCCCGGCCACGTCGCTGGCCGCCCGCCCGATGGCGCCAATCGCCGGACCAGCCCCCAGAAACCTGTCGATCATGCCCATTTCGCCACCCTTTCCCGATGTTCGCGATCCGTCAGATGATAGCGCGCGCTGATGAAATGTTCGGCCCGCGTGATCCAGCCGCCCTTGCCGCCATCGCGGCGGCGGGCATATTTCCGGCTGGCCGGGCGGGCATCGGCGAGACGATAGTAATAATTGCGCCGCTCGATCCCATAGGCATCCGCGATATGGTCCGGCGCTGCGCGGGCGGCGGCCTGAACTGCGGCGATGGTGCGCGGCCCGATGACCCCGTCATCGCGCGCGTCAAACCCCATGCGCGACACCATGCGTTGCAGGATCTTCACCGCATTCGCCCCGGCATTGACATACATGTCAAACAGCCCCGGTTGCAGGGCGGCGGGCATCCGGTCCAGCCCCGGCCGCCGGAAATAATGCTGCAAGAAGATCTGCCGCGCCTGCGCCTGTGTCAGCGCCTTCACATCGGCCTTGCCGACCTGCCCGTCGCCGGTCAGGTCCAGCCCCAGCCGCCGCATCGTGCCGATCGTGACCCCATATTTCGTCGCCCCGCCCGGATCGTCGGGATCGTCGACATATCCCCCCTCGCGCGCCACGATCTGCGCCGCGATGTCCTCGACACTCAGCATTCGCACCCCCATTTTCGCCTGAAAACGGGTCACACTGTGCGGCGTCGTGGTTAAGCGGTGGTTAACGCGGCGCGCGTTGCGCGGGCCTCAGCTGGACGGGTCCTGATAGGTGCCCTGCGCCTTCAGCGTGTCGATCACCTCGCGCGGCATATAGTTTTCATCATGCTTGGCCAGCAGGCTGTCGGCACGGAACACGCCATCGACGAAATGGCCCTTGGCGATGGTGCCGGTGCCTTCGCTGAACAGGTCCGGGCGCGGCTCGGCCCCGACATAGGCGACGGGGATCTCGGTCGCGCCATCGGTCACGACGAAGGTAAAGGTCACGCCATCGCCATTCACGATGCTGCCATCCTTGACCAGCCCGCCAAGCTGAAAATATTCGTCGCCCGAGGGTGGCTCGGCCGCGACCTCGGTCGGAGAGCGATAAAGGTTGATGCCATCGCGAAACCCGTAACCGATCAGCGCCGTCGCCAGCACAAGCGCCAGCGCGGCAATAACAAGAACCTGAATGCGACGCTTTTTCTTGAGGGATTTCATACCTCAAACCCCATTTCTTTATGCTTTTTCAAAACCGACCGGGCGGCGCAGAAACTGGGTCGCCTTGGACCCGACCCGCGCCGGGTCGCCGGTGGTCAGACAACGGGACTGCTGCCCCGCACCCATCATGCCGGGATGACGCGACAGGTAATCGGCCAGGCTTTCCGCCACCAGATCGGCCTGCGAAAACACCTGCACATCGCCCCCCAGCGCCGACTGAAATGCCTTTTGCATCAGCGGGTAATGCGTGCATCCCAGAATTGCCGCCTGCGGGTGCGGCATCCGGCGCAGCAGGGCCTCGACATGCGACCGCACCAGCGCCTCGGCCAGCAATTCGTCGCCATCCTCGATCGCGTCGACAAGCCCGCCGCAGGGCTGCGCCTCGACATCGACGCCAATGGCGCGAAAGGCCAGTTCGCGCTGAAAGGCGCGGCTGGCCACCGTGGCCGGGGTGGCAAACAGCGCGACATTTTCCACCGCGACCTTGCGGGGCGGGGAATTGTCGCCCCATTGCCGTTCGGTCAGGGCCTCGATCAGCGGCACGAACACCCCCAGCACCCGCTTGTCGGCGGGCAGCCAGCGTTCCTGCATCCGGCGCAGCGCCGCGGCACTGGCGGTGTTGCAGGCCAGAATGACCAGATCACAGCCCTCGGCCCACAGCCGTTCGACACCGGCACAGGTCAGGTTGTAAATGTCATCCGCCGTGCGCACCCCATAGGGCGCGTGGGCGTTATCGCCCAGATAGACCAGCGGCAGGTCGGGCATCCGTTTCTGGATCGCGTCCCAGACCGTCAGCCCGCCAAGCCCCGAATCGAAAACCCCGACAGCCATGTCCGTCCTTTCCCTCTGATGCGTTCTCTTACGACGCGGGGGGCCGGAAGGCCATGACTTCGGTCAGGGCTGGCGGCATCGTGACATTCACTGCGCCGCCTGCTGCACCGGGTCGCCGCCATCGTTGAACCGCGCCAGCAAGGCGGCCTGACGCCCCTGCGCGGCCTGTTCGGCCCGGTCCTTGATAAAGCCATAGCCCCGCACCGACAGCGGCAATTCCGCCAGTTCGCGCGCAATATCCGTGGTGTCATCGGTCACACGCGGCAGGATGTCGCGCATCAGCGCCTCGTAATGGTCAATCGCCGCACGCTCGCGATGGCGCTCGGGCAGATAGCCGAACAGGTCCAGCGCCCCGCCGCGCAAATGCCGCATCCGCGCCAGCAGGCGAAACAGCGGCTCGATCCACGGACCAAAGTCGCGCTTGCGCGGGCGGCCATCGGCATCCAGCCCCGGCAGAACCGGCGGCGCCAGATGATAGGTGATCTTCAGGTTGTCACCCTCGAACGCCTCGGCCACGCGGTCACGGGTGGCCAGATGCAGCCGGGCGACCTCGTATTCATCCTTATAGGCCAACAGCTTGTAAAACCCCCGCGCCACCGGTGCGCGCAGGGCGGCGGGTGCCAGATCGACCAGATCGCGGAACCGTGCGGCCAGCGCGTCGTCCTGATAATCGACCAGCCGCGCCGACAGATCCGTCACCAGATCGCGCGGCACTTCGGCCACCACTGGCGGGGCCAGCAGCTTTGCCACCGCATCGGGGTCGGTGACGGCCCACCGGCCAATCTGGAACGCGCGCTGGTTTTCGGCCACCTTGGCACCGTTCAACTCGATCGCGGTCATGATCGCCTGATGGGTCAGCGGCAACAGCCCCTGCTGCCACGCCGCCCCCAGCACCAGCATGTTGGAATAGATCGAATCCCCCAACAGCCGCAGCGCCAGGCTTGAGGCGTCAAAGAACGCCACCCGGTCCCCCAGCCGCGATTGCAGCGACAGTTTCAGATCCGCCGTCGGCAGCCTGAAATCGCGGTTGCGGGTAAATTCGCCGGTGACGATCTCGTGATCATTGACCACCGCGCCGGTGCGCCCCGATGTCATCAGCCCCACGGTTTTGGCCCCGGCTGACACGACCAGATCGCCGCCAATGACGCAATCGGCCTCGCCCACGGCGACGCGGATGGCGGAAATATCGGCGGGCTGGTTGGCCAGACGCAGGTGGATATGCACCGCACCGCCCTTTTGCGCCAGACCGGCCATTTCCATCATCCCCGCGCCCTTGCCGTCAATATGGGCAGCCTGCGCCAGCACCGCCCCGATGGTGACAACGCCGGTGCCGCCAACACCGGTAATCACCACGTTATGCGTGCCCGTAATGGCCGGCAGTGCCGGTTCGGCCAGCGTCGGCAGGTCGAATTCCGCCGCCTTGGGCCGGCGCGGCCGGGCGCCGCTGACGGTGACAAAGCTGGGGCAAAATCCCTTCAGGCAGGAATAATCCTTGTTGCAACTGGACTGGTCGATGGCCCGCTTGCGCCCCAGCGGCGTGTCCACCGGCACCACCGAGACACAGTTCGACTGGACCGAACAATCGCCGCAGCCCTCGCAGATATCGGTATTGATGAACACCCGCCGGTCCGGGTCAGGGAACGTGCCCTTCTTGCGCCGCCGCCGCTTTTCCGCCGCGCAGGTCTGAATATACAGAATGGCGCTGACGCCGGGCGCGTCCTCCAGCTCGGCCTGAACGGCCCGCATCTTGTCGCGGGTCTCGAACCGCAGGCCTGACGGGAAATCATGCGGGTCGACATCCTCTTTTTCGTCATACACGACGATCAGCGGCTTCACCCCCATGGCCAGCAATTCGCGCGCGATCTGCGGCGCCGTCAGCCCGCCCTCGTTGGGCTGTCCGCCGGTCATGGCCACGGCGTCGTTATACAGGATCTTGTAGGTGATATGCGTGCCCGCCGCCAAAGCCGCGCGAATCGCCATATTGCCGGAATGGTTATAGGTGCCGTCGCCAAGGTTCTGGAACACATGCTTGCGGCGCGAAAACGGCGCCTCGCCGATCCAGTTCGCGCCCTCGGCACCCATATGGGTAAAGCCCTCGGTGTCGCGGCCCATCCATTGCACCATGTAATGACAGCCGATCCCGGCATAGGCGCGCGCGCCTTCGGGCAGGCGGGTGCTGGTATTGTGCGGACAGCCCGAACAGAACCACGGCGTGCGCTGCGCGATTTCGGGCGCGTTATCGGCGCGGCGGCTGTCGGCAATGCGCGACAGACAGGCGCGCAGGCCCTCGGTGCCGCGCCCTTCCTCGATCAGGATCGCCCCCAGTTTTTCGGCAATCATCACCGGGTCCAGCGCGTATCGGGTGGGGAAAACCTCCGCATGTGTGCGGTCATGACGCCAGCCGATCACCCGGCGGCCATGGCGGTTGTCAAAGATCGCCTCTTTGACCTGCACCTCGATCAGCTTGCGCTTTTCCTCGACCACGATCACCAGATCCAGCGTCTCGGACCAGTCCTGGAAACTGCGCATATCCATCGGCCAGGTCTGCCCGATCTTATAGGTGCTGATGCCCAGACGTTCGGCCTCGGCCTGATCCAGACCCAACAGCGACAGCGCGTGAACCACGTCCAGCCAGTTCTTGCCCGCCGCGCAAATGCCGATCTTAGCATCACCCCGCCCCCAGACCTTGCGGTCAATGCGGTTGGCGCGGGCAAAAGCCTCGGCGGCAAAGCGCTTGTGGTCGATCATCCGCGCTTCCTGCACCACCGGCGTGTCGCCAAGGCGGATGTTCAGCCCGCCCTCGGGCATGGGGAAATCGGGCGGCAGGACAAAGCGCATCCGATGCGGGTCGCCATTGACGACGCTTGTCGCCTCGACCGTGTCCTTCATCGTCTTCAGCCCGGTCCACAGCCCGGAAAACCGTGACAGGGCAAAGCCATACAGCCCATAATCCAGAATTTCCTGAACCCCGGCAGGCGACAGCACCGGCATATAGGCGTCGATCATCGCCCAATCCGACTGGTGCAGAACCGTGCTGCTTTCGCCGGTATGGTCATCGCCCATCGCCATGACCACCCCGCCATGCGCGGAGGTGCCGGCCATATTGGCATGGCGCATCACATCCCCCGACCTGTCGACCCCCGGCCCCTTGCCATACCACAGCGCGAAGACACCGTCATATTTGCCCTCGCCGCGCAGTTCGGCCTGCTGGCTGCCCCAGATGGCGGTGGCAGCCAGATCCTCGTTCAGGCCGGGCTGGAACAGGACATTGCTGGCGCTCAGCAGTTTTTGCGCCTTCATCATTTGCAGGTCGACCGCCCCCAGCGGACTGCCGCGATAGCCGGTGACCAGCCCCCCCGTCACCAGCCCCGCCGCGCGGTCGCGCGCCGCCTGCATCAGCATCAGCCGCACCAGCGCCTGCGTGCCGTTCAGCAAGACCTGACCCTTGGTCAGATCGAAACGATCATTCAGCGAGAAACCCTCGACAGTCATCTGGCACCCTCCCCGTGCTGGACCCTGTTTTCCCCAGCTTAGGTCAGTTTTACTGCCATACAAGCAAAATCTTTTTGCCCGCGCCCCGTTGTGCCGGGCAGAGGCTGTGATAAGATTTGCGCTGACCGCATAGCTGCCATCACGAAATCGCTTTTATCACGAGATCACAATGGATTGGGACAAACTTCGCATCTTTCATGCGGTTGCCGATGCCGGCAGCCTGACCCATGCCGGCGACGTGCTGCATCTGTCGCAATCGGCGGTCAGCCGACAGATTCGCGCGCTTGAGGAATCGCTTGCGACGACGCTGTTTCACCGCCACGCCCGCGGCCTGATCCTGACCGAACAGGGCGAATTGCTGTTCGAGGCCACCAAGGCCATGGCCCGCAAGCTGGACACCACCGCCGCGCGCATTCGCGACAGCGAAGAAAACGTCTTTGGCGAACTGAAGGTCACCACCACCACCGGCTTTGGCACGCTGTGGCTGGTGCCGCGCCTGCACAAGCTGTATGCGCGCTATCCCGACCTCAAGATCGACCTGATGCTCGAGGAACGGGTGCTGGACCTGCCCATGCGCGAGGCCGATGTCGCCATCCGCATGAAGGAACCCAGCCAGTCCGACCTGATCCGCCGGCGTTTGCTGAACATTCGGATGCGGCTTTACGCGACCGAGGCCTATCTGGCCGATGCCGGCAGCCCGCAAACCGTGCAGGATCTGGGTGCGCACCGGGTGATCTGTCAGAACCCCAGCGTGCCGCAAGTCGCATCGGGTGCCAGCCTGTCGCAGGCGCTGCTGGCGCATAACCCGCGCTCGACCCTGATGGTGAATAATTATTTCGGCGTCTTGCAGGCGGTGCTGGCCAATATCGGCATCGGCGTCCTGCCCGATTACCTGACCGCCGATTTCCCCGGCCTTGTGCGGGTTTTCCCTGATCTGGAATCGGGCGATGTGCCGGTTTTTCTGGCCTTCCCCGAGGAATTGCGCACCTCGCGCCGGGTCTCTGCCTTCCGTGATTTCGTGCTCGAGGAAATCCAGTCGCATCGCCGCTGGCAGACCGAAGCCCAGTTGGACTGACCAAGCCATTCCATTTTCGCATAGCGGATATGCTGCTTTTTTCGGCAATCCGGGGTTGCAGGACACCGCCCCTGCCCATAGATCGGGCAGTGAAGGAAACGGCGGCTTCGCCCCTTCCCTTCAACCTCCCTGTTGGACTTACGCCGGGCTTCATGCCCGGCTTTTTTTTGCGCCACCCCCCGGCTGTCCCCTGTGATCACGGAAAAAACCCCGGCGCGCGGGCACCTGGGGTTTGTGATCACATCTGCCGGAAAGGCCCGCTGCCGGGACGGATCAGCGCACCAGCAGCACCGGAATCCGGGCCTCGCGCAGGATGGCCGTGGTGGTTGACCCCACCATCAGGTTTCGGATGCGCGAATGGCCATAGGCCCCCATGACCAGAAAATCGGCGCCGCTGTCATCCAGATGCCGCAGAATGGCGCGGTCGGGATGGGCGCGGGCCGATGCCGCGTCGATCAGCACTGTATCGGCGGCAATCCCGACCCCGGATAACAGCGCGCGGGCCTGTTCCAGCGCCTCGGCCACCGCATCGCCGCCCACACCCACCAGATCGACCGACAGCCCGCGATAGGCCGGCAGCGCCGCCGCCCGCGCCACCGCCCGCCGCGACGAGGCGCTGCCGTCACAGGCAATCGCCACCCGCGCGATATTGCGCCATTCCCGTGGTGCCATCAACACCGGCAGGCGGCTGGCGCGCACGATGCGTTCGAAATGCGACCCCAGATGCCCCTGCGCCTGCTGTGCCGACACGCCGCGTTTTCCGATCACGATCAGGTCGCTGTCGCCTTCCAGCGTGGCCACGCTGTCCAGCACATCGCCCTGTCGCAACTGTGCCGTGACCTGTTCAACCCCGGCCTGATGCAGCCGCGCCGTGGCGTCATCCAGCAGGGCACGGCCCTGTGCCATGGCGACCCTGGCGCGCTGTTCGTCCAGCGCCGCCAGTTCCCCCAGCAGCGCCGTCCGCGCCCCCAGCCGCAGCGCCCCGGACAGGTCGGCCTGCGGTGCCTCTTTGGGCGGCAGAACATGCAACAGATGCACCGGCACCCTGTTGCGCAGCGCCACCCAGGCCGACAGGTCCAGCACGGATGTCGAAAACGCCGAGCCATCAATCATGGCAATGATCTTGTCGCTCATGGTCTGTCCCTTTTCTTTTCTGCGCGCCTTAATGGCCGGATGGCAGGTCCGGCGCATCGGGCCGGTCATGCAGCGCCAGCCGGTCCATCAGTGTCTCGGACGCCGCGTTCATGCCGGTGATACTGACCCCGGCGCCGTCGCGGCGAAAGCGCAGAACCGCGGAATCCAGCGCCTGAACCGCGGAAATATCCCAGATATGCGCCCGGCTGACGTCGATGGTGACACGCTCGACCGCTTCGCGGAAATCGAAGGCCTTCATCAGATCCTCGACCGAGGCGTAAAAGATCTGACCCTGAATGCGATAGGTGCGGTGCCGGCCATCCCCGGACAGGTCGGACGTGACGCGAAAGAAGGTGGCGATCTTGGCAGCAAAGAAGCTGCCCGACAGCAGCACCCCGGCCAGCACCCCGATGGCAAGGTTATGGGTCCAGACCACCGTCACCACGGTGGCCAGCATCACCACCGATGACGACAGCGGATGGTGGCGCAGATTACCGACCGAGGACCACGAAAACGTCCCCACCGACACCATGATCATGATCGCCACCAGCGCCGGCATCGGAATGATGCGCACCAGATCGGACAGAAACACCACCAGCACCAGCAGCACCGCCCCGGCGACAAAGGTCGACAACCGCCCGCGCCCGCCTGATTTGACGTTGATCATCGACTGCCCGATCATGGCACAGCCCGCCATGCCGCCAATAAACCCGGTCGCGGCATTGGCCACCCCCTGCCCGATGCATTCCTGATCGCGGCTGGAGGCAGTGTCGGTCAGCTCGTCCACCAGATTTTGCGTCATCAGGCTTTCCAGCAGCCCGACCACCGCCACCGCGACCGAATAAGGCAGGATGATGCGCAGCGTGTCCAGATTCAGCGGCACCTCGGGGATCAGAAACACCGGCAGCGTATCGGGCAGCGCGCCCATATCGCCAACCGTGCGCACATCCCACCCGGTCAGCCAGACCACCAGCGTCAGGATCACGATCGTCACCAGCGGCGAGGGCACCGCCCGCGTCAGCAGCGGAAACAGATAGATGATCGCCAACCCCGCCGCCACCAGCGCATAGGTCAGCAGGCCGACCCGTGCCGGGTCCAGCTCGGGCAATTGGGCGATAAAGATCAGGATGGCCAGCGCGTTGACAAAGCCGGTCATCACCGATTTCGACACAAAGCGCATCAACCGCCCCAGCCGCAGCATCCCGGCGCCGATCTGGATCAGCCCGGCCAGCACGGTCGCCGCCAGCAGGTATTGCAGCCCGTGATCGCGCACCAGCGTCACCATCAGCACCGCCGTCGCCGCCGTCGCCGCCGTCGCCGCCGAGATCATCCCCGGTCGCCCGCCGACAAAAGCGGTGATCACCGCAATCGAGAACGAGGCATAAAGCCCGACCTTCGGGTCAACCCCGGCAATGATGGAAAAGGCAATCGCTTCGGGGATCAGCGCCAGCGCCACCACCAGCCCCGATAACAGGTCAGGCCGGATATTGCCGAACCACTCTTCGCGGTAATTCTGTGAGATCATAAGCGTTCCAAGGCTGCGCCGTCAGGGGTCCGCAGGGCGGCCGGCGCGCAAACAGGCAAGGTTTGTCCGGCGGATCGGCGGCCGGAAGAGCCACCCGGAATTTCACCGGGTCCAGATGGATGGCCGCTGGTTAGCGACAGTTTGCCGCAATGCCAACCCCGCAATCGCCAAAAGGCACAGCAATGCCGGGCAGATCAGCCGTCACGGCACGCTGCCGGAAACAACGGGGGAAGAGGAACAGAACAGAGTATCACCCGCCGAAGCTGATACAAAAATGGCAGAAAACTGAATAAAAACAATGGCCGAAATGCTGGTTGGCGATCCCACGAGGACTCGAACCCCGAACCTGCCGATTAGAAGTCGGCTGCTCTATCCAGTTGAGCTATGGGACCGCTGCCCCTGATCTGCCGTCCCCCGCCCCGAAAGGCAAGGGCCGTCAGGTCTGCGGAGGCAATTCCAGCGTCATGAACACGCTGTTGGGGTCGGGGCCATAGCCTTTGAAGGGCGGGCATTCGTCAAAGCCCGCGCGCCGATACAGGCCCCGCGCCGCGACAAAGGTCGGCTGGATGCCGGTTTCCAGACTGATGCGCGCCAATCCCGCCTTGCGGGCATGGCCGATCAGGTGGTCCAGCATCTGGCGCGACAGGCCACGGCCCCGGTCCTCGGCCAGAACATGCATGGATTTGATCTCGGCATGGGCGGGTTCGATGGTTTTCAGCGCCCCCATCGCCACCGGCCTGTCGCCATCGCGCATGACGAAAAACGCGATCTGCGGGGCCTCCAGTTCCTCGCGCGGCATCATGTGGATGGAGTCCGGCGGCGTGTCGGCGTGCATATCGGCGGTGTGACGCTGAAACAGCAGCGTCAGATCGTCCCCCAGCGGCGATTCCTGCGCAATGCGCACCGCATCCTGCCCCACCGCGTCAATGCGTCCAGGGCGCGCGGCGGTCGGTGGCAAAGTTTTCGCCATAGCCGCGCGGGCGGATGTTCGGCGCGCGGCTATGGCCCTGAACGACCTGATAATCCAGACCTTTTTCGCGGGCATAAGCCTCGGCCGCCTCGCGGGTGTCAAAGCGCAGGCGCACCTGGCTTTGGGTGTCGTCGCTGCTGGTCCAGCCCATCAGCGGGTCGATGCGGCGGGCATCGGCCTGCGGGAAATCCAGAATCCATCCTTTGGTCTTGGCGGTCCCCGACTGCATGGCATTGCGGGCGGGCTGATAGATACGGGCGCGCATGACGGCTTTCCTTGTCAGACTGGCTGATGCGTTATCGCCAAACATCACGGGTATTTCAAGCATGTTTCAAGCGCTTGTGACCCGCCGGGACTAGGCCTTTGCGGCCCCGGCGCGCATAAGATTGATGATCATTTCAGTCATTCAGGAGATAAAAGATGACCAAACTGACCATTTTCGCCATGGCCGCCACCCTGATCGCCGGTCCCGTGCTGGCCCATGGCGGCGAAGATCATTCCGCCGATCACACCCCGAAAATGATGGCCGTTCTGAAAAACCCCGAGGGTCAGGAGGTCGGCACCGTCACCGCCGACCCGACCGCATCGGGGGTGATGCATGTGGTGATCGACGTCCACAGCCTGCCGCAGGGCGTTCAGGCCATCCACATCCACGAAACCGGGGCCTGCGCGCCCGATTTCAAGGCCTCGGGCGGGCATCTGACCGGCGGGAAGGAACATGGCATCCTGTCGGAAAACGGGCCTCATGCCGGCGATATGCCAAACCTGCACATCCCCGAAAACGGCAAGCTGACGGTGGAATATTTCGTCCCCGCCCTGACCGAGGAGATGATCATGGATCAGGATGGTTCGGCCGTGATCATCCATGCCGGGGCCGATGATTATGCCAGCCACCCCGCTGGCCATGCCGGCGACCGCTCGGCCTGTGGTGTGTTCGAAGCCACGAAATAACCGCCCCCATGTCGAAAGGCCGCGCCCTGTCGCGGCCTTTCCGCCGCCTGCGCGGCTTTGCCCTTGCAATGCGCCGGCCTGCGCCCACATAACGGAACAAAGCCGAAACTGACTTGCAGGGGGACGCCATGGGTCACAACAACACCAACGCCCCGGTGATGCGCTTTTCCGAGGTGACCCGCCCCAAGCTGGAAGGCGGCAAACGCTTTGTGATGCACAGCCAGTTCGCCCCCGCAGGCGACCAGCCCACCGCCATCACGGAACTGGCGCAGGGCGTGCGGGACGGCGAACGCGATCAGGTGCTGCTTGGCGCGACCGGCACCGGCAAGACCTTTACCATGGCCAAGGTGATCGAGGAAACCCAGCGCCCCGCCATCATCCTTGCCCCGAACAAGACACTGGCCGCGCAATTATACGGCGAATTCAAGGGCTTCTTTCCCGATAACGCGGTCGAATATTTCGTCAGCTATTATGACTATTACCAGCCCGAGGCCTATGTCCCGCGCTCGGACACCTATATCGAGAAGGAATCGCAGATCAACGAGGCCATCGACCGGATGCGCCACAGCGCCACGCGCGCGCTTCTGGAACGCGATGATGTGATCATCGTGGCCTCGGTATCCTGCATCTATGGCATCGGCTCGGTCGAGACCTATTCCGCGATGACGCAGGACATGGTCGTCGGCCAAAGCTATGACCAGCGCGACTTTCTGGGGCAGCTGGTGGCGCAGCAATACAAGCGGCTGGACACGCATTTCATCCGTGGCAGTTTCCGCGTCCGTGGCGACGTGGTCGAGGTCTGGCCCGCCCACCTGGAAGACCGGGCATGGCGGTTCGATTTCTTTGGCAACGATCTGGAAAGCATCACCGAATTCGACCCGCTGACCGGCGCAAAGGAAGGCGATTACAAACAGATCCGCATCTATGCCAACAGCCATTATGTCACCCCGCGCCCGACCCTTCAGCAGGCCACCAAGGGCATCAAGGCCGAGCTGCAACAGCGGCTGGCGCAGCTGAATGATGAGGGCAAGCTGCTGGAGGCGCAGCGGCTGGAACAGCGCACGAATTTCGACCTCGAAATGCTGGAGGCCACCGGCGTCTGCAACGGGATCGAGAATTATTCCCGCTATCTGACCGGTCGCGCCCCCGGCGAGCCGCCCCCCACCCTGTTCGAATTCATTCCCGATAACGCCATTGTTTTCGCGGACGAATCGCATGTCAGCGTGCCCCAGATCGGCGGCATGTACAGGGGCGACTATCGCCGCAAATTCACGCTGGCCGAACACGGGTTCCGCCTGCCAAGCTGTATGGATAACCGGCCGCTGAAATTCGAGGAATGGGACGCCATGCGCCCGCAATCGGTTTTCGTCAGCGCCACCCCCGCCCAATGGGAAATGGATCAGGCGGGCGGCGTGTTCACTGAACAGATCATCCGCCCGACCGGCCTTCTGGACCCGCAGGTCGAAATCCGCCCGGTCGAGATGCAGGTCGACGACCTGCTGGACGAAATCCGCAAGGTCAGCGCCGCAGGGTATCGCACGCTGGCCACCGTGCTGACCAAGCGCATGGCCGAGGATCTGACCGAATATCTGCACGAACAGGGTGTGCGCGTGCGCTATATGCACAGCGATATCGACACGATCGAACGGATCGAGATTTTGCGCGACCTGCGTCTTGGGGCGTTTGACGTGCTGGTCGGCATTAACCTGCTGCGCGAGGGGCTGGATATTCCCGAATGCGGGCTGGTGGCAATTCTGGATGCCGACAAAGAGGGCTTTCTGCGGTCGGAGACCAGCCTGATCCAGACCATTGGCCGCGCGGCGCGCAATGCCGATGGCCGGGTGATCATGTATGCCGACCGCATCACCGGCAGCATGGAACGCGCCATGGCCGAGACCGAGCGTCGCCGCCAGAAACAGACGGCCTATAACGAAGAACACGGCATCACCCCGCAAACCGTGCGCAAGAATGTCGATGACGTTCTGGCCGGGCTGTGGCAGGGCGACACCGATCAGGCGCGCATTACAACCAAAGTTGATAAGCCGATGGTTGGCGCCAATCTGGCCGCCCATCTGGACGCCCTGCGCGCGCAGATGCGCAAAGCCGCCGAAAACCTTGAATTCGAAGAGGCCGCGCGCCTGCGCGACGAGGTCAAGCGGCTTGAGGCGGTCGAACTGGCGGTGGCAGATGACCCGCTGGCCCGGCAATCGGCCATTGACGAGGCGGTCGAGACCGCCACCAGGGCCGGCGGCCGGTCCACGGCGGGCCGCGCCGGTCAGCGCGGCGGCAACAAGCGCAGCAAGCGCCGCCGCTGACACCGCCCCTTTTCTTTGCCCGCGTTTTGCCTATTGTGACGGCCAAAGGCCCCGGCGCGGGCAGCACAGACAAGAGGTTCGGGAATGACCGGTCAGATCGACTATGGCGGGATGATGCACCGCGCGATGCAGGGGCTGATCGCGGATGTGCTGACCGTGATCGCCGATGGTGGCCTGCCCGGCGCGCATCACTTTTATATCACCTTCGACACCCGCCAGCCCGGCGTGGAAATGTCGGACTGGCTGCGCGAACGCTATCCCGAGGATATGACCATCGTCATCCAGCATTGGTTCGACGCGCTGACGGTGCGCCCGGACGGGTTCGGCATTACGCTGAATTTCGGCAACAGCCCGGAACGGCTGGAAATTCCCTTTGACGCGCTGCGCACCTTTGTCGACCCCTCGGTCGAATTCGGCCTGCGCTTTGACAGCCAGCCCGACCCCGAGGATGACCCCGACCCCGAGGCCGACACCCCGCCCGAGACCGGGGGCGAGGCCGGGGCCGAAGCCGACAGCGACGCCCCCGCAGGGGCCGAGGTCGTCAGCCTGGATCAGTGGCGCAGATAGGCGGTCACATTCCTGTCACGACACGGACATAAGACGGTCGGGTCACTGATACCGGAGATGTCCATGTCCGACCTGTCGCTGTTTTTCGGCCAGTTCCTGCGCAAACCCGCACAGATCCGCGCCATCGCCCCGACCTCGCGCGTGTGCGCCACTGAAATGGCGCGGCTGATCGGGCCTGACACCGGCCCCGTCGCTGAAATCGGCGCCGGAACCGGCACCATCACCCAAGGCATCCTGCGGCAGGGCCTGCGCCCCGAAAACCTTGAGCTTTACGAACTGAACGCCGCCTTTTGCGCCCATCTGCGCCAGCGCTTTCCACGCTGCACCGTGCATAACCTGCCCGCGCAGGAAATGGTCAATGTCGGGCGCAAGGGGCTGGAGGCCGTGATCTCGGGCGTGCCGACCCTGCCAATGCCTTACGAATTACAGGCCGCCATTGTCGGCGCGGCGCTGAAAATGCTGCGCCCCGGTGCGCCCTTTGTCCAGATCACCTATGGCACCGTGCCGCCGCTGTCGGAACGTGTGCGCCGCGATTTCGGCCTGACCCATACCCGCAGCCGCCGTATCTGGGCCAACCTGCCCCCGGCGCAGGTCTATACCTTTCGCCAGCAGTGACGGGGGCGGGCCGTTGGCGCTAACCTGTTGGGACAAGGCGGCAATCGCCCCGCATGATTATTGCCAAGCCCTGCCCCGCCGCCTAAAACGCGGGGCAGGACGCGCCCCCATGGCGGGGCATCTTGGCGCAAGGAGGCCTGTATGACCGCGACCCGCACCGAAACCGACAGCTTCGGCCCGCTCGAAGTTCCCGCCGATAAATACTGGGGCGCGCAGACCCAGCGGTCGATCCAGAACTTTCCCATCGGCTGGGAACGTCAGCCGGTCGCGATCATCCGCGCCCTGGGTGCGATCAAGCTGGCCGCCGCGCGCATCAACATGGCCGAGGGCAAGCTGGACGAAAAACGCGGCCGCGCCATGGAACAGGCCGCGACCGAGGTGTTCGAGGGCAAGTTCGACGACAACTTCCCGCTGGTCGTCTGGCAGACCGGGTCCGGCACCCAGTCGAACATGAATGCCAACGAGGTCATCAGCAACCGCGCGATCGAGATTCTGGGGGGCGAAAAGGGTTCGAAAGACCCGGTTCACCCCAATGACCATGTGAATATGGGGCAATCCTCGAACGACACATTCCCGACCGCGATGCATGTCGCCATCGGCATGGTGGCGCGTGACGTGCTGCTGCCCGGTCTGGAAAAGCTGCACAAAGCACTGGCCGCGAAATCGGATGAATTTCGCGACATCATCAAGATTGGCCGCACCCATACGCAGGATGCCACGCCGCTGACGCTGGGTCAGGAATTTTCCGGCTATGCCCATCAGGTCGCCAAGGGGATCGAGCGGGTGAAAGCCTGCCTGCCCGATATTTACGAACTGGCGCAGGGCGGCACCGCCGTTGGCACCGGGCTGAACACGAAAAAGGGCTGGGACACTGCGGTGGCCTCGGAAATCGCCAGCATCACCGACCTGCCCTTCGTCACCGCCCCCAACAAGTTCGAGGCACTGGCCGCGCATGACGCCATGGTGATGTTCTCGGGCGCGCTGAAAACCGTTGCGGCCAGCCTGTTCAAGATCGCCAATGACCTGCGCCTGCTGGGGTCTGGCCCGCGCTCCGGTCTGGGGGAACTGATCCTGCCGGAAAACGAACCCGGTTCCTCGATCATGCCGGGCAAGGTCAACCCGACCCAGGCCGAGGCCCTGACCATGGTCTGCGCCCATGTCATGGGCAATGACGCCGCGGTCGGTTTTGCCGGCTCTCAGGGGCATTTCGAACTGAACGTCTATAACCCGATGATGTCCTATAACGTGCTGCAATCCATGCAGCTTTTGGGCGATGCTGCGGGGTCGTTTACTGACAACATGGTCGCGGGCACGCAGGCCAACACGGCGCGCATCGAAAAGCTGATGAAGGAAAGCCTGATGCTGGTCACCGCACTGGCCCCCACCATCGGTTATGACAATGCCACCAAAGTGGCGAAAACCGCGCATAAGAACGGCACCACGCTGAAGCAAGAGGCCGTGGGTCTGGGCTTCGTCACCGAGGAAGAGTTCGACCGCATCGTCCGCCCCGAGGATATGATCGGGCCGAAAGACTGATCCCGACACACCCTGAAAACGCGCCTTCGGGCGCGTTTTTCATTTCTGCCATCACGGCAGAAGGGCGCATGACCATGGTCTGTCCGGGCGACCCCGCCGTCCGGGTTCTGGCCGCGCCTGACAGTCTGGATAATTACGACAGCCAAAGCATCAGATTTGCCGGGTTTCATGACCCCGTATTCGTCAGCAACAGCGTTATGGCGCATCCACAGCCCCCGCTGCGTCTGACCTTCCGGCTGCGCGACGCCATTTCCGCAGGTTTCGGGGTCAGGCGGATCGGCGGTTTCAGCGGTCGCCACGCGAATATGTTCAGGCGGGCGACCGGCTGGATTTCTTTCTGGTCGATTATCGCGATGGCAACAGTCCGGTGCTGACCGGCAGGGACCGGCATCCTGACGTGATGACCTGCATGTCGACACAGGCGGACCGGGTGGCCATCACATCTTCGGTTCAGGTCCATCACAGGTTCAGGCGCCGTTATATGCTGCCGGTCGGAATCGCGCATCGCCTACTGGTGGGCAATGTGTTGCGTCGCTTTGCGTCGGGCCTTGCCCGGCCCGCCAGCCGACAGGGCGCATCGCAAACGCGCCCTGCAATTGCCTGCCGCGCCTTAATGCGCCAGCATTTCCTGAACCACCTGCTGCGCGCTTAGCGCAGCCGGATAATAGGTCGGCCAGTTGGTCAGCTCCTCAAGAATGGCGGCACGGTCATCGCCCCAATACAGGTGGTAATGCCCCACCTTTTCCGGTGCGATATGGTGATCGCTGAACTGGATAAAGGCCGGGGCGGCCTCATCACCTGCGACCTTTTTAAAGATGAACCGGACCCCGCGATTGCCCTTGGGATAGGTCAGCACCTCGAACCCGTCATCGGCATATTGCCCGGTCACCGCGCCGTCCTTGCGCGCAAAGGTCACCTGATCGCCGGCAATGGTGATGCGGTCGACATCGGTCTTGTAGCCAATGCCATAATAATCGCGATATTCCTGCGCGGTCTTGTCGCCATGTTCGGCCTTATGCGCCATCACCGGGTCCAGCGTGCCATCGACCAGAAACGGATAGACCGACTGCCATTCCCCTTCCCAGTCCGACAGCGCGCGCGGGGCGATCTGGCTGTCCTCGAAATAGCCCTTGGCGATCTCGGCCTGCGCCGGGCTGTGATCGTGGTCGTGGGCGGCATGGTCATGATCGTGCCTGGCCTCGGCCATGGCAGGCGCGCTCAGCGCCAGCCCGGCGGCAAAGGCCAGCGCGACAGTGGGGGCGAAAAACATCTTGCTCATCGTGGTTCCTCATTGCACCGGGCCGCAACGGGCGACCCAAGGGGTTTGTTATACTATAACAATCAAGGATGCCACGCCCCGCAGATCGGCCATTCCCACAGCCCGCGATTGCGGCTATGCTGGCGCCATGACCCAGATCACCAACCTGACCCGGTTTCGCAAACAAAAGGCCCGCACTGACAAGCGCCGGAAAGGCGATGAAAACGCCGCCCGCTTTGGCCTTGGCCGGGCGCAGAAACAGCTTCAGGAAAAGACCGCCGAACAGGCCCGTCACCACCTTGACCAGCACAGGCGCGACGATGATTGACCTGCCCCCCATGTCGGTCCCGGTCAAACGCTCGGTCACTATTGACGGGCACCGCACATCGGTCAGCCTTGAAGATGAATTCTGGACCCAGCTGCGCCAGATCGCCAGCCGCCGGTCCATGTCGCTTGGCGCGCTGATCGCGGCCATCGACCATGGCCGCCCGCCTCAGGTAGGGCTGGCCACGGCACTGCGGCTGTTCGTGCTGGACACATTGCGGCGCTGATCAGGGCGGTTGCCGCAGCGGCGGCGCGTGGCCTTTCATCCTGGCCCAAATATCCCCGCCGGAGGACCGGCCCAACCACCCAATGCCCACGCCCCCGACGGCGTTACCCCGTCACAGCCCCCGTCACAGCGCCCGCCAGCCCGCTGCGCACGGCGGCCTCGGTCTGCGCGGCCAGCGTCTTGCGGGTCTGCCCGGCGACCGCGACCGGCGGATGCAGCACCACCCGCACCTGCCCCTGCCGGGGCGCGGCCAGCACCGCCAGCAGGCTTGGCCCCAGATCCATATCGCCCCACCAGCCGTAAAACCGCGCATCCTGCCCCTTGGGCGCGTGATAGCACACGCTTAGCGGCTGAATCGCCAGATCGGCGGGCAAGGCCGGGTCCAGAAAGCCCTGAAACAGCGTCGGCTTGAAGGGCAGGACGCGATGGCCATCGGTGCTGGTGCCCTCGGGGAAGAATAACAGCCGGTGCCCGGCCTCGACCCGCGCGGCAAATTCCGCCGCCTGCTGACGCGCCAGCCGGGGATCGCGGCGCACGAAATGGGTGTCGGTCACGCGGGTCAGGATGTTGATGCCGGGCCAGCCCGCGACCTCGGCCTTGGCGACGAAAAACACCGGCAGGGCCGCGTTCATCACGAAAATATCCAGCCAGCTGGCGTGATTGGCGACCACCGCGCCGGGGCCGCGCAAAGGCTGGCCGACGCGCTGCCAGCGCAGCCCGATCAGCCACAGCGCCACCCGGCACACCATCTGGACATAAGGCCCGGTCAGCGGCCGGCGCCTGCCCGCGACCAGGGATTCCAACCCCCGCAGCGGCAGGATCAACAACACGCACAGCATCAGCCAGGATGCCAGCGCCGTCCCGCGCAGCGCCACCCGCAGCCAGCCAGACAGGCCGGGGCGCGCCAGAACCGGCGGTTCCGCCCCGCGCCAGGTCGCCGTGCCGCGCCCGGCGCGCGGATCGTCGCGACGCGGGCCGGTGCCGTCAGCCATTCTGATGGCGGTTTTCGTAATACCGCTTGTGCTTGGCCGACATTGCCGTGGTGTCCATCAGCAAAAACACGTCGGTGGTGTTGAAGGCGCGGTCGATAAACGCCCCCTCGCCAACCATGCCGCCAAGGCGCAGATAGGCCTTTATCAGCGCCGGCATCCCGACCATCGCCGCGCGCCGGTCCAGTGCCCCGGGGGCGATCATATCCATCGCGGCAAAGCCCGCGGGGCGGGCCACGGGGCGGATCGCCTCGGGGGCCAGGTGGTGGTGATGCAGCCAGGCCAGCGGTTGGGCCAGCGCCTGCGTGTCGGTGCCGTGGAACGAGGCCACGCCGAACAGCAATTCCACCCCCAGATCCAGAACGTAATCGGCCAGCGCATTCCACAGAAGGAACATCGCTGAACCGCCCCGGTAATCGGGATGCACGCAGGACCGGCCCAGTTCCAGCAGCGACCGCCCACAGGCGCGCAGCCGCGACAGGTCATATTCCTCGTCGCAATAAAATCGGCCAAATTCCGCAGCGCGCGCGCCGGGTAACAGCCGGTAAACCCCGACCACATGGTCCAGATCGGCGCTGGACCGGCGGGTGTCGATCAACACAAGGTGATCGACGACATCGTCGAATTCATCCCGTTCCAGCCGCGCCTGATGGTCGACCAGCGGGCCGTCAGCCCCCAGTTCCTCGACAAAGACGCGGTAACGCAACCTTTGGGCCGCTGCCAGATCCTCGGGCGAGGTCGCGATGCAGATGCGGAAATAGGACGGATCGGTCGTGGTCAATGGCAGGCCCTTGTTTCCGGTGGTTTCGCACTGTCTAGGCAAAGCGGCCCGTTATTGCAACTGCGGCGGGCGGGCGGGAAATCCGCCTGCGCCCGGTTGACTATCGCATAGGTTGTATTACCCTGCCCCAAACCGTGAAGGAGGATCAGCCCTTGTCCAGCGCCACCAGTTCCAGCGCCACCTTTGTGCCGTCGATCACCTGCTTGCCCGCCTGGGTAAAGTTGACGGTGATGCGGTTGCCAATGCGCGATTGCACCTGCCCATCGCCCCAATCGGGCGCTGCGGGGTGGCGCACGATCATGCCGGGTTCCAGAAAATCGTTCATGGCGGCCCCTGTTCTGCTGCCGGCACAAGGTAAAGCGGCATGAGCGGCGCGGCAAGTCAGCCCGCCCCCGATGCGACGATGCTGGCGGGGTTGATCGGCTCCCGGTTGTGTCACGATCTGGTGTCGCCGCTGGGGGCCATCGGCAACGGCGTGGAATTGCTGGAAATGGCCGGTCTGCCGGGGCTGAAGGACAGCCCGGAAATGGCCCTGATCGCGGACAGCCTGCGCGCGGCGCGGGCGCGGGTGCAGATCTTTCGCATCGCTTTCGGGCAGGCCGCCGGCGATCAGCGCATGTCCGGCGCCCAGATCCGCCACGCGCTGGACGATCTGCAAACCGACAGCCGCCTGCGGGTCGAGCTGTCCGACCCCGCCGACCTGCCCCGGTCCGAGGTGCGCATCCTGATTCTGGCACTGCTGTGCCTGCAAGACGCCATGCCCTGGGGCGGGCGGGTGCTGGCGGCCCGCAGCGGCCCGCGCTGGCGGCTGGTGGCCGAGGCCGAGCGGATGAAGCCCGATACCGGCCTGTGGCGCTGGCTTGACGCCACGCCCGAGGCCGCCTGCCGCCCGTCCGAGGTGCAGTTCCCGCTGCTGGCCGCCGCGCTGGCCGGGGCCGGGCGCCGGGCCGTGGTCGAGCTGGATGACAAGGGGGCCGAGCTGACGCTGTAACGCAAAGCCCCCGCGCGACTGCGCGGGGGCCAGCCGGTTTGCGGTCGCGGCGGCGGATCAGGCCCGCACCGTCCCATCGCCGGTGACCAGATATTTGAAACTGGTCAGTTGCTGCGCCCCGACCGGCCCGCGCGCGTGCATCTTGCCGGTGGCAATGCCGATTTCCGCCCCCATCCCGAATTCGCCGCCATCGGCAAACTGGGTCGAGGCATTGCGCATCAGGATCGCGCTGTCGAGGCGCTGGAAAAACCGCTGCGCGGTGGCGTCGTTTTCGGTCAGGATGGCCTCGGTATGGCCGGACCCATAGCGGCGGATATGCGCGATGGCGTCATCGACCCCATCGACCAGCCGCACGGCAATGATGCTGTCCAGATATTCGCGCCCGAAATCGTCAGGCTGCGCCGGGACGGTGCCTGCAATATCGGCCAGCCCGTCCCCGGCGCGGACCTCGACCCCGGCGTCCAGAAGGTCGCGGATCAGCACATCGCCGTGACGCTGGAAAAAGCCGCGGTCGATCAGCAGGCATTCCGCCGCGCCGCAAATGCCGGTGCGCCGGGTCTTGGCGTTCAGCACCACGCGTCGGGCCTTGTCCAGATCGGCATCGGCATCGGCATAGACGTGGCAGACCCCTTCCAGATGGGCAAAGACCGGCACGCGGGCCTCGGCCTGAACCAGACCGACCAGCCCCTTGCCGCCGCGCGGGATGATCACGTCGATCAGCCCCTGCGCGCGCAGCATTGCCGCCACCGCCGCGCGGTCGCGGGTGGGCACGATCTGAATCGCGGCCTCGGGCAGGCCGGCGGCGCGCAGCCCTTCGGTCATGCAGGCATGAATGGCGGTGCTGGAATGGATGCTGTCGGACCCGCCGCGCAGGATCACGGCATTGCCCGCCTTCAGCGCCAGCCCGCCCGCATCGGCGGTGACATTGGGGCGGCTTTCATAGATCACCCCGATCACCCCCAACGGCGTGGCGACGCGCTGGATATGCAGCCCCGTGGGCTGGTCCCATTCGGCCAGCACCCGGCCCACCGGATCGGGCTGTGCCGCAATGGCGCGCAGCCCGTCGGCAATGGCGGCAATGCGCCCCGCATCCAGCCGCAGCCGGTCGATCATCGCCTCTGACAGCCCCTTGTCGCGGGCATAGGCCAGATCCCGTTCATTCGCCGCGATGATCTGATCGCTGCGCGCCAGCAGCGCCTGCGCCGCCGCATTCAGCGCCGCGTCCTTGCTGGCGGCGGGCGCAAAGGCAAGGTCCGCCGCTGCCGCGCGCGCAGCATGGCCCATGGTGTCGATCAGCGTTGCTGCATCCATATCGCTCATTGCCTTGTCCCCTTGTGAATGAAACGCCCGATTCTGCGGCGCTGTAACCCCCGGCTTATGCCACGTTCGCGATATGTTGCAAATGAATGGCGAAACGATGATCGCGCTGCTGATATTTCTGATCCCACTGGCCTATAGCCCCGGTCCGGGGAACCTGACCTTTGCGGCAAATGGCGCGCGCTTTGGCGTGACCGGTCTGATCCCCGCGCTGGCCGGATACAGCCTTGCGACCCTGGCTGTGACGGTTTTGCTGGCGCAGGCTTCGGGCGCGGCCCTGACGGGCCTGCCGGGAAGTGCCGGGCTGATCCAGATCGCGGGGGCGCTGTGGGTGCTGCGGATCGCATGGGGCTTCTGGACGGCGGGGGCGGCCGGGGCCGCACCGGCCCGCGCGATCGGCTTTTGTGACGGTGTTTTGCTGTTGCTGCTGAACCCCAAAGCCTGGGCCATCATCGCATTGATGCTGACACAGTTTTCCAGCCGTCTTTCACCGGTGACCATCAGCGTCATCTTCACCCTGAACAATCTGGTGGCTTTCCTGATCCGGGCAAGCGCCGGACATGCCTTGCTGCGATCTTTTTAAATCCGGCCATGGCCCGGCAGATGAATCGCGTTTTCGCGGCCTGCATGGCGCTGATTGCGGTCTGGATGATGACAGGGTGAAAATGGCGCGGTTGACGGGGCTCGAACCCGCGACCCCCGGCGTGACAGGCCGGTACTCTAACCAACTGAGCTACAACCGCGCTTTTCATGACGATTTTGGCTGGTGATGGCGCGGTTGACGGGGCTCGAACCCGCGACCCCCGGCGTGACAGGCCGGTACTCTAACCAACTGAGCTACAACCG
>NZ_JBISBS010000006.1:0-198601 GCF_044335505.1 Paracoccus jiaweipingae | reverse complement strand
GGGGTAGAGCAGCCCGGTAGCTCGTCAGGCTCATAACCTGAAGGTCGCAGGTTCAAATCCTGCCCCCGCAACCAAAAACCCGTCGCAAAAGCGGCGGGCTTTGTCGTCCTAATTCCTGCTCAACGCCTGCTCAACAAAAGGGGTGACCTGCCACGGGACTTTTCTTCCATCTGCGATTAGAGTCCGGCCCATTGAGATCAGGCGGTCTTCGAGATCGCGGATGCGTCGGCTGACGGCGGATTCCTGAACGCCGATGGCAGCTCCCGACTTGCGGAAGCTACCATGCTCGGCTGTGGCAACGAAATCCCGGGGATGACGAAGCTCGATCTGGCCGCGCGGCTTCGCCATCGTTCCCCTCATGCCGTCGCGCTTCTGTTCGCTACTGCATTGAATGCCTGAAGTAGCGCGGGCTGAGACCCTACAAGCATTCCTCAAGGTTAGGGGTGAAGACCGAGGCGCGCTCTTCCTTCAGTTCGGCGAGAGAGGCGTTAATTTTTTCGCGAGCGTCCTGGTCAATATCAACATTTACGATCTTGTAGTCACCGGCCCTGCAAACGACAGGGACCCCAATTACGAGGTCTTCATCAAAACCGTATGCCCCCTCGGTAAAGACACCCATCGACACCCACCTGTCTGCACTTCCATGAATCCAGTCACGCATATGGTCGAGAGCAGCGTTTGCAGCCGAAGCGGCAGACGATGCACCTCTGGCCTGGATAATGGCCGTGCCGCGCTGGGCGACACTCTTGACAAAGGTTTCGCAAGACCAATCCGGCAAGGACAGTTCCGCGATACTCCTTCCGCGTACTGCGGCACTGGCGACGTCCGGGTACATCGTTGGAGAATGATTTCCCCAAACTGCAGGGTTCAGAATATCTTCGATGTCAGCGTCGGTCGCCTTTGCAAGCATCGATAAAGCGCGGTTGGAGGCGCGGCGCGTCGATCACGGCGCGGCTGTGGTCGAGATCGGCCTTGCCCGCCCGATGCGCGAGCCTGAACGCATCAAGGCGCTGTTTGCCGCCGGGGTCGAGGACATCGACGCGGGCTTTGGTATCGACGCGCTGCGGCTGGTGGCGACGGTGACCGAGCCGTTGGTCCCGGCTCAGATCGGCGGCTCGGTCGAGGGCGATGCGCTGGCCGATCTGGTTTCGCGTCTTGGTAACCGCATCGGCTTTGACCGGGTGCAGCGGCTTTTGCCCGCGACCAGCCTGATCCCCGAGCGCAGCTTTATCATCGCGCCCGCCGCCTACAGCGCCCCCCAAGCCGCGCCAGCCCACACTGGCCCCGCGCGCCCGATCCTGATCTTTCCGCCCGAACCGGCGCTGGCCGCAACGGGCAATCCGCCCGCTTCGTTTCGGTGGCGGCGCAGGGCAATGACCACGCTGCGGGCTTTGGGACCAGAACGCATCGCGCCGGAGTGGTGGTTCGATGACCCTGAATGGCGATCTGGCCTGCGCGATTACTGGTGCATCGAGACGCGGCAAGGCCCGCGCCTGTGGCTGTTTCATACGCCGCAAGCGCCTGCATGGTTCGTGCAGGGGGAATTCGCATGACCCCCCTATTCCTCATTGCGTGGTGCTGACCAGGACGAGTGCAGCGGTTCGCTCTCGCGCACTAAGAAATGTTCAGGAACAGCTTACGGAAGGTGGCATTGATGTGTGCGAAACGCCGATTGTGGAGCGCGCCGCTTACCGCGACCTGTTCGACTATGGGGGAACCTTGTCTGCCCTTGATCCATCGCAGGTAAGCAACGTTGACAAGGCAATCGAGAACGCACGGCAGTTTGCAGGCGAAGTGATTGGCAAGCTGAAGCAAGGGCAGGGGGGGCAATGATGAGCAAGCAACGCGCAAATCTTGGTTTTGGCGATGCGCTGAGCGATCTCAGCGATTTTGCCCCCACCCCGAAAGCCGCCCCGAAAGACATGGCCACAGGACAGGCGGCAGAGGCGTCAGGCTTCGTGAGCCGAGAAGCCAAGGCACCAGCACAGCCAAAGTCGCAACGCCGCCGCAGAACCGGACGCAACGCTGCGTATTCCAAAATCAATCGGCGTCGAGTCCACATTACAGTCGGCACGGCCTCCATAAAGCGACGGATGCAGGTGTGAGTGCTTTCCGAGGATTGCGGTTGAGAGCTGAGCCAGCCCCGGCCCGCTCTCACCCAAAAGGGCCGTAGGGGCGGGGCTGGCGGCGGTCGAGTTCAAGCACTCCGGGCCAATATCGCTTATCGAAGCGTTTCGCTGCCGTAGCGCGGCTTCCCCGAATGGTAATTCACAGGCTGCGCAACATCTTCGTTGGTGGACCGATAGCAATTCGTGGGAATGACGACGCTTTCAGATATCGTCCCATACCACTTCGGTGGCTAGATACTCTCGGATCACCGTTCGAACGACAAACTGACCATGGTTCATAACAGCAAAGCGGTAAACTCTCGGTTGGACGACCACCCAACCATCTGGCCTCATGTCTTCTCCGGAAACAAGACGCTGCATCAAGCGGCTGCCCACCTCCGGCCATCCAGCCCCGTAGTCGATCCTTTCGAAGTTCGACAAAGCATCGGGAGACAGGGAGGGGATTGGCAAGATTGCCACACGCGCCGGCTCACCGTCCACCGGATGCCCATGCTCGAACAGCACATGTCCGCGGGCATTTTTAACAACGACATTCTGAATTCGCGCCATGTCCGGAATAAAGCTGATCTGATCGTTGCCGTCGGAATTCTTGACGATCTGAAGTTGGGACTCGATTTCATCCTGAAGTCGATAGTTGCTGCTCAGTATCTTCGCGGATCGCGCTACAATCTGTTGTTCCGGATCTGTGCTACCAGCGAGAACTGATCCCAAGAATGCTGTAAAGTACTCCTCATCATTCGCGAACGAAGCATTGCAGGATTTGCAAATTCGAACCGTCGGAAGGTCATCTGGAAAGGGGCGATCAAGTATAGTTTTTGAGGGGACATGGTCGAGATTGCTCTCGACACTTCCCAACACAGCTTTGCAGTGAATACACCACCCTTTATGCCGCTCGTCAGCATAGTCTTGCAGCCGCTTCATCCGCAATTTCCTTTCCTCTGGTGTGACTTCCACGCCCTTCAGACGTCACTCTTACGAACGTTGAACACCGGAGCGACCTTCGGGAATGCCCGAACTACCCAGTCCCTCATGCAGCCGACATAGGATAGGGTTCGCCCCGATGTGAAAGTGTCCGATAAGCATCTTGCGAGATGGTCAGAAAAGTATACTTTTAGCCAGAATGTAAAGACTAACCAAGGCCCCGACAGGTGGCGAGTGGAGCCATGAAATTGGAAGATGGGCCAGAGTCAGAGCCATTGGGCGAAGTTGTTGACTTGTTTTGTGGCGTAGGGGCCCTAAGCCACGGCCTCATGCGGGCTGGCTTCGATATCAAGGCTGGCTACGATACCGACAGGCGCTGCAAACACGCCTTCGAGGCCAACAACGAAGCGACTTTCTATACTAGGGATGTGGCGCGTTTGCAGCCGGAAGAAGTCTTGGCTCACTTCTCTGGCACGCGTCCGACTGTGCTAGCAGGTTGCGCCCCGTGCCAGCCTTTCTCAACTTATAAGCAGCGCTACGACGAAGACCCGAGATGGGATTTGGTCGACAGCTTTGCGCGGCTCGCAGTGAAGGTCTCGCCGGATTTCATCACAATGGAAAACGTCCCCGCACTTCTGAAATACAGAGCCGGGTCCGTGTTCGCGAACTTCCGCCAGACGCTCCAGAAAGCCGGGTACCATGTGAGCTGGCAGGTCGCAAAATGTGAGATGTTCGGTGTACCGCAGAAACGGCGCCGTCTCGTTGTTGTTGCCGCAAAGATCACCTGTCCGCCCGAGCTTTCGCCGACTCATCAAACACCTCTGACCGTGAAAGATGCTATATCTGACCTGCCGCCGATCGCGGCAGGGACAAGAGCAGACGACGATCCATTACACATCTCAGCCGCCTTATCCGAGACCAACCTGCGACGCATCCGTGCATCAAAGCCGGGTGGAACTTGGCGGGATTGGCCTTATGAGTTGAGGGCTAAATGTCATCAACGATCATCCGGGAAGACATACTCAGGGGTGTATGCGCGAATGGTTTGGGATGCGCCTTCTCCGACAATGACCACCCAATGCTACGGTTATGGGAACGGTCGATTTGGTCACCCTGAGCAGGATAGAGCTATTACTTTGAGGGAAGCTGCGTTGTTGCAATCCTTCCCGCCCCAATATTCATTTTTGCCCGATGGTGAAACTCCGAATATGTCTGAAGTTGGCAGGTGGATCGGCAATGCTGTTCCAGTCGGGCTAGCGCAGGCGATCGGCAGGTGCATCGGATCGGTGATCAAGGAGTACGAACTTGTCGACCAAGACTTCGCCTGACCCCTTTCGTTTTGAAATTTCACTAAGCGTCCTGAATCATCTCGGACGAAATCTCTATAGGAACTTTGTCACGGTTCTTGGTGAGGCAATTTCCAATTCATGGGACGCAAATGCCAATAATGTCTGGATCGAAATTGACCGAGAAAACTCATCGTTCTCGATAAAAGATGATGGCGATGGAATGGAAAGCTCTGATTTTCAGGGGAAGTTTCTAAAAATCGGATACTCAAAGCGCTCGGCAGGTGGCAGCAAGTCACCCACGGGGCGGCCATATATCGGCGCAAAAGGCATAGGCAAACTGGCACTGCTTTCGTGCGCAAAGCGCGTTTCTGTGTTCTCCAAGACTAGCGAAACAGACTACGTGGGCGGGGTCATCGACAACGCGGGCCTGGATGGCGCAATTCTAGGTGATAAAAGCACTGAGGAGTATCCGCTGGAGCAGTTGGACTTCTCTCTTATCAATGAGCTACGAAAAGAGCATACGAAAGGCACTATTATCTGTTTTGAGGGCACTAACGAGCAACTTAAAAAATCGGATGCCTACATAAAAAAGCTTCTTGCTCTGAGCTTCAAATTCTCGCTGTTGGATAAAGATTTCACCATCCATGTCAGCGGTAATCCCGTTACTGTTGACGACCTTAAGCCGTTGTCGGATGCGACCCAGTTCCTGTGGAGCGTTAACGGCTACAAAGACGCATACACTGACGGATTAAACAACCTCGAACTGCCCGCGTCCGAAGTCACTACACCTTTGAACATCAAGGGTTTTGTCGCTTCGGTCAAAAAGCCGGCAAACCTGAAAATCACCGGAACTGACGAACGTGCCACAATAGACCTGTTTGTGAACGGCCGACTTCGCGAAAAGAACATTATACGGCACATCCCGTCTCAAAGGATCGTGGAAAGCTACATCTACGGCCAAATTCACTTCGATGCCCTTGATCGTGAAGGAGTTGACCCCTTCACGAGCAGTCGGGAAGGTATCGTTGAGGACGACGAAAAATTTCGGAGTCTCATGGATTATCTCAAACGGGATTTACTCACGAAAATCATTGATGAGTGGGACAAGTTTCGCTTGGAGGTCAAAGACGAAGGCGACGACGACAACACACGGAAGTCTAAGCGTGACAGGAAGGCCCAAGCACTGGTGTCAGAGGCGAAAAAGGACTTTCAGCCTGATGACGACGCGCCGACAAAGGATATTGTTGAGGAGTGGCTGACTGAGATGCAGGCAGATGCCGAGTTCAACACGTCTGCGTATGTGGATTGTTTTCTGTCGGAGAATTTGGTCCGCAAGTACATTGGCCACAAAAACCTCAGCCCGATTGATGGCATCCAAAAAGACATCGTCAAATTCAAAGAGCGTGAAGAGAAAACCAAGCAGGCCGCGAATATCAGCTTCCCGATCCGGAAAACCTCTCTTGATCTGAGCTACTTGGATATGGACGCTCTGGCATTCACGGCGGAGGGCAGTAAATCAACGAATACGCAGTCCCTCTGGGGCGACGCTATTGGCTTCAAGCCCGTTCGAAATGCCGTGGGGCATACGGGCCGCTTGACAAATGTGGCTAAGAACCATCTGAACACAACCTTCGAAAATATCAAAGCGCGGATCAGGACGTTGCTGTCAAATTGAGGGGCAAGCGCGGGTGACTACTCCCGATTTCGTTGTGGCCTATGCTCGTGTCGTCGGGCAGCATCCCGACATGGCGGCTCAGGCGGCAGCCTGAGCTTTCCACTGACCGAAACGCCGGCTCCCGTAGATTGAGCTGGCGTCAGTTCAGATTGAGCCTTTTCAGCCAGTCGGTCGCGCCCGGAACAGAGTGCCATGCCGCGTGGGCTTCGGCGGCATATGCCTTCGCTTCTTCGGGTGACTGGTAGGCAATCATTTGAGCTGGGGGAACCTTGGGCGGGTTCTTCTTGGTCAGCGGTGCGATGATGTGAGGATTGATGGCGCAGGCTCTTTGAGCATATGCCTTGGCCTGCGATTGATCGCCCGCTTGGAAAGCGTAGAGAGCCCCCCACATTTGCATCTCTGTTCGGATTTCATCCTTACTTCTCTGGACTAAGAGATACCCTTCCTCCCACCTGCCAGCTTCGGCCAGCCATCCGGCCAAGAGGAAGCGGAAACCAATGTTGTCATTGGGGCAGATTTTCAGAGCGAATTGGGCAATGCTGATGGCTTCGGCATTAGCGTCCGGTCGGATATCATCCCAGAGTGCTAGAGACAGCGTGTGAAGCGCTCGCATATATGGCCGAGTTTCGAGCGCTGACCAAAACACGAACTCATCGTTGGGCGCGACCGCCAGCTCTTTCGAGAAGATTTTCTGACCGATCCTGATGCCTTCGCGGGCGAGGGCGATCTTTTCGCCCAGAACATCGGTCGCTTGCGCTATGATCACATAGCTGTCGATGGCGTCGGGGTTGAGGCGGATGGCATTGCGAGCCAAGCGCATCGCCTCGTCCACGTCGCCGACGCGCATCCGCTCCCAAGCCTCGTCTTCCATCTCCTGCCAAGGTTCTTCTTGCCACTCAATCATTGTCACCGCTCTCCTCATATCGATCTGGCCACAGTGCTTCCGGGGTTGTTCCAATCTTGGCCGCGATTGCGTCCTGTATACGCTGGGACCGATGATATCCCTGCGAGACCGTGGTGACGGTGCTGGGAGTAACCCCGAGTTCGCGGGCCAGCGCATTAATGCCAGATCCCGCGCCCTTGAGGCGAGCCTTGATCGAAGCGTGAAGATCAAGATCTGCGACTTTTGCGCGTCGGTTGGCCATCCGTTTTAGTTTACTTTTTGTGAGGACGCCTTCCGAGTCAATTTTGATAGGAGGGGAAAGGTAACACATGAAGAATACCATGCCCAAGTCTACTTTCCGTCGAGTAGCCAATCCAATACGGCCTTGATACTGGCCAAATACGCGAAAAAGGCCATAAACAATGGTAGGCCAAACACGAATACCAACAGGCTCTCCCAAAGCCCCAGATTCCCATCGTTGAACGCGACGATAAGAGGCCGGATGTTTGGCTGCATGAGTATCAAGATTGCACCAATGCTTGCAGATACCGCGAAGTGAAGAGCGACCGGAAACCTTCTCATAAGACCTTGATCCCCAAATTTATACAGCCGTGACCAGTTCATTTCGCTCTTCCTCAGCATAGTGTTTCTCACACATGAGGTAATCATGGGCATGAGCGGCTTCAATCTCAGTGCCATAGTGCAATGACGCTATTTCACGTCTATGACGAAGATCGGATCAAACCCAGTTTCCTCACCGGGGTATCCCAGCTGGTTTGTGACAAAGCGGATCGGTCCGTGCTCGCCTTCGACCGTCCGGCTCTCCCCCTCGTGGCTGTGCCCCCAGACCCATGTGTCGATATCGAAGCTACGGATTTCTTCCCACAGGTCACTGGCAAACCCGTTGTTCATCGCGCGCTTCTCGTGGCCGCCGATGGTGCGCCACGGGGCGATCAGTTCACGCAGGGGAAGGTGGTGGGTCATGACCACGGTCGGGCCATCATGCGGGGTGCGCAGGGCATTAAAGATTGCGGCCTTGTCTCGCGCATGACGTTCCAGCATGTCGTCGATGGTAAAGCAGGTATCGGGCGCGGTGCGAATGGCACGGTAGTCCTGCATGTAGGCCGAGACCATGAGCCGCGCGAGGTCGTCGAACTCTGGATAAAGCCGCAGGTCCGTCCAGAGCGTCGCGCCGACAATGCGCACGCCCGCGATCTCGGTCGTGGCCCCATGTAGCACGCGTATATCAAGGTCTTCGGCCCGAAGCTCGGCAAGCTGGCGCTCCTCCTCGGCCAGCAGTTCCGACAAGATCGAGCCGTATGGTTCATGGTTGCCCCAGATCATGATGACAGGGCAGTCGTATTTGCGCGCCGCCCGCGCCGGAATCTTCAGATGCCGCCCCCGCGTATGCGTATCGCCCCCGATCAGAACCCCGTCCACCGGCGCGGACAGGTCGGGCAGATCGAAGCCGCCCCAAAACTCGTCATGCAGGTCGCTCCAGACCAGAAACCGCGCCATAGCACCCGTTCACGCCACATATTCCCTGGCGATACCGTAGTCGGCCAGCGCGAAGAGCACCACATCGAGGTTCGTTACGCCCAGTTCCGTGGCCTTGCGCATGATCTCGACATGCACACTCGTCGGGACGCGCAGTTCCATCACGGTGTCAGGGTCAAGTTCGGGGTTTTCGCGCAGAAAATCCAGCCACGCTGTCATGTTCTGCACTTTCTCGGCTGTCGTCGTCATAGCTTCATATCCGCAGGTTGGGTTGCCGTGTTCAGGGTTCCGTCGATCTGCGGGCCAGCTGCCGAGCGATCCTGAACCATCAAATTGTAGTCGATCAGCCGGAAGGTCATGGTGATCGTCTCAGTGCCTTTCGTCCAGTATTCCGCGACATAGCTCATCCCACATTTGCGCCCCTCGCCAAGAACCGGGGCTATTCGATAATCGAACCGACCCTCGGTCGGCAGGCCGTGGGCGCAGGCTTCGTAGGAATACATGTCATAGGGTTCGGGCATCGGGATCGGCTCGTAAGCGCGATCCAGAGCCCACCGCCACATTCGGTCACCCCTGTCCGGTAGGTCAGACGGCTTGCCGTAGAGCCCTTCCAGCTGCGCCAACAACGCTGCCTTATCAGGTCCATCCCCTGCGGCGACACGCACCTCGCGGCGGATCGCGGTCACGACCGAGCCGATGGCAGGGCTGGAGACATCAATCTGGATGCTGTCGAACGGCTTATTACTTTGATTGCGGAGAAAGAAATCGATCCCCGGCGTGACATAGCCGACCCGAAGCTTCGTGCGGAACACCTTGCCTGTCGGGCTTTCCACCTGAAGCGTGCCTTCGACCGGGGCAAGTTCCTGCCCGAGATGTTCTTCGACCAGCGCAACCGCCTCACCGATCGGCATCCCGGGTTTCACCCCGAGAATGGCGAAGTCGTAGGGGCGCACCGTGGCAGGCTGGGTTTCGGTCAGCGTGCCGTAGCCGTCAGGCTGCGGGAGGGATTGGGCGAAGACGGGGGCCGACAGCCCAAGAAAGGCGGCGGCAAGCAACATAGATCTACAGCACATAAGCAAACCTCAAATTCATAGTTTGCTTCATATTTCATAGAATACTTCATGGAATCAAGCGCCGCCCCGGCGTCTTGATCCGGCATGGCCGGAACCGATGACAAACTCCTTGAAGCATTCGCAAAAATATTGCGTTAGCAACGACTTGCCAAAGGCCTGTCGCAGGAGGAGCTTGCGCACAGGGCCGGTGTCAGTATGCGCTATATTTCCTTGCTTGAGAGCCGCCATCATCAACCGAGCCTCGCAACGGTGCGGGGGTTATGCATCGGGCTCGGGATCACGATGACCGAATTCGTGCAACGGGTGGAAAGCGAACTGGGCTGAGAGTGTCTGGCTGATTTGCGGCTGGCAGTTGCCGAAGCCCCGATCAATCTAAAAACAAAACGTAATTTTTATATAGCGTTATCAATGTGTTGACTCCAGGTGGCGCTCTAGTGCAGCGTCGACGCGAGGCATCATGTGGTAAACGATCATGAACATCAGTCAGCAGGATAAAAGGCTGCGCCACCAGCGCGTGAAATACGAGCTTGGTAAGCGGCAACTTTCCTTCGCGAAGCTTGCTGCAAGCGCCGGGCTGGACAGATCTTTGCTGGCTGCCGTCTCGGCCACAACCAAGAAATCGCACCGCGCGGCCACGATCATCGCAGATGCCTTGGATACCACTCCCGCGCAGCTTTGGCCGGAAATTTACGGAGGTGATGATGACCGATAGATAAAAGAAAACCGCCGAAAGCAGTGGCATGCTTTGGCGGCTTCCCGAGAGTGTCTCGTAAGGTTCGTACCCTTTCGAACACTCTCCACAAACCACCCCCGAAAGTCAAGCCGGACGCAAAAGCCGCGCGGGAGTGATCCTGCACGACCGGTTCGTCTTGCCTCAACCCTATGGAGAGAATGATGAAAAGCGACCAACGTCGTCTTATCGAATTATTGTTTCAAGAGCACGAAACGAACAGCGCGATTGCGCGCAAGCTGGGTCGTCACCGCGATACCATCCGCAAAATGCGGACGCGGCTGGCCCTGTCGGGCCTGACGGAGGAGCAGACTGCGGCCCTCTCTGACGCCGAGATCAACGCGGCCCTCGGGACATCGCGCCGGAAGCGCCGGGGATTCTATGTACCCGATTACGATGCTCTGATCGCCGAGCTTGGGAAGCCCGGCAAGAAAAAGCGCCACCTCTACGCGCAGTATCTTACACAAGTTGAGAGCGATCCGAATACGGAATTACGCCCTATATGCAGAACCAAATTTCACGATGAGCTTCGCGCTCATCAGAAAGCGCGCGGGCTCGAATACCGCCACGTCTATTTCGCCGGGAAGATCATGCAGGCCGACTTTATCGGAAAGCGGCCCTACTATGTCGATCGGGATGGCAGGAAGATATCAGTCGAAGTTGCCGTTTCGGTCTTGCCGTACAGCAATTTCACATTCGCAATTGCTGTGAGGTCTCAGGGTTTGAAGGATTCGGTGACCGTGCTGGCAGAAACACTGGAGTATTTTCAGGCTGTACCCAAGGATGCGATTTTCGACAATTTCAAAGCGGCAGTGACAACACCCAAAACCGAAAATCGACCGGCGGTGATCAATCGGCACTTCAAGGCCGCGCTTGATCATTACTCACTCTACCCGGATCCCACATATGTCGCGCAGCCCCGGCATAAAGGGGCGGTCGAGAATGCGGTCAAGATCGTCACGACAGAATTCGTCGGAAGCGAGCGATTTCTGGGGTGCAGTTCGCTGCATGACATGAACCTTCGACTGCGAGAAGTGATTGAAGAGCTGAACAACCGGCCCATGCCGACCTATCAGCGGCGTTCCCGTCGTCAGATTTTTGAGGCCGAGGAACATCCGGCCATGCGCCCGCTTCCTGCTGAAAAATACCGGTATGGCGAGTGGAAAGAAGGGATCACGGTCCCCCTGCATTACCATATCCGCGTCGGAATGACGGAATACAGCGTCCCGCATCGGCTTGCCGGACAAAAGGTCAACATCAAGGTCGCCTCCGATACAGTCGAGGTCTACGCATCAGGCATCGTGATGGCTGTCCATGCCCTTGCTCCGCCCGACATTCGCCGGGTCACATTGCCAGAGCATTTACCGGACAATCATCTTGCGATGCGCGGCCACGACAATGAAAGCGTTCTGGAGCGCGCCCGACGACTTGGTTCGGTGGTACATCAATTTGTAACAAGGCACCTTGAAGAGCACGCGAACGGCAAGGCTGCACTGGATATGTGTCGGCAGTTCGAGAAGAAAATCCGGCATTACGGTAGCGCTGCTTTTGCTGCGGCTCTGCACGAAGCAATGAACCGGGGGCAGATCAATGCTTCGGCCGTTTACACGCTGTTGGAGCGACCATCGCAGGCAAAACATGCGGATGATCTGCCCACCAGCCCACGCCCGTCCGGCAATGTGCGCGGGTCGGGATATTATGATGATGGGGAGGATGCGTGATGCAGCGCCATACCCTGATTCAGATGGCCCGCGAATTGCGCCTCGCTGGTTTCGCGGACGCGCTTGAACTGCACGCCAACAACCCCAGCATTGAGGAGCTGCCGTTCACCGAACGATTGGGAATGCTGTTTCTGGCTGAGCGTGAGAAGCGGCATGCCAACCAGATCGAGCGGCTGCTACGCGATGCGAAGCTCAAGCTCACGGCACTTCCCGAAGATCTCAACATGTATCCCGAACGGGGCTTGTCACCCGCGAACATGCGGGAACTCTATAAGGGCGACTGGATAGGGAAGGGCTGGAATATCGTCATTTCCGGAGAAACCGGCACCGGGAAGACATGGCTCGCATGCAGCCTTGGCCGCGCCGCCATCAGGCTGGTGCACAAAACGCGATACTACCGTGTCGACGACTTGCTCTATGAAATCAGCCTCGCCCGGCAGGACGGGGTGCTTTTTAAACTCCGGGAACGGTTGGCCAAATATGCGCTGATCATTCTGGATGACTTTGGCGTGACACCGATGACGCAGCAGGCGAAAGCTGATCTGCTTCAGTTTCTCGATGATCGTGTCGGTATAGGGTCGACCGTTTTTGTCGGACAACGGCCCTATAGCGATTGGCACGATTTCATTGATGACCTGTTGATCGCCGATGCCATTCTGGATCGTCTTTCCAGCAACCGGCATCACATCAAGCTGAAGGGCCACTCACAGCGGCGCTCGGAAGCGAGTTTTGCTGAGAGCGAGAAATAGGCCTGTCGTTACCAAATGGACTCGGCGCCGAATCCATTCCGGATTCGGCGCCGATCATTACTGACGCCTAATGCCGAAGAAGCGTGGATTATGCAGCAACGCGCAGTTCAACATCAAGGCGAAGCCGGAAACGATTGAAGCCTTCTACAAAGTGGCTGACGCCAACGGCTGGGGCCTCGGGGAAACTTTGGAACATGCGGTTGATCTTTTTGAAAAGCACATGAAGGTGTAGTGCGCCATTGACTTATGTGCCATTGAAGTATAAATGAATGACCAAGCTGCAAACCGTAGTCGAGCTGCCCGAGTTCCAGCGCCGTGCGCGATCCATCATGACGGATTCCGAACGCGAGGCAGCGATCACCTGGATCGCCACAAACCCGGAGGCGGGTGTCTCTCTGGGTGGCGGATTGAGAAAGGTTCGCATCCCCAGAGAAGGGGGCGGCAAGAGCGGGGGATTCAGGACGATCTATGTGTTTGGCGGCCGCTACATGCCTGTTTTTCTGATCACGGCCTTTGCCAAAAACGAAAAGACGAACCTGTCATCAAAAGAACAGGCTGCGGCCGTTGAGTTGAGCAAGGAGATCATCGCCATGTGGAGCAAAAGGCAATGAGCGTATTCGAGAGCATCAAGCAGGGCTTGGAAGAAGCTCGTGCCTTCTCGAAAGGACACGGGGGCGAAGCCGTGGTTCATGAAATCACCCTGCCCGAAATCAACGTGGCCGAGATTCGTGCTCAGACCGGGCTGTCCCAAACTGACTTCGCCCGTAGCATTGGTGTAGCTAAAGGAACGCTCCTGAACTGGGAGCAGGGTCGCCGTTCCCCACAGGGTCCGGCGCAGGTTCTGCTGGCACTGATCTCGCGCAAACCGTCTGTGGTGCAGGAACTGCTCGGCGGCTCATAACCATCACCTCGGCAGCCCATTTGACGCAGCACGCCCATGATCTGCGTTTCTGTGATTTTTGTCTTGGCCGAGCCGATCAATGGCCTGTTAAAGGCAGAAGTCATCCACTGCGGCGCTCCATGAAGCAGCTTAGAAGCAGTGGAATACGCAACATTCGAATGGCTGGACTGGTTCAACAACCGGCGTCTTCTCTAACCCATTGGGAACATTCTGCCTGCCGAAGCAGAAGCAGATTTCTACGTTGTTCTGGAAACTGACCCATGGCCGCGTAAATAACCGAAATCAGCCTCCGGCACTGCAAGCCTTACGCCCTCCTGATCGTATTCTGACTGACCCGGAACAGCCGGGCCAGCTCGGCGATGCTGCGGCGGTCCTCGTCGCGCAGGCGCTGCACTTCCTTCTTTTGCTCAGCAGACAGGGCGGGGGGCCTGCCGCCGACCCGGCCACGGCGCCGTGCGGCTTCCAGCCCTTCGCGCGTACGCTCGCCGATACGCTCGCGTTCGAACTGGGCGATGGAGGCGAAGACGTGAAATACCAGCCGCCCTGCCGGGGTGGTTGTGTCAATGTCCTCAGCGAGAGAGCGGAAGCCTGCCCCCTTAGCCCGGATGCAATCAACAATCGTCAGCAGGTCTTGCAGGGATCGGCTGAGGCGGTCGTATTTCGTGACCACGACCACATCACCGGGTCGGAGCTGATCGAGCAACCGCTCAAGCTCGGGCCTGAGGCGACGGCTGCCCGAGATCTTCTCGGCAAAGACCCGCGCGGCACCGGCCGTCTTGAGAGCTGTCAGCTGCCCATGAAGATGCTGCTCCTCGGTGGAGACGCGCGCATAACCCAGAATAATCGCCCAAAAACCTTCAACAACCGATCTGGTATTGGCAGGGTGTTTTGGCGCAGTCAAGCAGGGGTATTTGAGAGGCTTCCAGAAACGGCCGTTTTTGAAGGCTAAAAAAACTTGCCTTTACAGGGAAGGCTTGCAATAGTAAGGTTTGAAACCTTCCGGATGCATGAAGGCTATTGAAAACGACGTTTTCTGAGCCGTGTTTTATTTCGGTTGGCTGTTAGATTACATAGTGCCCGCTCAATGCTAACAAGTGTCATTATTGTTTATGAAGTGAAGAGACCTCGCCGAACGGTCCGCCCTCAGGGCAGGAGCAACTCATTCAACGCCGGGATTTGGCGCTGTAAATCGACCTTATACTACTTGTCTACGGGCGATCTGGATATACCTCAATCATTTACAGGCTTGTAGCATTAGAATAGTTAAAATGAGAAGATTTGCTTTACTTTTTACTTTACATGTAGTGTTCAACCCAGCACTTCCGTCTCATAGTGGAGATTTAAGTAAGATTGAACTGGTTCTTAATAATGCAGCAGATCGTTGCTTGTCTGAAAGGACTGCGCTAAGTGATACATACTATTTTGGAAACAGAGATTTGATAATCAAGACATCCCCAGAATCTGATCTTCTCAAGGGCAAGGCAATAGAAGAATTTTGTACCGAAAGTGCCTTGAGCAGGCCACCAATGGAGATAACTGTTCAACCCTTCGACTTGCTCGTTCAGGCTGAAATAAACAAGGTGCTATTTGAAAATGGCAAAAAAAATGATGCCGCTCTTGGTGGCCTTGGAAATGTGATCGCAGCCTTAACCTACGCACAAGAGACCATTAAACATGGCTCTTTTGGCTGTTCGGCGTTAGAAAACTTCTCGCTTGGCATCGCTTACGCGCAAGGTGAATCCCTGATCGGTGAACTTTCCAGCGAAGACATGAGGACTTACTCGGTTAAAGCCAACATGGACCTTATTAATCTCTTGCTTTCAGAAAAATGGGGAGTAAACACATGCCAGTAGAATTCGACAGTGAATTTTTTGACCTCGTAGGAACAGCTCTTTCCCTTAGAGACGTCGTCTCAGCCATACGAAGCGGAAACGAGGATGAAGTTAGATCGTGAGCACAAGACGAATTAATTTCCTCGTTGCTTTCAAAAGTACCTGGTCTCAGCTATGTAGCCTTGTCCGCAAACGAAGCTGTAAGAGCAAATTTGGCGGCACAAAATATTTCGAACGCATATGGGGTTCCTTACGATGCTACAGCATCAGTTCTGCAACAGTGTTATCAAGCAGCAAAAGCCGAGGTTGATGCCTTCAGTGAGATCATTTCAGATTTTTATAACTCCGGATTAATAAGCGGGTCAACAAGGAACAATTTAGGTGCAGCAGCCAACGCCTGGCTATCAAATCAGTATTCCATAATAACAAAAGAAATAACTCAGTGGGCGAGTATCGATGCAGTTGGATTTTCAATCGCTGCCGATTCGATTAAAGCTGGTTACACGACAATCGAAGATTACCAGTTGTTCTTGGATACGTTTGTAAAGCAGCAAGACCAATGTTTCCCCGCAGGAACCAAAATTTCGCTTGCCGACGGCACCAGAAAACCCATCGAAGACATCACCCCGTCCGACATCGTTATGGCCCACGACGCTACCGGCAACCTGGTTCCCGGCCGCGTGACGCAGCTTTTGCACAACGTGACGGATACGTGGCTGCAGCTGTCGAACGGCACCTATGTGACCCCCGGCCACCGCTATCTGCGGCCTGACGGGTCTTTTGCCGAGATCCAGGACATCATCGCGGATGACGGGCTGATCGTTGCGGCAGACGGCTCGGTCCAGACGGTGACGGCCGAGGTGATCCGATACTCGGCCGAGACCGCGCACATGTTCGAGCAGGCCGAGATGCTGGTCTATGCCAGCGAAGGTGGCGCGGCGCTGGAACCCGAGGTCAAACGTGGCTGGAAGACGTATAACTTCACGGTTGCCGAGCATCACACCTACATCGCCGACGGTATCCGGGTGCACAATGAATCCGTCCTGTCGACCCTTAAAGCGGGTGATGTTCTTTTGTCGCTGGACGACAACCTTCAGAACGCCGCCATGCTGCGCGATGTGAACGGCGATGGGCGCCCCGAAATCGTCATAGTCGACGGGGTTCGCGAACCCGGTGCCAATACGCTGATCGCACGGGAATATACTTATACCGCCCCGTCCGGGGTCTCTGACGTTGCCAAATATGTTCAGGACAAAATGGCTGCGATCAACGGGCGCAGCTATACCGGATCGGACGGGAAGACCCATAAGGTCGACATCTATGGCCAGCCTTTGGACCCCAAACTTGGGAATGGGCCGCGTGATGGTAAGGTCTCGGACGATATGGACGAGATGCTGACAGACGATCTGGGCTTCACCCGGACCCTGACGGCTGAGAATGCCCTCTATCTGAGCACGGGGATCACCCCCGGTCAGGTGACGCAGTTCGTCTCTGGCGGTGTGCTCTATCTGACCATCACGCAGGCAGATGGCACCCAGGTGACAGAGGCGGTTGGAGCAGCAGCGACAATCGGCCCTGTCCGGTTCTCAGATGGGTCGGTCATCGACTATGACGATCTGACCCAGCTGGTGCGTGGCACCTCGGGTAACGACCGGCTGACAGGGACATCTGGTGCCGATGCTTTGGATGGCCTTGGCGGCAATGACACGCTGATTGGCGGCAATGGCAATGACAGCCTGACCGGCGGGTCCGGCAATGATGTTCTGATCGGCGGCAATGGGGCGGATCGTCTGGATGGGGGCAGCGGCTCGGATTGGGCTGATTATTCCGTCCATGGCGGCGCGGCCAGGGCAGATCTGGCAACCGGCGCTGTCAGCGGGGCTGCCGCAGGCGATACGCTGATCAGCATCGAGAACCTGCGCGGCGGCAGCGGCAATGACACCTTGTTGGGGAACGGCGGCGGCAATGCCCTGGAAGGCGGTCGCGGTAATGACTGGCTGTATGGGCGAAACGGCAACGATACCCTGCGCGGTCAGGATGGCAACGACGTGCTGGTTGGCGGGACCGGGGCAGATCGCCTCGAAGGCGGGGCCGGGCGCGACACCGCCCATTATGGCACATCAGGAAGCGGACTGATCATCGACCTTCTGGACCCCTCAAACAACACAGGCGATGCCAAAGGCGACAGCTATGCCAGCATCGAGAACGTAAAGGGCTCTGCATATGATGACTGGATCCGGGGTAACACCGCCAACAACATCATCAATGGCGGTGCCGGCAATGATACTCTGATCGGTGACCGGGCCAATGATGTTATGATCGGCGGCAGTGGTGCGGATGTGTTCATCTTTGGCGCACGGGGCGGCGCAGACCAGATCGCCGATTTCGAGGACGGGGTGGACAGCCTGCGCCTGATGGATTTCGACCTGCACAGCTATGCGGATGTGCGCCGCATCGCATCCAGCCGGGATGTGAACGGTGACGGCAAGGCCGATCTTGTACTGGATTTCTCGAATGGGAACCAGCTGACCATTCTTGACCTGAACATCACCGCCTTACAGGACGACCTGATCTTCGGATGAACACACAGGCCGCCGGTAAACCCCGGCGGCCGTTTCCAAACCTGCAAGATCACCCCACAATCAGGGCCTACATCCCATAATCCCAGCCCCTGTCGCGCTGGCGGACATGGGCGTGCTCTAACTCCTGAGCGCGTTCAAGAGCCTGTTCACCTGCTCGACCAAGCGCGTCGTTGAGGCGTTCTGCGTCTCCAAGGCTGCGGTCAGCCGCGTGGTCGTCGCTTCGAGCTTCGTCAGTCGCGTCTCGATCTCGCTTTGGACGGTCAGATAGTCCTTGCCCTGCCGTGCAACGCCCAATCCCGCTTCTGTGAGCGCCTGAACCATGCTGGGGCGGTCCCGCACCGTCCCACGCTCGATCAGGGCCGTGACATAGGCGTGGACGGCGTCCCGGCCCTCTTTGAGCCGGAAGCCGTCCCGCTCCCACGCCTCGGGTCGCTCAAAGCCCAGATCCCGCGCCCGCGCCGGATCGTCCGGCCGCGCCCAACCATGCGACAGATTCAACGCGTCCCGCAGCTTCGAGAAACTGCGCTCCCAGCCGGGCGGCGCAATATTGAGTGCCCGCCCGCTGGTCAGCTCCATGCGGGGGGTCACAAAATGCAGCTCGACCCGCCCGCCGCTGGTGTGCTGATGCCGCACCCAAGTGATGTCATACTGCTCGGCATCGAGACCGGCGAAGGCGAACGCCTCGAACTGGTCCATGGCCTCACGCTGCTGATCCTCGGTCGGGGCATCCTCCGGGGCGAAGGACAGCACGCCATGCGTATAGGTCCAGTCCCGCGTAATGCTGTCGATCAGCTCGGCCGTGCGCGCCATGTCGCCCCGCACCACCTCCGGCGCGGCAGACTCCCGCCCCGCCCGCTCATGGTCCAACAGATAGGCCGCAACCGTCCCACCGCCCCCGCGCCCGCCGGTGGTGAACTTGATCAGCATCAGCCGATCCCATCGCCGCTGTCGGCCAGCGGCGCGTCCGGACGCTGATGCGCGGCCCGCAGCAGCGCCAGCTCACGGTCAATCTCGATCAGCCGCGCCAGCAACGCCGTCACCGGCTCACGCCGGTTCGCGGCACGGGCAAGCTGGTTCAGGTTGTTCCCGATCCGCGCCAGCTCGCGCAGAAGATCGGGCGCAACCGGCGGCGCCTCGCGCCGGGACCGCAGCCGCGTCCCGTCCAGACGCGACCGGATCAGCTCGGACAGAGACACACCGCGCGCCACCGCCAGCGCCTGCCAGCGGGCGCGTTCCGCGCTCGATGCCCGGAGCTTGATCCAGATCGGGTTGTCAACGGCGTCGTCAGGCATCGGCTCTCCGCAAAAGCAGGGGCGCAGGGGAAGCGTTCCCCCTGCCGGGGTTCGGGGTTGGCCCCGTCCGCCATCGGGCAGAATGGGGGTCGGGGTTTCCCCGCTGCGGCAACAGCCGCAACAGGGGGTTTGAAGGGGGCGCAAACGCCCCCTCACCAGCCGCGAGAGGCCACGCCAAGAGAAGGAGGGCGTTAGCCTGACGGCTCTTGACGTGGCCACGAGAGTATGCTGGCGAAGACTGTGATTTGCAAGGGCGGGATACCGGGATAGAGTGCCGGATAGGGCCGATGATCGGTCTGGAATTATGATACTGACGCGGTATATACTTTGTCAGTATCTATGAGGATAAGACACGGGCATCAAAGCCGTATTCACGATGAAGCTGGAACCCGATCTCCGGGACAGTTTCATGGCCGAAACCGCCGCAGCGGATCGCCCTGCATTGCAGGTCGTCCGTGAACTGATGCGCGACTACATCGAGCAGCGCCGCCATGAGCGGGCCTACAGGGAGTATCTGGGCCGCAAGGTGGGCAAGGCCCGTGCCTCGATGCTGGACGGTCAGGGACGCAGCCACGAGGCTGTGGAAGCCGACTTCGTGGCCAGGCGTGCCAAACTTGCGGAAGGCCCTCTGTGATCGTTTTCTGGGCCCCTGAAGCTGAATGAGCGGGGAAGCCTTTACTATGTTCGCTATTGTAGCTACATTGTAGCTACAAATTTTGGGGTGTGCCATGAATGCGGATTCGGTGGTGCGGGCGCGCATCGACACAGCAACCAAGGATCGAGCAGCGGCGGCGCTGGAAGCGATGGGGCTTTCCGTATCGGATGCGATCCGGCTGCTCATGCTGCGAATCGCAGATGAACAGCGGTTGCCCTTCGATGTGAAGGTGCCAACCCCAGCCACGGCGAAGGCCATGAAGGAACTGGACGCGGGCAAGGGGGAGCGGTTCGACACCCCCGATGCCCTGTTCTCTGACCTCGGCATCTGACCGTGCTGGCCTTGGTCCCATCAACCCGTTTCCGCAATGATGTGAAGCGGGCGGAGAAACGCGGCAAGGACATGACCAAGCTGCGCACCGTCCTAACCTTGCTGGCCAATGAAATATCCTTACCGCCAGAATACCGCGATCACTCCCTGCGCGGGGACTGGATCGGGTTTCGCGACCTGCACATCGAACCCGACTGGCTGCTGCTCTATCGGATCGCAGACGACGAGGTTCAGCTTGCCCGAACGGGATCGCATTCCGATCTGTTCCGAGAGTGGCCACAGGTTTGTCCTGTGGCCACTACAGTGGCGAAGCCGCCCCCAGAAGCTATGATGGGGAGCTCGCCTAGGGAGCCTCTGAGGGCAAGGAGATCCCTTGGCGTCCAGCAACACCCATACCATTCCTTCCTATTCCCCAGCCCTCTGAGAGCGCCGCTGGCGCGATGCTGTCAGTCTGGGTGTAACCTATCCACATGTGCTGCCCCAGCGCCGCACCGTTGCGGGTGATCGATCCGTTGAAATGCCCGAAGCGCTTCAGATCGATGGGTGCGGGCGTACCCGCATTGCTGACAGTGCCGACCGTTTCGCCCTGCGCGACCAGCCGCGCGGTCGCGGTCAACAGCCCGGAGCGCTGCATCTGCCAGCTGAGCTGGTCCAGCACGCAGCCGGAATGCCATAGACGGTCTCGAACGCAAGCGCCATCTGCGCTCGCGCCCCTTGGGCTCGTGCCATCGTATTCTCCTCGATTGTAGGGTGATTCAGCCGAGCGGGTCTGCGGTGGTGTAGTGCAAGATGACCGGAATCACCGCCCCTTTCAGGCTGGCTGCGCCTTCGACAGGCAGATCGACCGGGCGCGGTTCTTCCGCTTCGACCCAGTCGCAAAGCCCGCCCAACGTGCGGTCGGCAGCCATGGCTGCGCCGATGCTGGCACAGAGGGCGTCGAAGGCTGCGTCACGGTCAGCGCCCTGAACCACCGCCTCGATCTCGGCGCGGTGCTGATAGTGATAGCGCAGCGGTGACAGCGTGACTTCAGGTTCGCCCGGTTCACCATCGCGCAGGATCAGGAGGCCGTCGGGCGGCACGCGTTCAGGCAGGACGTCGCTGCGCATGGCGGTGGGCCGAACATTGTCGAGGCGCGAAGTGGTGAAGACTATAGAACACCAAAAGGCAACACTGTTCGAGGTCATGGAAGTCGCGGTTCAGGTGAAGAATATCTTGCAGGAAAAGGACATTCGCCGGAAACTGTTGATGAAATCATTGATTTCCCGACCAGTAGGTCTCCTGCGTCCCGTGGTGATACCTCAACAGGAGGAAAACAGGGCGCGACCATATTGTTCGGGCGGAACGGCGATTGGGTACTGATCAACGATGAAACTGGCGCTGTGATTCAAGTCAATGACAGGTACAATCCGCGTCAGGAGCCGCCGTGGTAGGAGCCAAGCTATGAACAAGGAAGACTTTATCCATAACGCAAGCTCCGGGCGCGGTGCCGGCCCAGTCGACCCCGAAGAGCTCATTAAGCTGGTTTCTCAACCGGAGATGAGCGCATATTGGGTGACTCGCCTCGAGGCCCACGAGCGTCGTGGTGAGAGAGACATTGTGGATCTTGATTTTGCAGTCATTGGTCTCGATGGCCCTGAGAACTGGGAGAGCCATCATGACTTCCATCGTCATGATCGTCTGGTGATGCGCAAGGTGGAAGCTGCACGCGACAGCGACCGATCGATTGAGTTCCGGGTCTGGATTGAGCGGCGCAATTAGTGCCGTCAATTGGAGGCAAGGGTGGCCGAGCGCTTTGAACATCTGCTGGAGCAAGCCCAAACTGGACTAGGCACCGACTGGCTCTCAGAGCGGGAATTGCTGGCTTTCAATGAATATCTCACCTTTCGCGGTTTCGGCGTATCCAGAATGGAGATCACGTGCGCAGAGGGAGGAACGGTACCGTCAAACTTCGGTTACTCAATCCTGCCCCAAGCCATTGATAATGATGACGAACACTGGATGAATCACTTTAATCCATGGCGATCCACACTTTATGTGAGAGAAACGGTAGCTTATGCTAGGGCAGGTGGTGCGATATTCGATTACAAGGTTTGGGCTGAACAACCGTAACGCACACTATTTCGCTTTCCCCTCCACCCACTTCCCGACGATTTTGCCCGGCACGCCATCAGCCGCCCATTCTGCCTCCCGCGTCAGATCCAGCCGCTTCGGCAGCCTGACCTGCGGCACCAGCAGGAAGATCGGTACCGTGACCCGCCCGCGCCCGGTTTTGGAGCGGGATGCTACAGCGCGGCCCTTGGTATTCAGCCGCCCCTCGGCAACGAGCAGGCTTGGCCCGCGTCTGCGATAGACAAAACGCAGGCGCAGCCCGGTCCGACGCTCCCATTCGCCCGGGGTGATCCGCCCGCCGCGCAGGGATTTTCCGGCGGCTTCCGTGGGGATCGCCAGCCAGAAGCCGTCGCGGGAGCGGATCAGCGGCCCGGCACTATGGGCACCGATGATGACCGGCGCCTTTGACCAGACCAGCGCGGTGGCGTTGAGGCTGTCGCCTGTCTTCGGATAGGTGGCGTTGCGGATCGAATTCGCCAGCCGTTTTCCCAGTCCGGCCCCGGTGATCTGACCGCGCCATGCGGTCTTGAGGCCCACGCCCGCCTCGCGCATGGCGCCGGTCACGGCCTTTTCGCCGGCCCTGATCTCGGCCTGCATCATGGCAACGAGATCGGGATCCATGTCGAGCTTCAGTCTCATGCGGGCACCAGCTCCACGGTCCAGATCAGCCGGTCGCGGTCGCGGGTCGGTTCGCCCTGGATCGCATAGCTCTCTGCGCCGATGATGATCAGATCGCCCGGCCGGGGATCGGGCAGATCGCTGACCCGGATATCGGCCGTCAGCTTCTCTGACAAGATGCGCGCCGATCCGAATTCGGTGATCCGGTCCGGCGCGCGGCGGATGAGGCGGATCGGGCGTTCTTCGCTGGTCCCGGCCGCGATCCAGACGGCGGAGATGCCCATGTCCGGATGGCCGAAGATGCGATCCATGGCGGCGGCAAAGGCGTTCATCAGTTCGAGCTGTGCAGCCGGATCGCCAGGCGGGGCCGCTTGTTGACCGGCAGGATCGAGGCCTCGGTCATCAGGTCGATCCAGCGGCCCTTGGGGTCGAGATGCTGGCGGGCACAGAGCGGCAGACCGATGGTATTGGCGGTTTCCAGAAGGTTCGCCGGACCGCCATAGGTCGTGAAGGTATCCATGGTCCCGGTCGGAAAGGCGATGCCCTCATTGGCCGGGACCAGCCGGTCGGTGGCTTTCGTGGACAGCGTGACGGCGCCCGCATATTCCTCGAAGAGGATGCCCGCGAAGGGGAAGTTGCGGCGCACATCCTGTCTGAGCGGCTGGGCGCCGGTCGCGGCATAGAACTTGTAGGCTTCCTCGGTCTTGGGATGCGAGATCAGCTTGTCGAAGAATTCGCGGCTGACGAGGGCATGGACGCCCGACATGCTTTCGCCCAGCAGATTGTCCTCGACAGCGCGCAGCACCTCGCGGACCTTGCCCTGCAAATTGGTGCCTGCGGTGCCGAGGACGAAATCGACGCTGATTTGGGCAATGCCGAACTCGGTGAAGTAATTGTAGAGGGTGGTTCCCGCCCCGTCCTTCACGATGCCGCGCAGGGCATTCATCTCCATATATTCGCGGGTCTGATCGTGAATCCGTGTGATCAATGCGACGTTCATCCCCTCCCAGTCATAGGGCGTCGCCGCGCCCGGGCCGGACGTGACCCTGCGTACCATGTCGTTCTCGTCCTCGAAGGCGTGAACCTCCTCGGCCAGGATCAGCATGTCGGCGATCGCCACCGGCACGCCGCCGACAGGATCGGTGATCGGCAGCCAGTCTTCCCGGTCGATGGGTTGAATGCGGCGCATGACGCCTGCCGTCGGACCGGTGCCGCAGCGGCGGAACAGCGGCAGCAGTTCCATCGGTGAAAGGACCACCTTGCCTGCCACGGCTTCCTGCCCGCAGCGAACCATGGTGATACCAGTCATGATCCGGAACCGGCCCGCATCCGCCCAGCCTGCGATATCCGCGATATTGCAGCCCCAGCGGTCGGTGACTTCATGCAGGGTGTAATGCGTGCGCGGCGGCAGGGCCATGGTCTTATCCTCTCCGTTTCTGCAGAGGATTGCCGTCGCTCAAACCCGGTGCAGCCCGCGCCCGAGGGTGCGGGGGAAGTGGAATTGGCGGCAATGAGGGCAGGGCGCTTCCTTGCGCCCGATCTCCTGTCCCTGAGCTATATTCCGATGAGGCTGCTATGCTTGCGGTTGAGCTTGATTCTCCTCTTGCGCGTGGTTGTGCACCGTTCGGTCGGCGGGAACAAGGCAAGAACATGTGTTCAGTGGCAAACATGTGGATGCTGCCGCGACGTCGTCGGAGGTGGTGTGGGCTGTGGGGGGGGAGCTTTGGCTGCGGGACCTGCCGAAATGACCATAGAGCGGGCAGCTCTGCAAACAATATTCTGCACTTGATGGGCGTTCACGCCGAACCGGCCATTCATGATCGGCGCGGTGATCGGCCGGATTGAGCCCAAAAAGCTCCGTTGGCTTTGGCTTGTAAAATCGCCGGGCGACCCCTACTTTTGAGACATCCTGAAACTGGAGATGCTATCAACATGGACCTGAACCTCGCTGCATTCGCCCCTTCGATTTCGCTGCGAGAAGTTCTGTCCCATGCCTGCATCCGTTTCCCTCTCCGGGCCTGTCCTGGTCCACGCCTGACGACGCGCCTCTTCTTACCGACCTCAACCTGACTTTCGGCCTGGAACGCACCGGCATCGTCGGGCGCAACGGCATCGGCAAGAGCACCCTCCTTCGCCTGATTTCCGGTGATCAGCATCCCGCTGCGGGACAGGTCCGCATGACCGGAACCTTCGCGATCTTGCGACAAGAAGCGATGGAGCAGTCCGATGACGTCATCGCCGATCTTTTCGGCGCACGACCCGCGCTCGATCTGCTTGACCGGGCGGAGTTGGGGCTTGCCGATGCCGATGAACTGGCAGACGCGGATTGGACCCTTCCCGAACGGATGGAGGCGGCGCTTTTTCGCTGTGGCTTGTCGGTCGGTCCGCAGACGCTCCTGGCGACGCTATCGGGCGTTCAGCGCAGCCGTGCCGTCCCTGCCGCCCTGATCTTTGCCGCGCCGGATTTTCTGTTGCTGGACGAACCGACGAACAATCTTGATCGGGGCGGGCGCAAGGCGGGGATCAGCGACGATCATTTCGGCGTGGATCCCGAACGGCTGAACTGGGCCGACGTTGGCAGCCTCGAATATCAGGCGAGCCTGCTGAAGCAGATCAGCGATTTTGCCCTCGGCGAGGGCGAACACGCCGCCTGAGCCGCGGGTTCGAACCGACGGCCCAGCCCCGCGCAACGCGGGGCCCGGCTCCGTAGAAGCCGACCGCGACCTGTGGCGGCGATGCTCGGAGCCATCCATGACGATACTCACTGACACTCAGACCCTGATCCTGACCCGGGCCAGCGCCCGCCCGGGCAATCTCGCCCTGCCGCTGCCCGAGGGGCTGCATGGCGCGGCGGCGAAGATGGCCATCGGCCGAATGATCAGGCTCGGCCTCATCGAAGAAGTCGAGCCCAACATCCGCCGCAACGAGCCGCTCTGGCGCGAGACCGGCGATGGGCACGGCACCACGCTGATCGCCACCGAGGCCGGGCTGGACGCTATCGGCATCGATCCGGTGGTGGTCAGCCTCGCGCGCATGGCAAGTCTTACATCGAGGGACGTACCGGCAGGGAGGCGGAAGGTGGCGAAACCTTGACTTAAGAAAGCCGACGCCGAAATGATTTTGACCTAAATCTTAATCCAGCTATCTTGTTTGAGCACTCCAACAAAAAAGGTTCGCCGTTGACGACAGCCAATCTTCTCGTTCCGACCCTTCGGCCGTCCGATGCCGCAGGTGCAGCTCGCTCGCGCAGCTGGGACGAGGTGAACGCATTTTGCCGTGCGACCTATATGCCCTATCATGTAAGGCCGTTGGAACGCGGTTCGCAGCCTGCCGCCGTAATGCTTTCACGGCGGGCCGGGCGAGTGAAGGCGTCGCGCTTTGCCTATGGGACCGGCGTTCATCTGCGGGATTTTGATCCAGAGGCCGGGAATATTCTCGTTCTCACTACACTGAAGGGGGCGGTCGATCACCACCACGACGCTAATCCGGCCACGACCGTCGCTGGCGACAGCTTTGTGGCAGATTGCGCGCGAACCGATTATTGGCTGAATGCTGCGCCGGATCATTTGCAGTTCAACCTGACCATTCCCCACAGCCTGATGGAGGACACGGCGCGCAAGTGGTATGGCTTTGTTCCCGGCAATGCGCTGTGGACGCGACGGCTGAAATTCGGGGGCGAAGGATCGCGCTGGCGGGCGCTGCTGGGCTATGTCGGCCATACCATCGGCGGCCCGGCGAGTCTTGCCCCTGACAGCGTCTCGGGGCGGCATCTGGAAGAGATGATCTGCCTGAACCTGTTGCAGGAATGGGCGGCGGGCGCTGGGATTTCGCTAGAGTCTGGCGCAAGGGCCGCAGCGCCGCGCTATGTGCGGCAGGCCGAGGAAATCCTGACCGCCGAGGCGCGCGAGGCGCCTTCGATTGGCGAGGTCGCCCATCGGGTCGGGGTCAGCGCCCGCACCCTGTCCGAGGGGTTCCGGCGTTTCCGGGGACTGACCCCGCGCGACTTTCTGTCCGACCGGCGGCTGGAGGGGCTGCACGCCGATTTGCTGGCCGGCGGGTCCGGACAGACCGTTCTGGCGATCGCCAGCGGCTGGGGTTTTTCCAATATGGGCGCGCTGGCTGGTGCCTATCGTGCGCGGTTCGGGGAACTGCCCTCGCAAACCCTTTCGCGGCGGTAAATTTGCCGCCGATCTGAGACAGCCGCTACCGATCCCGGACAGACAGCGCGCGCGCGGCCGCATTAGCCTTGCTTTGCAAATCGGCAAGGGAGGGCCACATGACCAATCTGAAACAAAGCTGCGATGCCGTGCTGAACGGTGTCACGGGCAGCGATCAACGTGTTCCGGGCGTCGTCGCCATGGTCACGGATCGCAACCGCGACATCTATTCCGGTGCCAGCGGCGAGCGCCGTCTGGGCGGCGATCCGATGACGGAGGACACTGTCTTCGCGATCTTTTCCACGACCAAGGCGATTGCCGGCACCACCGCGCTGCAATGCGTCGAGGAGGGACTGCTGGACCTCGACGCGCCGGCCAAGGAATATGCCCCGGCCATCGGCAAGCTTCAGGTCATCGAAGGCTTCGACGATGCCGGACAGCCCCGCCTGCGCGCCCCGAAGTCCGATGTGACCACGCGCCAGCTGATGCTGCACACCGGCGGTTTCGGCTATGACTTCTTCTCCGAGACCTACAAGCGCATGGCCGAGGAGCATGGCCAGCCCTCGGTCGTCTCGGGCAGCCGCGCGGCGATTGAGACGCCTTTGCTGTTCGATCCCGGTGAGCGTTGGGAGTACGGAACCAATATCGACTGGGTCGGCCAGGTAGTCGAGGGGATTCGCGGCAAACGTCTGGGCGAGGTGATGCGCGAGCGCGTGTTTGATCCGCTGGGCATGAAGGACATTGCCTTTACCCGGACCGATGCGATGAAGGCGCGCACGGCCACGATTCATGCGCGCGGCGATGATATGCGCCTGACGCCGATGGATGATTTCGCATTGCCCGACGACCCCGAGGTGCATATGGGCGGCCACGGCCTTTATGGCACAGTGCCGGAATACATGAAGTTCATCCGCATGTGGCTGAATGACGGCAACGGCCCGCATGGCCGGGTGCTGAAGCCTGAAACGGTAGATTGGGCCTGCAAGGGTGCGCTGGTCCCGCCGCAGAAGGTCACGATGCTGCCGGGCGTCATCCCCAGCCTGTCGAACGACGCCGAGTTCTTTCCGGGTCAGAAGAAGGACTGGTCCTATACATTCATGGTCAATTCGGAAGACGCACCGACGGGCCGGCCTGCGGGTTCGATCGGCTGGGCGGGTCTGGCCAACAGCTTCTACTGGATCGACCGCAAGAACGGCGTGGGCGGCTATTGGGCGACGCAGATCCTGCCCTTTGGAGATCCGGTGTCCTTCGTGGGCTACATGGATTTCGAAACCGCAGTCTACAACGCCATGCGGGGGACGGCGGCCGCATAAGACCTTTCAGGAGGGCGCGGACGCCGCGCCCTCTTTCGGGTTTGGGAGGACCCGCGCATGGGAGGATCGACCGAGAAGGAGCCGATTTGCTGGCGCCGCCTGCCGGAATTTGTGCCGGGGCGCGTCGGCTTGTGTAGCGATGCGCTTGACTGGAAGAACATCGCCCTGCGGAGCTATCACTATGAAGGCCAGGACGTTATCGTGCCGGCGATGCGGGAATTTCTGCTGGTCGGCTATCGCGCCGGGGTCACACCCATGCAACGCCGTTTCGACGGACGCTGGAGCCGCGAAACGCTGGCTCCGGGTGCGGCGTCGTTCCTGACGCGCGCGCAGGCCGCCCACTGGACCTGGGACGAGCCCGTCGAGGTGACGCATATCTATCTGTCCGCAGATCTCATGACCGAGGTCGCCAGCGAGATGTACGACCGCTGTGTTGACGAGGTCGCGCTGCGCGACGTGCTGCGCACGACTGACCCGGTGGTCAGCCATGCGATGACGGTTCTCGGGGCAGAGGCACAGGCGGCGGGACTAGGTGGCGCGCTGTATGTCGATGCGGTGTCGCGCGGGCTGATCGTGCATCTGTTGCGCAATTATGCCACGGTGCGGACCCGCGAAGCCGATGCCAAAGGCGCACTGACTGTCTCGCAGCAGCGGCGGATCAGGGGCTATATCGAAGAACATCTGTCCGAGCCGCTGGATCTGGCCCGACTGGCGGGCACCCTGTCGATGACTCCCTGTTTGTTTGCGCGGCACTTCAAGGCCAGCTTCGGCGTTCCGCCCTATGCCTATGTCATGGACCGGCGGCTTACGCAGGCGCAGGCGCTGCTGCGCCGGCCTGCCGTCCCCATCAAGCAGATCGCGGCCGATTGCGGCTTCGCGGATCAGGCGCATCTGACCCGGCTGTTTCGCCGCGAATATGGAGTGCCCCCGGCGCAATACCGCCAGGGACACGCCTGATTGCCGTCAGACCGGGAAGTGAATCACCGGCTTGATGATGCCGTCTTCTTTGCTGTCCATCAGCTTCAGCGCCTTGTCGACATCCTTGAAGTCGAAATGATGGGTCGACATCTTCGTCGGGTCGACACGGCCGTTGCGCAGCAGGGTCATCAGCCGCCCCATCCGTGCCGACCCGCCCTCGCACAGGCCGGACATGATGGTCTTGTTGCTCATCCCGACGCCCCATTCTGCCAGAGGGATTTTCACATTATCGCCCGAGCCATGATAGCCGATGTTCGAAATCGTGCCGCCCGGACAGGTCGCCTTTATGCAGCCCTCGAAGGTAGCCTGCGATCCGACCGCCTCGATGGCGCTGTCGACGCCGCGACCATTGGTCAGTTCCATGATCTTGGAAATGGGGTCCGTCTTGGTGAAGTTGATGCCGATATCCGCGCCGTACTCCTCTTGCGCCAGCTTCAGGCGGCGGTCGTCGCCATCCACTGCGATCAGCAGCCCGGCCCCAAGCATGCGCGCGCCAGCGACCGCCATCAGCCCGACAGGACCGCAGCCAAACACCGCGCATGACCCACCCAGCGGGATGTGCGCATTCTCGGCACCCATGAAGCCGGTCGACATCATGTCGGTCGTGTAGGCGGCGGCCTCGTCCGAGACATCGTCGGGGATCGGGGCGAGGTTGGCCTTGGCGTCGTTCACCTCGAAATACTCGGCCATGTTGCCGTCTTTCTGGAAGGTGAACTTGTAGCCGCCCAGCATACCCCCGCATTGCGAGGTCACGCCGTTCTGGCAGTTCTCGCACTGAAAGCACGGCGTCACGGCGTTCACGGCGACGCGCTGGCCGACCTTGAACCCTTGCACATTGGCGCCAAGTTCATGGATGATCCCCACGGCTTCGTGTCCAAGGCAGCGATCCACGATCTCGCCCAACCCGCCATGAATCGTATGCACGTCCGAGGTGCAGACCAGCGCCAGCGTGGTCTTGACGATGGCGCTGTTCGGCCCCGCCTTGGGGATCGCGCGATCCTTCACCTCGGCATCGCCGACCTTATTCATTACATAGGCTTTCATCATGTCCAGAGCCATCAAGTCTGTCCTCTCTTTTCTAGATTGCAGAAATTGGCCGCCACCAGTCCCGCGGCAGCCAGTCAGGAAGGTCACGCAGTCTCGAAACCGGCATATCCGCTGTCGGCGACATCTTGGCATTTCTGCTTATAGGTGCCGGCTCCGCCTGTGTAGGACATGAAGCGCTTGGGCTTGCCCTCGATATTAGACCCGTTATACCAGCTGTCGAACTTGGAAAACAGCGAAGCGTTCACCAGTTCATCGTGGTGCTTGATCCAGGCGCGTTCGAAGCTTTCGGATGGCTCGATGACCTTCTTGCCGTTGTCGCGCAGATGGTTCAGACAGCCGGTGATCCATTCGGTCTGCTGTTGCAGACAGGTGGTCATGTTGCACAGCGCCGCCGACGGGGCCAGCGGCGCGCCGGTCATGAACAGGTTCGGGAAGCCATGAACCTGCATCCCAAGCGACGTGCGGGTCTCTTTGTTCCACTCGTCCCGCAGCGTCATGCCGTCGCGACCGGTGATGTCGATGCGGGACATGCCTCCCGTTCCGGCGTCAAAGCCGACCGCCATGATGATGACGTCAAGGTCATAGACCGAGCCATCTTCCAGCCTTATGCCCTCTGGCACGATCTCGGCAATCGGGTTGTGGCGCACGCAGACCGCCTCGACATGCGGAAGCAGGTAGGTTTCCAGATAGTTAGTCTCCAGCGGGACGCGGACCTTCCCGAAGCCAGCATCCCCCTTTTGTGGAACCAGAATGCGGATGAGCTCCGGATCTTTCAGGCGCGCTTCCATCTTTTCGCGCACGAACTGCGAGATCTCGTCGCTGACTTCTTGATCGAAGAACATCTCCGAGAAGGACGCCAGCCACAGCTTCAGCGAACCGTCATTGTAGATCTCTTCCAGGCGCGCCATGCGCTGTTCATGGGTCAGATCGGCCCAAGCATATTCGAAGTCGTATTCGAAGCCGGTGAAGGTGTTCGGCAACGTCGATTTCAGCTCCTCGAACCGGCCTTTGTATTCCTTGACCTCATCTGGGCCGAATTTGGGGTTGCGCATCGGCAGCGAGAATTGCGGCGAGCGCACGAAGACCTTCAGCTCGCCCACCTCGCGGGCGATGGTCTGGATGACCTGAATCCCCGTCGCTCCGGTGCCGATCACGCCGACGCGCTTGCCACGGATATCCAGCCCGCCCTTGGGGTAAAGACCGGTATGCACGATCTGCCCCTTGAAACTGTCCTGACCCGGGAAGCGGTTCGCCAGCGGTGCCGACAGCATCCCGGTGCAGCCGATCACGAACTGGGTGTCATAGACATCGCCCTGATCGGTCTTGACGGTCCAGCGTTCGGTTTCCTCGTCAAAGGTCGCGCTTTCAACGCGGGTCGAAAACTCGAAGCTGCGGCGCAGGTCCAGGCGATCGGCAACATAGTGCATCCAGCGCTCGATCTCGGGCTGGGCGGGGAAGCGCTCGCTCCAGGTCCAGTCCTTGTAGAGCTTTTCGTCAAACAGATACTGGTAGATATAGCTTTCGCTGTCGAACCGCGCGCCAGGATAGCGGTTCCAATACCACGTCCCGCCCACATCCGAGGCGGCCTCCAGGCCCAGCACATCCCAGCCCTGCTCGCGCAGCTGATGGACCTGATACAGCCCCGAGACGCCAGCCCCGATCACGATTACATCGACTTCTTTGGTCATTCAGACATTCCTCCCTTGTTCCGGTGAGGACGGCCGCTGCCTTAAGATCAAACCTCACCTGACACAAAAGGCTAAGGACGCGGGAATGAGGCTGTCTTGAACAATTAAGGACGATGTTTTGAACAGATCGATGAAGTAAGGTGACACCGTTCAGACAGAAGGAGATGATGATTGGTCATAGATGTTCACCTCAACGCCACCTCAACCCTTGGCTGCAGTTTGATATCTTTCGGGGAAGTGCGAAAGCGCCTGATGCCATCGAGCGCCGGAATGGAAATCGCAAGAAATCAAAGGGTTGCTGTGTAAGGTGCTGACATCACTTGGTTTCACGTTTTCTGCGTTGATCGGCTCATAACCTGAAGGTCGTAGGTTCAAATCCTACCCCCGCAACCAAAAACCCGTCGCAACAGCGGCGGGCTTTGTCGTTTTGGCACCCCTCCCAATCGCGTGCCCCCCGCCTGACCGGGGAGGCTGCGCCAGCGTGCAGCCTGACGCAAATCGCACCGCGTTTGGGACCGGGGGCCAGCACATTCCGATCACGCATCACCCATGTGACCGCGCTTCAGTTCCGTTACGATAAACCACACCCAGCGCAGCACCTAAACCCGCACGCCGCAAGCCGCCGCTGTCAGATGGGTTGCGGATCATGGTCGCTGCGATGCCGCTCTGTCCGCTCAAGCCCGCCGGGTTGGCCTATGGTCCGTCGCCAGATTGCGCAGATGCAGCACCATAGCGGTTGGCAGGCTGCCTGAATGTCCCCCTTCGACCCCAGGTATCAACCGGCGCAGCAAGGCACTGGCCATCGCGCGCGTGTATTCCGCGCAGAAGGCCCGCACGAAATGCGGCGACATCAGCTGATCGCCCAGCGCGTTCCTCACCCCGACCTCAGGCACATCGCGCCCGGATCAGCCGGGCATGGCCGCGCCCGCCGCCCCCTTGCTGGCCCCGCCCCAAAGCCAGACACCATGCATCCCGCCTTCGCCTTCAGCGCAGCGCAGATCCTGAATCGTGGAACCGAACAGGCAGGATGGCGCATCTGGCGTGGCCGGATGCCGGCGGGTCAGGGCTGGCCATCCTGTTGCCTGAAGGGTTGCTGACCGGGTGAGGTCGTGATCCTCACCCGGTCGCGGTATCACAGCCCCAACGCGCGCCCGATATCCGCGATCAACGCCTGATGAAGGGCGGCGCGATCCGTGCCTGCGGGGTCGGTGCAGATCGGATCATCGCCCTCTTCCTTCAGCATCTCGGGGCCGCCGGGTTTGCATTCTGCCAGAAAGCTGAAATGGTTGGCCGGCGCGAAGGTCTGATAGCTGGCGCCGGGCAGCCGCCCCGCGAGGTCATAGCCATCTGGTCCGACATCGACGGCGCCCAACCGGTCAGGGCCTTCGCCCAGATTAATGAAATGCACCGGCACGGCGCTTGGGCTGTCCGTTGCCACCGCCCCGACAAAGCCCGGATCAATCGCAACCACGCGGGTAACGCGCCTGTCACGCGTGTCGGCGTCAAAGCCCTTGGCGGCGGCGAAATCCACCCCTCCGCGAAGGAAAAACCCGCAATCGGCGGCGTCGGGACCGGTCTGGCAATTGGCCTGTTGCATCGCGCCATCGAATTGCAGCCCCCCCAGTCCCAGCGCCGTGGTCCCACCCAGCGAAAAACCCACCGCCGACACGCGGGCCGGGTCGACAAACCCGGCAAAGCCCGGATCAGCCAGAACCGCATCCAGCGCAGCGCTTAAATCCTGCGCCCGCGCCGCCAGATCGACCGATCGGCGCGGCGAGCTGTCCCCAGAGGTCGAGCCAGGATGATTGACCGCCACCACAATCGCACCTCGCGCCGCAAGCCCCGCCGAAAGCCAACCCAGACTGTCGGCATTGCCCCCCGAACCATGCGACAACAAAACCAAAGCATGATGACCAGGCGCCACGGCGGCACCGACAAAGGCGCGCTGCGGCTGAAACAGCGGGCCATCGCCCACCGGCGCCGCATAGGTCGGCGCGGCGGCGGGATACCAGATCGACGCCGCCACCGGGCGGGCGCGATGCGCAGCATCGAGGTCGAACCGGTCATATCCCGGCAGGCCGTCGGCCAGCGCAGGGGCAGCCAGCGCCGGCGTGGTCATCAGGGCAAAAGCAAGGGTCAGTTTCATCATGGCCTCCTTTGGGCATTTGGTGGGGCAAAACTGGCGCAGGGACGCAGATTTGGCGTCCTCAATCCCGGATTCAGGTCGCCTTGATCGCGAAAAAGGACCACACAGGGTGCATGTTGATGCTGCCCATTCCCGCGTTCACCGGTCTGATTCTGCTGTGGCTTGCGCTGCGCAGCGCGTTGCGACGGCGACAGATGCTGGCGCTGTTTCTGACAGCCTGTGCAGGGCAATCGCTGGGGATTGCACTGGCCTTGGGCTATGACGTGCAGGCGCTGCGACCGCTGCTGCCGGTCACGGCTGCGGCGATTCCGGCGCTGGCCTGGGTGACGTTTCGCAGCCTGATGCTGGGGCGGATGCGGCCCACACAGATGGCGCTGCATCTGGCCGGGCCGGGGTTTGTTCTGTTCGCGCGTCTTTTTGCGCCGCAGACGGTGGATGTCGCGGTGGCAGGGCTGTTCGCGGGCTATGGCGTGGCGATCCTGGCGGTGCTGCGGTCCGGCGATCTGCCGCTGGCACGGCTGGAGGCGGGCGGCTTGCCCGCGCTGATCTGGCGGGGCCTTGGCTGGGCGCTGATCTTTTCAGCCGCCAGTGATGGGCTGATCGCGGTGGCCTTCATGGCCGGGCGGCCCGAACTGGCGGGGGTGATCGTCAGTCTGGGATCGTCGCTGTCACTGCTGGCGCTTGGGCTGTTCAGCGTCCAGCCTGCCGCCAGTGGCGAGGCCGAGGACAGGCCCGCGCGCCCCGACCCCGATATCGACACCAGTGAAGACGCCCAGATCATTGCCCGCCTTGACGCCCTGCTGTCACGCGAAACGCTGCATCTGGACCCGAACCTGACGCTGTCACGGCTGGCGCGGCGATTGCGCCTTCCTGACAAGCGCCTGTCGGCGGCGGTGAACCGCGCGACCGGGGGCAACGTCTCGCGCTATATCAACGGCTTTCGCATCCGCCACGCCTGCGGCCTGATTGGGGACGGTGCCTCGGTTACGCAGGCGATGCTGGACAGCGGTTTCAATACCAAATCGAACTTTAACCGCGAATTCACGCGGGTGACGGGCACAACGCCAAGCCAGTGGAGGGCGCAGGATCAGTCACGCTGAGGGCCGAGGGCCAATTGACTGCGCCCCCATTTTTGTAAGGCATACAGCATCGGGGCCAGCGCGGCGCCCTTGTCGGTCAGCGCATAATCGACATGCGGGGGCTGCACAGGGTGAACGGTGCGGGTGATAATTCCATCGGCCTCCAATTCGCGCAGCTGTCGCGTCAAGGTGCGCTGGGTCACCTTTCCAATCGCCTGCCGGATTTCGCCAAAGCGCATTGTTCCGTCCAGCAGGTGAAACAGGATCACGCCTTTCCACTTGCCGCCAATCACCTCCAGCGCGCGCTCGACGGCGCAGCCCTCGGATTGGTCGTAACGCTTGAATCGCGGTGCGCGGGTGCTGGAGGTGTTTTGCATGGTATCAAAATTGTGCGTTCTGGTGGCGTTACGGTCAGTTAACCACACTTGGCGGCGCTACTGAACCAGACTGCACAGGTTAAGATATGTCTGATTTCGACCGGTCCCCCGATGGAATTGCCTTTTCTGAAGCCGTGCGCCGTGTGCAAACGCAGCGCGGCTCGCGCCGGATATACGAGGTTGCGGAATGGCCCATTGATATCACCAAAAACCTTGAGGTGTTCATTTCCGCACAGCGCAGCGCGTTTCTGGCCACGGCCAGTTCGGGCGGGCTGCCCTATGTTCAGCATCGGGGCGGGCCGCCCGGTTTTCTGCGACTGTTGGACAGCCGCACGCTTGCCATGGCGGATTTTCACGGCAACCGGCAATATATCACGCTTGGAAATTTGTCTGAAAATGACCGCGTGCTGCTGTTTCTGATTGATTACACCCACCTGCGACGGGTCAGGATCTGGGGTCGCGCCGAGGTGGTTGAGAATGACATGGCGCTGGTTGCCGCGCTGACACCCGCAGGCGCGCGCGCCGACCGCGCGCTGGTGATCCGTGTCGAGGCGTGGGATGAAAATTGCCCCCGGCATATCCCGATGCTGCTTGAGGCTGACGAGCTTCGCCAACGGCTTGCACAAAGGGATGCGCGTATTGCTGATCTGGAACGCGAGGTCGCCGTCCTGACGCAGCAACTGGCGACCCGCGATATCTGTGGTGACGACCTTTGGTCTGATTAATGCCCCCGATCACGCGCCCTTTGCGCTGGCAAAGGCCTGACGCGCCGCGCTGATCGCGTTCATCGCGGCGGGCACCCCGGCATAGACCGAGACCTGAAGAATGATCTCCACGACCTCATCGCGGGTCACGCCGGTGTTCATCGCGGCGCGGATGTGGAATTCCAGCTGCCCCGGCGCGGTGCCCATGGCGGCCAGCATCGCCACGGTCAGCATTTCGCGGGTGGGCAGGTCAATGGCCGGGCGACTAACGATATCAGCAAAGGCATAACCCAGCATCAGCCCTGCCGCGTCGGGCGTGAAATCGTCCAGATTGGCCTGCACCCGCAATGCGGCGCCGGGTTCAAGCCGTTCCAGAACAGCCAGCGCGTCGGACAGGCGGGTCATGCGTCCACGCCTTTCATCCCCTCGGGGGTATAGCGCGCACCGGCGACGGGGTGGGCGGCAAGGCTGCGCCCGATCCCGGCCATGTCATCTGCGCTTAGCACAATATCAGCCGCTGCCGCGTTGTCGCGCAAATACCCCAACCGTGTCGTTCCGGGGATCGGAACGATGTTGTCACCCTGTGCCAGCAACCACGCCAGTGCCAGTTGCGCGGGCGTGCAGCCCTTGCCTGCCGCGATCTGCGCGATGCTGTCCGCCAGTGGACGGTTGGCCGATACGGCGTCGGGCTGAAACCGGGGCAGGTTGGCGCGGAAATCGCCCTCTGCGAAATCGCCATCCTGAAAGCGGCCGGTCAGGAACCCCCGACCCAGCGGTGAATACGGCACAAAGCCAATGCCCAATTCGCGACAAGCCGGCAGAATTTCGGCCTCGACACCGCGCGACCACAGCGAATATTCCGTCTGCACGGCGCTGACCGGATGCACGGCATGGGCGCGGCGCAGGGTTGCGGCGCTGACCTCGCACAGGCCGATGCGGGCGATCTTGCCTTCGTCGATCAGGCGGGTCAGCCCGCCCATCGTTTCCTCTATATCGCGGCTGCGGTCGATGCGGTGGACATAGTAAAGGTCGATCCGGTCCACCCGCAGGCGACGCAGCGACCCCTCGACCGCGCTGCGCGCGTATTCGGGGCTGTTGTCGATACTGCGCCGGTATTCGCCGGGTGTGCGGACAATGCCGAATTTGCTGGCGATGGTCATCGGGGCGCGGGTTTGCGCCAGAAACTGACCGATCAGTTCCTCGTTGTGATGGGGACCATACATGTCGGCAGTGTCCAGAAAGTCGATGCCCAGATCCGCCGCCGCGTGCAGCACCCGCAGCGACCGGGCGTCGTCTCGGGGGCCGTAAAATTCGCTCATCCCCATGCAGCCAAGGCCGATGGCGGAAACACGCAGGTCCGGTGTCAGGTGGCGATAGCGCATGACGCCCTCTCTCTTGCTTTGGTCGGGGTCACTGTGGCATTTCCGATGGCGGCGGAACATTCCGCAGATCGGTAAGGGGGTTTCCGAAATCGGAAGGGAAGACGGCTTTATCTGGGATGATGTCCACTGCTTTCTGGCGGTTGCACGCAGTGGTTCGCTAAGCGGCGCGGCGGAACGGCTTGGGCTGGGGCTGGCCACCGTGTCGCGCCGCATCCAGCGGTTCGAGGCGGCGATGGGCCAGCCGCTGTTTACCCGGCATCAGTCGGGCTATGCCCTGACCAGTGATGGCCGCGCCCTGATGGGCAGGGCCGAGGCGACCGAGGCCGCCGCGCTGTCGCTGCGCCAGGGCGCGGCGGCGCAGGCCGAGGTGGCGGGACGGGTGCGCCTTGCCACCGCCGAAAATCTGGCCACGGCGTTGATCCTGCCTGCGCTGACGAAATTGCGCGCGCGTCATCCCCGGCTGCTGCTGGAGGTTGTCACCGACATCGCCACCGTCAACCTGCACCGCCGCGATGCCGATATTGCCCTGCGCATGGTCCGGCCCGAACGGGGCAACGTGTCGGTTCAGCAACTGGGGGTGCTAGGCTTTGGCCTTTATGGGGCGCCGTCCTGTCTGGCCGCGCGCAAGGTGGCACCGGATGCGGCGCCCTATGACGGCGATGAGTTTATCGCCTGGTCCGAGGCCCAGTCACATCTGCCCGCCGCGCAATGGATCGGGCGTGTTTTGCAGGGCCGTGCGCCAGCGGTGGTGACGACCACGCTGGCCGGTCAGGTTGCGGCCTGTGCCGGTGGTGTCGGGCTGGCCGTTTTGCCGCATTTTCTGGCGCGGCCCCGCGGGCTGATCTGTGTTGATGGCGATCTGGGGCTGGATCAGCCGATCTGGCTGGTCACGCAGGCCGATCTGGCACAGTCCCGCCGGGTTCAGGCGGTGGCCATATTTCTGCGTGATCTGGTGGCGCAGAACCGCGCCGCGCTGGCAGGGCAGGCGGGTTCGGGCTGATGGTCAGGGCGGCTGATGCCGCGGGCGCTGGCGTGCAACAAAAGCCTGAACAGCCGGCAATCTGCCTGTGGCGTGCAAGACCGCGCCCTTTGCGCAAGACCCCTTACGACCGACCATCCGCTGACCCGCTGACCGGGGCCTGCCCAAGGCTGAACAGGCGGCCTGATCCACGAATGGCCATTGCTGAATCTTTCCCCGCCGCAGCCTTTTGACGATGCGCCTGATGCGTGGTGCCGCGTTGCCCCGGCCCGCCACGCCCGTCCCGTCGTCCGCTGCAAAGGCTGTCAGCGGCGGCGCCATTGCCAGATGGCGTGACCGGCCAGTGCCGCCATGCCCGCCGCGGCCAGTGCGGCGGTCGGCCAATATGCCGCGCTGGCATTCGCGACCACAATACCCAGCAGCGCCCAGCCCACCGCCAGCGGATAGGACCAGATGGACGGCCTGCGCGCCTGCACGGCCAGCGCCACGGCCAGCACCGCCAGCAGCAGCGCCAGCGCCGCCATCTGGCCATCAAGGATGCCATGGCCCGACAGGGTGACCGCCACCGCAACGCCGGTCGCCGCCGTCAGCCAGCCCGCATACAGCCCCGCCGGTCCGGCCTGCCACAAGGGGTCATGCCGCCCGCTGCGCAGCACCGCCATGATCGCCCCACCGGCCATCACCGCAATCATCACCGTGGCCGCGACCGGGGCGGTATTGGCCACGGCGATCCACGGCACGCCCACCGCCAGCGACAGCGCCATGGCGGGCCTCGCCGGGCGCCAGTCCGGGTCATCGGCGCGGCGTATGGCGCCAAAAGCCAGCCCGGCGATCAGCCACAGATAGATCACCCCCCAGATCGAAAACGCCCATGGCGCCGGCTGTGCCGGCCAGTGATCCAGCACCACCGGAAACTGGCCTTTGGTAAAGCCGTTAAACCCGTCGCTGAACAGGGGCGAGGCCGCAAACGCCACCGCAAGCCCCAGAACCAGCCATGCCCATATCCGGTTTGTCATCTCTTCAAGCCTTTCCTCAGTTGCGAACAGGGCCACAGCGGGCCACGCAGATATACCCGCCCGCCCAATTTATAATCGTCCGCCCTGTTTATAACCGCCCGCCGGCTGGTGGGTTGCCAGGGCGGCGGGCATTCCCAGATTTCCGGGGCGGACCGGCAGGGCAGGGGGCCTGAACGGCCCGGCCCGGTCTGGCCTGCGCAGGTGCCGCCCATCGGCGCTGCGACAGGCCTTTCTGCGCGCCGGGCGTGCGCCCTGCCATCGCCACGGCCTGGCCTTGCAATGGCGCAGGTGCCCGTGGGCGGTCATGCCGCGCTGTCCCGAATGCCGGGCACAGGCGGCACCGCAATGGCGGTCAGCACCTGCCCCTGCCACAGGGTCCAGCGAAACCCCAGACATTGCCCGCCCCGCCACGGCGGCAGCGGCGCGGACAGCCGCAGCACCCCATGCCCCGGCCCGATATCCAGCAGCCGCGCCGCGTCAAAGCCAAAGCGCCGCCGCACCGTGGGGTAAAGCGCCTTGAACAGCGATTCCTTGGCTGAAAACACCACGGTCAGCGCCTGCTCCGGGGGCAGCGGCAGCGCCGCCAGACAGCGCGCCTCGGCGGGGTCAAGCACCAGCGGGGCGATCTCGGACGGGCAGGGGATGACCTGTTCCAGATCCACCCCAAGCCCGGCATGGGCCGCGCCAGATCCGGCCAGCGCCACCGCGCATCCGCCGGAATGGCTGATCGCGCCGACAAGCCCCCTGGGCCAGACCGGCGCGCCATCGGCATCGCGGCCAATGACGCCGGGCTGGCCGCGCAATTGCTGAACCGCCCGCGCGGCGGCGCGGCGCCCGGCGATATAGTCAAGCTGCCGCCGCGGCACGGCACGATCCAGCGCGGGCGGCAGTGTCACATAACCGCCCGCCGCGCCGTGGCGGCAATGGGCAAAGACCACCCCCGCAGGCAGGCGCAGGGACTGGGCTGCGGCACCGTCAGCCGGGTGTTGCGGCATTCTGTCGCGCCTGAATCAGCGCCCACCAGGCGTTTGCCGTGGGCTGGGTGATCAGATCCTCGAAGCTGACGGAAATGCCGCGCTGGTGCAGGCGTCCGGCAAAGGCCATGACCCGGATCGAATCCAGCCCATGCATGATCAGGTTGTCATCGGGGTTCGCGGCATCGCCCGGATCGGTCATGGCGGCGATCTGGTCGTTCAGCCAGTCACGGTCCGGTGGGGTCTGGGTCATCGGGATTTTCCTTTCAAAACAGTGCCCCGGCCCTTCGAAACAGTGGTCCGGGCTTTCACAAAAACGGTCCGGGGCCGCCACAGCCCCTGGCCGGGTGAACAGGCGGCAGGCGGGCGTCTGGCGAAATGGGGCTGGACAGCGGCAAATTGACGGTTCAATTATCCGAGTATTTTTATCGGCAAATGTCAAGCGGAGGCCGCGATGACCGATCTGACCCCCATGCAGGCTGCTTACTGGTCGGGACGCCAGTCCGGCGGCATCGCCGCGCATCTTTATGTGGAACTGGATGGTGGCGGCGGTCAGGGTCAGGCTGGTCAGGCTGGTCAGGCGCCGCTGGATGCGTCGCGGCTGGCCGATGCGGTGCGGCGGCTGATGGCGTTGCACCCGATGCTGCGGCTGCGCGTCACCCCGGCTGGCCGCCAGATGGTGACGGATTTTTGCCCGCAACGCCACGGACTGGTGGTCGAGGATCTGTCCGCTGCGGGGCCGCAGGCCTGCGTCGCGGCGCTGACCGCCACGCGCGACAGGATGACCCATCAGGCGCTGGACCTGTCGCGCGGAATCGCGGCGCAGTTTCGCCTGACCCTGCTGCCCGGCGGGGCGCATCGCCTGCATGTCGATCTGGACATGATGGCGGCGGACCCGTCCTGCTTTGGGCGCTTGATGGACGATCTGGCGCGGCTTTACGCCGATCCGCATCTGGCGGCGGATCACCTGCAACCCTGTTATCTGGAACTGCTGACCCCGGCGGCGGCGGATGCCGGGGACCGGGCATGGTGGCAGCGGGCGCTGGCCGACCTGCCGCCGCCGCTGGACCTGCCGGGGCCGGCCACCTGCCTGCCGGTGCCGCGCAGCACCAGCCTGTCGGCGCGTCTGGACGCGGGCGCCCGCGCGGCGCTGACCCGGCAGGCGCGGGCGGCGGCGGTGACGCCCGCGATGCTGTCGCTGGCGCTGTTTGCGCGGGTCATGGCAGACCAGACCGGCCGCGACGATTTCCGCCTGACGGTGCCCGGCTTTCTGCGCCCGGCGCAGCATCCGCATGGCGACCGCATGGTCGGGGATTACGCGGGCATCAGCATTCTGGCGGTGCGGCGGGCGCGTGCCACCGGGCCTGGCGATCTGGGCCGCGACCTGTCGCGCCAGCTGGCGGCGGCGCTGTCGCATGGCGGCTGGCCGGGGGTGTCGGCGCTGCGCGACCTTTCGCGCCAGCGCGGCCGGGTCGAGGCCTCGCCGGTGGTATTTACCGCGGGCTTTGGCCTGCCCGGCGGCTCGATCCTCAGCGGGCGGGCGCGTCAGGTTCTGGGCCGGTTGGGCTGGGCGGTGTCGCAGGGGCCGGGGGTGGCGCTGGATGTGCAGCTGGCGCAAGAGGATGACGGCCTGCTGCTGAACTGGGACCTGCGGCTGGATCTGGTGGACGAAGGCTGGGCGCGGCGGGCCTTTACGCAGCATGTGCAGGCGCTGCGCGCGCCGGTCGCGGATGCGGCACCGGCATTGCGGGCGGGCGAAACCCCGCTGGGCGATTTGCGCAAAGCCTATCTGCTGGGGCGGGGCGATGCGCTGCCGCTGGGCGGCGTGGCGATGCAGGAATTTCGCGAATATCGCGGCGCGCTGACGGTTGCGCAGATCACCGCGCGGCTGGCGCGGCTGGTGGCGGCGCATCCGGCGCTGCGCTGTCGCATCGACCCGCAGGCCGGCACGTCCTGGTGCGGCGATACCGCGCCCGCGCCCCAGATCGTCGATCTGCGCGACCTTGACCCCGCCACCGCCGAGGTCCGCATCGCCGCCGGGCGCAGCGCCTTTGCCCATCATGTCGACGATCTGGCCACCAGCCCATGGGCCTTGCGCCTGTATCAGATGCCGCAAGGTTCGCCTGACGCGACGGTGGCGCAATTGCGTGTCGATGCGCTGATCCTTGACGGGTTCGGCATTGCGCGCATTGCCCGCCAGCTGTTCGGCGGTGATGCGGTCGCGCTGCCCGATGCCGCCCCGACCGATGCGCCAAATCCCGCCGCGCTGCCTGTGGCGACCACCGCCGCGCGTGATGCGGCGGAACGCTGGTGGCGCGACCGGCTGGCGGATGCGGTCGTGCCGCCGCGCCTGCCATGGCGGCAGCCGCCCGACCAGATTGTGTCCTCGGGCTATGCCCGCCGGCAGGTCCGGCTGTCCGCACCCGATCTGGCGCGGCTCAGGCGGATCGGGGCGCGGGCCGGGCTGACGGCCAACAGCATCCTGTCGGTGCTGGTGCTGGACAGCCTGGCGCGCTGGACGCCCGATCTGTCGCTGTGTGTTGCACTGCCGGTCGCGCCGCCCGATCAGGGCGTGCTGGGCAATCGCGCGGGGTTCGTGGCGCTGTGCCATGATGCCGGGGACGCGACACTGCCTGAACGCGCCGCACGGCTTCAGCGAAATCTGGCCGGGGCGCTGTCGCATCTGGCATTTTCCGGTGTCGCGCTGACGCGGATGCTGTTGGCGGGCCGCGATGCGCGCATTGCGCTGCCGGTGGTGCTGACCAACGGTCTGGGCTGGGACGCGCCGGTTGCCGGGGCGCCGATGCGCTGGACCGGGGGGCTGACGCAGACGCCGCAGGTGGCGCTGGACCTGCGCTTGTCGCTGGACGAGGCCGGCGATCTGATCATCGCCGCCGATTATGCGACCGAGGCGCTGGAGGATCAGACCGTTCACGACATTCTGGCCGCGATGGGCCAGACTATGCGCGCCGTGGCCGCCGCCGACAGCCTGCCCGCCCATCTGCCGCCTGGCGACCCCGAACCCGCCCCTGAGGCACAGCCGGGGGCAGATGCGGATGCGGGCGCGGAACCGCTGCCCTATCTGGCGCAGATCGCCGCGCGGCTGGATGACCCGCATTCCGGCACGGCGCTGATCCGAAACGGTCAGGCGGTCAGCTATGCCCGGCTGGGGCGGCAGGTGCGGGCGCTGATGGCCGGGCTGCGCGACCGCGGGCTGGGGGAAGGGTCGGTGCTGGCGATCTGTCTGCCGCGCGGGCGCGACCATCTGGCGCTGCAACTGGCGGCGGCCTTTGCGGGCATCATCTGGGTGCCCATAGACGCCGCATCCCCGCCCCGGCGGCTGGCCTATCTGCTGGAAAACTGTCGTGCCGCGCTGGTTGTCGGTGATGTCTGGGCCACGCCGGGGCTGCCCGCCCGCGCCGTAACCGCCCGCCAGCTGGAGGGCGACCCCGGCACGGTCACGCTGGACCCCGAATTGCTGGCGCGGCGCAGCCATGCGGAAGGGGCGGGGTATTACCTTTATACCTCGGGGACGACGGGGCTGCCGAAATGCGTGGTGCTGTCCAACGCCGCCACCGCCAATGTCATTGGCGCCAGCCTGTCGCGCTGGCGGATCGGGCCGGATGATGTGGTGATGTCGGTGACGCCGCTGCATCACGATATGTCGGTTTTTGACCTGTTCGGGGCGCTGACGGCGGGGGCCTGCATTGTCATGCCCGATGCGGGCGCCGACAAGGACGCGGCGCATTGGGCGCAACTGGTGGCGGCGCATCGGGTCACGGTCTGGGTGTCGGTCCCGGCCATTCTGGACATGCTGACAAGCTGTGCCAGCGATGCGCAGATCGCCTCGTTACGGCTGATCGCGCAGGGGGGCGACTATATCCGCCCCGCCGCGATTGACGCCCTGCGCCGGCGTCTGCCCGGTTGTGTGCTGTATGCGCTGGGCGGTCCCACCGAAACCACGATCTGGAGCATCTGGCACCCGATCGGTCCTGATGACCGGTCGGTCATTCCCTATGGGCGGGCGCTGCCCGGAAATACCTATTCCATTCTGGACCCGCTGGGCCGGCCCTGCCCGCCGGGCGTGACCGGGCGCATCCACAGCGCGGGCCGCAATCTGGCGCTGGGCTATCTGCGGCAGGGCGGGCTGGTGCAGGATGATTTCATCACCCCGGATCAGCCCGGCAATCGGGCAGCACGGCTGTTTCGGTCCGGCGATCTGGGCTGGCGGCGCCGTGACGGCACGATCATCTTTGCCGGGCGCGTCGATGGCTATGTCAAGGTGCGCGGGGTCCGGGTTTCGCTGCCCGATATTGCCGGGGTGCTGTCCGACCACCCCGCGATCAGCGCGGGGGCGGTGGTCGACCTGCCCGATCCGGCCAGTGGCGAAACCGTGCTGGGGGCGGCTTATGTGGCCGGGTCCGGGCTGGCGCCGGGCGATCTGCGGGCGTTTTTGCGCAGCCGCTTGCCGGCATCGCATCTGCCCTCGCGGATGCTGGCGCTGGACCGGCTGCCGCTTAGCCCGAATGGCAAGCCTGACCGGGCCGCGATGCGCGCCGCGCTGGCGCGGCTGGACGGGGCCGCTGCGGCACCTGAGGCGGCACCTGTGGTGGCGGCGGATGTCGCGGATGGCGGCGCTGACAGCGGGCTGACGGCGCTGATCTTGCAGGAATTCCGCGCGGCGCTGGCCGCCGCCGACATGACCGCCGATGATGATTTCTTTGACCGTGGCGGCCATTCGCTGACCGCAACCCGCATTGTCGGACGTCTGGCCAGCCGGCACCGGGTCCGCCTGCGGTTCGAGGATATTTTCGCCCATCCGACCGCCCGCGCTTTGGCGCGCGTGGCGGTGGTGCAGGACCGGCCTGCGCCGGATGTGGGGCTGCGTGTCGACGGATTGCCGCCCGATGGCGCCCGCGCCACAGCGCCCGTCGCTGCGCCCGTGCCCGTCCCCGTCCCTGCGCCCGGACCCGCGCCCGTGACCCCTGCCGGGGGACATGTTGCCAACACCGCGCCCGCCACCCCGGATGGCGCGGGCATTTCACCCGCCCCGACCCCCCACCAGCCCCCCGGCACCATGCCTGCCGGTCCCGGCCCGGACCCGTTGCCACGGCCCGCACCGTTGTCGCTGGCGCAGGCCTCGCTGTGGAAGGTCTATGCCGCGCTGGGCAAGGGCGATCTGTTCAACATCCCCTTTGCGCTGCGCTTTCCTGACCCGGTGGACGAGGTCTGCTTTGGGCAGGCGTTCCGCGATCTGCTGATCCGTCACAGTGTCCTGCGCAGCCTGTTCACCGAGGACGCCGATGGCCGGGTCACCCAGCGGCCCGTGCCTGTGGATGAACTGGACCGCTTTGACTGGTTTTGGACCAGCGAGGCCGGTCACACCCGCACCGCCGAGGCAGGCCATGTCTTTGACCTGTCGCGGGAATTGCCGCTGCGCCTGTGCTTTGCGCCTGAGGGCGGCCAGCAGGTGCTGTCAATGCTGTTCCATCATATCGTGCTGGATGAATGGTCGGTGGATCTGTTGATGACCGACCTGTCCCACGCCTATGCCGCGCGGTCGGCCGGTCAGGCGCCGGTCTGGGCCAGTGACCCGCCGCCCTTTGCCGATTTCGCCCGCGCGCAGGCGGCGGCAGGGCCGGGGGCGGGGCATCTGGACTGGTGGGTGCGGCATCTGCACGATGCGCCGCCACGGCGTGCCTTTACCGACCCGGATGCGACGGATGCCTGCGCCGATGGGGTGGCGGGCGGCGCCGGCACCGATGGCGGCTGGCGCGAAATCGCGGTGCCGGCAGCGGTGGCCGCAGGGCTGCGCCAGACCGCGCGACAGGCCGGGGCGTCGCTGTTCAACGTGGTTTACGCGGCCATTGCGGCGGCGGTGCGGGGGGTGTCGGGGCAGGATGACCTGGTCATCGGGACCTCGGCTGCGGGGCGCGGCGATCCGGCCTTTTTCGACACGGTGGGCTATTTCACCACTGTGGTGGCGCATCGGCTGCGGCTGGCGCCATCGGCCACGGCGCTGGATCTGACGCGGCAGGTGTATCAGATGATCACTGCCTCGCTGCCCCATGAATCTGTCCCGATTGATCTGGTCGAAGAGGCCATCGGCCATTCCGGCCCCGAACATCTGTTCGGGCTGTTCATCCAGATCCATTCCGGCAACCGGATGAATGGCCACCTGACCGGGGCTGACGGCCGCAGGGTCCGCTATCGCCAGATTGACCCGGACAAGACGGAATCGCTGTTGGGCCTGCAATTCGAGGTGCTTGAGGACGTGATCGACGGCGCCCGCGACCTGCGGGTCATGATGAGCTTTCGCAGCGCCAGCTATGGTCCCGGCGATGTGGCGCGGCTGACCCGCGCGGTTCAGGCGATGTTCGCGCGCTTTGCCGACCCGCAGCGCCGGGACCGCCCGCTTGGTCCCGAACCGGCGTAAGGGCAGGGCAAGGGTGAACGGGCCGGGGGATGCCTGCGGGGCATGGGCAGGCGGCTTTGCCGCCGGGCCGCGGCCCCTGGCACGCGGTGATGGCGCGCAGCCATGGTGGGGGCTGGCATGAACGGGCAGCGCAGGGCGGGCTGGCAATTTTGCATCACCGCTGGCGGAACTGCTGGGCAGCCGTTGCCAAAGAAAAACACTTGGGTTCAGCCTTGCGCCGTTCAACAGGGATTCGCAAGCCAGTGCCAGCAATTCCCCATCACCGGATGAAGGGTTTGCAAGATGAGAAAAGGCACTTTTTCAAGGCTTTTGTGCAGCTGTGCCAGCGGGGTGATCCTGTGCGGAATGGCCGTGCCCGCCCTGGCGCAGGACGCGCCGAAAACGGGCCGGGCCGTCGTGCTGGAGGAGATCGTGCTGATCGGGGAAAAGGTCGCGCGGTCGCTGGCACGGACGGCGTCCTCGGTCACCGTTCTGGACAGCCGCGACGCGGCGGCAGCGCCGGGCGATGCCAGCGTGGCCAGCGCCTTGCAGGGGGTGCCGAACCTGATCTTTACCGACAGCGTCGGGGCGCCGATGATCCGCGGTCAGGACAGTCAGGGGCCGAATTCCGGCGCCGGGGCGTTTTTCAGCGGCACGGTTCCTCGGGCCTCGATCAATGTCGACGGGCGTTACCTCAGCTATAACGAATATGCGTTTGGCGCGGCCTCGGTCTGGGACGTGGCCGGGATCGAGGTCTATCGCGGGCCGCAGACGGCGGCGCAGGGCGCCAACAGCATTGCCGGCGCCATCTTCGTGCGCACCAATGACCCCAGCTTCACCCCCGAGGGGCAGGCGCATCTGCAATACGGGTCAGGCGGGCGGCGGCGCGCCGCGCTGGCCTATTCCGCGCCGGTGGCGCCCGATCTGGCGGCGCGGATCGCGCTGGATTACAGCGCCCGCGACACCTTTATCGACTATGTCAGCGACAATTTCGCCAAGGGCAAATCGGATCAGGATTTCGAATCGCGCATGGCGCGGGTCAAGCTGTTGTGGCAGCCCGCCGATCTGACCGGGTTCGAGGCCAAGCTGACGCTGGAACATGACCAGACCAACCGGCCCAGCACGGAATCGGCCTTTGCCCCCTTCGAGGACCTGAACAGTCTGGCCTTGACCATGCCCAGCTGGAAACAGCGCAGCAACGCGGCGGTGCTGGATGTCAGTCAGGATTTCGACAACGGTCTGCGGCTGATCAACCAGTTGCAATATGCCGATACCAACAGCCGCCGGGTGATCGAGCCGTTTCAGGGCGGGTCGGCCAATATCGACCTGCGGTCGGTGTCGAACGAAACCCGGCTGACCTTTGGCGATGCCGGCGGGGCGGGCCTCAGCGGTGTGGTCGGGCTGTTCGTGGCGCGTCGTGATACCGACGAAACGCTTTGGTTGCGCGGTGTGTCGTCCTTTGACGACCAGAAAGACAGCCTTGGCCTTTATACCGAGGTGACATGGCGCGGCGAAAGCCCGTGGTCGGTGACCGGGGGGCTGCGCTATCAGCGCGACCGTGTGCAGCGGCGCGGCAATTCCTCATTCGCGGCGCGACCGCTGGATTACGACGAAACCTTTGACGCGGTGCTGCCGCGTGTGTCGGTGTCCTATGACCTGTCCGACCGCACCACCATCGGCGGTCTGGTCAGCAAGGGCTATAACCCCGGCGGCATCAGCCTGAATCTGCGCAGCGGCGAATATGTGCCGTTCAAGGCCGAAACCGTCTGGAATTACGAATTGTTCGGCCGGACCGAGCTGATGGGTGACCGCCTGATCCTGACCGGCAACCTGTTCTATAGCGATTTCAAGAATGCGCAGCGCTATGTTCAGGTCAGCCTGCCGGAAAATATTGGCCAGAGCCTGACCGTGAACGCGGAAGAGGCGACCTCTTACGGGCTGGAACTGGGGATGGATTATCAGGCCACCGACAGCCTGCGCCTGCGCGGCGGCCTTGGCCTGCTGCATACCGAGATCGGCAAATTCACCAGCGCCATTGCCGATTTCACCGGCAAGGAATTTGCGCGCGCGCCGCGCTATACCGCCAGCCTTGCGGCGGATTGGGACATCACCGCGCAATGGCGCCTGTCGGGCGATGTGCGGCTGACCGATGGCTATTATTCGGATGATGCAAACACCGAAGAATTCAAGATCGGGTCTTATGCCATTGCCAATGCGCGGGTGACCTATACGGCGCAAAACGGGGTCGAGATGTTTGGCTATGTCAACAACATCTTTGACGTGAGAGAGCCGCTTCACAAGCAGGTCAACCGCTCGGTCAAGGCTGTCGAGGCCGCGATGACCCAACCGCGCGAGGTCGGCATTGGCCTGATCCATCGCTTTTGACGGCTTGCGGCGCGGGCGGGCTGTGTCCCCGCCCGCGCCGCGCATCGGTCCGGGCCGTGCAGCAGGGGATTTGAAACGATGACAGGCAAGACATCTGACCGCGCGGTGCCCGCGCCGGACGGGGCGGGGGCGGACCGCGCATGGGCGATCATGGACCCGGTGCGCGGGCGCATCCGGGTGGGGATGGCGCTGGGGGCCGGGTCCGGGCTGGCGGTGCTGGCGACGATGATCTGTCTGGCGATGGTGATCCAGTCGCTGCGCGCGCAGCCGGGGGTCTGGCCGCTGGGCTGGATGCTGGGGGCGCTGGCGGGGACGGTGGCCAGCTATCTGGCGCGGCTGGGGGCGTTCAACCAGTCGCATTACGCCGCTTTCCGGCTGGAACGCCTGCTGCGCAGCGATCTGGCCGCGCGTCTGGCCGAGGTGCCGCTGGGCTATGTTCAGGCCCAGGGCGCCGGGGCGCTGGGCAAGGTCATCCATGACGATGTCAAGGCGCTGCATGTCTTCGTGGCCGACAGCACCCCGCTTTATGCCCGCGCCTATGTCACGCCGCTGGTCACGCTGGCGCTGTTGTTATGGCTGGACTGGCGGCTGGCGCTGGCGGTGCTGGGGGTGCTGTGTCTGGGCCTGCTGGCGATGCGCGGCGCACAGCGGCGCCGGCACGAGATGGCGCGGCTGTATAACGCCGCGCGCGAGGCGGTGGCGGCGGCGACGGTGGAATTCGTGCAGGCAATGCCGGTGGTGCGCAGCTTTGACACCGGCCAGACCAGCTTTGGCCGCTATGACCGGGCGCTGCGCGACTATCTGGCGGTGGTGACGCGCTGGTATCGCGAATCGGGGGCCGGGGTGCGGCTGACCTGGGCGGTGCTCAGCCCGCTGCCGACGCTGGCGGTGGTGCTGTGGCTGGGGGTGGCGCTGATGCGGGGCGGCGATCTGACGCCGGATCGCTGGCTGGCGGTGCTGCTGCTGTGCACCGGCATGGCGGAATCGGTGATGCCGATGATGATGCTGCGCCACATGATCGACAAGGTGCGCCTGTCGATCACCCGCATTCAGAACGTGCTGGCCGCCGCGCCGCTGCCGGTCCCGGCCGTGCCGCTGATGCCGCGCGATGCCAGTGTGGTTTTTGATCATGTCAGCTTCAGTTATGGCGACGGCCTGCCGCAGGTTCTGTCGGATATCAGCTTTACCGCCGCGCCGGGCAGTGTCACGGCGCTGGTCGGGCCGTCCGGGGCGGGCAAAAGCACCATCGCGCGGCTGATCCCACGGTTCTGGGACGTGACTGGCGGGCGTATCCTGATCGGCGGGGTGGATCTGCGCGATCTGCACCCCGCGACGCTGATGGACCATGTGGCCTTCGTGTTTCAGGAAAACTTTCTGTTCGCTGACAGCATCGCGGAAAACATCCGCCTTGGCAGCCCCGACGCGACCGAGGCACAGGTCATTGCCGCCGCCCGCGCCGCGCAGGCGCATGATTTCATCATGGCGCTGCCGCAGGGCTATGACAGCCCGGCGGGCGAACGCGGCGGGGCGCTGTCGGGCGGCCAGCGCCAGCGCATCACCATTGCCCGCGCGATTTTGCAAAACCGCCCCATCCTGGTGCTGGACGAGGCCACGGCCTTTGCCGACCCCGAAAACGAGGCGGCGCTGATCCGGGCCATCGCGGCGCTGACCCGCGGCAAGACCGTCATCATGGTCACCCATCGCCTGCAAAGCGTGACCCGCGCCGACCAGATCCTTGTCGTCGATGACGGACATCTGGTCGAGGCGGGCAGTCACGACACCCTGCTGGCGCGGGGCGGTCGCTATGCCCGGCTGTGGGACAGCCACCGTCAGGCGCAGGGCTGGACGCTGGGGGGCGGGGCAGGGCCGGTCGATGCCACCGCGCCGGATACGCCGCCTGCAACCGCAGCCCCCGCTGCCACGCAGCCTGATGCTGCGGCCCCCCCCGCCGCGCAGCCCGCTGACGCGCAAACACCCGCCGCGCAGCCCACAGCGCCCGCCCCGGCTGCGCGACCCGCTGCTGCCCCCGTTCCGGCCACGCCTGTCCCGGCCATGTCCTCACCCGCTGCGCAAGCAACCGCTGTGCCGCGCCCCGCTGCGCCAGCATCCGCTGCGTCTGCCCCGGCCATGCCAGCCCCTGCGGCGTCAGCTTCTGCCACGCCAGCCCCTGCCATGCCGGGCAAAGCCGTGTCAGACGCGGATGCGCAACCCACCGCCGCGCAACCCACCGTCGCGCAGCCTGCTGACGCGCCGCCCCCGGCTGCGTCAACAGCCGCCGCGTCATCCCCCGCCGCGCCCGGCAAAGCCGCGGCAGACGCGCCGCCGCCCGCGACCGGCACATCACCCTCTGCCGCCCCCAAATCCGACGAGGCCACGTCATGACACCGCCCCCCGCCAACAGGCCCGGACCCACCCCGCTGCGCGTGACATGGCGGCAATTGCTGGACAGCGTCGACCCCGATCAGACCCGCTTTGGCGCGGCGATTGCCGGTCTTGCGGGGGCGGCGGTGCTGCAAGGGCTGTCGCTGGCCGCCATCGTGCCGCTGTTTACGCACGCCTTTGCCGCCGACTGGCCCGGCACCGGGCGCTGGCTGATCGGGACGACGCTGCTGATGCTGGCGGCGACCGGGCTGCGCTGGTGGGCGCAGGGCTATGATTTCGACGGGCGCATGGCCGCCGCCACCCATCGCCTGCGGCTGCGTCTGGGCACCCAGCTGCGCCGTATCCCGCTGGAGGTGTTGGGCAGCCGCCGCAGCGGCGAGATGACCTCGATGGTGCTGAACAATGTCGACGAAAACCTTTTGTCCACGCTGACCATCCTGAACCTGATCTTCATCGCGGTGCTGACCCCGCTGGCCACCGGTCTGGCGCTGCTGGCGGTGGACTGGCGGGTGGGGCTGATCCTGCTGGTGCTGTTTCCCGCCATCGTGCCGCTGTATCGCTGGCGCCGCCCCGCCATCGGGCGCGGCAAGCGCATTCTGGCCGAGGCCCACCAGCAGGCCAGTGCCGATGTGCTGGAATATACGCAGGGTCTGGCAGTGCTGCGCGCGGCCAATTGCGCCGGGGCGCGGGCAGCACGCCTTCAGGCCAGTTTCCGGCGGCTGGAAGACATCCAGACCTATGGCCACCGCAAGGGCGAAAAGCCCAACCTGATCGTGTCCACCACGGTCGAGGCCGGGCTGATGCTGATGCTGGGTCTGGGGGTGGCGTGGGTGGTCGGTGGCTCGCTGTCGGTGGCGGTGCTGGCGGCGCTGTTCGTCATCGTCGCCCGCCTGTCCGAGCCGCTGGCGACCTTCATCCTGTATACGGCGATTCTGGAACTGATCGAGGCCGCGCTGGCCCGCATCAAGGCGCTGCTGGCGATTGCCCCGCTGCCCGACCAGATGCCGGTCGCGCTGCCGCAGGGGCATGACATCAGCCTGCGACAGGTCGGTTTCACCTATGCCGGGGCCGACGCCCCGGCGCTGCGCGGGGTCGATCTGGACATCCCTTCGGGCAGCCTGACGGCGCTGGTCGGGCCCTCGGGGTCGGGCAAGACGACGCTGACCCGGCTGATCCTGCGCCATGCCGACCCGCAAAACGGTCAGGTCCGCATCGGCGGCGCCGATCTGCGCCAGATCCCCGAGGATCACCTGCGCCGGATGCTGTCGGTGGTGTTTCAGGATGTGCATCTGTTTAATGACACCGTGGCCGCGAATATCCGCATGGCCCGGCCCGAGGCCTCGGACGCGGAGCTGCGCGCGGCGGCCCGCGCGGCGCAATGCCTTGATTTCATCGAAAAGCTGCCGCAGGGCTGGGACACGCCCCTGGGCGATATCGGGGAACGGCTGTCGGGCGGCGAACGCCAGCGCATTTCCATCGCGCGGGCACTGCTGAAGGATGCGCCGATCGTCATTCTGGACGAACCCACCGCCGCGCTGGACACCGAAAGCGAACGCGCCGTCCAGCGCGCCATCGACCATCTGGTGCGCGACCGCACGGTGATCGTCATCGCCCATCGCCTGTCCACGATCATGGGTGCCAGCCGGATCGTGGTGGTCGAGGATGGCCGCATCGTCCAGCAGGGCACCCATTCCCAGCTGATCGCACAGCCCGGTCGCTATGGCGCGATGTGGCGCGCGCAGCAGGCCGAAAAACACTGGTCGCCCGAAGGCGCGTGATGGCGCGTTGGGGTGGCCCGGCTGGCGCATTTGGTCTGGTCGTCAGCCGGTGCCGGTGCTGTGTCGGGCAGCCTCGGGCGCCTTTGGCGGGGCAGGTTGCGGGCCAAGGCAGGGCGGCAGCCCGCCCGCTTGAGCCCGCCCGGTCAGCCCCGTGACGGTGACGGTCTGTCATTCATCGTCTGACAATCGCCCCGTTTCTGGCGCGGGCGATCTGTCCTGACGCCACCTTCGCGCCATACCCCGCCGACGGCAGCGGCCCTTGGGCGCGGACCAGCCCGTTGAGCCGCGACATTTCGCCCGCTGCGTGCCGCAGGCTTGCAGGGGGCGGGGGTTTGGCCTTTCATGACGGCATCCATCATTGCCACAGGGGGGACAGAATGGCCATCAAAACCGTTGCCGTGCTGGGGACCGGGGTTCTGGGTGCGCAGATCGCGTTTCAGGCTGCGGTGCATGGGTTTCGCGTCAGGGCCTGTGACCTGACTGAGGCGGGTTTGCAGGCAGCAGGCCGGACCATCGACTGGATGGCCGCCGGAATGCAGCGCGATCTGGGGCTGGCGGCCGGGGTGCTGGCCGATGCGCGCCGGGGGCTGGTGCTGACCACAGATCCGGAACAGGCGCTGGCCGGCGCCGATCTGGTGATCGAGGCGATCCCCGAAGACCCGGACCTCAAGCGTGGGCTGTATGCACAGATCGCGCCGCTGCTGGCGCCGGGGGCGATCAATTCCTCGACCCTGCTGCCATCGGCTTTGGCGGATGCGGTGCCGGACCCGGCGCGCTTTGTCGCGCTGCATTTCGCCAACGAGATCTGGCACCACAATCTGGCCGAGGTCATGGGCCATCCCGGCACCGATCCCGGCGTCATAACGGCGGTGGCCGGTTTTGCCCGTGCCATCGGGATGGAAGCGATCGTGCTGGACCGGGAACAGCCGGGCTATGTCCTGAACACCCTGCTGGTGCCGTTTCTGATGGCGGCGGGCGGGCTGGTGGTTGACGGGGTGGCCAGCCCGCCCGATATCGACAAGGTCTGGCGCATTGCCACCGGTGCGCCGGTTGGCCCGTTCCAGATCTATGACATCGTGGGGCTGCGCACGGCCTTTCGGATCGCCTCGGCGGGCGGGCCGAAATCGCAGGAATTCGCGCGGTGGTTGAAGGCGCATTATCTGGACCATGGCAAAACCGGGCGCGACAGCGGTCAGGGGTTTTACCGCTATGACGCGGGGTAAGGGCGCGGCAGCGCGTGCCGTTCGCGGCGGCTGATTGCCGCGCCGCCCGCGACCGCGCCCGGGCCATCGCGGCCTGCCGGGCGCGGCGCCGTTGGGCGCGGTTCTGGCTGGCATCCGGGTGGGCGGGAACTTGCTGACCGGGCCGCGGCGCGGATGATGCACGGGGCGGTGAATTGACGGGCGGTGATAATTGATTATTTCTATCGGAAATTATCCCCGCCGAGGCCGCGATGACCGATCTTTCCCCCCTTCCGCCCGCATCATCCCCCGACAGCGCCGCGCCTGACCGACCCACCAGCGATGCCCGCACGGACAGTGCCGCCGCCATCGCCCACCCCGAGGATGCCGGCCCAACCGGGGCAGAGACCACGGGCTGGATGCCGCTGACCGCCGGGCAGATGGATTTCTGGGAGGAATTTCGGTTTCACCCCGATCAGCCGGTTTCGACCGTGGCGCATTGCCTTGAGCTTGAGGGGCCGCTGGACAGCGCCGCGCTGGCCACCGCGATCACCCGCACCGTGGCCGAGGCCGACACGCTGGCGCTGCGCTTTTGCGAAACCGCCGATGGCCGGGTGGTCCAGCGCGTCGACCCCGCCTGCCGTCCCAGGCTGACGCAGATCGACCTGCGCCACGATGCCGACCCTGACGCCACCGCGCGGGCGCTGATGCGGGCCGATCTGAACGCGCCGCTGGACCTGCGCCACCAGCCGCTGTCGGCGCAGATGTTGCTGCGGGTGGGGGCGCGGCGCTGGCTGTGGTATTGCCGGGGCCATCACATCATTCTGGACGGGTTCGGCATGGCGCTGATCGAAAGGCGGGTGGCGCGGCTTTACGCGCAGGCGCTGGGGCAGGGCGGGGGCGGGGCCGCTTTTGGCCGGCTGGCCGATTTCCTGCATGAGGAAACCGCCTATGCCGCCAGCCCCGATTGCGCCCGCGACCGGGCCTTCTGGGCCGACGCGCTGGCGCCGTTTCGCGACCGCCTGCCGGTGCTGCGCAAGGGCGCCGAGGATTACGGCACGCCGCCGCTTTGCGCGGGCTTCCGCGCCGGACCAGAGGTCGAGTCCGCGCTGAACGCAGCAGCGGCGCGGCTGGACACGCATTGGGCCGATGCGCTGACGCTGTTATCGGCGGTCTGGCTGGCCTGCCACGATCCGGGGCGCAGCGATGCCGGTCCGGTCCCGGTCTGGCTGCCCTACATGAGCCGGATGGGCAGCCTCAGCGCCAATATCCCGGCGATGGTGGTCAATATCATGCCGCTGATCGTCGACCCCCGGCAGGCACAGCCGCTGCCCGCGCTGCTGGCGCGGCTGGGGAAGGTGCTGCGCCGCCAGCGCCGGCATGGCCGCTATCGGATCGAGGATCTGGCCCGCGATTGCGGGCTGGGGGCGGGGCAGCGGTTCCATTTCACCCCGCTGGTCAATGTGATGCCGTTTGACCCGCCGCGCTTTGCCGGGCTGACGGTGCGGCGTCAGGTGCTGGCGGCGGGGCCGGGCGACGGGTTCAACCTGTCCTTTACCGCCGATGCGCGCGGCGCGGGCCTGACCGCCAGCATCGAGGCCGACCCCGCAACGCAGGACCGCGCCCTGTTCCCCCGCCGCGTCGCGGGGTTTCAGCACTGGCTGCGCGCCACCGTTCACGACCTGGCGCAGGGCGGGGACGGGGCGCGGGCGATGGCGCGCGGCGCTGGCTGACACGCCCTTGGCCCCGGCAAGGCGCGGTGCGGGCCTGACCGCCAGCACCTGACCGTCGGCATCGGGGCCGCCAGCATCGGGTCCGATCCCGCGACGCAGGGCCGCGCCCTGTTCCCCCGCCGCGTCGCGGGTTTGGAACACTGGCTGCCCGCCACCATTCACGACCCGGCACAGCGGGCAGGGCGGCCGCGCCGCGAAATGGCGCTGCGGCATGGCGCTGCGGCTGACCGGTTCCCGGCACGGCATCCGGTGCCGGTCGCCCGCTGCGCGCATGGGTCAGACCCGCATCCGGCGCATGGTGACGATCTGTTGCAACAGCGTCGCCGGGCCCTGGGTGCGCAGCATGTCGGCCAGCATTCCGGCATCGGCGCGCAACCCGCGCCACAGCCCGTATTTGCGATGTTTCAGCGGGCTTGCGACCTCGGGCCAGCGGACCACGGCCAGCGGGCTGCGGGCCTCGATCAGCAGGGCGTTGACGAAGACCTCGAAGCCAAAGGCGGGCAGGTCGGGCAGGCGGTCCAGATGCGGCAGCAACAGCGCCCGCGGCAGCACCCGCTCGCCCGAGATATAGTCCAGCCCGATGCGCCGCCACAGCCCCGGCGCATTGCCGCGCAGGCTGATCGCGGCCTGCGCGCGGCCCTGCGCCACCGGGGCGATCAGCGCGCTGAGGTGGCGCTGGTCCAGCCCGGTCAGGTCGGCATCCAGCAACAGCACATGCTGGCCGCGCGCCTCGGCCAGACCACGGGCCAGCGCGGCGGTCTTGCCGCCATTGCGGGGCTGGCGCAGCAGCCGCAGCCCGTCAATGGCCCCGGCAATGGCGGCGGTATCATCGCTGGACCCGTCATCGACCACGATCACCTCGGCCAGTTGCGGGTGGCGGGCGGCGATGCGGGCCACGGCGGCAATGCGCGGGCCTTCGTTATAGGCCGGGATGATGCAGCTGATGGTGGTCATGTTTCCCCCCTTGCGGCGATCCGGCGCCGGATGGCCCAGATCAGCAGCCCCGACAGCGCCAGCGCCAGCCCCACCAGCGAGGCCTTGGCGATCCAGCCCTCGACCCGGCTGGCCGCGCCGCCGAAAACATATCCGATCAGCAGGAATACCAGCGTCTTGGGCAGGCTGGCCAGCAGGTTCCACAGCAGGAAGCGCCCAAACGGCATCCGCGACGCCCCCGCCCCCAGCAGCACCGCCAGCCCCGCCGTATGGGTCAGCTTGCCGATCACCACGATGCGCGGGCCGTGGTCGCGGAACCGGGCCTTCAGCACCCGCCGCCGCGCCGGGGTCAGGCCGAAACGGCGCTGCCATGCCGGTGGCAGGCCGTGGCGCCCCAGCGCGTAAAACAGCCCATCCCCCACCAGATCGGCCAGCACGCAAACGCCATAGACGGCGGCGATATTCATCAGCCCCTGACGCGCCAGCCATGCGGCGATAACGGTCAAGATCGGGCCTTCCAGCACCGCCACGGGGAACAGCAGCACCAGCCCGTGCGACTGGATGATCTGGGTCAGCGTGGACAGGTCGATCATGCGCTGCCCTTCCCGTCGGGGGCTTTCCTGGCCTGAACCCGGGGGTGGTGCCGGGTCAGGCGGGTGCCCCGGCCGGCGGCCTGTTCGGGGTCGTTCTGTGGCGCGACCGTCTGCTCCGTGTCGGTCCGTGCCGCGTCTGTCTGTGCCGCGTGTGTCTGCGGCGTATCGCCCTGTGCCGCGCCCTGACCGACCGCATTGCCGCGCCAGACCGGCGCCCCGCCCCGCCAGCCGGTCAGCCACAGCGGCAGCAACAGCGCATCGCGCAGCCCCCAGGCCAGCACATCGCCCGCCCCGCCGGGCCAGCCCGCGCGCTGCGCCAGCAGCCATTCCGCACCATACCAGGCCAGCGCAAACCCCGGCAGCAGCCCCGGCGCGGCGACGGCCAGTGCCAGCCCCGGCAGCACCGGCCCGGTCAGCGGTTCCAGCAGGTAAAGCCCCGCGAACCCGTCGCGGCGCAGGCGCGCCCACCGTGCCTGCCGCTGCCAGACCGCGCCCGCCGCGCGCCGCCCCAGCGGCTGGGCAAAGGGCCGCCGCGTCACCGCCACCCGCAGCCCGGCGGCCCGGACGGTTTTGGTGGCGGCGACATCCTCGGCCATTTCGGGGGCCAGCGCGGCCAGACCGCCGCGCGCGTTTAGCCAGTCACGCGCGAAAGCCAGCGTCTTGCCCTGCGCAAAGCCAAGGCCAAGGCTGTCTGCCGCCAGTTGCCAGCGCGCCTGATAGCTGTTCAGAAAGCCCGCCTCGACCCGCGCCCACAGGCCCTGCGCATCGGTGCCAAACGCGGGCGAGGACACCATCCCCACCCCCGGCCCGCGATGGGCCAGCACCTGCCGCAGGTAATCGGGCGGCAGCAACAGGTTGCTGTCGGCCATTACCACCCAGCCCGCTGGCGCGGCGGCCCATCCCTTGACCAGATTGTTCAGCTTGGGATTGCCGCTGATATGGCCGCGCCCGATCAGCAATTGCGCCCTGACCTGCGGATAGCGCGCCATCAGCCGGCGCAGCAGCGGCAGCGCCGGATCGCCCGGATCGTCGATGCAATGGATCAGCGTCAGCCCCGGAATATCCTGCCTGAACCCCGATTCCAGCGTCTGCGCCAGCCCATATTCCAAGCCGCAAACCGGCCGCAGCAGGGTGACGCCGGGCGGGGTCTGGGGGGCGGGGTCAGTTGTTCCAGACGCGGCGTCAGGACCCGCGTGGGGACGGGCTGGCACCGGATACGGCGCAGCGGTCCGGGCGGGCGGGGCAGTCGCGGGTGCGGCCCCGGCCGGTATGGCATTGGCAGGTGTGAGGGCGGCGGGTGTGGTGGCGGATGGACCCGCGATGGGGTGGGGCGATGCGGGTGGCATCTGCTGGGGCGTCGCTGGTGCCCGGCCAGGCTGGGGCGGGGCATCCGCTGGCCTGTCACCCTGCGTCTGGTTGCCCACCGCATGGGCCGCGCCCGCCACAGCCCCGTCAGCCCGCGCGTCCCCCGCCCCCGCGGCATAATCCCGTGCGCCACCAGCCCCCGCGCCCTCAGTCGGCGCGCCCTCTGTCAGCGCCTGATCAGCTTGTTCGGCGCCTGCCTGTGCGGGGGGCAGGGTGGGGCCGGGGCGTGACAGCCGCCACAACACCAGCGCGATGGTCAGCAGATGCAGCGCCAGCAGCGCGGCGGCAAACCCGATCAGCAGCGACATACGCGCCCCCCGTCAGGCCGGTCGCACATGCAGGTCCGGCGCGGTGGCAGACCCCGGCGCGGCCCCCGGAGCGGGCTGTGCCCGGTGGGTCGGCTGGCCAGCGCCGTTCCAGCGGATCAGGCGCAGATTGCCGTCGTGATCCTCGGTCAGGGCGGTGGCGTGGTCGACCCAGTCGCCGCAATTGGCGTAAAGCGGGCCGTGGTCGCAATGCAGCGCGGGCTTGTGGAAATGGCCGCAGACAATGCCGTCAAAACCGCGCTGAGCGGCCATTTGCGACAGCCGGGCCTCGAACCGGTCGCGTGACCGGATCAGCCGGTTGATGCGCGCCAGCGTGGCCTCAAGCCCGTCCCAGCCGTCATGGCCCAACTGGTGGCGCAGCCGGTCGATTCCGCGTCCCAGCCGGCGGATGCCGGTTTCGGCCAGACTGCCGGCGCGCGACAGCATGGCCAGCCGCCCCGAGAAGATGTCGCAGCAATCGCCATGCGTCACCAGCAGGCGGCGGCCATCGGCGGTCAGGTGGGTGGCCTCGGGCAGGATCTGAAAGCCCAGCAGGCTGGTGCCGCAATGGTGGCGGAAAAAGCCGTCATGATTGCCGGGGACATAGATCACCTGACGCCCGGCCTGTGCCTGCCGGGTCAGTTCGCGCAGAACGGCGTGGTGGCTGGCGGGCCAGTTATTGCCCAAGGGCCGCCATGTGTCGATGATATCGCCCACCAGATAAATGGTCGCGGCCTCGTGCTGGCGCAGGAATTCCAGCAGCGGGCCAGCCTTGCAGCCGATCATGCCCAGATGCAGGTCGGACAGAAACAGCGTGCGTCCGGGGCGCGGGGCGGTCGGGGGTGTGGCCTGCATCCGGGCCGTGGGGGCGAGGGTCGGGGAACTGCCGTGATCCATCCTGCGATCCTTGTTGCTGCGCCGGCGGAAAAAGCGGGGCGGTGCCATGTCCCCAACATATGTTTGTGGCAGCGCGATGACAGTCAGGCCGTCACCCCGCGTTGGTTTGACCCGGCTTGCGCCCGGTCACAGGCGGTCATGCGCCCATCGGGGCGGGCCTGTTTTACGGGGCGGGCCTGTTTGCAGATGCAGCATCCGGGCGGGGCAGCGCAAAGTCAAGCCATCGCTGCTGGGGCGCGCGCGGACAGCCGCAGGCAGGGACGAAAAGCGGTTGCGAATCGCGCGGCACGATAATATTTCAATATTTGTTGAAAGGTTGAAATGATGGATCAGACCCAGGCCCTTGCCGCCTTTGCCGCCCTGTCGCAGGACACGCGCCTGCGCATTCTGCGCTGTCTTGTTGCCGCCGGGCCGCAGGGCATGGCCGCGGGGGCGATTGGCGCGGCGGTCGGTGGCCGAGCCTCGGGCGTGTCGTTTCACCTGTCGCATCTGGAACGGGCGGGGCTGGTGGCCCGGCGCCGGGACGGGCGGCAGATCATTTATCGCGCCGTCTATCCGGTGCTGTCGGACCTGATCGGCTTTCTGATGCGCGACTGCTGTCAGGGCCATCCCGAAATCTGTGCCCCGCTGACCGGGGCGGGCTGTGGTGACGCAAGCTGAGGGCGGGCGCGCAGCCGAAAGGAAACTGCATGGATATCGTCATTTACCATAACCCCGACTGCGGCACCTCGCGCAATGTGCTGGGGCTGATCCGCAATGCCGGGGTGGAACCGCATGTCATCGACTATCAGCTTTGCCCGCCGACGCGGGCGATGCTGGTGGCGCTGATCGGGCGTATGGGGATCGCCCCGCGCGCGCTGTTGCGGCGCAAGGGGACGCCTTTTGACGCGCTGGGGCTGGGGGATGCGGGCCTGTGTGACGACGCGCTGATCGACGCGATGGTGGCGCACCCGATCCTGATCAACCGGCCCATCGTGGTCAGCCCCAAAGGGGTGCGGCTGTGCCGTCCGTCTCAAACCGTGCTGGACCTGCTGCCGCCCCAGCGCGGCGCCTTCGTGAAAGAGGACGGCCAGCCCGTCACCGGTGCCGATGGCCGCCCGGTGACGGATGTGGCGGGTGCTGCCGTGGCCAATGCGGCGACAGACACCGCGATGCCGGGTTCTGGGGCAGGCGCCTGGGCTGGCGCAGGAAAGGACGCGACATGACCGGTTTGCACGCATCGCCAGCCCCGCAGCCCGCAACCGGCCCGCAGCCCGCGACTGCCCCGCAGGCGGCAACGGACCCACAGGTCAGGCTGTCCTTTCTGGACCGCTGGCTGACGGTCTGGATCTTTGCCGCCATGGGGCTTGGGGTTGGGCTGGGGGCGCTGTTTCCCGGCCTGCCACCGGCGCTGGAATCGCTGTCGGTGGGCGGCACCAACCTGCCCATCGCCATTGGCCTGATCGTGATGATGTATCCGCCGCTGGCCGCCGTCCGCTACGAGGAACTGCCCCGCATCTTTCAGGACCGCCGGGTGCTGGCACTGTCGCTGGTGCAGAACTGGCTGATCGGGCCGCTGCTGATGTTTGCGCTTGCGGTGATCTTTCTGCGCGACCGGCCCGAATACATGACCGGGCTGATCCTGATCGGGCTGGCGCGCTGTATCGCGATGGTGCTGGTCTGGAACCGGCTGGCGCGGGGCGATGCCGAATATGTCGCGGCGCTGGTGGCGTTCAATTCGATTTTCCAGATCCTGTTCTTTCCGGTCTATGCGTGGGTTTTCCTGACCGTGCTGCCGCCGCTTTTCGGGCTTGAGGGGCAGGTGGTCGATATTGGCTTTGCGCCCATTGCTAAGGCGGTGCTGACCTATCTGGGGCTGCCCTTCGTGGCCGGGTTCCTGACCCGCCGCATCCTGATCGCCCGCCGTGGCGCGGACTGGTATCAGCGGGTGTTCCTGCCGCGCATCGGGCCGCTGACGCTGGCGGCGCTGCTGTTCACCATCGTTGCGATGTTCAGCCTGAAAGGGGCCGAGGTGCTGGCCCTGCCGCTGGACGCGCTGCGCATCGCGCTGCCTTTGGTGCTGTATTTCCTGATCCAGTTCGGCGTCAGCTTTGCCATGGCGCGGTATGTCGGCGCGGATTACCCGCGCAGCACGGCGATTTCATTCACCGCCGCGGGGAATAATTTCGAACTGGCCATTGCGGTGGCCATCGCGGCTTTCGGTCTGGCCTCGCCGGTGGCGTTTGCCGCTGTGATCGGCCCGCTGGTCGAGGTGCCGGTGCTGATCCTGCTGGTCCATGTCGCGCTGCGGCTGGCGCGGCTGTGGCCCGGCGGCAGCGCGGGCAGGGGCAGTGCGGCGGGGGGCGTCTGACCCCGCCTTCAGGCCCCGGTCAGCTGCGGTTCCGTCATGCGTGTCGCATCCGCATTTGCCACAGCCGCGCGCGGGGCATCCCGGCCTGACACGGCCTGCTCGCGCCCGGCCCCCGCCGCTGGCCCCCGTGCTGCTGGCCCCGTGGGGCCGCCCCGCGTGATCAGGCCCGGTCGCCGGGCTGGCGGATGACGCGCTGGGTTTGCTGGCCCAGACCGTCAATGCCCAGAGCCATCACCTCGCCGCCGCGCAGATAGGTCGGCGGGGTCTGGCCCATGCCCACGCCGGGCGGGGTGCCGGTGGTGATGATGTCACCCGGCATCAGCCGCGTGAAGCGCGCGCAATAGGCCACCAGTTCCGCCACCGTGAACACCATGGTCGCGGTGCTGCCCGACTGGCGGGTAATGCCGTCGACCGACAGTGTCAGCCTCAGCGCCTGCGGGTCCGCGACCTCGTCCCGTGTCACCAGCCACGGGCCGATGGGACCAAAGCTGTCAAAGCCCTTGCCCTTGTCCCATGTCGGGCCGTGCCGGGTCTGCCAGTCGCGTTCCGAGATGTCATTGACCACGCAATAGCCCGCGACATGGTCCAGCGCATCGGCCAGCGCGATATCGGTGCCGCCCTGACCGATGATCACGCCAAGCTCGACCTCCCAATCGGTGGCGGTAGATCCGCGCGGCAGGATCACGTCGTCATCCGGCCCGCTGATGCAGCTGGTCCATTTCGAAAACACCACCGGTTCGTCGGGCACCGCCATGCCGCTTTCGGCGGCGTGATCGGCATAGTTCAGGCCGATGGCGATGAATTTGCCCACCGCCCCCACGCAAGGCCCCAGCCGCAGGTCGCGCTGTGGCTGGCCCGCCACCAGCGGCAGCGTGTCCGGGTCCAGCGCCGCCAGCGCCGCCAGCCCCGGCGGGGTCAGCACCGCGCCCGCGATATCGGCCACATGGCCCGACAGGTCGCGCACCCGCCCCCGGTTATCCAGCATTCCCGGCTTTTCCGCCCCTGCCGCCCCGTATCGCACCAGCTTCATGGCCTGCCCCCTGATGTGTCGACGGGTCCAGTGTCGGGGCGCCGGGGCCGCATGTCCAGACCCTGTGATGCGGGTGGGCAGGTCTGTATCGGGGGCAGGTCTGTCTCGGGGGCTGCGGCTTTGTCGCGGGCTTGCGGAAACCCGGCGCGGGCTTATGTCGTTTCATGACCGGATTGCAGAAAGGATGATGCGATGGCCGACGACCCCTATGCGGCGCTTGGTGTCAGCAAGACCGCCTCGGATGCCGAGATCAAGAAAGCCTATCGCAAGATCGCCAAGGCCGACCACCCCGACCTGAACCCCGACCCGGCGGCGACGGACCGGTTCAAGGCGGCCTCGGTCGCTTATGACCTGCTAAAAGACCCCGAACAGCGCCGCCGCTTTGACGCGGGCGAGATCGACGCCAGCGGTCAGGAACGCCCGCAACAGCGCTATTACCGCGATTTCGCGGGCCATGACGACAACCCCTATGCCGGGGGCTGGCAACAGCGCGGCGGCCAGTATGGCGGCGCCGGATACGAGGATCTGTCAGGCGTGTTCGACGACCTGTTCGGCGCCCGCGCCGGTCGCCGTGGCGGCAGTGCGGACGGGTTCGGGGGCGGGTTTGACATGCGCGGGCAGGACCACCGCTTTCACCTGACGGTCGATTTCATGACCGCGGTCAAGGGCGGCAGCACCCGCATCACCCTGCCCGAGGGTGGCGAGCTTGAGGTAAAGATTCCCGTCGGCGCACAGGATGGCCAGACCATCCGCCTGCGCGGCAAGGGCGGGCCGGGCATGGGCAAGGCCCCGGCGGGCGATGCCTATCTGACGCTTGCCGTCACCGATCACCCCAGTTTCAGGCGCGAGGGGGACGATATTCTGGTGACCCTGCCCATCACCCTGGACGAGGCCGTTCTGGGCGCCAAGGTCGCCACGCCCACGATTGACGGCCCGGTGAACCTGACGGTGCCCAAAGGGGCGTCATCGGGTCAGAAGCTGCGCCTGCGGGGACGCGGGGTGCAGGGCAAATCGGGGCGCGGCGACCAGCAGGTCGAGCTGAGGATCGTGCTGCCCGACACCATCGACGATGATCTGGCCGCTTTCATGCAGACATGGCGCCAGACCCACGCTTATGATCCGCGCAAGGGGATGAAGATATGACCCGGCTTTACACCGAACAGGAAACCATCGCGGTAATTGACGATCTGACCGCCCCCCGGCTGACCGGCTTTGTCCGGGCGCGGGTGGTGGTGCCGGTCGGTTCGGATCAGGGAGATCTTTATCGGGAGGTCGATCTGGCCCGGCTGCGCCTGCTGTGTGATCTGGAACAGGATTACCGGCTGGATGACGAGGCGCTGGCGCTGGTGATGTCGCTGCTGGACCAGCTGAACGCCGCGCGCGCCGATATGCGGGCGCTGCTGGCCGCACTGGCCGCGCAACCGCCCGAGACCCGGAAAAGCCTGCGCGCGGCGCTGTCGGGGCAATAGCGGCGGCCAAAGGGGGGCAAAGGGGGGCGGGCAAGCGGGGGCGGTGTCGCAAAACCGTCACCGCCCGGTCACATCGCTGTTACCGGGCGCGGCGATACGCCTTGGATCACATTGAACCAAGGGGTTTTCCATGTCCTTTCGCCTGACGCTGTGTTCGGCCCTTGCGCTGGCCGCGGCTTTGCCCGCACAGGCCGCGCCGCTGTTTGACCGGATCGCCAGCTTTGCCACCGCTGACAATATGGCCGATGGTGCCGACCGCAGCCATGAGACCAGCGCTGAAATTATTGCCGTGACCGATGACGGCAAGACGCTGATCTATTCCGACAGCCCGCTGGGGGCGATCGGGATGATCGACATCACCGACCCCAAATCGCCCGGACCGCTGGGCAATATCGACATGGCGGGCGAGCCGACAACAACCGTGGTGATCGGCGGCACGGCCTTTGTGGGGGTCAATAACTCGGCCAGTTTTGCCGCGCCGTCCGGGGCGCTGCGCGCGGTCGACATCGCCAGCCGCCGCCCTGGCGAAAGCTGCGATCTGGGCGGCCAGCCCGATTCGGTGGCCCGCAATGCCGATGGCAGCCAGATCGCCATCGCGATCGAGAACGAGCGTGACGAAGACCTGAATGACGGTGCCCTGCCACAGGCCCCTGCCGGTTTTGTCGTCACCATCCCGGTGCGCGACGGCAAGGCCGATTGCGCCGGGCTGACCCGGATCGACCTGACCGGGCTGGCACAGGTGGCCCCCGGCGACCCGGAACCGGAATATCTGGCCTATAATCAGGCCGGCGATCTGGTGGTGACGCTTCAGGAAAACAACCACATCGTGGTGATCGGCGCGGATGGCCGCATCGCCAGCCATTTCAGCGCCGGGCATGTCGACCTTGACGCGGTCGATACCGAAAAGGATGGCAAGATCGACCCGACCGGCCATCTGACCGGCGTGCCGCGCGAACCCGATGCGGTGGCCTGGATCGACAACGACCATTTCGTCACCGCGAACGAGGGCGACTGGAAGGGCGGCAGCCGCGGCTTTACCATCTGGTCGCGCGATGGCCGCGTGGTTTACGACAGCGGCAACCTGCTGGAACACAAGCTGATCGAACTGGGCCATTACCCCGACAAGCGGTCCGGCAAGAAGGGGGGCGAACCCGAGGCCGTGATCGCCGCGCGTTATGGCGATGTGCCGATGATCTTTGTGGCCTCGGAACGGGGCAGCATCGTGTTCAGCTTTGACGTCAGCGACCCCGCCGCGCCCCGGCTGGTGCAGGCGCTGCCATCCGGCATCGGCCCCGAGGGGATGGCGGCCATTCCGGGCCGCGACCTGTTCGTGACCGCCAATGAAACCGACCTTGGCGCCGATGGCGGCGCGCGGTCGCATGTGATGCTGTATCAGATCGCTGACCATCCCGCCTATCCGACGCTGACATCGGTGGCCGAGGCGCCGCTTGGCTGGGGCGCGCTGTCCGGGCTGGCGGTGAACCCCGACAGCCCCGACCAGCTATTCGCCGTCAGCGACAGCTTTTATGCCGCCGCCCCGTCGATTTTCCTGATCGACACGGCGGGCGCTGAAGGGCCGGTCATTTCCGGCGCGATCCCGGTGACGCGCGATGGCAAGCCTGCGGAAAAGCTGGACCTTGAAGGGATCACCCCGGACGGGCAGGGCGGTTTCTGGCTGGCCAGCGAGGGCAACAGCGAAAAAGCCGTGCCACATGCGGTGCTGCATGTCGATGCAACCGGCGCGATCATCCGCGAAATCGGCCTGCCCCCGGCGCTGGCGGCGCAGGAAAAGCGCTTTGGCTTTGAAGGCATCGCCATGGTCGATGGCAAGCTGTGGCTGGCGGTTCAGCGCGAATGGGGCGACGACCCCAAGGGGATGGTCAAGCTGTTGCAGCTGGACCCGCAGACCGGGGACTGGACGGCCATGCATTACCCCATCGAATCCGGCGCGGGCTGGGTCGGGCTGTCGGAGCTGGCCGTGCATGGTGACCACCTTTACCTTATCGAGCGCGACAACCAGATCGGTGACAAGGCGGCGCTGAAACAGATCACCCGCGTGGCGCTGGCCGACCTGAAACCCGCGTCTTTGGGGGGCGACCTGCCTGTCGTCAGCAAACAGGTCGTGCGCGACCTGATCCCCGACCTGAAGGCCTTTGGCGGCTATGTCGTCGACAAGGTCGAGGGTCTGGCCATCACCCCGGACGGCACCGCGTGGATTGTCACCGATAATGACGGCGTCGACGACAGCAGCGGCGAAACCTTCCTGTGGTCGGTCCGGCTGGACGGTTGATCAGCACAAGGCCAATCAAAGGCGCGGCACAGCCCGCGCCTTTGCAGATGTTCTTTATTTATAATGACTTGCCGACACTGCTTTCAAAGGGTTGTCCATTTATGGAAATGTCATGCCCTTCGTAAGCCCGTCAGCAACAGGTCGCATTGCGTGGGGGAATGGAACGCTTTTGATCTGGTTCAGGCAAACCGGGCGCTGCGACTGTTCTGGCGTTCCTGAAGATGTTTACCACGCATTTCTGACCGCCGACCCTGAGGGCGGTGTTTGCAATCGTTACATCAAGGACCCTTCCTGAACTGATCCAGCTATGATTGTGCGGCTGGCCCGAGCGTTGGCTTGCGCCCCGGCAGGTCGGCTATGATGGCGCGGCGCTGGTCGGGGGTCAGTCCGCCCCATGCGATGATTTCGTCGATATTGCGCAGACAGCCGATGCACAGGCCGCTGGCCCCGTCGATATCGCAGATGCCGATGCAGGGCGTATCGACAGCTGCGGGGGCGGGCTGGCCGGTCATGCCAGATACCGCAGCCGGTCCAGCGCGCCTTGCAGGATATAGCCCGCCGCGACATGGTCGATCACCTCGGCCCGTCGGCGGCGCGATGTATCGGCCTCAAGCAGGGCGCGTTCGGCGGCGACGGTGGACAGGCGCTCGTCCCAGAAGGTGATCGGCAGGTCGGTCAGCCGTTCCAGATTGCGGGCAAAGGCGCGGGTGGATTGCGCGCGCGGCCCTTCCGAGCCATCCATATTGCGCGGCAGCCCCAGCACCAGCCCGACCAGCCCGCGATCCTGCGCGATGGCCAGCAGGGCCTGCGCATCCTGCGTGAACTTGACCCGCCTGATGGTGTGCAGGGGCGTGGCCACCTGCCGCAGCCCGTCGCTGACCGCCACGCCGATGGTCTTGGTGCCAAGGTCCAGCCCGGCCAGCGCCCCAACGGGCGGCAGCAGGGGGGCGAAATCGGTGATCTCGGGGCAGATCATTCCAGCCCCGCATCGGTTGCGGCTGCCGACAGGGCGGCCAGCGCCGAGGCGTCGCCGTCAAATGCCGCGCGGGCATCGCGCAGCGCGGCGCGGGCGCGGTCGTCCTGACCCAGCACATGCAGCGAACCCACCAGCCGCGCCCATTCCGCGACGCTGCCGCCCTTGTCGCGCAGCCGGGTTTCCAGCCCTTCGACCATGGTTTCGATCATCGCCTGACGGTCGCTGTCCGACATCTGCGCCGCGGCTTGCATGGCGTCGGCATCGGGACCGGGCAGCGCCGCCGCAGGCGCGGGGGTGCCAGACGGGGATGGCGCAGGTGGGGTGGGTGCGGCGTTGCCGTTGGCGTCGTCGTCATCGCCATTGGCGGCAGGTGCGGTCGCGGCATCACCCGCCAGACCGGCCTTGGCGGCGGCTTCATCCAGCATCGCCAGTGCCTCGGGCTGGTCGGCAAAGCGGCTGCGGGCCTCGGCCAGAATATCGGCGGCATGGGCGGTTTCCCCGATCACCCCCAGCGAGGCGATCAGCCGCGCCCATTCCACCGGCGTGCCGCCTTGCGTGGCCAGCCGCGCCTCAAGCCGCCGGACCATGTCGCGCGCCATCGCGTTGCGGTCATCGTCGGACATATCCTGCGCGGCGGCCAGCTGGTCATCGTCCAGCGCCGGCATCGCACCGGTCGCGGCAGGCCCGGCAGGCGGCTGATAGCCCGGCTCACCCGCCAGCCATGCCAGTTCGGTAATCACGGGCCGGATCGCCATGACCCAGGGCGCGCCCGCAGGCCCGCGTTCCAGCAGGTCGCGCCAGATCGGGAAGGTGCGGTCGGGACGGCCGATCTGGGCCTCAAGCAAGCCGGCCATATACCGGGCCGGGCCGTTTTGCGGGTCCAGCGCCAGCGCCTGACGCAGCGCGGCCTCGGCCTCGGGGGTGACCTGACCACCGGCGGCCTCGGTCATCAGGGCGGCCAGCCGGGCGTAATCATCGCCGCTGGCCTGCGCACCGCGCGCCGCGATCAGCTGTTGCTGCGCGGCATAAGCGGCCTTGAAATGGCCCAGATTGGCCTCGTGATCGGCCAGCAGGGTCAGGCCCTGCACGTCATCGGGGCGCTTTTGCACCGCAGCGCGCAACTGGTCGACCAGTTCGACATATTTCGCATCGGCCTCGACCCTGGGGCCGGGTCCGGCCTTGGCTTCGGCCTGGCTTTGCGCGGGGCGGGCGTCATAGGCGCGCTGGGCGCTGGCCAGACGTTCGGCGCGCGGCAGGTCGGGCAGGTCAGGCGCGCCGATGCGGTCGTAAAACACAAACGCCCCGATCAACAGCGCCCCCATCACCCCCAGCGCCCAGAACGGCGTCAGCCCGCGCGCCGCGGTGGGGCTGCCGGTCCGTGCGGCCAGCGCGCGGTTGGCCTCGATCACCTTGCGGCCAATCTCGGCGCGCAGGCGCGCGGCCTCGGCCTCGGGCAGGACACCACGGGCAAGGTCGCGCTCGATCCCGGCCAACTGGTCGCGATAGACGCGCAGATCCCACTGCGCGGGGTCTTCGGCGCGTTCGTCCGCGGGACGGCGGCGCAGGGCGGGCCAGAAGATCGCCAGTGACACGATGACGGCCATTGCCGCGCAGAACAGCCAGAACATGAACAGCCTCGAGCGTTTCCCGTTTCCGGGGTCATACCCATTCGGGCGGCTGCGTGAAACCCCATCGGCACCACAAGCGCGCCGATGTCGCATCGCCTGCCAGATATTTGATCAAAGCGCCCGCATGGGGTTGAAATCGGACGGCCCGCGCGGTTTGGTGGCGGCAAAAGACGACCCGCGCGCACCGCGCCGCGACCAAACAGCCTGGGGGGCACATGACGGCAACTGCGAAACCGCGCCGCTATTCGGCATGGGCCATCGCCCGCGAGGCGCTGCGCTTTCACACCGGCTGGGACCGGGCATGGGCCTCGCCACAGCCGAATCCGCGCTATCAGGTGGTGGTGATCGGGGCCGGCGGGCATGGGCTGGCGACGGCCTATTACCTTGGCCGCAATCACGGCATCACCAATGTGGCGGTGCTGGAAAAGGGCTGGCTGGGGGGCGGCAATACCGGGCGCAACACCACGATCATCCGGTCGAATTACCTGCAAGATGCCTCGGCCGCGATTTTCGACAAGGCGCTGCAACTGTATGAAAACCTGTCGCAGGATCTGAATTACAACATCATGTTCAGCCCGCGCGGCCTGATCATGCTGGCCCAGACCGAACATGAAAAGCGCGGCTATCAGCGCACCGTCCACGCCAATTACCTGCAAGGTGTCGCGACCCAATGGATCGGGCCGGACAAGCTGAAGCAACTGGTGCCGATCATCAATATCGACGGGCCGCGCTATCCGGTGCTGGGCGGGCTTTACCAGCCGCGTGGCGGCACCGCGCGCCATGACGCCGTGGCCTGGGGCTATGCCCGCGCCTGTTCGCGCATGGGCATGGACATTATCCAGAATTGCGAAGTCACCGGCATCAGCACCCAAAACGGCGCCGTGCAGGCGGTTCAGACCAGCCGGGGCCGCATCGAATGCGACAAGCTGGCCATCGTGGTGGCGGGCCATTCCAGCCAGCTGGCCGATATGGCCGGGTTCCGCCTGCCCATCGAATCGGTGGCATTGCAGGCGCTGGTCAGCGAACCGGTTAAACCCTGCATGGATGTGGTGGTGATGGCCAACACGGTCCATGGCTATCTGTCGCAATCCGACAAGGGCGAAATGGTGATCGGCGGCGGCACCGACAGTTTCAACAACTTTACCCAGCGCGGGTCGTGGCACCATGTCGAGGAAACCACCCGCGCCCTGATCGAAACCTTCCCGATGCTGTCGCGCCTGAAAATGCTGCGGCAATGGGGCGGCATTGTCGATATGACCGGCGACCGCTCTCCCATCCTGTCGCGCACGCCGGTGGACAATATCTTCGTCAATTGCGGCTGGGGCACCGGGGGGTTCAAGGCCATCCCCGGCAGCGGCTGGGCCATGGCCGAGCTTGTGGCAAAGGGCCAGCCCGGCCCGCTGGCCGCGCCGTTCGGGCTGAACCGCTTTCGCGAGGGCCGCTTTATCGACGAATCCGTCGCCGCCGGGGTGGCGCATTGATGTCTTCGCCCTGGTGCAAATATCCACGGGGGTCCGGGGGCAGTCAGCCCCCGGCGTCCCGCCAGACAAGGGACCACCGCCCATGCTGATCCTGACCTGTCCCTATTGCGGCATCGCCGCCGAAGAGACCGAGCTTCACGCCGGTGGCGAGGCGCATCTGAAACGTGTCGGCCCCGAAGGCGATGATGCCGCATTCGAGGATTACCTGTTTCGCCGCAGCAACCCCAAAGGCCCGCATCTGGAACGCTGGCGCCACAGCCATGGCTGCGGCAAATGGTTCATTGCCGCGCGCGACACCGTCACCTTGCGCGTCTATGGCACCTATCCGGCGCAAACCACCCAGCCCCCCGCGCAGATCGTCGAAAAGATCCGCGAAACCCACCCGGATTGGAGCTTTGATCAATGACCAGCCATCGCCTGCCCTCGGGTGGCCGCCTGATCGACCGTGCCTGGTCCACCCCGTTCCGCTTTGACGGCCGCCATCTGCGCGGTTTTCGCGGCGATACGCTGGCCTCGGCGCTGCTGGGGGCGGGGATATTGCTGCAAGGGCGCAGCTTCAAATACCACCGCCCGCGCGGGCCGATGGCCTCGGGGGCCGAGGAACCCAACGCGCTGCTGGGGCTGGGGCAGGGGGCGCGGTTCGAACCCAACCAGCGCGCCACCACCACCGCGCTGCTGCCCGGCATGGTGACGGTCAGCCAGAACCGCTGGCCCTCGCTGGATGTCGATATCGGGGCGGTCAATGATCTGGCCTATCGGCTGTTTCCGGCGGGGTTTTATTACAAGACCTTCATGCAGCCGCGTTGGGCGTGGAAACACCTGTTCGAACCGGTGATCCGCGCCAGCGCCGGTCTGGGCCGGCCACCGCGCCAGCCCGACCCGGACCGTTACGAACAGGCCTATGCCTATGCCGATACGGTGGTGGTGGGCGGCGGCATTGCCGGTCTGCGCGCCGCCGTCCAGGCGGCTGATCAGGGCGGGCGGGTGATCGTGCTGGAACAGCGCCCGGTCTGGGGCGGGCGCAGCCCGGTCGATGCCGGTGCCGATGGCGCGGCCCTGATCGAGGCGCTGCTGGCCGATCTGGCGGCGCGGCCCAATGTCACCCTGCGCCGCAACACCATGGCCACGGGGCTGTATGACCACGGCTATCTGCTGGCGGCGGAACATATTGCCGATCACGACCCCAATGCCGATCTGCCGCGCCAGCGGCTTTGGCGCATCCGGGCCGGGCAGATTGTCACCGCCACCGGGGCGCTGGAACGCCCGCTGGCCTTTGCCTGCAACGATGTGCCGGGGGTGATGCTGGCCTCGGCCATGCGCGATTTCATCGTCGATTACGCGGTGGCGCCGGGGCGCAACATCGTGGTGGTGACGAATAATGACGACGCCTATCGCACCGCGCTGGTGGCGCTGGATGCCGGGCTGTCGGTTGCCGCCGTCATTGACGCCCGCCCGCGCCATGACAGCCCGCTGGCCGTGGCGGTGCGCGACCGCGGCGTGCGGGTGCTGAACAATATGGCGGTGGCCAGGGTGACGGGCCGCAAATCCGTCACCGGCGTGGCGGTCTGTCCGATGTCGGGCGATGGCAGCCATGTCAGCGAACAGATCGCCTGCGACGCGGTGGCAATGTCGGGGGGCTGGTCGCCGGTGGTGCATCTGTGGTCGCATTGCGGCGGCAAGCTGATCTGGGACGACGCGGCGTCCCTGTTCCGCCCCGACCCGGCACACCCGCCGCGCGGCGCCGATGGCGCGGCGATGGCCACGGCGGTGGGCGCGGCCAGTGGCGATCTGACCGGCGGTCTGGAAGACGCGCCCGAACAGGCGCCGATCCTGCCGGTCTGGGTGATGCCCGCCAAGGCGGCGCGCCCGCTGCGTTTCAAGATGTGGCTGGATTTCCAGAATGACGTCAAGGTCAGCGATGTGGAACTGGCCGCGCGCGAGGGCTATGAATCGGTCGAACATGTCAAGCGTTACACCACGCTGGGTATGGCGACAGATCAGGGCAAGATCAGCAATATCAATGGCTTGGCAATTCTGTCCGGGGCGCTGAAACAGGGGGTGGCGCAGACCGGCACCACCACCTTCCGCCCGCCCTATACGCCGCTGACCCTTGGCACCGTCGCCGCCGAGGCGCGCGGCCCGCTTTTTCAGCCGCTGCGCCAGACGCCGATGGATGGCTGGCACGCGCGCAACCATGCCGCATGGGAACCGGTGGGGCACTGGCGCCGGCCCTATGCCTATCCGCGCGGCACAGAAACCCGCGATGACGCCATCCGGCGCGAGGTTCTGGCCGTGCGCGGCGGGGTGGGGCTGCTGGATGCCTCGACCCTGGGCAAGATATTGGTCAGGGGGCCGGATGCCGGGCGGTTCCTGGACATGATTTATACGAATATGATGTCGGGGCTGAAGCCGGGGAAATGCCGGTATGGGCTGGTCTGTTCGGAAAACGGTTTCCTGATCGACGACGGCGTGGTCGTGCGGCTGGATGCCGACACCTTCCTGTGCCACACCACCACCGGCGGCGCCGAGCATATCCACGCCCATATGGAGGACTGGCTGCAAACCGAATGGTGGGACTGGCAGGTCTATACCGCCAATGTGACCGAACAATGGGCACAGATCGCCGTCGCGGGGCCGAAATCGCGCGATCTGCTGAACCGGCTTGGCGGCATGGACCTGTCGCCCGAAACCCTGCCCTTCATGGGCTTTGCCGAGGGCGAGCTGGCAGGCATCCCGGTGCGCGTCTATCGCATCAGCTTTTCGGGGGAACTGGCGTTTGAACTGGCAACCCCGGCGCGCTTTGGCCAGCAATTATGGGACCGGCTGATGGAACGTGGCGCGGTGTTCGACGTCACCCCCTATGGCACCGAGGCGATGCATATCATGCGGGCCGAAAAGGGCTTTGTGATGATCGGGGATGAAACCGATGGCACCATCATCCCGCAGGATCTGGGGCTGGACTGGGCGATCAGCAAGAAGAAAACCGACTTTATCGGCAAGCGCGCACAGATGCGCAGCCACATGACCGACCCCGACCGCTGGAAACTGGTCGGGCTGGACAGTCTGGACGGGCGGGTCATTCCCGACGGGGCCTATATCGTGGACCGGGGGCGCAATGACAACGATCAGCGCAATGTGCAGGGGCGGGTGACATCGACCTATTTCTCGCCCACGCTGAACCGGCCCATCGCCATGGGCCTGCTGCGCCACGGCCCGGCCCGCATGGGCGAGGTGGTCGAATTCCACATGGCCGACCAGCCGCCGCTGCGGGCGCAGGTGGTCGACCCGGTATTCTTTGACAAGGAAGGGGTGCGTGCCAATGGCTGAGGTTCTGGCCAATGTGACCCGTCTGCCGATGCCCGGCATGGTGCTGATCCGCGCCCGCGATCAGGTGGCGCAGGCGGCTGCGGCGGCGCTGGCGATGGACCTGCCCGCCACCGGGCGGTTTGTGTCGGATGACCAGCGCAGACTGCTGTGGATGTCCCCGGACGAGATGCTGCTGATCTGTCCGCTGTCCGACACCCCGCAGGCGGTGGCCAGCCTGAACGACGCGCTGGCGGGTCAGTTCGCGCTGGTCGCGGATGTCAGCGATATGCGCGCCCTGTTCGCGGTCGAGGGCGGGCGCGCCACGCAGGCGCTGGCCAAGCTGATGCCGGTCGATTTCGAGGCGCTGCCCGATGACGGGGTGCGGCGGACGCGGGCGGGGCAGGTGGCCTGTGCGGTCTGGCGCGAAACCCCCGATGATGCGCGGGGCCAGAACCTGCGGCTGATCTGCTTTCGCTCGGTCGCGGGTTACATGGCCGAGGCGCTGTCGGGCGCGGCCCGCCACGGTGCCGCGCTGGACCCGCGCTGAACCCCGCAAACCCTTGTTTTTGCGAACCGTTCGCAACACCGCGCCAGCCGGAACCGGGCCTGACCGGCGGACGTTGAGGGGGCAGCACCAGCCCTGTGAACGGGCTTTGCATTCCCCCCGTCGCATGGCACAAGCGCCCACGCGAACTTACTGGAAAGGAAACCGAAATGGCTTTCACGCTTCCCGATCTTCCCTATGCCCATGACGCGCTGGCCGATGGCGGCATGTCGAAAGAGACGCTGGAATATCACCACGACAAGCACCACAAGGCCTATGTCGACAAGCTGAACGAGCTGGTCGCCGGGACCGAATGGGACGGCAAATCGCTGGAAGAGATCGTCAAAGGCACCTATGACAAGGGCGCCGTGGCGCAGAACGGCATTTTCAACAATGCCAGCCAGCACTGGAACCACAGCCAGTTCTGGGAAATGATGGCCCCGGCCAAGACCGCCATGCCGTCCGAGCTGGAAAAAGCCCTGACCGAGGCGTTCGGCTCGGTCGATGAGTTCAAGAAGAAATTCAGTGAGGCCGGTGCCGGTCAGTTCGGTTCGGGTTGGGCGTGGCTGGTCAAGGACAGCGATGGCAGCCTGAACATCACCAAGACCGAAAACGGCGTGAACCCGCTGTGCTTTGGCCAGACGGCGCTGTTGGGCTGTGATGTGTGGGAACATTCCTATTACATCGACTTCCGCAATGCGCGGCCCAAATATCTGGAAAACTTCCTGAATAATCTGGTGAACTGGGAAAACGTCGCCAGCCGCATGTAAGGCTGTCGGCGTTTCCGTGGACGATGGACGGCACCCCCTGCGGGTGCCGTTTTTCGTAACGGCAGGTGCCGGTCGCGCGGGCATGGTCCGGCGCCCGGTGGTGCCGGGGCTTGTGCCGGTCGCGGGGCTGTGGATCATGCCGGTCTGCTGTGCCGGGATGCGGCCACGGCGCGATCCGGCGCGGGTCGCGGCGGGGATCGGGCGGTGCGGAAGGGTCAGCGCAGAACGCGGGGGGCGCAATGACGGAACGCATAAAGGGCCTGTGGGCGATGACCGGCTGTTGCCTTGTCTGGGGCCTGTCAGCGATTTTTTACAAGGCGCTGGCGGTGGTCGGCCCATGGGATGTGCTGGCCCATCGCACTATCTGGTCGCTGATGCTGTTCGGCGCCATCCTGACGGCGCAGGGCCGGCTGGGGGCGCTGTGGGCGATCCTGCGCGGACCGCAGATCGGGCGCATCATGCTGGCGGCGCTGATGATTTCGCTGAACTGGCTGTTATTCATCTGGTCGGTGCAGAACGGGCAGGCGGTTCAGGCCTCGCTGGGGTATTACATCTTTCCGCTGGTGGCGGTGCTGGCCGGGGTGGCGCTGTTTGGCGAAAGGCTGTGGCCCTCGCAATGGCTGGCGGTGGCGATGGCGGGGCTGGCGGTGCTGGTGCTGACGCTGGGGCTGGGGGTGACGCCATGGATCAGCCTTGCGCTGGCGGTCAGCTTTGGCGCCTATGGCATTGTCAAGAAAGGGCTGGATCTGGGGCCGATGATCTCGGTCGCGGCCGAGGTCGCGCTGCTGGCGCCGCTGGCGCTGGTCTGGCTGGCGGCGGGGCATTGGGGCTGGCTGCCGGCGGGCATGGCCGGGGCGCTGCGCTTTGGCGATGATGCCGGGGTGACGGCGCTGATGCTGGCATCGGGGGCGATGACGGCGGTGCCGCTGATGCTGTTTGCCTATGCCGCGCGGCGCGTCGATCTGGCCAGTCTGGGGCTGTTGCAATACCTTAACCCCAGCCTGCAATTTCTGGTCGCGACGCTGGTCCTGCACGAAGAATTTACCCGCTGGCACATGATTGCGTTTGTCCTGATCTGGGCGGCGCTGGCGATCTGGTCGCGCGCGGTCTGGCGGCGGGGGCGACAGGGCGGGGCGCTGGCGGGCTGACCGGGGCTGTGACGCGGCTGCGCTTGCGTCCTTGTTCTGTGCGCGCCCTCAAGTATAAGGGGGCAAAGCACAAAGCCGGAAAGACCATGGCCCACGACAGCGACAGTTTTATCGACGAAGTCACCGAAGACCTGCGCCGCGACCGCCTGTTTACCGCGTTTCGCCGCTATGGCTGGATCGCGGGGCTGGTGATCCTTGGCATCGTCGGCGGTGCGGCGTGGCGCGAATACAGCATCGCCAAGGCGCGCAATGCCGCGCAGGACTGGGGCGATGCGGTGCTGGCCGCCGAAGGTTCGGACCAGCCGGTGGCCGCGCTTGGGGCGCTGGCCGGTCAGGGCGGCGCGGGCCATGCGGCGCTGGCCGATCTGCTGATTGCCAGCCACCAGCAACAGGCCGGGGCCGGGGCGCAGGCGGTGACGGCGCTGGATGGGGCCGTACAGGCGGCGGGCAATGATGTGCTGTTGCGCGATCTGGCGCGGCTGAAATCGGTGATTGTGCAAGGCTCGGGGATGGATCTGGCGCAGCGCGACGCGATGCTGACCGAACTGTCCCAGCCCGGTGCGCCGTTTGAGCTGCTGGCCCTGGAACAAAAGGCCATCGCGCTGATCGGTGCCGGGCGCGACGAAGATGCGGCCACGCTGATCCGACAGATTCAGGCGCGTGACGGGCTGTCGGACAACCTGCGCCGCCGGCTGGCGGAAATGATGGTGACGCTTGGCGAAGAACCCGAACCCGCGGCCGAGGCAAACCCGGCGGCGATGGGAACCAACGGCTGAGGCCCGGCAATGGGCGCGGCAAAGAAACGGGGCGAAGAAATGGGGGCTGGGATGACCGGAAAGCAGATGATCGCGGCGCTGGGTGTGACCGCATTGCTGGCGGGCTGCGCCGAGCGCGAGCTGATCCTTCAGGGCGAGCGGCTGGACCCGCGCGCGGTGACCTCGCCCGATGGGCCGGGGGTGGTGGGCGATCCCGCGCCGACCACGGCGGCGCTGGCGCTGCCGGCGGCGCGCGCCAATGCCGACTGGCCGCAGCGCGCGGGCGGGGCCGCCCATGCCAGCGGCCATGTCGCGCTGGGGGCCGGGACCACCCGCATCTGGTCGGCACCGATCGGCGCCGCGGCGGATCGCCGGCACCGGCTGACCGCCGATCCGGTGGTCGCGGGGGGCGTGATCTTTACGCTGGACAGCCGCGCGCGGGTCACCGCCACCGCCCGCAATGGTGGCCGGGTCTGGTCCACCGATGTCACCCCCGCGGGCGAACGCGGCGACAGCGTGTCGGGCGGCGGTGTCGCCTATGATTCGGGTCATGTCTATGTCACCACCGGCTGGGGCGAGCTGGTGGCGCTGGATGCGCGCAGCGGCGCGGTCATCTGGCGCCAGCGCGTCGGCGCGCCCATCGCCGGTGCCCCCACGGCGGCGAATGGCGTGGTCTATGTCACCGCGCGCAATGCGGTCGGTTGGGCCGTGCGCGCGGGCGACGGCAAGGTGCTGTGGCAGACCAGCGGCAATACCTCCAGCTCGGGGGTGATGGGCGTCTCGGCCCCGGCAGTCTCGGGCAGCACGGTGGTGTTCCCGTTCAATTCCGGTCAGCTGCTGGCCGTCGATGCCGACAGCGGCAGCACGCTGTGGTCGGGACAGGTGGCGGGCGTGCGCCGTGGCCGGTCCATCGCGGTGATTCGCGACCTGACCGGCGATCCGGTGATCAGCGGCGGCAAGGTCTTCGCCGGCAGCTCGTCTGGCCGGATCGACGCTTTCGATCTGGCCAGCGGCGCGCAGGACTGGTCGGCCCGCGACGGCGCCAACAGCCCGGTGCTGCCGGTCGGCAACGCGGTATTCGCGGTCAACGATCAGGCGCAGCTGGTGCGGCTGGATGCGCGCAACGGCGCGCGGGTCTGGTCCGTGGACCTGCCCTATTTCACCGATCAGAAGATCAAGAAACAGGACCGCATCACCGCCAGCTTTGGCCCGGTTCTGGCCGGGGGGCGGCTGTTCGTGGCCTCCAGCGACGGGGTGCTGCGGGTGTTTGACCCGGCCTCGGGGGCACTGGTCGGGCAGGGGGCGATCCCGGGCGGGGCGGCCAGTGCGCCGGTCGTGGCGGGCCGCACCCTTTATGTCACCGGCCGCGATGGCCAATTGCACGCATTCCAATGACCTTCACACTTGCCATTGTCGGGCGTCCCAATGTCGGCAAATCCACCCTGTTCAACCGTCTGGTCGGCAAGCGTCTGGCGCTGGTCGATGACCAGCCCGGCGTCACCCGCGACCTGCGCGAGGGCGATGGTCGTCTGGGGCCGCTGCGCTTTGTCGTGATCGACAGCGCCGGTCTGGAAATGGCCGAGGATGACAGCCTGCAAGGCCGGATGCGGCGCCTGACCGAACGCGCCGTGGACGAGGCCGATATCTGCCTGTTCGTCATTGACGCGCGGGTGGGGGTGACGGCGGCGGATGAATATTTCGCTGACATCCTGCGCAAGCGCGCCAAACACGTCATTCTGGCCGCCAACAAGGCCGAAGGCCGCGCAGGCGAGGCCGGCGCGATGGAGGCTTTTGGCCTTGGTCTGGGCGAGCCGCTGCGCATCAGCGCCGAACATGGCGAGGGGATGGACGACCTGTATCGGGTGCTGGCGCCGCTGGCCGATGAGGTCGAGGCCGCCCGCCCCGCCCCGATCATGCCCGAAACCGATGTCGAACTGTCAGACGAGGCCGCCGAAACCGGCGAAGGCGCCGAGGACTGGCGCCCCAGCGCCGCGCGCCCGCTGCAACTGGCGGTAATCGGGCGGCCCAATGCGGGCAAATCCACGCTGATCAACAAGATTATCGGCGAGGACCGCCTGCTGACCGGACCCGAGGCCGGCATCACCCGCGATTCCATCAGCGTGACCACCGATTTCATGGGCACGCCGATGCGGATTTTCGACACCGCCGGAATGCGTAAAAAGGCCAAAGTGACCGACAAGGTCGAAAAGCTGTCCGTGGCCGATGGCCTGCGCGCCGTCCGCTTTGCCGAGGTGGTGGTGGTGCTTCTGGACGTGGCCATCCCTTTCGAACAGCAGGATCTGCGCATTGCCGATTTCGCTGAGGCCGAGGGCCGCGCCGTGGTCGTGGCCGCGAATAAATGGGACCTTGAAGAGGACAAGCCCGAAAAGCTGAAGGAACTGCGCCAAGCGTTCGAGCGTCTGCTGCCACAGCTGAAGGGCGCGCCCCTGGTGACCGTCAGTGCCCGCACCGGCAAGGGCCTTGACCGCCTGCATAACGCCATCCTGAAGGCGCATGAGGTCTGGAACCGCCGCGTCGGCACCGCCAGGCTGAACCAATGGCTGTCCGCCATGACCGAGGCGCACCCGCCCCCCGCACCGGGCGGGCGGCGCATTCGCCTGCGCTATATGACCCAGATCAAGACCCGGCCCCCGGCTTTTATCGTCAAGGCCACGCATACCGACAAGCTGCCCGACAGTTACCAGCGTTATCTGGTCAACGGGTTGCGGCTTGATTTCGACATGCCCGGCACGCCGATCCGGCTGACCTTCCGCGATCAGGGGGATAAGAACCCCTATCGTCACAAGGCCACCAAGATCAGCCAGTCCGGTGCGCTGTCCAAGCATAAGGTCCGGCAAAAACCAAAGGGCGGCTAAGGCCGTCCGGGGGGGTCATGTGACCTCCAGCACCAGAACCAGCGCGATGGCGGCAATGCCCGCCACCGCCAGCGTCGCCATGGACGGGCTGACCGGCATGGTGACGGCGGCAATGCCGATCAGGCCCCAGATGACCGCCACGGAAAAGCTGACCGTGCCGTGAATGCGCAGCTGAACCGCCATGGCGATCACGATGATAATGCCGATGGCAAAGGCCTGCGTGACCTGCAAAGGCAGGCCAAAGCGATCGGCCAGAAAGGCCGCGAACAGCAGCAGCGTCGACAGGCTGGCCCAGCCGCCGAACAGGCCGATACCGCTGCGCCGGGCCACGCGGCGGCCATCGCGCTGGCCGCGGATGACCGCGATCAGCGCCGCCAGCATCATCACCAGCGCCAGCATCAGCGCCGCCATAGGCGCGGGCTGGACCAGCCACGGCCAGCCCGCCCCGGCCAGCAGTGCCACAACAAGCGGCAGATGTTCGCGCCAGGCCAGATCGGGGCGATGCAGGCGCAGCATATGACGCGGCGTCGGCGGCAGGTCGCTGCGGATGGCGCGCAGATCGGCACGATGGGCGCGGCGCTGCGCCACCCCCAGCCGTCGCGCGGTGGCGGCGACCTGCGTCAGATGCCGCCCCAGTGTGACCCAACAGCCGACCAGCAGCAGCCACAGCGACATGCCGGATTGCGGCCGCAACAACATCTGTGTGCTGTGGGCCATGGCGGTGGCTGTGGCCCCCTCCATCAGCCCCAGCCCCGCCGTGCCCCCCACCGCAGGCGGCAGCAGCGCATAGGCCAGGGTGCTGGCCATGAAGGTCAGCCACGAGACGGCCAGAACGGGCAGGGTCACAGGGCGCATAGCATCCAAACGCCGCGCCGACAGCCGCAGTTTCCCCCGATTTCAGGGCGTCGATAAAAAAATGTTAATCGGGGCGACGCACCGCCGGTTATTTCTGCGCCGGTCCGCCGCTGCGCCCGAAATCGGCGGCCTCGGTATCCTGACCGGCCTCGATAATGCCGCGACGGATGGCGCGGGTGCGGCTGAAATAATCGAACAGGTGCTGGCCGTCGCCCATGCGGATGGCGCGTTGCAGCACGAACAGCTCTTCGGTGAAGCGGCCCAGAATATCCAGCGTCGCCTCGCGGTTATGCAGGAACACGTCGCGCCACATCGTCGGGTCGCTGGCGGCGATGCGGGTGAAATCGCGGAAACCCGCGGCGGAATATTTGATCACCTCGCCCTCGGTCACACGCTTGAGGTGATCGGCCACGCCCACCATCGTATAGGCGATCAGATGCGGGGTGTGGCTGGTGACGGCAAGCACCAGATCGTGATGCGTCGGCTCCATCTCCTCGACATGGGCGCCCATGCCGGTGATCAGCGCGCGCAGCCGCGCCACCGCCTGCGGGTCCGTGTCGGGCAGCGGCGTCAGCAGCCACCAGCGGTTGACGAACAGCGTGGCAAAACCAGCGGCGGGGCCGGAATGTTCAGTGCCCGCCAGCGGGTGGCCCGGAATGAACACGGCGTGATCGGGCAGATGCGGGGCCACGGCGTCGATGACCGATTGTTTGACCGAGCCGACATCGGTGATCATCGCGCCGGGCGCCAGATGCGGGGCGATTTCTGCCGCGACCAGCCCCATGGCGCCGACGGGAACCGCCAGCACCACCAGATCGGCCCCGCGCACGGCCTCGGCGGCGCTGTCCATGACTTCGCACAGGTTCAGGGCGCGGGCCTCGTCACGGGTGGCGGCGCTGCGGGCATAGCCGGTGATCCGCGCCGCCAGACCGTTTTCGCGCATGGCATGGGCCATCGAGCCGGCGATCAACCCCAGCCCGATCAGCGCAACCTGTTGAAAAACGGGCTGATCGCTCATGCTGTGGCCTGTTTCTGGGCCATGAACTGGCCGATCACATGCGCCACCCTGCGGCACGAGGATTCGTCACCCACGGTGATGCGCAGACAATGCGGCAGGCCATAGCTGCCGACGCGGCGCACGATGATGCCCTCGGCCTGAAGGGCGGTGTCACAGGCCTCGGCGGTGGGCTGATCGGCAAAGCGGGCCAGAATGAAATTGGTCATCGAGGTGTCCGAAGGCACCCCTTTTTCAGCCAGCGATTCGGCCAGCCAGACCCGCATCCGGGCATTTTCGGCGCGGCAGCGGGCGACATGGTCCTGATCGCGGATCGCGGCCTCGGCGGCGTCCAGCGCCGCCTGTGACAGGTTGAACGGGTCGCGGATGCGGTTCAGCACGTCGATGATTGACTGCGGGCCATAGCCCCAGCCGATGCGCAACCCGCCAAGCCCATAGATCTTGGAAAAAGTGCGGGTCATCACCACATTCGGCAGTCGCGTTGCCAGATCGGCGCCGCCGTCATAGTCACCGACATATTCGGCATAGGCCGCGTCAATCACCAGAATGGCCTGCGGCACGGCGCGGGCCAGCCGCTCCAGCTCGGGCAGGCCGATCATGGTGCCGGTGGGGTTGTTGGGGTTGGCGACAAAGATCAGCCGGGTGCGCGGGGTCGCCCCTGCGATCAGCGCGTCGACATCGGTGACGCGGTCGCGTTCGGCCACCTGCACCGGCGTGGCGCCGACGGCATGGGCGCCGATGCGATACATCAGAAAGCCGTGTTCGGTGAACAGAACCTCGTCGCCGGGGCCGGCATAGGCCTGGCACAGCATGTGGATCACCTCGTCACTGCCGACGCCGCAGATGATCCGGTCGGCGTCAAGATCGTGGGTCTCAGCGATCGCCTGCCGCAGCGCGGCGTGGTCTGACGAAGGATAGCGATGCAGCTTATGCGCCGCGCGGATCACCGCGTCGCGCGCCTTGTCCGAGGGCCCGAAAGGGTTTTCGTTCGATGACAGCTTGATGGCGTCGCTGCGCCCCGCGATCTGTGCCGCGCCGCCCTGATACAGCGCGATTTCCATGATGCCGGGTTGTGGCTGGATCTGGGGATGGTCGGTCATGGCAGCGGTTCCTCATGGCTTGGAATGATCTCTATGCGCTGGCCGGGGGCTTTGGAAGTCCCGCCGCGGGGCCGGGGGCCGGGGCATGTCAAAAATGTCGCAATTGCACAGGGCACGGCGGCGCAGGGGCAAGTGAAAAGGCCGCCCCAGGGGGCGGCCTTTGAAACAGCGGTCGATTGTCGCGAAGATCAGTTCTTCGCGTAAAATTCGACGACCAGATGCGGTTCCATCTGAACGGCATAGGGCACATCGCCAAGCGCCGGGGTGCGCACGAAGGTCGCGGTCATTTTGCTGTGATCGGTTTCCAGATAATCGGGCACGTCACGTTCGGCCAGGGAAACGGCCTCCAGCACGATGGCCAGTTGCTTGGACCGGTCGCGAACGGCGATCACATCGCCTTCCTTGACGCGATAGGACGGGATGTTCACCCGTTTGCCGTTCACGGTCACATGGCCGTGGTTCACGAACTGGCGTGCGGCAAAGATGGTCGGCACGAATTTGGCGCGATAGACGACGGCGTCCAGACGACGCTCCAGCAGGCCGATCAGGTTTTCACCGGTGTCGCCCTTGACGCGCTCGGCCTCGGCATAGATGCGGCGGAATTGCTTTTCGGTCAGATCGCCGTAATGGCCTTTCAGCTTCTGCTTGGCGCGCAGCTGGGTGCCGAAATCGGACAATTTGCCCTTGCGGCGCTGGCCGTGCTGGCCGGGGCCATATTCACGGCGGTTCACCGGCGACTTGGCGCGGCCCCAGATGTTTTCGCCCATGCGGCGGTCGATCTTGTACTTGGCAGCGGTGCGTTTGGTCATCGCTGATCTCCTTCTTTGTGGTTTCGAAGGGCGTTGTCCTTTGGCCACGGTTCCGGTCATCCCGGTTGCGTGCCCGACAGGCATCCCCTTGCGGGGGCCACCAACACCAATGAATGCGCGCTTATAGCCGCCTGTCCTGCACTGTCAAGAACCCCTTTCCCGTAACCCCGTGATTCGCCGCTGTCACCCAACATGGCGCATGATCCGTTACCATCCGGTTAATGCGGAACATGATTTTTTTCGCGGCTGTAAACGGAATCTCAATCTTTTGCGGTCAGCCTGTGCCGAAGTGACGATGATAGCCGGGAATGCCTGCCGATGATCTGTGCCATGCTTTTGATGTTCTTGTTTGCCGGGGCTTGCCTGCGCCCCTCGGGCAGGCCAGAACATGGGCATGAAACAGGTTATCTGCATCAAATGGGGCACCAAATACGGGCCCGAATATGTCAATCGCCTTTATGGCATGGTGGCGCGCAATATCACGCCGCCTTTCCGGCTGTATTGCTTTACCGACGATGGTGCCGGTATCCGCCCCGAAGTGCAGATCCGGCCCCTGCCGGACTTCGAATATACGGCGCCCACGAATACCCTGGGGAAATGGCCGAAATCACGGTTATGGGGCGATCTGGGCGATGTGACCGGAGTGGTGCTGTTCGTCGATCTCGATTGCGTCATTACCGGCAATCTGGACCCGTTTTTCAGCTTTGGCGACCCCGAGGATACGGTTCTGGCGCGCAACCTTTCGACCCCGTTCGAGAAGCTGGGACAGACCTCGATCTATCGGATGCAGGTCGGGCGGCTGGCACCGCTGCAACAGATGTTTCAGGCCGACCCGCAGGGCATTGCGGATACCTATCGGTTCGAGCAGCGATTTGTCACCCGCAACGCCCCCGGCGGGATCAGGTTCTGGCCGCGCGGCTGGGTGACGCATTTCCGCCTGCAATCGGTGCCGCATTTTCCGCTGAATTATGTGATGTCCCCGCGCATCCCGCGCGGCAGCCGGGTGGTGATCTTTGCCGGGCGCATCAACCCGCACGATGCCGTCAATGGTCGCTGGGGCGATGGCGACCCGGCGCGGACGCCGCTGGACCATCTGCGCGCGGCTTTCGATGGTCGCAGGCGTCACGGTTTGTCGCGGCATCTGCGCCATTATCTGCGCCCGGCAAGCTGGATCGCCAGGCACTGGCGCGAATAAGTTTAATCCGTCATCCGGCCCATCAGCAGCCATGCCAGCGCCGAACAGATCAGCGTCGCCAAGGTGATTGGCAATGCGGTGCCGTCATAGGACAGCCCGACCGGTGCCGCGATGACCACCGCCAGCAGCGTCGAGGCCGCCGCCACGATCGAGGCGGTCATGCCCGCGATATGCCCCATGCGTTGCAGCGCCAGTGCATTCAGGTTGCCAAAGGTGACCCCGGCCATGAAAAAGACGCTGACCGCCCACAGGAAAAAGGCCGGAAAGCGCAGAATATCCGGCAAAAGATCGCCAAACAGACAGATCGCGAACAGCCCCGAGGAAATGATCTGCATCAGATAGGCGGCGCGCGCGATGCGCCGCATTCCCAGCCGCATCACCAGACGGGCGTTCACGATGGTGCCGCTGCCCGACAGCAATGCCATGGCGGCGAACCACAATGGGAACTGATCGCCCTTGCCATAAGCCTCGCCAAACAGTTGTTGGGCCGAGGACAGCAGACCGAACATCTGCCCGAAGCCAAGGGTCAGAACGATGATGCACAAGACCACCTGACGGTCGGTCAGCACTTCGCGGATGGCGGCGCCAAGGGGGCCGGCCTTCAGCGGGCGCCGGCGCTCAGGCGGCAGGGTTTCGTCCTGACGCAGGTTCAGCCACAGCCCGCCGATCAGCGCAAAACAGATGAAGGCGATGAAGACCGCGTGCCATCCGCCAAGCCAGATCATCCCCGCCCCCAGCGAGGGCGCCAGTGCCGGGATCATGATAAACACCATCATGACGAAACTGGTGATCCGGGCCATCTCGCGCCCGGCATAAAGGTCGCGCACCAGCGCCAGGCCGACAATGCGTGGCCCAGAGGCCCCGACGCCCTGAATGAAGCGGCAGATCAGCAACACCTCAAGCGACTGTGCGAACAGCGCGGCGGCGGCGGCGGCGATATAGATGGCGAAACCAGCGGTAATCGCAGGTTTGCGCCCGATCGCGTCCGAAATCGGGCCGGCAAACAGCGTCCCCAGCCCCATGCCAAAGACAAAGCTGGTCAGGATCAGCTGGGCGCGGTTGACATTGTCAGGCGTCAGGCTGGCGGCGATGTCCGGCAGGGCCGGAAGCATGGCGTCGATGGAAAAGGCGATGGTGGCGAACAGAAAGGCCAGCATCCCGATGAATTCCGGCATGGGCAGGCGCCGGATATCGGGCGGGGACAGCTGCCCCGGTCCCGTGCTGGCGGGGGGTGGCGGCGGGGAAGGGGGTCTGGTCATGGCGGCACCTGTCGCGGCAGAACCCTTGACCTAACCCCGCGTGGCGGGCGACGCAAGCACCGGCCTTTTGAGGCGCTGACGCAGCCACAGGATCGCCGCAGCGATCCAGATCGCGATCTCGGCCAGAAATGTCCAGTGCAGGATAAAGCTGAGGGCCCAGTGATCATAGCGCGGCAGCACCGTTACCAGATGCAGCAACCGATCATTTATGGGCCACAGCCACATGATCCCGCCCGCCAGACTGTCCAGCAGCAGGTGCAGCGCGACTGCCGCCAGAAAGATCGCCACGGCCTGACGCTGACGCGCCGGGACACGACGCGCCACTGGCCAGAAGATGAGGGCGATGGCCAGCCAGATTGCCGGAATATGAGGCCAGAACCGATGATGATGGGTCTGCCCCTGATCGACAAAATAGAACCACAGCATGTCGAAATCGGGCGCCACCGCCCCCAGCAGGGCCGCCCCCATCGCCCATGGCCCCGTCCGGCCGATAGCCTTTGCCAAAACATAGCCCGAAGGCAGATGCGCGGTCAGCATGTCTGCCCCCTTATGCGGTCTGTCAGGTCAGCCTGCCGCTGCCAGATCGTCGATGACCTGCATCCACAGGCTGGCCGGCTGCGCCCCGGTTACGACATGACGGTCGGCCACGATGACGGTCGGCGTCGCGCGCACGCCGCGATCGCGGGCATGGGCCTCGGCCAACAGCACGGTGTCGATATCGGCCTCGGTCGTCAGCAGGCGCAAGACCATGGCGCCATCCATTCCGGCACTTGCGGCGATGTCGCGCAGCACATCGGGGCGCGCGATATTACGTCCTTCCCGCCAATGCGCCCGCATCAGCCCGGACATGACCCGCGTCTGCGCCGATTCGATTCCGGCCCAATGCAGCAGCCGAAAGGCGTTGGTGGTGTCGGGAACGCGCTCGATCAGCGAGGGGTTGATCCACAGGCCCAAACGCTCGGCTGCGGCCATCACCGGGCCCATGGCGTCAAGAATACCTTTTTCGTCGCGGTATTTGGCCTTCATATAGGTCACATAATCCATCCCCGCCGCCGGCATCTGGGGCTCCAGCCGGAAGGGATGCCACGTCAAGGCCAGCGGGTGCCGTGGCCGGGCTTCCAGCGCTCGGTCCAGTTCGGCCTTGGCGATCAGCGACCACGGGCAGGTCGGGTCAGCAAAGATGTCCAGCCGGACCTGTGCGGATGTGGGCTGAAGCGGCATCAGCGGTCCTTCCGATATGTATCGCGCAACTGGCGGCGGTTGATCTTGCCCGTCGGTGTGCGCGGCAGGCTGTCGATATGAATGTAATCGCGGGGCTGCTTATAGCGGGCAAGGTGCTGTTGAGCCAGATCGCGCAGCGACTGCGCGCTGGCCGCACCGGTCCAGAACAGCGCGATGATGCTGCTGCCCGGCCCGACCGGCAGTTCCGTCGCGGCCACGTCGCCGGCATCGGGCAGGGTGGCCAGAACCTCCTCGATCTCGGCTGGCGAGACGCGGAAACCGCCGGCATTCATAATGTCATCGGCCCGCCCCTCCAGCCGGATGGCGCCGCTGTCCTCGGCCACCGCGATGTCGCCGGTCAGGAACCAGTCGCCGCGAAACCTGGCGGCGGTTTCCCCGGGCTGGTCCAGATAGCCCAGAAACAGCCCCTGATCGTCGCGATGAATGGCCAGCGCACCGGGTTCGCCCGTCGGGGCAGGGGTGGCGTCATCGCGCAGAATGGCGACCCGGCGATCCGCCTGTGCAAAGCCCGCCGTGCCGACCGGCGCGGGCCGCGACGGGGACCCCGACAGGAAGGTCGAACATTCCGACAGGCCCATTGCCTCGTGCAGGTCGGTGCCGGTGCGGATCTGCCAGTCGGCGCGCAATCCCGGGTCCAGCCTTTCGCCCGCCGCCAGCCCGTGACGCAGGCTGGCAATGGGTGGCCATTCGGCGCGCAGCATCCGCCGGAACACGCCCGGCGCGGCGGCCAGAATGGTGGCGCCGTGACGGTTGGCCAGCAGGGGGATCTGTTCGATCGCTGTGCCTTCGGCCGGGATCAGCGCGGTGGCGCCCATCGTCCACGGGTCCATCAGCCCGGTGCCAAGGGTAAAGGTCCAGTTGAATGCACCGGCATGAAGCAAGCGGTCGCTGGCCCCCAGCCCATACCAGTCCGTGAACATGGCCCGCCGTGCCAGAATGGCGCGATGGGCGTGCATCACGGCGCGCGGCTGCCCGGTCGAGCCGGAGGTATAGATGATATAGGCCAGCCGTTCCGGGTCGCCCATTTCCCAGTCCGCGGCGGGCAGGTCGGCCATGGCGGTAATCTGGTCCTCGGTCAGGACCGGGGCGTGATGCTGGGGCAGCGCAATATCGGCCCCGGCGACAATCGCCTTGGGATGAAGGGTCTGGGACAGTTTGGTGATTTCTGGCGCGGTCAGCATGGCCGAGGTCGGCACCGGCACAATGCCGGCGGCGATGGCACCCAGATAGGCAATGGGAAAGCCCGGCGTGTTCCCCAGCCGGATCAACAGGCGGTCGCCCGGCACAAGGCCCGACTGGCGCAGCCCGGTCGCCGTGCCGCGCACCGCCGCGATCAGCCGCGCATAGGACCAGCGGTCAGCCCGGCTGGGACCAACCACCGACATGGCCAGTTTCTCAGGGGTCTGCGCGCCGGCGTGCAGCACATATTCCGCAAGGTTGAAGGGGGATTGCGTCATCACTTGGCCTGTCGGTTGGGGCGGATCACGGGGGTGGTGCTTAGCCCTTTGTGCCGGTTTTTGCCAGATCAAAACCGGAATATGTCCGGGCTGACGGCGATGATCGGGCCGCGCGGCGGGGGCGGCGTAAGGGGGTGGCCCGAGCGCCCCGGTTGGCGCCGCAGAACCCACAGCAGCGGGCAGCGATGGACGGGCAAAGGAAGACGCGGCCCAGAATCGCCGCGGCGAAAAGGGGGGCGACGCAGAAAGATCCTTGTCAGAATAATCTGTTGCGCGGTCTTTGTCGGGGCGGCGCTTCTGGGCTGCGGCGCGCGGGGTTGTTCTGCTGATGGTTATTCCACTGCCGTGAAAATGTGACTGACGCCCGCCGCAGGGCGCTGGGTAACGTCCCCTTCTGGACCGCATTCGTGGCCGTGCCAACCAGCAAGGAGTGGTGTGAAACAGGTGTTGCCCATGTCTGACAGGACGCACAACTCAGCGGCATAGCGGACAGGAGGGGCGGATATGGAATACGGGTTCTAAGTGTTCGGACAGCGCAGCAAAAGTCCGACGCGGGCGGGAACCGAATGACACCTGCGTCGCATGAACCCCATCTGAAAAGGGGCGCCACGGGCGAACGCATCGCGGTTGGACATGCAAAAGGCCCGCGCCGGGGCGCGGGCCTTGATGCCTGATCGCGCTGACGGGGCAGGCCCCGCCGCGGCGATTACATCAGTTGCAGATCCGAAGCCGAAGCGCGACCGTCGCGGCCGGACTGAAGCTCGTAGCTGACTTTTTGGTTGTCTTGCAGACCTTTCAGGCCGGCACGCTCGACCGCCGAGATGTGCACGAACACATCTTTGCCGCCATCGTCGGGCGCGATGAAGCCGAAGCCTTTGGTGGCGTTAAACCATTTCACGGTACCGGTAGCCATGACCGTCTCTCCTTCAAAAAATCCCACCAGCGATATTGCCAGGGTGGGCCGTGCAGCCTGTCTTTCGGTCGTCCGGCTGCCCCGTAAAGGGAGGCGGTAGAAAGTATGCTCACGCTGGGGACAGCATGAAGCAAATTGGCGCAAACACAAGCAAGAAACGCCCGCTTATGTAAAGCGAGCGTGAATTTTTGCTGACAATGCGGCTTTTCCGCCCCGGTCAGACCAGATCGGGGGCGGTTGCCTGTGCGGAAAGCTGGGCCACGACCTGATCCAGCGACAGCGATTCGCTGCCCTGCTTGTCCAGCTGCCGCATCGAGACGGTGCGGTTTTCGACCTCTTTCATGCCGATGGCCAGAATCACCGGCACCTTTGCCAGCGAATGTTCCCGCACCTTGTAGTTGATTTTTTCGTTGCGGGTATCGGCCTCGGCCCGCACGCCCGCCATCAGCAGCGCGGCGGCGACCTCTTCGACATAATCGTCGGCATCCGACACGATCGAGGCCACCACGACCTGACGCGGCGCCAGCCAGAATGGCAGCTTGCCGGCATAGTTTTCGATCAACATGCCGATAAAGCGTTCAAAGCTGCCCAGAACCGCGCGGTGCAGCATGACCGGACGGTGCTTGTTGCCATCGGCGCCGACATATTCGGCATCAAGGCGTTCGGGCAGGTTGGGGTCGACCTGCAAGGTGCCGCATTGCCAGTCGCGGCCAATCGCATCGGTCAGCACGAATTCCAGCTTGGGACCATAGAACGCGCCTTCGCCTTCAAAGATTTCATAGCTGTGACCAGCGGCGGTCACGGCATTGGCCAGCGCGGCCTCGGCATGGTCCCAGCTTTCCTCGGAGCCGATGCGCTTTTCGGGGCGGGTGGACAGCTTGATGCGCCAGTCGGTAAAGCCCAGATCGGCATAGACGCGCGACAAAAGGCCGATGAATTTCTGCGACTCGGCCTGAATCTGGTCGCTGGTGCAGAAAATATGCGCGTCATCCTGGGTAAAGCCGCGCACCCGCATGATGCCATGCAGCGCGCCCGAGGGTTCATAGCGGTTGCACGAGCCGAATTCCGCGATGCGCAGCGGCAGGTCGCGATAGGATTTCAGCCCCACCTTGAAGATTTCGACATGGCAGGGGCAGTTCATCGGCTTGAGCGCGTTAACCGTCTTTTCGCGGGCGTGATCTTCGTCAACCTCGACGATGAACATGTTTTCCTGGTAATTGTCCCAGTGGCCCGAGGCCTCCCACAATTTGCGGTTCACCACCTGCGGGGTGTTGACCTCGACATAGCCATCGCGGCGCTGCTGGCGGCGCATATAGTCCTGAAGCGTGGTGTAAATCGTCCAGCCATTGGGGTGCCAGAAAACCTGACCGGGGGCTTCCTCCTGCATGTGGAACAGGTCCATTTCGCGCCCCAACTTGCGGTGGTCGCGTTTGGCGGCCTCTTCCAGCATGTGCATATGGGCTTTCAGGTCGTCGCGGTTGCGGAAAGCCACGCCATAGATGCGTTGCAGCATCGGGCGGGTGCTGTCGCCCAACCAATAGGCGCCGGCGACATGGGTCAGTTTGAACGCATCGGCGGGCAGTTGGCCGGTCGATTGCAGATGCGGGCCGCGGCACAGATCCTGCCAGTCGCCATGCCAGTACATGCGCAGGTCCTCGCCCTCGGGGATGCGGTTGACCAGTTCGACCTTGAAGGGTTCGTTCGCGGCTTCGTAATGGGCGATGGCGCGGGCGCGGTCCCAGACCTCGGTGCGGACCGGTTCGCGCGCGGCGATGATCTGTTTCATCTTGGCTTCGATGGCGCCCAGATCCTCGGGGGTGAAGGGTTCAGCGCGGTCGAAATCGTAAAACCAGCCGGCATCGCGCACCGGGCCGATGGTGACCTTGACGTCGGGCCACAATTCCTGAACCGCGCGCGCCATGACATGGGCGAAATCGTGCCGGATCAGTTCCAGCGCCGGGGCGTCGTCCTTCATCGTGTTGATGGCGATGCTGCCATCCTGCGTCAGCGGCCATTGCAGGTCGGTATGCTGGCCGTTCACGGTCGCGGAAATGGCGCGTTTGGCCAGCGAAGGGGCAATGCTTTCAGCGACCTGCGCAGCGGTGATGCCAGCGGGATAGTCGCGTTTATTGCCATCGGGAAAGGTAAGGGAGATCTGGCCAGACATGCTTGGCTCCTCGTCGGTTTGGCGCCCACGGAACGCCCGGTTGCGGGTTATGTGTCCGCGCCTCTTGCGACCTGAGGCGGGGAAAGTCAACATGCGCGGTGTGAGTGGGGCGCGTGCGACGCAGTGCCTGCGGCTTTCGGTAGGGGGCACGCCCCCACACCCGCAGTTTTCCGTGGGGGTTTCACACCCCCACACCCGCAGTTCTTTGTGGGGGTTTCACACCCCCACGCCCCCGTGGGATATTTGAACCAAGACGAGGACGTGATGCCCCAATATCTGGATACGCCGCAGGGGCGGCGAATTGCCTATGAACAGCTTGCCGGAAACGGGCCGGGCGTGGTGTTTCTGGGCGGTTTCAAATCGGACATGCAGGGCACCAAGGCGCTGTATTTGCAGGATTGGGCGCGCGCGCAGGGGCGGGGGTTCCTGCGTTTCGACTATTCCGGGCACGGCGAAAGCAGCGGCGATTTCGAGGCCGGATGTATCGGTGACTGGTTTGCCGATGCGGCGGCGGCGATCACCGCCCTGACCGAGGGGCCGCAACTGCTGGTCGGGTCCAGCATGGGCGGCTGGATCAGCCTGCTGGTTGCGCGGGCGATGCCGGAACGGGTGGCCGGGCTGGTGACGGTCGCGGCGGCGCCCGATTTCACCCGCAATGGTTTTTGGGCCGGTTTCACCGAGGCGCAGCGGGCCGAGGTCATGGCGACCGGGCGGATCGAATTACCGTCGGATTACGATGACAGCCCCTATGTGATCACGCGGCGTCTGATCGAGGATGGTGATGACCATCTGGTGCTGGACCGACCGCTGATGCTGCCCTTCCCGGTGCGTTTCCTGCAAGGCACCGCGGATGCCGATGTGCCGATGGATTGGGCGCTGCGGCTGCTGGACCACTGCAACGGGCCGGATATGCGGCTGGCGCTGGTCAAGGATGCCGATCACCGGTTTTCGACGCCCGACTGTCTGTCCCTGATCGCCGGCAGCGTCGAAGAGGTTCTGGCCCGGCTGTAACCCGTCCGGGATGCGGCGGGGGGTATGGCCCGCCGCGCCATCCTGGCGCCCAAACCCGCAGGGGCCTTGGGGCCTGATCCGGGTCAGACCGCGATCTTGTCGTCGCGGATGGGCGTCTGGGTGTCGCTGGCGGTATCGGCCACCTGAACGCGGCCCCGCCTGCGGTGCTTTTCGCCGGTGGTGTTTTCATCCATGAAATCAAGCACCAGCGGGCGGATATTCAGGCGCCACGACTTGCCGGCGAAAATGCCGTAATGGCCGGCGCCGGGTTCCAGATGCTGCTGTTTGCGCGCCGCATCGACGCCGGTGCACAGATCCAGCGCCGCGACGCATTGGCCGGGGGCCGAGATGTCGTCATTGGCGCCCTCGACCGTCATGATGCCGATATTGCGGATCTTGCCCAGATCGACGGGCTGGCCTTCGATGGTAAAGCGGTTCTGGGCGATTTCCAGCCCCTTGAAGATCCGCTCGACCGTCGAGAGGTAAAATTCCGCCGTCATGTCCATGACCGCCAGATATTCGTCATAGAACTTGTTGTGTTTGTCGTTTTCAGAGGCCTCGCCACGGGCCTCGGCAAAGATCTTGTTGATGAAGGCATTGGCGTGGGTGTCGGCATTCATGGTGATGAAGGACGACAGTTGCGCCAGCCCCGGATAGACCATGCGCCCGGCACCGGCATATTTCATCCCGACCTGCTGGATGGCCAGATGCTCCAGCTCGCCCATGGTGACGCGGTTGCCAAAATCGGTGACCTCGGTCGCGGCGGCATCGGGGTCGATGGGACCGCCGATCAGCGTCAGCGTGCGAGGTTGCAGTTTCTCATCCTCGGCGGCCAGAACGGCGGTGGCGGCCAGCGCCAGCGGCGCCGGCTGGCAGATCGCGATGACATGGGTGTCCGGTCCCAGATGGCGGATGAAGCGGACCAGATACTGGGTGTAATCCTCGATGTCGAACTTGCCGCAGGACACGGGAATGTCGCGGGCATTGTGCCAGTCGGTGGCATAGACATCGCAATCGGGCAGCAGCGATACCACCGTCGATCGCACCAGCGTCGCGTAATGGCCCGACATCGGCGCCACCACCAGCACCTTGCGCGGCATCGGGTCACGGCGGGCGACGCGAAAGCGGATCAGGTCGCCAAAGGGTTGGGACAGCTCTTTTTCGACATAGGTGATGTGGTCCTGTCCGTCCTGCCCGGCGATGGGGGGGATGTTCCAGTCGGGCTTGATCACCATGCGGGCAAAGCTGCGTTCGGTCACCCGGCCCCAGGCGCTGAGCAGTTTGAACGCCGGATGCGGGATCATCGAAAACACCGGATAGGACGCCATGGCCCGCGCCGATGCCCCCAGCCATTCATTGGTGTTGCGAATGGTTTCCATCGCGTCATAGGACACGATCCCACGATAGCCCTTGAACATGTTTCCCGTCCCGATCGCTTGTGCGCGCAATCATGCTGCGCTGCGGCATGGTTGCGGCAAGAAGTTCCTTTACGCCCTGTCGGGCTGTGTCATATGGTGGCCGAAGGTAGGGAGGATTCGTCGCCATGGCAAGCAAAGACAGCAATTCCACCACAGATTCTGCGCCGTCCGACCCGGTCGCCGACACGCCCGGCGCGGCTGCAAAAGGCAGCAAGGGTGCCGCGGGGGCGGGGGCTGGCGGCGGCAAAAATGCTGCACCTGCAAAGAAGGCCGCAACCGGGTCTCGCAAAGCCGTGGCAGGGGACAGCAACAGCCCTGCCAAGTCTGGCGCGCGGGCCGCGCGGCCCAAGGCGACCAGCGCCGGTAAGGCCAGCGGGGCCAAGGCGGGCGTCACCGAAACCGGCACGGCACCTGCCGGGGGCGCATCGGCGGCGGGCGGCGCGAAACCGGCGGCCAAACCGTCCCGCGCCGCGACGCGCAAACCCGCCACCGCGCGCAGCGCCCGCGCCAAGGCGCCGCAGCGCAGCGACACCCGCACCACCACCCACCCCAAGGCCGCGCAGGCGCCCAAACCCGCCGCTGCGGCACCCGCCCCGGCAACAGCCGATGCCCCCAAGCCGCAGGCCCCCAATCCGCAGACCCGCAGCGCCGCCATGCCCGATTTCAGCCCGGTGCAGGCCGACAGTCTGGCCGAGGCGATGGCGCTGAATGTGGAACGGATCGAGGGGCTGACCCAGCGCCTGATGGCGGCGCTGGCGCGGCGCCCGCTGCACAGCCCGGCGGTCGAGGCGCCGGGGCCTGAACTGTATCTGTCCACCGCGCAGGCCTGGGCCAAGCTGCTGGCCGAACAACCGGCGCGGATTTTGGAACAACAGATCAGCTATTGGGGCGATACGCTGAAACATTATGCCCAGGTGCAGCAGGATCTGGCGCAGGGCCGGCTGATGACCGGCGCTGATACGGATGGCGATGACGCGGATGGCGAAACCGACAAGCGCTTTGCCAACCCGCTGTGGCGCACGCACCCGTTCTTTGATTTCGTGCGCAAGCAATACAAGATCAATTCCGAGGCCATGCTGCGCGCCGCGGCGGAACTGAACCTGCCCGATGAAACCGCCCGGCGCCGGGTGGAATGGTTTACCCGCCAGCTGATCGACATGATGGCGCCGACGAATTTTCTGGCCACCAACCCCGACGCGCTGCAACGGGCGATCGAGACCGAGGGTGCCAGCCTGATCCGGGGGCTGGAAAATCTGGTCCGCGATGTCGAGGCCAATGGCGGCGAGGTCATCGTGTCGCTGGCTGATCGCGATGCGTTCGAGGTCGGCCAGAATATCGGCGCATCCGAGGGCCGGGTGGTCGCGCGCAGCCCCTTATACGAGCTGATCCAGTACAGCCCCACCACCGAACAGGTGCACGCCACGCCGGTGGTGATCTTTCCGCCATGGATCAACAAATTCTATATTCTGGACCTGAAGCCGCAAAACAGCCTGATCAAATGGATCGTCGATCAGGGCTTTACCCTGTTCGTGGTCAGCTGGAAAAACCCTGACCTGTCCTATGCCGATACCGGGATGGACCAGTATGTCAGCGCCTATCTGTCGGTCATGGATCAGGTGCTGTCGCTGACCGGGCAGGACAAGCTGAACGCTGTCGGTTACTGCATCGCCGGCACCACGCTGGCGCTGACGCTGGCGCTGATGAAGGCGCGCGGCGATGACCGGGTCAACAGCGCCACCTTCTTTACCACGCTGACCGATTTTTCCGATCAGGGCGAATTCACCCCCTATCTTCAGAACGATTTCGTCGATGGGCTGGCGGAGGAGGTCGCCCGCGCAGGCATTCTGCCCGCGCAGCTGATGACCCGCACCTTCAGCTTTCTGCGCGCCAATGATCTGGTCTGGGGACCGGCCATCCGCAGCTATCTGATGGGCGAGGCGCCGCCCGCCTTTGACCTGCTGTATTGGAACGGCGACGGCACCAACCTGCCGGGGCGCATGGCGATGGAATATCTGCGCGGTTTGTGTCAGGACAACCGCTTTGCCGGGGATGGCTTTACCATTCTGGGCCAGCAGGTGCGGCTGCGCGATGTGACCCTGCCGCTTTGCGCCATTGCCTGCGAAACCGACCATATCGCGCCCTGGCGGCAAAGCTGGCTTGGGGTGTCGCAGATGGGGTCGCCCGACAAACAGTTCATCCTGTCCGAATCGGGGCATATCGCGGGCATCGTCAACCCGCCTTCGAAAAAGAAATACGGCCATTACACCTCCGATGGCGGTTTTGACGACGGCCCCGAGGGCTGGCGTGACACGGCCCGGTTCCACCCCGGCAGCTGGTGGCCGCGCTGGTCGGACTGGCTGGCGGGGTTTTCCGGCCCGATGGTGCCCGCGCGCCAGCCCGATGCGAAAAACGACCCGGCGCCGGGCCGTTACGTTCACGAAAAATTGTAGGAAATTGCTGCACCGCGGCATCAAATACTTGAAATGCTGCGGTGCAGCAATTATACTGAGACCGTCATCATCGAAGCGTCGGGCGCATCCAGCACAGTCGCCCGTCCAGCAAAGGAGACTATGACATGGCCAAGACCCCCGATTTCACCAAAACCTTCCAAGACATGATGCAGCAGTTCCCGGTTGACACCAGCTCGCTGCAAGACGCGTTCAAATCGCAAGCCGCGCTGAGCGAGAAAATGGCCAAAGTCGCACTGGCCGCCGCCGAGCGCTCGACCGAGATCAGCGCGCAATGGGCCAAGGACACCCTGTCGCGGATGGGCGAACTGGCCGTCTCGCGCGAGGAGCCGTCGGACTATGCCAAGGCGATGAGCGATTTCACCACCGCCGCCGCCGAAATGGCCGCCGAGCACATGGCCGCCTATGCCGAGGTTGCCAAGAAGGTTCAGATGGACACCGTCGACCTGATGCTGACCACCGGCAAGGACCTGGCTGCCGATGCGCAGGACGCGGTCGAAAAGACCACCCGTCAGGCCCAGGCCGCGGCCCGCAAGGCGACCACCCCGGCTGCCAAGGTCTGATCGGTTTATCCCGTTTTCAGGAAGGGGGCGCGGGTTGCGCCCCTTTTTCTTTTGCAATTTTCCGGGGCGCACCGCACAATGTTGCAACTGCGAACAAGGAGGGTGCGGATGAGTTCTGCGGCAGACAAGAACCAGCTGCTGATCAAGCGTTATGCCAGCCGGCGGCTGTATAACACCGAGACCAGCGATTATGTCACGCTTGAAGACATCGCCCGCTTTATCCGTGACGGGCGCGAGGTCAAGATCGTTGACCTGAAATCCGGCGACGACCTGACCCGCCAGTATCTGCTGCAAATCGTGGCCGAACATGAAAGCCGCGGCGAAAATGTGCTGCCGATCGAGGTGCTGACCGATCTGGTGCGCAGCTATACCACGCAGGCGCAGTCGGTGGTGCCGCAATTCCTGGCCGCCAGCTTTGAAATGCTGCGCGAGGGTCAGTCCAAGCTGATGGAAAACATGGCCACCATCCCCAACCCGATGTCGGGAATGCCGGGGTTTGAACAGCTTCAGCGCCAGCAACAGATGTTTCTGCGCGCGATGATGGGCAACTGGCCCAAGGGCAGCAGCGGTCCCGACCTGTCGGAGCTGGACATGCAGGCCGACAGCGCCCCCAATGGCGACATGGCCGATATCCGCCGCCAGCTGGCCGAACTTCAGGCGAAGATTTCCAAGCTCTGACTTGCACCCCGCCGCATCGCGGGCTAAAGGGGGCGGCACGGACGGTTGGCCGAGTGGTCGAAGGCGCACGCCTGGAAAGTGTGTAGGCGGGGAACCGTCTCGAGGGTTCGAATCCCTCACCGTCCGCCATTTCTTTTAATGTATTGTATTGATTGAATTTTTTCATCGCTTTGTATCCGGCGATACACTGTTCTGCTGTTATCCTGATTGGTTGCAAAACAGCTGATTTCTGCCGCGCATTTCATCGGCGCTTGCCTTCGGTAAGAAGGGGGCTGTGTCCCCATATCTTTCAAACAGATGGGGGACCTGCACAGCGCCCGGGCTTTCCGGCTTTGTCTTGCGGTGCTGTGTTATTATGGGGGTGGCGGCGAATGTGCTTTGGCATATCGCGGCGTCAGGCGGCTGTGGGTTGTGATTGGTGGCGCCGGTGGGCTTGCCAGCGGTCCCATGCCAGTGCCACCAGCCACAGGGTCAGCACCACCCCCAGATCGACCGCCAGCTTGACCGGCTGGTCCTTGCGCCATTGCATCTGCGCCGCATCGCCAAGGATCGACAGCAGCACGCAACTGACAAAGGTCATCAGCCCGCCGCGCCCGATCAGGGCCAGTGCGCGTCCGCCGCGGGTGGCGGCCAGCCGTTCCAGCGGCTGTGCCATCGGCACCGCCACTGCCCATGTCGCGGCCATGACCGACGCAAAGCGCAGCCCGTCCATCGACCATTTGTCGATCGGCCCGGTCACCGCCAGCACCGCCGACATCAGCGGCTTGCCCGCCGGTCCCAGCCAGCCGATCATCGCAAACAGCACCCCCGCCGTCAGCACGAACGCCGCCAGCAGGTTCAGCACCCCCGTCCATGGCCGCAGAACCGCCATCAGCGGCGCGCGGAAATAGCCCATGGCCGCGCCGGAATAAAACAGCATCTGCCAGCCGAATGGGTTGAACAGCAACCCGCCATTGGCGCGTTCGGTCGGCAGCAATGCGTTCAGCTGGACGGCAAAGAGCCACATCCCGACCGAGATGATCGCAAAAGCCGCCGGCTGGCGCGTCAGCGCCGGCATCAGCACCGGCGCCGAGGCGATCAGCACCACATACAGCCCCAGCACGTCGATCAGGTTGGGCTGGGTCCACAGGATCGCCACGCGCCACAGGTAATCCAGCGGGTCGGTGGTGATCTGGCGGGCGTAATCGGTCCAGATCGCGGTGTGTTTCAGCCCCAGTTCCAGCAGCCCCCAGGACAGCAGCGCCATGACCACCGCGCCGATCAGCAGCGCGCGCCAGACCTCGAAGGCGCGGCGTGCAAAGCGGCGCTGCGCGGCGGCCATGCCGGCATCGGCCTCGAACTTGCGCCAGACCAGCCCGACCAGAAACCCCGACAGCAGCACGAACAGTTCCGCCGCGTCGAACACCGCGTAATTCGAGATCGCCGCCGAGCGCAGCACCCCGATCGGCATGTGGTTCAGCATGATGCAGACCAGCGCATAGCCGCGCATCATGTCCAGCGCATAGATCCGCCTCATGCCGGCAAATCAGCCCAATGCTGTAACAGCGCGGGTTGTCCCAGCAGGGCGGCTTTTTCATCAGTCGACAGGAAGGACAGCGCCTGACCGCGGCTGGTGGCGGCGGCGATCTTGGCGCCGGCAGAGATCTCGGGCAGGCGCTCGGCGGCGGGACGGGGGGTGTGCGGCGGCAGCATGGCGATGTGATCGGCCAGCACTTGCGGATCGGCCCCCAGCGCCGCGAAATCGGGCAGGCGCTGGCCGATCTGGAATGCCAGCTGATTGGCGCTGGCCATGATCGGCGGGGTGTTGCGTTCCTCGGGGGTCAGCAACAGGCCGCGACGGCGGGCCCAACGGCCGATGACAGGCGATGCGCTCCAGCGCGAGGTCAGGGGCGACAGGATCAGCCCGGCAAGGATGGGCGACAGCCAGATCAACTGGCCGGGCGAAAACACACCCAGCACCACCAGCGTGCCAAGCCCCAGCCCGACATGGGCGGCGTGATGGCGCAGCACGACACGCCAGCCGGGCATCGCCCCGGCGCGGACCTGTGCCTCCCATCCGCTGTCGCGACCGCGCAGAATGTCAAAAATCTGCCGGGTCTGGATCAGCATCTGGACCGGGGCGATCAGGGTCGACAGCAAAATCTCGAACAGGGCCGAACGGATGATCCGCCACGCGCCGCCGGCCCCGTCGCGCAGGGTCGGGCGGAACATGGCCGCGATCACGGCGATCAGCTTGGGCGTCAGCAAAAACACCATCGCCGCCACGAACAGCCACAGCATCCGCGTCGGGTCAAAGACCGGCCAGCTGGGAAACAGCTGATAGGTCTGTGGAAAATATTCAGGGCGCGACAACAGCACATGCACCGCCAGCGCCAGCCCGACAAGGATCATCGCCAGCCACAGCGGCGACATCACAAAGCCCAGAATGCCAATGACGAAATGCACCCGGCTGACCGGGGACAGGCCGCGCGCCAGCAACAGCCGCGCATGTTGCAGGTTGCCCTGCGCCCAACGCCGTTCACGCACCGCCATGTCCAGCAGGGTCGGCGGGCTGCCCTCGAAGCTGGCGCGCAGGTCGTGATCCAGCCGCACCTTCCAGCCGGCACGGCGCATCAGCGCGGCCTCGACAAAATCATGCGACAGGATGGTGCCGCCAAAGGGCGGGCGACCGGGCAGGTCAGGCAGGCCACAGCAGGCGGCAAAAGCCTGCATTCGGATCATCGCGTTATGGCCCCAGTAATTGCCATCATCGCCCGACCATGCCGACACCCCGCGCGCCACCGCCGCGCCATAGATGCGGCCCGCAAACTGGATCAGCCGGGCAAAGATGGTCTGGCCGCCGACCAGCATCGGCATGGTCTGGATCAGCCCCAGTTCCGGGTCGGCCTGCATCCGCGCCGACATCGCGGCAATGGTCTGGCCGCCGATAATGCTGTCGGCATCCAGCACCACCATCTGGTCATAGCGCCCGCCCCAGCGGCGCACGAATTCGGCCACATTTCCGGCCTTCCGCCCGGCATTGGATTCGCGGCGCCGATACCAGACCGGCACCGGCGACAGGGCGCGCAACCGGGTGATGGCGGCGGTTTCGGCCAGCCACGATTCCGGGCGGCGGCTGTCGGACAGCACGAAAATCTCGGCCCGGTCGGTCAGCCCGGCTGTTGCCAGTTCTTGCGCCAGCGCCGCCAGCAGGCCCGAGGTCTCGGCCGGGTTTTCGTGATAGACGGGCATGACCACAGCGATGCGGGCGGTGGTCGGGCCGTCCGGGGTCAGCGGACGCGATGCGATCAGCCCGGCAAGAACCGAGGTAAAGGAAAACCCGACCCAGCCAAAGGTCAGCGTGAACAGCCCCAGCAGCACCACCTGAAGCGGGGTCATGGTTTCGCCAAAGACCAGCGACATCTGCCACGCGCCGATGCAGGCAATGGCCAGCGCGCCACCAAAGGCGATCAGCCGCGCCAGCCAGACACGCAGCCCCGGCCAGCGCCGCCCCGGACCGCTGTCGCGCGGCGCGGGCCGGTCAAAGGCCTGTTGCGGCATAGCCAGCGGGGCCTCGGGCGGGGTGGGCGGACAGAGGGGCTGGCTGACGGGCGGCTGCGCGGAAAGCGGCGCCGGGGCTGGCGGATGCGGGGTCAAGCGATCACCCTTCCGTCCAGCGGCTGAGCCATGTTTCCGACAGCGGCCCGTTTGGCCCGTCCAGCCGCGCCGTCAGTTCCGCCAGCCTGGCCCCCTGCGGGATAAAGCTGAAGGCCAGACGGATACGGTCCTCGTCGGGCAGCAGGATGATATGCACGCCCTCGACCGTGCCCTTCGAGGCGGTGACCACCGGCGTCAGTTCACGCTCGGCCAGGGTTTGCGCGTCAAAGTCGATGACAAAACTGCGCCGCTTGGGGTCGTTGACCGACAGGCCCGACAGCGTCTGCACCACCCGCGACACCGGCGCCAGGTCGGGCGGCAGCGGCGCGAATGTCAGCCCATAGGCAAAGTCATAGCGCCGCCCCGCCTTCAGCGTCAGCGCCGGCTGCCAATAGGCGACGATATTGTCGTTGAATTCATTATTGGCCGGAATTTCGACCAGCGTGACCGTGCCCTTGCCCCATTTGCCGCGCGGGCTGATCCAGGCCGAGGGGCGCTTTTCATAACGCGCCTCGCTGTCCTCGTAATGGGCAAAGGCACGCGGGCGCTGCGCCAGCCCGAATCCGCGCGGGTCCTCGTCCATGAAGGCCGAGATTTGCAGGGTGGCGGGGTTGTTCAGCGACCGCCACAGCCGGGTTTCGCGCCCGGTCAGCATCTGCAACCCGTTGGAATCGTGAACGCGCGGGCGGTAATCGTCGACCGTGGCGCGGTCCTCGGGGCCGAACCAGTACATCGAGGTCAGCGGCGCGATGCCGACATTGTCCAGATCCTTGCGCGGGAACAGCGCACAGCGGGTTTCCACCACGGTGTCGGCGCCGGGGCTGACGATAAATTCGAACCCGCCCGCGATCGAGGGGCTGTCCAGCAGCGCATGGATCCTGACTGAACGCGCCCGGCTTTCGGGTTTATGCACCCAGAAGGCGCGGAAGATGGGGAATTCCTCGCCCGCGGCGCTGCCGGTTCCCAGCGCCAGGCCGCGCGCCGACAGCCCATACAGCGTGTTGCGCGCCACCGCGCGGAAATAGCTGGCGCCCTGAAACACCAGAAATTCATCCATCACATCGGGCCGGTTCAGCGGCGCACGCAGCCGGAAGCCCGACCAGGACAGCCCCCTGACATCATCGGTGTCGATGCCGTCGGGGAACAGCGCCGGATCGAATTCGAACATGTCGGGCAGGAAGGGCAGGGGGGTGACCACATTTCCGCTGACCAGATTGATCTCGACCGCCTCGTGAAAGATCAGGCCGGGGGGCAGCAGGTCGATGGCGAAATCGCCCTGTCCCTGCCACGGGTCGCGGTCGCGGCGAAAGCGGATGGCGCGATACTGGTCATACGTCAGGTCGGCAAAGGTCCCCGACATGGTCATGCGCGCCGATTCGAACGGACGCGAGGCGCGGTCCTTGGCAATCGCCGCCAGCGCGTCAAAGTCAAAGCCACGGGGTGCGGCGGCGGTGTCCTGTGCCGCGACCGGTGCAGCGCCAAAGGCGCCGGCCGCCATTGCAGCAGCGGCAGAGGATAACAGGTCGCGACGGTTCATAGTTTTTCCCCGACATCAATCACTTGCCCAGCCCCGCAGCATTGCGGCAGCCGTGGCCTTCTGGCACCCCGCCCCGCCCAAGGCAAGATGCGCCCGTCTGCATAAGCAGCATCCTGCCCGAAAAGATCCATAATATGGCGAAAAAAATGAATAATTCCTGTTGCGGGTGAGGGTTGGTGATATCCGTCAGCCCCGCCCCGCCGGGGCGTCACGGCGGTGCGCAAGGTAATGGCGCACGGCATCGGCCACATGCCGGAAGCGGTCGCCGCCAAGATGCTTGCCGCCATACCAGCGGGTGACCACGACGATATGGCCCTCCAGCCCCTCGCGGTCCAGCATTTGCGCGATGATCTGACCGGCGCCGCTTTCGCCGTCATCATTTCTGACCGGCTCGCCGTTCAGGATTGCGGCCCAGCTGTGATGGGTGGCCTTGGCGAATCGCTTGTTGCGCCGCAGGGCGGCGATAAAGGCCACGGCCTGATCGCGATCGCTGACCGGTCCCCCCGAAACCGCATAGCGCGAGCCGCGGTCACTGATGATCTTGTCAAAAATTTCCGGTTCCGTCATGCGCTGTATCTAGCCTGTCCCCGCCCCCGCAAACAACCCGCGCCCCGGATCGCGCGCCAGCCAGCCCTGTCGCGACGGGGTCGCGTCTACCTTATCTTGCCAGCAAATACCCCCGAGACCCCCAAGGCCCCGCAACACCGCTTGCCCCCGCCCGCAACAGCCGCTAAGCCAAGCCGACCCGGAAGTGTGGCCGAGTGGTTTAAGGCTCTGGTCTTGAAAACCAGCGTGCGGGAAACCGTACCGTGGGTTCGAATCCCACCGCTTCCGCCATTTTTCAAATTTAATTTATTTTCTAATGGTTTGCGGCGGTCGTAAGGGGCAAGCCCGCTACCTCACCCGCCCAAATAAGGGCGGCTGGAGGCTGCGGGTTGCGACTCGTGGCACGGTGGGCTGATTGGTGTAAAGCGGCGGTCTGAATGGCATATTCATCCATGACCATGCCTTTTATTAATGGGTTAAGCCGCCAACGGCGTCATCCCAGCATCAACCGTTCTGACCTAAGCCGGGATGACCCTTCTGCCCGCACCACCCGCACCGTCAGGTTGCAGGCCGCGTTGGGACGGACCCTGGCATCTGAGCCAAGCCCTCAGAAAATGTCGCGCCAGACATCTGTTCTGGCGCGAGGTAAGGGCATCGGGCGGGGCCGCCTCCACCCCGAAAGGTTAGTATTTTTGCGGCACATACAGGTCGCGGGGCAGGATATCGCGTTCGTAATCGGGGTTGAATACACGTTCGGGCAGGGTGATCTCGTCATGCGGGATCTCGTTATAGGGCATCAGCGACAGCAGATGCGCCATGCAGTTCAGCCTTGCGCGCTTCTTGTCATTGCCGGGGACGATATACCATGGCGCCTCGGGGATGTTGGTGCGTTCGAACATCTCTTCCTTGGCTTTGGTATAGGCTTCCCAGCGGACGCGGGATTGCAGGTCCATCGGTGACAGTTTCCACTGTTTCAGCGGGTCGTGGACGCGCATCAGAAAGCGCATCTGCTGTTCCTCATCGGTGATCGAGAACCAGTATTTCACCAGCCGAATACCGGACCGGACCAGCATACGTTCAAATTCCGGGACGTCCTGAAAGAATTGTTCGACCTGATCTTCGTCGGCAAAGCCCATCACCCGTTCGACCCCGGCGCGGTTATACCAGCTGCGGTCGAACAGCACGATTTCGCCACCAGCCGGCAGATACGGGACATAGCGCTGGAAATACCACTGCGATTTTTCGCGGTCTGACGGGGCGGGCAACGCAACCGTGCGCACGACGCGGGGGTTCAGGCGCTGGGTGATGCGTTTGATCACGCCGCCCTTGCCAGCGCTGTCGCGCCCCTCAAACAGGACCACGACCTTTTCCTTGTGATAGCTGACCCAGTCCTGAAGCTTGATCAGCTCTGACTGCAGGCGCAGCAATTCGTGGAAATAGACCCGGCGGTCCATCTGGCTGGGGTGGTTCTCGCGATAGATCTTGCGGATCTCGCGTGACAGGACGGCGTCCTCCAGTTCGATCTCGTAATCCTCGTCGAGGTTATCGGCCAGTTCGGCCTCAAGCCAGTCCTCGGGGCTGTCGTCTTTGGGCACGGTGTTCTCCTGCACGGTGTCGGTCGGCACAGGGCAATCTAGTCGGGCTTCATGACAGTTCAAATACACAAATCACCCGTGGGTTGACCGGGGCAGACAGGCCGCCCCGGTCTGGCGCCTCAGGCGGCCGCGTGCCGGTCATCGGCCTGTGGGGCGCTGTGATCCAGCTCGCCCATGTCAAAGCGCGCGACGACGCTGGCCAGTTCCACCGCTTCGCTGCGCAGGGCATTGCCAGCCGAGGTGGTTTCCTCGATCAGCAGCATGTTTTCCTGCGTCATCTGATCCAGCGCGTTGATCGAGTGGTTGATCTCCATGATCGCGGTGGATTGTTCGCTGTTGGCCTCGGCAATTTCGGCCACGCGGCCCACGATCGTGTTGATCGATTCCTGCATCGACACCAGCGCCTCGCTGCTGCGCGACACCAGTTCCACGCCGTCGCGCACCTGTTCGGTGCTGGTCGAGATCAGCTGACTGATATCGCGCGCCGCCTGCGAGGATTTCTGCGCCAGATCGCGCACCTCCGAGGCGATGACGGCAAAGCCGGCTCCTGCCTCGCCGGCGCGCGCGGCTTCGACGCCCGCGTTCAACGCCAGAAGGTTGGTCTGGAACGAGATATCCTCGATCATGCCGGTGATGCGGGCGATCTTCTCGGACGAGGACGCGATCCGGTTGATGGCATCGCCGGTCTGCGACCCGATCTGGCGGTTCTGCTCGGCCCGGGTTTTGGCGTCATTGGCCAGCACACGGGCGTTATTGGCATTTTCCGCCGTCGAGGCCACAGATGCTGTCAGCTCTTCCAGCGCGGCGGCCGAATTTTGCAGCGTTTCAGCCGTGCGTTCCGAGCGTTCGGCGGTTTTCTGACCGGCGCGGGCGACCTCGTCCGAGGCGAGGTCAATGTGATTGCCCGCGACCACGACGCGTTCGATCATCGCGCGCAGATTGTCGATGGTCTCGTTCACGGCCTGCGCCATTTCGCGGAAAATACCGCTGTGTTCCAGGCTCATGCGGGTGGTCAGGCGGCCCGCCGCAAGGGCCTGAAGGACCCCGATTGCGTCGGTCAGGCCCCGTTCCGCGGCATCGCTGATCTGGTTTACCCCATCCGCGATCTGCGAGAAGGTTTCCGACTTGTCATCGGTGCGCAGGCGGCGGCTGAAATCGCCGGCGGCGCAGGTCTGGACCACTTCGGCGATCTCGGACGCGGCGGCGCGTTCCAGGGCCTGTGTCTTTTCAATCCGCTGACGTTCCTCCTCGGCGTTGCGCTGGCGTTCGGCGCTATGCGCCTCGCGGGTTCGTTCGGCCTCGGATTTCAGGCGCTCGCGCTCGGCAAAGCTGGCGCGGAAGGTTTCCAGTGCTTCAGCAATATCGTTGATTTCCGACAGTAAACCGGGGCTGACCGGGACCGAATCCTGACCTGCGGCCAGCGCACTGATGCTGCGCGTGACCTCGGACAGAGGCTCGGAAATGCCGCGCGACATGGCTGCGGACCGTTTCAGGAAAATGCCGAAAGACAGCACCAGCAGGGCCAGCGCCGCCGCCGCCATTGCCAGCTTGATCTGGAAGGCCTGACGCGCCGTTGCTGCCGCAGCAGCCGAGGTTTCGGCCTGAAGCTGATCCAGAACCGGATAGGCCTGTTGCAGCAAATCCTTGGAATTATCCAGCATGGCGACACCCATTGTCGCCTTTTGCGCATAGGCCCCAAAAGCGGTGTGATAGCTGTCCAGCATTTTCAGGAAACCGGTTTTGGCGGCCAGACCGCCAAAGACATCGGCCGGGCTGGCTTTGATCTTTTTCACCCGCGCGTCGATATCAGCGATGTAGCGCTGATTGCCGCGCAGCATGAAGTCCTTTTCGTGGCGCCGCAGCATCAGCACATCGACCTGCAATGGCAGGGCCGAGGTCTTTTTGGTTGTGTCTTCAAGCGCGTGAACGGCACTGCGCAATTCCCCCTCAAGCCCGGTATCGGGGGTGAATCCCAGTTTGCGATAGACCTGAATCAGCTTGAGGAAAATGGCATTCCGCTGAACCGCATTGGTTGCCAACTCTGCCGTTTTTTCACGGGCGTTTTCAAGGCCTGCCTTGCGCGTTGCGCCCGCTGCCAAGTTGATCACGTCTTCCAGTTGGGAAGCGGCAGCAAGATAGCTTTCGACATCCTGTTCCTTCTTTTCGGCTACCAGCATCAGTTCGGCATTGCGAACATTCTTGTAATTTTCGGCAATCAGTTCGACGTCAAACCGAACCTCATTGATATTGCTAACTTTTTGCGCGTAAAAGCGGTCAACGGCAATAAAGGCCAGACAGGTCAGCGCGGTTACGGCGATGGCAATGATCGCCGTCATCCGCAGGCTGCCCAAGGCGCTGGAAATTGTTTTGGTATGTTTCATGGCATCATGTCGTCCCATTACAGAATCATGACGCCACCCTTGCAGAGAAAAGTGAACAAACCCTGAATCCGGCCCGAAAATCACCAAAGCTGGTTAACGTGGTCCTGTGACGGCGCGGCGCGGGCAGCAAAAAGCCCGCCTGTCAGGGCGGGCCTTTGGGATTTCAATGCATCGAAGCCGCTTAAAGAATGCGCTCTAATTCCTTGGCGGCGCGGATGAAATCCGCGAACAGCGGTGCCGGGTCGAAGGGCTTGGATTTCAGCTCCGGGTGCGACTGGACGCCGATGAACCAAGGGTGGTCACGATATTCGACCACCTCGGGCAGCTTGCCATCGGGGGACATGCCGCTGAAATGCAGGCCCGCGGCCTCCAGCGTGTCGCGATAGCGGGCGTCAACCTCATAGCGGTGGCGGTGACGGTCCTCGATCTCGGTCGCGCCACCATAGACGGCGCTGACCCGCGATTCAGGGTCCAGAACCGCGGTATAGGCCCCCAGTCGCATGGTGCCGCCCTTGTCGTCGCTGACCTTGCGCTGAACGGTGTAATTGCCCTGCACCCATTCCTTGAGGTGATAAACCACTGGCGTAAAACGGTTTTCGCCGGCCTCGTGGTCGAATTCCTCGGACCCGGCATCGGGCAGGCCGGCCAGATTGCGCGCGGCCTCGATCACCGCCATCTGCATCCCCAGACAGATCCCCAGATAGGGCACCTTCTTTTCGCGCGCATATTTGGCGGCTGCGATCATGCCTTCGGTGCCGCGTTCGCCAAAGCCGCCCGGCACGACGATACCGTCATAGCCCGCCAGCCGTTGGGCAGCGGCATCGCCCACCAGCCCCTCGCTGTCGACCCAGTCGGCGCGGACGCGGACGCGATTGGCCATGCCGCCATGGGTCAGCGCCTCGGAGATGGATTTATACGCATCCTCAAGCTGGGTATATTTGCCGACCACGGCGATGCGGACCTCGCCCTCGGCATTGGTCAGGCGGTCGATCACGTCTTCCCAGCGCGACAGGTCGGGGCGCGGCGCGGGCGAGATGCCGAACGCGTCCAGCACCGCCTGATCCAGCCCGACGCGGTGATAGGCCAGCGGCGCCTCGTAGATGGATTTCAGGTCATAGGCCGGGATGACGGCATCGGGGCGCACATTGCAGAACAGCGCAATCTTGGCACGTTCCTTTTCCGGGATCGGCTGCTCCGAGCGGCAGACCAGCACATCCGGCGCGATCCCGATCGAGCGCAGTTCCTTGACGCTGTGCTGGGTCGGCTTGGTCTTCAGCTCGCCCGAGGCGGCCAGATAGGGCAGCAGCGTCAGATGCATGAAAATGCACTGGCCGCGCGGGCGTTCATGCGCGAACTGGCGGATGGCCTCGAAGAAGGGCAGCCCCTCGATATCGCCGACCGTGCCGCCGATCTCGCACAGCATGAAATCGACCTCGTCTTCGGCAATCGACAGGAAGTCCTTGATTTCATTGGTGACGTGGGGGATGACCTGAATGGTTTTTCCCAGGTATTCGCCGCGCCGTTCCTTTTCCAGCACGTTGGAATAGATCCGCCCCGAACTGACGGAATCGGTCTTGCGCGCGGCCACGCCGGTGAAGCGTTCGTAATGGCCAAGGTCCAGATCGGTTTCGGCGCCGTCATCGGTGACGAAAACCTCGCCATGCTCGAACGGTGACATGGTGCCGGGATCGACGTTCAGGTAAGGGTCCAGCTTGCGCAGCCGCACGGTGAAACCCCGCGCCTGCAACAGCGCCCCCAGCGCCGCCGAGGCCAGCCCCTTGCCGAGGGATGAAACAACGCCGCCGGTGATGAAAATATAACGCGCCATGCGGCCCCCGTGAGTTCTGTTCGGTCTTGGTTCGAATCGAAATTGCGGGTCCGTCGCGAACCGGCATCACGGGATTTGGGCTATAGCCGATTTCCCGTTCCGCCGCAACGGACCGCTGTTGTCGGATGCGGATGGCCGCGCCACCCGTCAGGATAGGTCTGTCAGTTGGCCGGTGTCGCCGGGGCCTGCGTGGCGGGTTCGGCGGCGGGCGCCTGCGCTGCGGGCGGGGTCACCGGTGCATCTGCGGCAGGTTGCGCCGGGGTGCCCGTTGCCGGGGCCTCTGTTGCCGGGGTGTCGGCTGCCGGGGCGGCAGGCACCGGCGGCACGACGGGTTCACCCGCGGCGGGGGCGTTCTGCGCCGGGGTGCTGCCCGGCGGCGGGGTATAGTCCAGCGCGGGCGCCTGCGATTGTTCTTCGGCCGGGGCAGCGCCGATCTGGTCCATGACCGACGACCCGGCCGAGTTGCGCGCCGCAATCACCGTCAGCGTGACCGAGGTGATCAGAAAGCCGATCGCCAGCACCCAGGTCAGTTTCGACAGCGCATTCGCGGCCTGACGACCGGTCATGACGCCACCGCCGCCACCGCCCATGCCAAGGCCGCCCCCTTCGGACCGTTGCAGCAGCACGACGCCGATCAGCAGGACGGCAAGGATCAGATGCACGGTCAGGACGACATTTTCCACGGGCTGGGGCCTTTCATTTGCGGACGGGCCTATCTAGTCAGCATAAGCGATGATGGCAAGCAGGGGATCGCAATGCCAGCGCTGATGATACAGGGGACCGGCTCGAATGTCGGCAAATCGCTGCTGGTGGCGGGTCTGTGCCGGGCGGCGCGGGCGCGCGGCATCCGCGTGGCCCCGTTCAAGCCGCAGAATATGTCCAACAATGCCGCCGTGACCCATGATGGCGGCGAAATCGGGCGCGCGCAGGCGCTTCAGGCGCAGGCGGCGGGGCTGGACCCTTCGGTCCACATGAACCCGGTGCTGCTGAAGCCCGAGACCGATACCGGCGCGCAGATCGTGGTGCAGGGGCAGGCCTGGGGGCGGTCGCAGGCCGGGGCCTATCGCGACCTCAAGCCGCGGCTGATGGCCCCGGTGCTGGACAGTTTCCAGCGCCTGCGCGCCGCCTTTGATCTGGTGCTGGTCGAGGGCGCGGGCAGCCCGGCCGAGGTCAATCTGCGCGAAAACGACATCGCCAATATGGGCTTTGCGCAGGCGGCGGGGGTGCCGGTCATTCTGGCGGGCGATATCGACCGTGGCGGGGTGATTGCGCAAATTCTGGGCACGCAACTGGTGCTGGACCCCACCGACGCAGCGCTGGTGCGCGGCTTTGTCATCAACCGGTTTCGCGGCGACCCACGGCTGTTTGACGACGGCTATCGCCTGATTGAACAGCGCAGCGGCTGGCACGGTTTCGGGGTGGTGCCGTGGTTTGCGCCCGCAGCCCTGCTGCCTGCCGAAGATGCGGTGGATCTGCGGGCCGGCACCGGGCAGGGGCTGCATATCGTGTGCCTGACCCTGTCGCGGATCGCGAATTTCGACGATCTGGACCCGCTGGCGGCGGAACCGGGGGTGCGCCTGACCATGCTGGGGGCGGGGCAGGCGCTGCCCGGTGACGCCGATCTGGTGATCATTCCCGGCACCAAATCGACGCGCGGCGATCTGGCCTTTCTGCGTGCGCAGGGCTGGGATATCGACCTTGCCGCGCATCTGCGGCGCGGCGGGCATGTGCTGGGGATCTGCGGCGGCTATCAGATGCTGGGTCGGGTTATCGACGACCCGCAGGGCCATGATGGCGATGCGGGCTGCGATGCCGGGCTGGGGCTGCTGGACCTGCGCACGCAAATGGCGGCTGACAAGCGGCTGGCGCGGGTCAGCGGCACCGCGCTGGGACAGCCGGTCAGCGGGTACGAGATCCACATGGGCCGCACCACCGGTCCCGACCGCGTCCGGCCCTTTGCGGTGATCGGCGGCCAGCCCGAGGGGGCGATTTCGGCCGACGGCCGGGTGATGGGCAGCTATACCCACGGGCTGTTTTCCGATGACGGCTTTCGCGCCGCGTTTCTGGCGCGGCTGGGGGCCACATCCAGCGGCGGCCACAGCGCACGGGTCGAGGCCACGCTGGACGCGCTGGCCGCCCATCTTGAGGCGCATCTGGACGTGGACGGCTTGCTGGCGGTGGCGGACAGGGGCGTCTAAAGCGCCTCGAACGCGGCGCGGACGCGGTCCCATTCGTCGCGGTTGCCGGGCAGGCCAAGCCGCAGCCAATGCGACGAATAGGGGAAGATCCGGCTCCAGATCCGGTGGCGGGCCAGCGCGGTCTGGGTCTGTGCGGCGTCAGCGGTGCGATACAGCCGGAACAGATGCGCCCCGCCCACCAGCTGCCAGCCGGCGCGCAGTGCGAACTGATCCATCCGCAGCGCCGATTCGGACAGTTGCGTGACCGTGTCGCCATGCCAGTCCCGGTCAGCCAGCGCCTGCGCACCAATGGCCAGCGCCGGCCCGCTGACCGCCCATGGCCCGGCGCGTTCGGCCAGTTGCGCCAGCAGGCCGGGCGCCCCCAGTGCGAAACCAAGCCGCAGCCCGGCCAGTCCCCAGAACTTGCCAAAACTGCGCAAAACCAGCGTATTGTCAGGAATATCTGCGGCGATGGTCAGGTCCGGGCGCGGATCGGCGAAACTTTCATCGACCACCAACAGCCCGACCTGCCGTGCCAGATCGCGCAGCGTTTCGGGGGCAAAGCAGCGGCCATCGGGATTGTTGGGATTAACCACCACCGCCAGACCGGCCCCGGCCATCTGGCGGATGTCCTGCACATGCCCGACCTGCCAGTCCGCCGCCGCCAGCGCCGCGCCATGTTCGTTGTAACTGGGCCATAACACCGCCGCACGCCCCGCCGGGCGCAGCCCCGGCACCAGCTGGATCGCCGCGCTGGCCCCGGCCAGCGCCAGCACCTGACCGGGGGCGCAGCCAAAACACCCCGCCGCCGCCGCAACCAGCGCCGCCTGTGCATTGCGGTCTGGCAGGTCGCGCCAGACCCGCCCCGGCAGGTCCGGCAGCGGATAGGGGTCGCGGTTAATGCCCGTGGACAGGTCGATCCAGTCATCGCCGCCAAAAGCCGCGCGTGCCCGGTCCAGATCGCCGCCATGATCGCGCCCCTGCGCCCGGTTCTGGTGGTTCATGGAAATATCACTTTACACATATCCGATTCGCGACCACGATATCTTGTAGCAGGGATCGGGTGAACCTCTGGTCCTTGTAAGCGCCACCACGGTTGGGTTGGCCGCAGCCAACCCCCGGCAACCCGCATCAAGCGGTCAGGGAGCAGGCAATGGCACAGGCAGAAACCTTTATCCACAGCGATGACATCCACCCGATCGACATCGCGGAAACCGTCGCCACCCATCGCGAATGGGATTTCGACCGTCTGGCCGAGGACCAGATCGCCATGGTGGTCGAGGGCCAGTGGCGGGCCTATTCGCTGACCCTTGCCTGGGCGCCGCGCGATTCGATGCTGCGGCTGATCTGCACCTTCGACATGGACCCGCCCGAGGACCGGCTGGACCCGTTATATGCGCTGCTGAACCAGGCCAATGATCAGGTCTGGGAAGGCGGCTTTACCTTCTGGCGGGCGCAAAAGCTGATGGTCTGGCGCTATGGCCTGCTGCTGGCCGGCGAGGCGCTGGCCGCGCCCGAACAGATCGACAGCATGATCGGCGCCGCGATCGAGAATGCCGAACGCTTCTATCCGGCGTTCCAGCTGGCCTGCTGGGGCGATATGCCTGCCGATCAGGCATTGGACATTGCCATGTCGCGGGCCTACGGTCGGGCCTGACGACAAACGACAACAAGGCAGGGCAGGCATGGATCTGGCGCGACTGAATGACCGCGGACTGGTATTGGTGGGCTGTGGCCGCATGGGCGGCGCCCTGCTTGAGGGGTGGCTGGCGCGCGGCCTGAAGCCCGGCTCGGTCTGGGTCAGCGACCCGGACCCGGCGCCGAAATGGGCCGATCGCGGCCTGCATCTGAACGCCGCCCCGCCAGCCGATCCGGCGGTGATCGTGCTGGCGGTCAAGCCGCAGATGATGGGCGATGTGCTGCCCGTGCTGCGCGATGCGGCGGGGCCGGACACGCTGATCGTGTCGGTCGCGGCGGGGGTGCGGCTGGCGGCCTATCAGGCGGCCTTCCCGGACCGCGCCATCATCCGCGCCATGCCCAACACCCCCGCCGCCATCGGGCAGGGGATTACCGCGCTGATCGGCAATGACCGCGCCGGTCGCGACGACATGCGGCTGGCCGGGGCGCTGATGTCGGCGGTCGGGCGCTGCGTAACGCTGGACGACGAAGCACAGATGGATGCGGTGACGGCGCTGTCCGGGTCCGGCCCCGCCTATGTCTTCCACATGATCGAGGCCATGGCCGCCGCTGGCGAGGCCGAGGGCCTGTCCCCCGAACTGGCGCTGGCGCTTGCCCGCGCCACCGTGGCCGGGGCCGGGGCGCTGGCCATGGCCGATGACACCGCGCCCGCCGTGCTGCGCCAGAACGTGACCTCGCCGGGGGGGACCACGGCGGCGGGGCTGGCCGAACTGATGGACCCCGATCACGGCCTGCCGCCGCTGATGCGCCGCACCCTGCGCGCCGCCGCGGCGCGTGGGCGGGAACTGGGCGCATGACCGCGCCCGGTCCGGCCTGTGCCGATGGTTCCGACCTGATCGGCATCGCAGATTTCCAGCGCGTCGATATCCGCGCCGGCACCATCATCCGGGCCGAGCCATTTGCCCAGGCCCGTCGCCCGGCGATCAGGCTGTGGATCGACTTTGGCGCGCTGGGGCTGCGCAAGTCATCGGCGCAGATCACCGATCATTACAGCCCCGACACCTTGCCGGGGCGGCAGGTGCTGGCGGTGGTCAATTTCCCGCCGCGCCAGATTGGCCCCTTCATGTCCGAGGTGCTGGTTCTGGGCCTGACCGCCCCTGATGGCGGCATCACCCTGATCACCCCCGACCAGCCCGTCACCAATGGCGAGAAACTGCATTGAAAACCCTGCTTGTCACCCGCCGCATGACCGACGCCGCCGAAGCCGCCCTTCGCGCCCGTTTTGACGTTCAGTTCCGCGACGATCCCACCCCGCTTGGCGTGGATCAGGCCCGCGACGCGCTGGCCAGCTATGACGCGATCATCCCGACGCTTGGCGATGGCTTTACCGCCGCGGCCTTTGACGCCACGCCGCGTTGCGGCCTGCTGGCCAATTTCGGCGCCGGGTTCAACCATATCGACCTTGCGGCGGCGCGGGCGGCGGGGGTGTCGGTCAGCAACACCCCCGATGTTGTCACCGATGCCACCGCCGATATCGCGATGACCCTGCTGCTGATGGTGGCCCGCCGCGCGTCCGAGGGCGAACATATGCTGCGCGCGGGCGACTGGCCCGGCTGGCAGCCGACGCAATTGCTGGGGCGTCACGTCAGCGGGCGCACGGTGGGGATTGTCGGCATGGGCCGCATTGGCCGCGCCATTGCCCGGCGCTGTCACCACGGGTTTGGAATGCGGGTGGTGTTTTTTAACCGCTCGGCGCTGTCATCGCTGGATGTGCCCGCGCGCCAGATGGACCGGCTGACCGATCTGCTGGAACTGGCCGATTTCACCATTCTGGCGGTGCCGGGCGGTGCCGGTACGCGGCACATGATTGGCGCGCCCGAGCTGGCGGCGATGGGCGCGCGCAGTTGCCTGATCAATGTCGCGCGCGGCGATGTCGTTGACGAGGCCGCGCTGATTGCCGCGCTGCAAGACGGCGTCATCGCCGGGGCGGGGCTGGATGTCTATGAGCACGAGCCCGCCGTGCCCGCCGCGCTGCGCGGGCTGTGGAACGCCACCCTGCTGCCGCATCTGGGAACCGCGACCGAACAGACGCGCACCGCAATGGCAATGCGGGCGCTGGACAACCTGCTGGACTGGCAGGCGGGCGGCGTGCCGCGCGATCTGGTGAACTGATCTTTGTTTGGCGATGGAACCCGACCGGCTGCGACACGTTACCTTCCCGACATGCAACAGCGCATGACGCAGTGACGCAGTAAAAATTGGAGGTTCGCATGAACTGGGATGTTATCGAAGGCAAATGGAAACAGCTGAAGGGTTCGGTCAAGGAAAGCTGGGGCGATCTGACCGATGACGAACTGGACCAGATCGACGGCAAGAAAGACAAGCTGGCCGGCAAGCTTCAGGAAAAATACGGCTGGACCAAGGAAGAAGCCGACGAAAAAGTGAACGAATTCGCCAAGCGTCACCTGTGATCCCGCGCGGCTCGCGACAGCGCGGGTCCGTATCCGGCAAACCGGATGCGCAAGGATTGTGACCTTAACGAGTTCCCTTTTTACCCGCTCTCTGGGTTGGAAAAGGCGCCTTTCGGGGCGCCTTTTCTGTTTGCGCTTTCCCCGGCCTGAACAATGCGGTTTCATCCCCGCATGAACCATGATGCGCTGTCTGAAACCGCCCTTGGCCTGATCCGCGCCGGTATTGCCGCCGCCGACCCCTTTACCGCTGTGGCGGGCGCGCTGCCCGGCCTGTTGGCGCAGGTGGTGCCAGTGGGCGGCTGGCGGGTGCTGGCTGTGGGCAAGGCCGCGCCGCAAATGGCGCGCGCCGCGCTGACGCTGTTGCCGGGGGTGCCCGCGCTGGCGGTGACCCATGCCGGAAATGACAGGCCGCTGCCGGGGGCGATGGTGCTGCGCGCAGGCCACCCCGAACCCGATGCACAGGGTCTGGCGGCGGCGCATCAGGTGGCGGAGTTTCTGTCGCAGGGGCGCGCCGGTCAGGCGGTGCTGGCGCTGATCTCGGGCGGGGGGTCGGCAATGCTGCCGGCGCCGGTGCCGGGGGTGACGCTGGCTGACAAGATCGCGGTGAACCGGCTGTTGCTGGGGTCAGGGCTGGACATCATTGCGATGAACCGCATCCGGCAGGCACTGTCGGTGCAAAAGGGCGGGGGCTGGCTGCGGCTGTCACCGGCGCCGGTCTGCACGTTGATCCTGTCAGATGTGCCGGGCGATGACCCGCGCGTCGTGGCATCTGGGCCAAGCGTCGCGCCCATCGGCACGCTGGCACAGGCCGCAGATCTGGCGCGGCAGGCCGGGCTGTGGTCGCGGCTGCCGCCTGCGGTGCAACGCGCGCTGACCCGGCCCCAGCCGCCCGCGCCGCCACCGGGCGGGCCGGTGCAGGTGGTGGGGTCGAACGCGATCAGCCTGCGCGCCATGGCGGCGGCGGGCGCGCGATCCGCGCCCCGGCCCCTGACCGGCGAGGTCGCCACCTGCGCGCCCCGGCTGCTGGCGGCGATGCGCGATCTGCGCCCCGGTCAGGCGCTGGCTTTTGGTGGCGAAACCACGGTGCGGCTGGGGTCGGGGCCGGTCGGGCAGGGCGGGCGCAATCAGGAACTGGCCCTGCGGCTGGCGCTGGCCGAGGCCGCCGCGCCGCTGGGGTTTGACTGGCGTTTTGCCGCGCTTGGCAGTGACGGGCGCGACGGGCCGGGACAGGCCGCAGGCGCGGTGGTCGGGCCGGAAACGCTGGCGCGGATGCGCGCGGCGGGTCTGGACCCGCAGGCCGCGCTGCGCGCCCATGACAGCGGCCCGGCACTGGCGGCGGCGGGGGCGCTGGTCATGACCGGCAGCACGGGAACGAATGTCGCGGACCTTGCGGTCGCGCTTCGCGCGCAATGAGGGGAACGGCTGCGCGCGCCCTGAGGGGAGCCGCTGCGCGCGCCCTGAGGTGAATGCTGTGCACACCGAAACGCTGTGCTTGCGCCGTGAAAGATGCGGGATGCGGCCCAAGGGATGCATCGCCGCTGAAGGATGCCGCTGAAGGATGCGGTGTGCCACAGCCCGTTTTGACGTTTCCCAGGCACCGCCTCACATCCGCGCGGATCACGGCCCGCCCTGCGGTGGGTTTATTCAGCCGCCATGCGGGGTTGGGTCTGGGCCGCGCCGAAAGCCGCGAAAAAGCGCCCGGCGGCGGCCCCGGCCAGATAGGCCAGACGTCCCCCGGCTATGGTGGCTTCGACCTGACGGCTGTCGCGGTTGATCACCACCAGATCGGCGCGCAGCCCCGGCGCGATACGGCCGCGATCGGTCAGGCCCATGACCTCGGCCGGGCGGGTGGCGATCATCGCCCATGCCCCGGCCAGATCGCGCAGCCCGCTGTCGGCCAGCGCGAAAGCCGCCTGCACCAGCGCCGGGAAGTGATAGTCCGAGACCAGCACATCGCACAGCCCGGCCTCGATCAGGTCGCAGGCCGAGACATTGCCCCCGGTCGATCGCCCGCGCACCACATTCGGCGCCCCCATCAGCACCGGGTCCCCCAGCGCATGCGCGGCAGCGGCGGCGGCATGGGCGGTCGGAAATTCGCAGATCCGCGCCCCGATCATGGAATAGGCGGCGCGGGTATGGCCGCTGTCATCGTCATGGCTGCCATAGCGGATGCCAAGCCGGTCGAAACCGGCGGCCAGACGGCACAGATGACGCGGCACGCGCGGCTTGTCCTGCGCCGCCTGCGTGATCGCGCGGCGCAATTCGGAGGGGGCACATCCCAGCTTGCGCGCCCGCGCCGCCAACTCGGTCGGGCGGGCCGCCAGATGGCCGGTCCATTCATCCATGTGATCGTTGAAAACGACGTAATCGACGCCCCAGTCGCGCACCGCGCGGATCAGCCGTTCCTCTTGCGCGACCAGATGGGTTTCGGCGCGCAACTGCACCCGCAGATCGGTCAGCAGGTCCAGACCGGCCCGCGCCCGCAACAGCGCCTCGGCGGCATCGGGGCTGCGCCATCCGGGTTCCCAGCTCCAGCCCTGGGCGGCCCATGCGGTGGTGATGCCGTTCACGGCCAGTTCGCGGTCGGTCAGCCGCAGCGCCCCTTCCGGGTCGAACACCACGCCGGGGCGCGGCGACAGGTGGCGTTCAAACCCGTCGCCATGCAGGTCGATAACACCCGGCAACACCCAATAGCCCGACAGATCGACCACCGGCAGCGCCGCGTCGGTCAGCCGCCCGTCCTTCAGCCCGACCACGCCATCGGCAATGGCGCCATCGCGCAGGATCTGGGCGCCCGCAAGGGTCAGGGGGGGAAGCATGGCCATGGTGTTCTGCCCGGTGAATTGCCGTTTTCAGCGATGCTAGACTGGCAGTATGAAACCGGGGTGACAAGCGGCCCCGGCATGGCCGGTGGCGGCATTGGCGGGGTTTCGCCGCTTGACGATCCGGCCAATCCGGTTAGGCAGGACCGGGTGATCTGGAACGGGGTGCCCATGCTGAATGCCTATCGCGTGACCGCTGCGGGATGCGCCATCCTGCCGCCCGAGGCCGACCTGACACAGGCACAGTGGATCGACCTGTATCGCCCGCTGTCGCGACAGGTCGCCGCGGTCGAGGCGCTGGGGATTCACGTCCCCACGCTGGAGGATATGGAAGAGATCGAGATCTCGAACCGGCTGTATCACGAAGACGGGGTGCATTACATGACCGCGGTGCTGCCCGGTGAAACCCCCGAGGGCACCAGCATTGCCGCGCCGGTTACCTTCATCCTGACCCCGACGCGGATGGTGACGGTGCGCCACCACGCCCCGCGCCCGTTCCGCACCTTTCCCGAACGCGCCGAGCGCGGCACCGCCGGCACCCGCACCGTCGACCGGCTGTTTCTGTCCCTGCTGGAAGAGATCATCTCGCGGTTGGCCGATATTCTGGAAGGGGTGGGGCGGGTTCTGGACGACACCACCACCCGCGTCTTCGATGGCCGCGCCGGCGATCGGTCGGCCCTGTTGCAGAAATCGCTGGAACGGGTCGGCATTCAGGGCGATGTGCTGGCGCGGGTGCGTCTGGGGCTGTTATCGGTGGAACGCATCCTGACCTTTTACAATGCCACAATCGAACGCCGTCCCGATGCCGGGGGATTAAAGCCCATCGTCAAGGCGCATTTCCGCGATATCCAGTCGCTCGAGGTTCACGCCGATTTCCTGTCGGGGCGGGTCTCGCTGGCGGTGGATGCAACGCTGGGGCTGATCAGCCTGCAACAGAACGATACCGTGCGCATCCTGTCGGTGGTGGCGGCGCTGTTTCTGCCGCCGACGCTGGTCGGGTCGATCTATGGCATGAATTTCGACGTGATGCCGGAACTGAAATGGTTCTGGGGCTATCCGATGGCGCTGGTGATGATGGTGGCCTCGGCGGTGGCGACCTATTGGTTCCTTAAATGGAAGAAATGGTTGTAAATCACCCCGCCGCGATTGCCGGGCGCCGCAGGGCGACCCGCGCCAGTTCGCGGAACATGCCGCTGCTGTCCTCGCCGGCAAGGGTCAGGCTGGCGATCGGGAACGGGTCCGCCAGCAGTGGCGACAACAGCGGCACCAGCGCGGCGCGGGTGGCCTGCCGGTCGCGGTCGGGCAGCGGCCCGGTCAGGGTGATGTGAAAACCGAACTGGTCATGCGTGAACGGATAGCCCCAGCGATCCAGCAAAGCGCGCTGGCGCGGGGTCAGCCGGGCCGGATTGCGGCGGGCGTGTTCAGCCGGGGTCAGGGGCGCGCGGAACAGGTCCAGTTCCTCGACCAGATGCGCGGCCATGGCGTCCAGCGCGGGTTGCGGGCGGGCCGGGACCAGCGCCAGACAATCGGACAGATCGGCCAGTTCCAGCCCCCCCGTCAGCACCAGCGCGGGCAGCCCCGCGGCGGTAACGCGCATCGCATCCAGCAGCGCCGCCGCATCGGCGCCCGGTGCCAGCCGGAACGGCGCCTTCAGCGTGGCGTGCAACCCGTAACGACGCGGCTGTGCGGTGATCTGGTCGCGGGCAACGGGCAGGGCGGGCAGGTCCGGGCCTGGCACCTCGCGGGCCTCGGCCATGTCCCAGCCCAGCCATGCCGCGCCGAAATCGGCCAGCGGACAGGGCGGCGGGGTGAAGTAAACGGCGTAGCGACGACAGCTTTCCATACGCTTTTCCTGACCGGTCAAGGTGACAGGGCTGTGACAGCCACAGCCGGGCTTGTCCAGCGGCTTTGACGTGGGGTCGGTTTGCGGGGGTCGGCTTGTGGGGTGTATTGCGGGGGCTGGCTTGCGGGGGCTGCGCGGCGCCCCTATCTGTCTGTCAAAGCCGCAGCAGGCGGTCAGCACAGGGACGGGTGCAACATCATGAAATCTTCGCTGCATTATCTGAAATGGCCGCTGATCGTGACCGGGCTGGGGATTGCGCTGGCGGCCTGGATCGGCTGGGAATATTCGGGCAATGGCGCCGGGGCGCTGTCGTTTCTGCTGATCGCGGCGGTGCTGGCGGTGCTGGAAATCTCGCTGTCCTTTGACAATGCCATCGTCAATGCCAACAAGCTGAAATCCATGTCGCCGGTCTGGCAGCGCCGGTTCCTGACCTGGGGCATCCTGATCGCGGTGTTCGGGATGCGGGTGCTGTTTCCGCTGTTGATCGTGGTCGCGGCGGCCCATATCAGCCCGTGGGCCGCGATCGAGCTGGCCGCCACCCGCCCGGCCGAATATGCGCATCTGATCGAATCCGCGCATCTGCCCATCGCGGCCTTTGGCGGCGCTTTCCTGATGCTGGTTGCGTTAAGCTTTTTCTTTGACCAGTCCAAGGATGTCGACTGGATCGAGGTGCTGGAATGTCGCCTGCGTGCCGCCGGTTCCGTGCGCGGGATGGAGGTGGGCTTTGTGCTGTTGCTGATCCTTGGCTTTACCATCCTGCTGCCCGCCGGGTCCGAGGCCCGCTTTATGTTCGCCGGGATCTGGGGGATCGCGACTTTTCTGGCCGTCGACGCGCTGGGTGAGGTTCTGGACCGCTGGGGCGGATCTGACGACGATACGGGGTCAGCTTCGGGGTCGGGTGCGTCCCGCGCCGGGCTGCGGGCCACGGCGCAGGGCGGTCTGGGGGCGTTTTTATACCTTGAGGTTCTGGACGCATCCTTCAGCTTTGACGGCGTGATCGGGGCCTTCGCGCTGACCAAGAACCTGTTCCTGATCGCCATCGGGCTGGGGATCGGGGCGATGTATGTGCGCGCCATGACGCTGATGCTGGTCGAAAAGGGGACGCTGGCGCAGTTCCGCTATCTTGAACATGGCGCGTTCTGGTCGATCCTTATCCTGTCGGTGGTGATGTTTGCCCAGACCATGTGGCACATCCCCGAGGCCGTGACCGGCCTGTTGGGCGCCGCCTTTATCGGGGTGGCGTTCCTGTCATCGGTCATGTGGCGGCGCAAACATGGCGGGGACGCTGCGCAGGGCGACTGACCCGCTGCGGGAAATATTTACGGCACAGAATGCTGTGCGAGGGGTGTCTTGAAACAGGCGCGCCTTGGAAGGGGCGTATCTTTTCAGGAATTTACCTTGTCAGGAAAGTGTCTTTCCAAAACGCGTCTTTCCGAAACGCGCCTGATGATGAACCTGTCTTGCAAGGATCTGCTTGGCATGGGGATTGCGGCCTACCGGGCGGCCCATGCGATCAGCGCCTTTGCCGTTTCCGACCCCGCATGATCGCCCCCATATAAGCGCCCCCGCATAAACGCTGCCCATATTTGCCCCATCAGCGCCCCATCAGGGACGCGCTGCGCAGGCCCATCGCGTGGGCCTGCCTGACAGGCACGGCCCCAACCCTTTTGTGGGCTTCGCAGGCCAAGACACCGGCAAAGGGCGCCTTGGCAGCGTCCTGGCCCTGTGGCCTTGGCGGGTGCAAAGCTTAGCGGGCGCAATAGGCCTCGGCCGTGGCGGCAAAATTCTTGTAGCGGCCCCAGAATGCATTGTCGCGGTCGCTTTTCGACATCCGCACCTGTTGGGCCTGATCGGCGTCGCGGAAGAATTGCGCGGCGCGGCGCTGGTCGGCGCGCGACAGGGTCATGTCCGCGACCTGCTGGATGCAGCCGCAAAGCGGGGCGTTGCCGGCGGCACGGTCGGACCGCACGCAGGCCGAATCAATCGGGCCGGCGGCGGCAAAAGGGGCGGTCAGCACAAGTGCGGCCACCGCGATCATGGCACGGTTCATCATTTCGCTGTCTCCTCGGTCTGCCTTGGCGATGCAGGTTACACCCGTCTTGTCTCGCCCTGATATCACCAAATGGTAGCAAAATCGTTAACGCGGCTCAAATCACATAAATTTCCGGGGCCACCGCAAGGGTTGGGGACCGGTCCGCGCCCGTCCCCAACGCCTTGTGCCCCAAATGCGCCGCGACGCCGTCAGGCCGGCTGCGGGGTATAGCCGGCGTCGCGAATCACCTGTGCGGCGTGTTCGGGCGTCAGCCCCCCGACCGTGACTTCGTGACGGTCCAGATCGGTGCTGGCGGTGCCGCCGGCCTCGGCCACGGCGCGGGTGATGGCGGCGGTGCAATGACCGCAGGTCATATCGTTGACGATGAACTTCATGTCGATCCTCGGGCTTGGGCGCTTGACGCGCGGGATGGGCTGGCGCAGACCGGCCCCATGGACTGGATTGGCTTTGACGCAGATGACACGCTGTGGGAAAACGAGACGTTTTTCCGCATGACCGAGGCAGGCTTTGCCAGCCTGCTGGCCGATCATGCCGACCCCGCCGACATTACCGCGCATCTGTTCGAAACCGAACGCCGCAATCTTGAGCTTTACGGCTATGGGATCAAGGGCTTCATGCTGTCGATGGTGCAAACCGCGGTCGAACTGACCGATCACCGGGTGCCGGGGCGGGTGATTGCCCAGATCCTTGAGATGGGTCACGACATGCTGCGCCACCCCGTCCACCTGATCGCGGGCGTGACCGAAACGCTGGACCGGCTGGCCGGGCGGCGGCTGATCCTGATCACCAAGGGCGATGTGCTGGATCAGGAACGCAAGATCGCGGCCTCGGGGCTGGCGGACCGCTTTACCGCGATCGAGATCGTCCAGCACAAGGCGCCCGACACCTATCGCCGGGTCTTTGCGCGCCATGGCATCGACCCCGGCCGGTTCCTGATGGCGGGCAATTCGGTCAATTCCGACATCCGTCCGGTGCTGGCCGCTGGCGGATGGGCGGTGCTGCTGCCCCATGACCTGACCTGGCTGCATGAACGCGGCGACGACCCCGACCATGCCCGCTTTCGCCGCCTTGGCGGCATTGCCGAACTTCCTGACCTGATCGAGGGGCTGTGATGGAAAACCTGCGGGCCTCGGGGCTGATGGTGTTGTCGATGGCGCTGTTCGCGCTTGAGGATATGTTCGTCAAGCTGCTGTCAGGCGCGATGCCGGTGGGCCAGATCGTGATGATTCTGGGCGGGCTTGGCGGGGCGGTGTTCTGGGCGCTGCTGGCGCTGCGCGGCAAGCGCCTGCTGACCCGCGACCTGTTGCGCCCGGCGGTGCTGACGCGCAACGCGGGCGAGGTGATCGGCACGCTTGGCTTTGTCTCGGCGCTGGCCCTGACCGAGCTGTCATCGGCCTCGGCCATCTTGCAGACGCTGCCGCTGGCAATCGTGCTGGGGGCGGCGGTGTTCCTGCGCGAACCTGTCGGCTGGCGGCGCTGGACGGCGATTCTGACCGGCTTTGCCGGGGTGCTGCTGATCGTCCAGCCCTGGGGGGCAGGGTTTTCGGCGCTGTCACTGCTGGCGGTGGTCGGGGTGATCGGTCTGGCGCTGCGCGATCTGACCACGCGCGGCATTCCGGCCTCGGTCCCTTCGAATCAGCTGTCGGCCTCGGCGTTTCTGGCGCTGGTCCCGGCGGGGGCGGTGCTGATGGCGGTGACGGGCGATGCGCCGGTGCCGGTCGGGGCGGGCGATGCCCTGCGCTTTGTCGCCTGCATGGTGTTCGGGGTGCTGGGTTATGCCACGCTGGTCATGGCCACCCGCGTGGGCGAGGCCAGCGTGATTGCGCCTTTCCGCTATTCCCGGCTGGTTTTTGCGCTGATCGTGGCGGTGGTGGTGTTCGGGGAACGGCCCGATCTTCAGACCCTGATCGGCAGCGCGGTGATCGTCGGGTCGGGCAGTTACGCCATGTGGCGCGAGGCCCTGCGCCGCCGCCGTGCCGCCCGCGCCGCGGCGCTGGCCGCAGGCAGTGCCCATGCCGCCAGCCTGTCGCGCCCCGGCTGACCGGGGTCATGCGGGGCGCGGGGCTGCATAATCCCCCTTCCACGGGCGCTGCGGGCCTTGTATAGGCCGCCTATGACCGATCTTGACCTCATCCGCAATTTCTCGATCGTGGCGCATATCGACCACGGGAAATCCACCCTTGCCGACCGGCTGATTCAGCTCACCGGGACGGTGGCCGAACGCGACATGAAGGCGCAGCTGCTGGACAGCATGGATATCGAGCGCGAGCGCGGCATCACCATCAAGGCCAACACCGTGCGCATCGCCTATCCGGCGAAGGATGGCAAAACCTATATTCTGAACCTGATCGACACCCCCGGTCACGTTGACTTTGCCTACGAGGTCAGCCGCTCGATGCGCGCGGTCGAGGGCAGCTTGCTGGTCGTCGACGCCACCCAGGGGGTCGAGGCGCAGACGCTGGCCAATGTCTATCAGGCGATTGACGCCAATCACGACATCGTGCCGGTGCTGAACAAGATCGACCTGCCGGCGGCAGAGCCCGACCGGGTCAAGGAACAGATCGAGGATGTGATCGGCATCGACGCATCTGACGCGATCGAGATTTCGGCCAAAACCGGCCTTGGCATTCCCGATGTGCTGGAAGCCATCGTCACCCGCCTGCCTGCCCCCAGGGGGGACCGCGATGCGGCGCTGAAGGCGATGCTGGTCGACAGCTGGTATGACCCCTATCTGGGCGTTGTGGTGATGATCCGGGTGATGGACGGGGTGATCCGCAAGGGCGACACGGTTAAAATGATGCAGACCGGCGCCACCTATCGGCTGGACAAGCTGGCGGTGCTGACCCCGGCGATGAAGGATATCGCCGAACTGGGACCGGGCGAGATCGGCGTCTTTACCGCATCCATCAAGCAGGTGCGCGACACCCGCGTCGGGGACACCATCACCCACGAAAAAAAGGGCGCCGAGGTGCCTTTGCCGGGGTTCAAACCCGCGCAGCCGGTGGTGTTCTGCGGGTTGTTCCCCGTGGATGCCAATGATTTCGAGGCCCTGCGCGACGCCATCGAAAAGCTGGCGCTTAACGATGCGTCCTTCAGCTATGAAATGGAAACCTCGGCCGCGCTGGGGTTTGGCTTTCGCTGCGGCTTCCTTGGGCTGCTGCACCTCGAGGTGATCCGCGACCGGCTGGAACGCGAATATGATCTGGACCTGATCACCACCGCGCCCTCGGTCGTGTTCCACCTGTATATGAAGGACGGCGAAAAGCGCGATCTGCACAACCCCGCCGACATGCCCGACCTGACGCTGGTCGATCATATCGAGGAACCGCGCATCAAGGCCACGATCATGGTGCCGGATGAATTTCTGGGTGACGTGCTGAAACTGTGTCAGGACCGGCGCGGCATTCAGCTGGACCTGACCTATGCCGGGTCGCGGGCAATGGCGGTCTATGACCTGCCGCTGGCCGAGGTGGTGTTCGACTTTTACGACCGCCTGAAATCGGTCACCAAGGGCTATGCCAGCTTTGACTATCAGATCAGCGAATACCGCGAGGATCATCTGGTCAAGATGTCGATTCTGGTCAATGACGAACCGGTCGATGCGCTGGCGATCATGGTGCATCGCGACCGCGCCGAAAGCCGGGGCCGCGCCATGGTCGAAAAGCTGAAAGAGCTGATCCCCCGGCACATGTTCAAGATCCCGATTCAGGCCGCCATCGGCGGGCGCGTCATTGCCCGCGAAACCCTGTCGGCGCTGCGCAAGGACGTGACCGCCAAATGTTACGGCGGTGATGCGACGCGCAAGAAAAAGCTGCTGGAAAAACAGAAGGCCGGGAAAAAGAAGATGCGCCAGTTCGGCAAGGTCGAGATCCCGCAGACCGCCTTCATTCAGGCGCTGAAAATGGACAATTGAGGATGGGGGCCGCAAGGCCCCTTTTCCATCTTGGCCTTGCCCGCGCCGGCGCTAGACTGTCCCACAGGGAGGACGTCATGACCAGCATTCAAACCCGCAAAGCCACGCTTGAGGCCCGCCGCCACGAGTTGAAGATCAATCTGGCCCGGATCGAGGATTCCCTTGACGACCCGGTGCCGCAGGACTGGGACGACGCCGCGCAGGAACGCGAGGATGACGAGGTCTTGCAGGCCCTTGGCAATGCCGAACAGGCCGAGATCCGCCGCATCGACGCCGCGCTTTTGCGCATCGCGCAGGGCGAATACGGGATCTGCGTCAAATGCGGTGCAGACATTGCCGCAGCCCGGCTGGACCTGCTGCCCGATACGCCGCTTTGTGCCGATTGCGCGCGCTGATTTTTTGCGCGCGCTAACCTTTTCTTCATCATTTGGTGCAAGGGTCGGGGCATGAAACGATCTTTCGCCCTGATTCTGCTGCTGGCCGCCTGTGCCTGGCCCGACCCCGATTATATGGGGGTGGCGGGTCGCCCGGTGACGCTGGACGGCATCCGCTTTACCGTTTTTCACCGCGATCAGCAGGTGCAGGTGATCCGGCACGGCTATCTGACACGGGCACAGCGTGCCCCGGTTCAGGCGCTGATGATGCGCGCCGCCGCGCAGGCCACCGGTTGCCGGGTGCTGCCCGACAGCCTGACCACCAAAATCCCCGGCGATACCGGCGTCGCCGATCTGCGGGTCGACTGTGACGGGGGTGCAATCTGATCCTGATCAATGACGCCGCCGTGATCGCCGCCTAACCTGCCCCCGATTCGCGCATCAAAAGGGACACGCATATGAGCCGCCTTTTCTTTCTTCTTCTGACGCTGTCGATGTCCACGCTGGCCGGGATCGGCGTGGTCGTGGCCTTGGCGATGGGCTATTACACCACGAAAGGTGTGGTTGTTTCGGCACTGATCGGGGCCATCATCTCGATCCCGATCACCTGGCTGGTCGAAAAGAAAATGACCGAAAACGACATGATGGACCCCGACGAATAAACCAGCCATACCGCGCCATTCGCCGCCGCACCGGGGGTGGCGGCGGCTGGCGGGTATCGGCGCCGGTCAGGTCAGGAAACCGGCCACGGCGCTGGCCACCTCGGCGGGCTTTTCGGCGTGCAGCCAATGCCCGGTGCCGTCAATCCGCCGGATCTGCGCCTGTGGAAAGGCGGCGTGGATGTTGGCCTCGTGCTTGGGCAGCACATAATTCGACAGCGCCCCGGCCAGAAACAGCGCCGGGCCGTCGAAATGCCGCCCTTCCGTCGCCGGGAACCCGGTCAGCCGGTCCATTTCCCCGGCCAGCAGATCAAGATTGATCTTCCAGCGCGGCGGTTCGGCCTTCAGGTCCAGCGATTGCAGCAAAAAGGCCCGCACCCCCGGCTCGGCAATGGTTTCCGACAGGCGCCGGTCGGCCTCGGACCGCAGGCTGACCCCGCGCACATCCAGCCCGCGCGCGGCCTCCAGCGGGCCATGCTGATCGTGGTCATAGGTCACCGGCGCGATGTCCAGCACCACCAGCCGGTTCACATGCTGCGGCCGGGTCAGCGCCAGCCACATCGCGGCCTTGCCACCCATCGAATGGCCGACCACATCCATCTGGCCGCCATGATCGGCAATCACCCGCGCCAGATCGCCCGCCAGATCGTCATAACTGTGGCTTTCGGTCCAGGCGCTGTCACCATGATTGCGCATATCCACCGACAGAACCCGCCGGTCCCCGGCCAGACGCCGGGCGATCCCCCCAAGGTTTTTACCAGATCCGAACAAACCGTGCGCCAGCAGCACCGGCGGCAGGTTGGAATCGCGTCCCGTTTCGGTCACATTCAGCATCGCACAGCCCCTTGTTCTGTCGGGCTGTGTTTTCGACTTTCACGCGTGGGGATGCAATGCTGTTCGAAGAAACCCGGCACATGGCGGACGAGGTCGCGGGCTTGATGGCGGCCCGGTTTGGCGGCGCGCGCCGGGGCGAGGCGGTGACGCTGGACCAGATGATGCGCCGTCGCGGCGGGGCGCTGCCGCGTCGCCTGCGCCGCGAAGGGCGGTTTCTGGCCCGCGCTGACCTGATGGCCCACGCCCCCAAGACCGGGCGCCAGATCGACCTGTCCCATGTCGCACGGGCGCATCACGCGCTGACCGCCTATCTGCGGGCGCTGAATGCCGGGCAGCGCGCACAGACCGGGGCGCTGCGGGTCTCGGCCTCGATCGCGTTCGGCCTGTTGATGATGGGCCTGCTGATCCTGTGGGTGCTGATCTGGCGCGGCTTCGTGTGACGCCTCAGACCATCATTTCCTTGGTCGCGGTCAGCTTCAGCTCGGGGTGGTCACGCTCGACCCGGTCGATGTCCCATTGCAGGCGGGTCAGGTAAACCGGGTCGCCGTCATGGTCGCTGGCCATGTGCTGTTTGTTGGTATTGGCAAATGCGTCCAGCTTTTCGCGCGGGCCGGCCACCCAGCGGGCGCTGGTGAACTGGCTGGGTTCGAACCGGACGGGAATGCCGTATTCCAGCTCGATCCGGCTGGCCAGCACCTCGAATTGCAGCGCGCCGACCACGCCGACGATAAAGCCCGACCCGATCATCGGCTTGAACACCTTGGCCGCGCCTTCCTCGGCGAATTGCATCAGCGCCTTTTCCAGATGCTTGGCCTTCATCGGATCGCCAGATCGCACGTTTTGCAGCAATTCCGGCGCGAATGACGGAATGCCGGTAAAGCGCAGCGCCTCGCCCTCGGTCAGCGCGTCGCCGATGCGCAACTGGCCGTGGTTGGGAATGCCGATAATATCGCCGGCCCAGGCCTCTTCGGCCAGTTCGCGGTCGGCGGCCAGAAACAGCACCGGGTTTGACACCGCCATCGGCTTTTTCGTGCGCACATGGGTCAGCTTCATGCCGCGCTGAAAATGCCCCGAGGCCAGTCGCACGAACGCCACCCGGTCGCGATGCTTGGGGTCCATATTGGCCTGAACCTTGAACACAAAACCGGTGACGGCCTTTTCCGCGGGCGCGATCTGACGTTCGGCGGCATTCTGGGGCTGCGGCTCGGGGCCGTATTCCCCGATCCCGTCCATCAGCTCGCGCACGCCGAAACTGTTGATGGCGCTGCCGAACCAGATCGGCGTCAGATGCCCCTCAAGGAAGGACTGGCGGTCAAAGGCGGGCAGCAACTCGCGGGCCATCTCGACCTCTTCGCGCAGTTGCGCCAGCAGGGCTTGGGGAATGTGATCGGCCAGTTTCGGGTCATCCAGACCGCTGATCTGAACGGTCTCTGCGACCTTGTTGCGGTCGGCGCGGTCCATAATCTCCAGCCGGTCATGGATCAGGTCATAGGCGCCGATAAACTCGCGGCCCATGCCGATGGGCCAGCTGGCCGGGGCCACGTCAATGGCCAGATTTTCCTGAATTTCGTCGATAATCTCGAACGTGTCGCGGCTTTCGCGGTCCATCTTGTTACAGAAGGTCAGGATCGGCAGGTCGCGCAACCGGCAGACCTCGAACAGCTTGCGGGTCTGGCTTTCCACGCCCTTCGCGCCGTCAATCACCATGATCGCGGCATCCACGGCGGTCAGCGTGCGATAGGTATCTTCGGAAAAATCGCTGTGGCCGGGCGTGTCGACCAGATTGAAGCGATAGTCACCATATTCAAACGACATCGCCGAGGCCGAGACCGAGATCCCGCGATCCTGTTCCATCTTCATGAAATCCGACCGCGTCCGCCGCGCCTCGCCCTTGGCGCGCACCTGACCGGCCATCTGGATGGCGCCCCCGAACAGCAGGAATTTTTCGGTCAGCGTGGTCTTGCCCGCATCCGGGTGCGAGATAATCGCAAAGGTGCGGCGGCGGGCAATTTCGGCGGGCAGGGGGGCGCGATTGGTCTGGGTCATGCCCGCGATCTAGCGCGCCGGGGCGGCGCAGGCAATCGCCAACCCACGCCTGCGCCTCGCTTCTGTCACAAATACCTCGGGGGCACGGGGGCAGCGCCCCCGCCCTTGGTTACAGGTCGCGCTCAGACGAATTGTTCGCGCATCAGCCGTTCCTCCAGCCCGTGATCGCGGTCGAATAACAGCTGATGGGCAATGCTGTCATTGGACCGGATCTCGACCCAATGCACCGAATCGACGCCGCGGCTGTCGGCATCGGCCATGACCGGGCGCTTTTCGGGCTCCAGCACGTCGATGCGCACCAGCGCCCCCTTGGGCAGGATCGCCCCGCGCCAGCGGCGGGGCCGGAATGCGGCAATCGCGGTCATGCCCAGAACATTCGACCCCATCGGCAAGATCGGCCCGCCCGCCGAATAATTATAGGCGGTCGAACCTGCCGGTGTGCACAGCAACACGCCGTCACAGATCAGCTCTTCCATGCGCACGCGCCCGTTGACGCTGATCTTCAGCTTGGCGGCCTGCGGACCGGCCCGCAGCAGGCTGACCTCGTTGATGGCCAGCGCGCAATGCGAATGCCCGTCCGCCGCGCCGGCGGTCATGGCCAGCGGGTTGGTCTCGGTTTCCTCGGCCACGGCGATGCGGTCGGGCAGGTCGTCCTCGGCATAATCATTCATCAGAAAGCCGATGGTGCCGCGATTCATCCCGTAAACAGGCAGGCCCCGGTTCTGATGCATCACGTCCAGCATCAGCCCGTCACCGCCAAGCGCGACGATGACATCGGCGCGGTCCAGCGGCGTCTGGCCATAGCGGTTGATCAGGGTTGCGCGGGCATCCTGGGCGATGCGGGTGCGGCTGGAAATGAAATGCATCCGGGTCATGGCGCCATCATGGCGCCCGCGCCGCGCTTGGCAAGGGCCGGAAATGACGCAATCACGCTTTGCCCCCGGCGCAAAAACGGCTAAACCGCGCCTGACCGGCTTCAAAAGGACCACGCCATGACCCAGACCGCCTTTTTCAGCGCAGACCTGTCCAACCGCGATCCGCAAGTCTTTGCCGCCATCCAGCAGGAACTTGGCCGCCAGCGCGACGAGATCGAGCTGATCGCATCGGAAAACATCGTGTCCAAGGCCGTTTTGCAGGCGCAGGGCAGCGTGCTGACCAACAAATATGCCGAAGGTTATCCGGGCAAGCGCTATTACGGCGGCTGCCAATATGTCGATATCGTCGAGGAACTGGCGATCGAGCGGGCGAAACAGCTGTTTGACTGCAAATTCGCCAATGTCCAGCCCAATTCCGGCAGCCAGATGAACCAGGCGGTGTTTCTGGCGCTGTTGCAGCCGGGCGATACCTTCATGGGGCTGGACCTCAACAGCGGCGGGCACCTGACGCATGGCTCGCCGGTGAATATGTCGGGCAAGTGGTTCAACGTCGTCAGCTATGGCGTGCGTCAGCAGGACCAGCTGCTGGACATGGAGGCGATCCGCGAATCGGCGCTGGCCAACAAGCCCAAGCTGATCGTCGCCGGTGGCACCGCCTACAGCCGCGTCTGGGACTGGGCCGCCTTCCGCAAGATCGCGGACGAGGTCGGCGCCTACCTGATGGTCGATATGGCCCATATCGCCGGGCTGGTGGCGGGTGGGGCGCATCCCTCGCCGCTGCCGCATGCGCATGTGGTGACCACGACGACGCATAAATCGCTGCGCGGCCCGCGTGGCGGCATGGTGCTGACCAATGACGAAACCATCGCCAAAAAGATCAACAGCGCGGTGTTCCCCGGCCTGCAAGGCGGCCCGCTGATGCATGTGATCGCGGCCAAGGCGGTCGCCTTTGCCGAGGCGCTGGACCCGTCCTTCACCGACTATGCCGCGCAGGTTGTCACCAATGCCCGCGCCATGGCGGACGAGCTGATGAAAGGCGGCATCGACATCGTGTCGGGCGGCACCGATAACCACCTGATGCTGGCCGACCTGCGCCCCAAAGGCGTGACCGGCAAGGCGACCGAGGCCGCTTTGGGCCGCGCCCATATCACCTGCAACAAGAACGGCGTGCCCTTTGACCCGGAAAAACCCTTCGTGACCAGCGGCATCCGCCTTGGCACCCCGGCGGGCACCACCCGTGGCTTCAAAGAGGACGAATTCCGCCAGATCGCGCGCTGGATCGTTCAGGTCGTCGACGGGCTGGCCGCGCAGGGCGAGGACGGCAATGCCGGAACCGAGGCCAAAATCGCGGCCGAGGTTCAGGCCCTGTGCGCCCGCTTCCCGCTTTATGCCGGGATGTAATGCTGCCCACACGCGGCCTTGAACGCCGCCTTGGTGACCGCGTTCGCGCGCGGTTGCCACGCGCCCCTGGCGATATGGTCATGTTCGTCCTGAAACAGGGATGGGCCTGTCTGTTCGGGGCGCTGATGCTGGCCGCCATCCTGACCAGCCGGGCGCTGTGGTCGCCCGACTGGCCGGTCCAGCGCTATGACGCGCTGTTTTTATTCGCGCTGATCACCCAGGCGGTGTTCCTGATCTTCCGGCTGGAAACCTGGGCCGAGGCGCGGGTCATCCTGCTGTTTCACCTGACCGGCACCGCGATGGAATGGTTCAAGGTCGGTGCCGGGTCATGGACATACCCCGAGCCGGGGCTGTTCAAGCTGATGGGGGTGCCGCTGTTTTCCGGCTTCATGTATGCCTCGGTCGGGTCCTATATGGCGCGGGTGATCCGCATCTTTGACATGCGCTTTGCGCCTTACCCGCCATTCTGGATGACGGTCGGGCTGGCGCTGGCGATTTACGTCAATTTCTTCAGCCACCATGTCGTGCCCGATCTGCGTCTGATGCTGTTTCTGGCCACGCTGATCCTGTTTGGCCGCAGCCGGATCTGGTATCGGCCGGGGCGCTGGTATTGGATGCCGCTGCCGCTGGCGGCATTTCTGACCAGCCTGTTTCTGTGGCTGGCCGAAAATATCGGCACGCTGACCGGGACATGGCTGTATGCCGGGCAGACCAGCCTTGACCGGGTCTCCTTTGCCAAGATCGGGTCGTGGTATCTGTTGCTTTACGTCAGCTTTGTCACGGTGACGCTGGCGATCCGGCCCAATACGCGCGCGCCCGCGGTCCACGCGCCGGGCACGGGCGCGGGCCGCGACCACAGCCGACCTGGCGGGGGCGGGAATGACCCTCAGCCATGAACTGGCCGCGCTTGGGGCGGCGATCTGCTGGTCGATCACCGGGCTGTTGTCGCAACCGGGGGCGCAGGCGCTGGGTCCGTTTGCCTTTAACCGCATCCGGCAGATCATGGTCGTGGCGATGCTGGCGGCGATCATCACCCTGACCGGGCGTTGGGGCGGGGTAACGGCGGGCGATGCGCTGGTGCTGGCGGCATCCGGGGTGATCGGCGTGTTTGCCGGTGACACGGTTTTGTATTTCGCGCTGCTGCGGCTGGGTCCGCGCCGGACCGGGGCGCTGTTTGCGATGAACGCGCCGATTGCCGCCCTGCTGGGTTGGCTGGCCCTTGGGGAACGCCTGTCGCCGCTGGCCATTGCCGGGATCGGGCTGACCACTGCCGGGGTGATGATGGCGGTTCTGGGCCGTCCGGGCCGGTCGGGCAGCCACCGGTTCGAGGCCGTGACCGGCGGCATCTGGGGCGGTATCGGCTTTGGCCTGCTGGCGGCGACCGGACAGGCGGTGGGGTCGCTGATCGCGCGCCCGGTGATGGCGACGGGGTTTGACCCCTATACCGCCTCGCTGATCCGGGTCGGCGTGGCGGCGCTGTGCCTTGTCGGCCTGACCAGCCTGCCACTGCGCGCCGTCCGGCCACGCGGGCGGCTGACGCCCCGGATCGCCCTGTTCACGCTGTTATCGGGGCTGGTGGCCATGGTGATGGGCATGACGCTGATGATGTTTGCGCTGCAAGGGGGCAAGGTCGGGATCGTGTCGACGCTGTCGGCGCTGTCGCCGGTGCTGATCCTGCCGCTGCTATGGGGGCTGACGGGGGCGCGCCCCTCGGGGACGTCATGGCTGGGGGCGGTGCTGGCGGTGGCGGGGATGGCGCTGATCTTCACGCGCTGACTCGCGCGCAGGTGATTTGCGGCCATGGCCGGGGCGGTCCAGTCTGGCCGGATGGTTCCCGTCGCGTCGCCGGTCTGAAAGGAAAGACAACCCATGATCCGCCCCCTGTTGCTGGCCGCCCTGTGCAGCCTTCCCGCCGCCGCCATGGCGCAAAGCCCCGCCCCGCATGACCATGCTGCCGCCGCACCCGGTGCCGCCAGCCCGGCAGCGGGCGCGGCCGACGCCGCCTATCGCGCGGCGCTGGACAAGATGCACAGGGGCATGGCGTTTCCGCTGACGGGCAATGCCGATGCCGATTTTCTGCGCGGCATGATCGCCCATCATCAGGGCGCCATCGACATGGCGCGGGTGGTGCTGGAACATGGCAGCGACCACCGGGTCCGCCTGCTGGCCGAACAGATCATCGCCACCCAAGGGGCCGAGATCACCCGGATGCAGGACTGGCTGAACCAGGCCACCCCATCCGCATCGCCCAAAGCCGCCAGCCCGGACGCCACCACGCCCGACGCCAGCGCCCGCCCCGCCGCGCCGACCGCCCCGGCCAGCAGCGCCGCCCCCCGTCCGCGCCCGCAGGCGCTGCCGCAAAAGGCACCTCGGGCCAAGCCCGCGACCCCGCCCAAGACCGCCCCCGGTGCCCGCCCCGATGCGGTCGCAACCCAGCCCCCGGCGGCCCGTCCCGCCCCCTGAGGCCGCCCCCCTGAGGCCGGGCAGACCGCACGGGCGAGACGTGTCAGGTGCGGCGGGTCAGGCGGTGCGGGTCAGGCGAACAGGCGCTGATATTCCGCGATGGCGAAACGGTCGGTCATGCCCGCGACATAATCCAGCACGATGCGGGCGCGGGCGGTTTCGTCATTTGCGCCCGCGACATCGGCCTGCCAATCGGCGGGCAACAGCGACGGATCGGCCAGAAAGCCGGGAAACATCGCCTCCAGCATCCGGGTGACGCTGGCGCGTTCCTCCATCACCGAGGGGGCGCGATACATGCGGGTGAACAGGAAGGATTTCACCGCTTTCAGGTTCTGATACAGCGGCTTGGAAAAACGGATGATCGGGCCGTCGCTGTTGCGGATGTCATCGACATGGCCCGGCTGCATCGCCGCCAGCCGGTTTTGCGCCACGGCGATCACGTCCTCGACCATGACGCCAAAAACGCGGCGCAGGGCCTCGTGGCGGCGGCGCATGGGGGCAAGGCCGGGATGCAGGCGGTCCACCTCGGCAAAGGCGGGGCCGACGATGGGCAGATCGGCCAGATCGCCCTCCGAGAACAGGCCCGAGCGCAGCCCGTCATGCAGGTCGTGGTGATTATAGGCGATGTCATCGGCCACCGCCGCCACCTGCGCCTCGGCGCTGGCATAGGTGTGCAGGCCCAGATCCCAGGCCTCGTTCACCTCGGCCAGCGCATAGGGCAGGGGGGTGTCGGTGACCGGGCCGTTATGTTTGGCGATACCCTCGAGGCTTTCCCAGGTCAGGTTCAGCCCGTCGAAATCAGCATAGTGCTTTTCCAGCCGGGTGACGATGCGCAGCGCCTGCGCGTTGTGATCAAACCCGCCATAGGGCGCCATCAGCGCGGCCAGCGCGTCCTCGCCGGTATGGCCGAACGGGGGGTGGCCAAGGTCATGGGCCAGTGCCACCGATTCCGCCAGATCGGTGTTCAGATCCAGCGCCCCGGCAATGGTGCGGGCGACCTGCGCGACCTCGATCGTGTGGGTCAGCCGGGTGCGGTAATAATCACCGCGATAGGCATCGCCATCATGTTCGACAAAGACCTGCGTCTTGTGCTTAAGCCGCCGGAAGGCGCTGGAATGGATGATGCGGTCGCGGTCGCGCTGCCACGGGCTGCGAAAGGTCGACATGCGTTCGGTGTGAAACCGTCCGCGACTGTCGGCGGGCTGGCAGGCATAGGGCGCGGTCATCAGGGCCTTCCTTGAAGCATTGCGCGCCAGAGCCTATATTCCACAGCCATAAGGACAACGGGAACGGCCCATGAACGTGAACCTCAATCTGCCGCCAAAAGTCACAGATCGCGCCTTTGCGCGGCTGGCCGCCATCAATGACGGCACCGATCAGCCGCGCCCGCTGCGCGTGGCGGTGTCGGGGGGCGGCTGTTCGGGCTTTCAATACGACATCCGGCTGGACGAGGCGGCGCCCGATGACCTGATCATCGAAGGCCCGTCCGAGGAACAGGCCCGTGGCCAGCGGGTGCTGATCGACCCGGTTTCGCTGCCGTTTCTGGCCGGTGCCACGATTGATTTCGAGGACGAGCTGATCGGCGCGCGTTTTGTCATCGACAATCCGAACGCCACCAGTTCCTGCGGCTGCGGCACGTCCTTTTCGATCTGACCAGCGGCTGCGGGTTGGGCAGGGGGCGCCCGCGCCCCCTCTGGCCCGTGCGGGCCATTCACCCCCGGAGGTATTTTCAACAGGGGCGAGGGGGGGCAGGCCTGCGATGATGACGCCATGAAAAAAGCCGCCCTGCGGCGGCCTGTTTTCCGATGGAGCGGGCGATGAGATTCGAACTCACGACCCTAACCTTGGCAAGGTTATGCTCTACCCCTGAGCTACGCCCGCACTCCGTTTCGGTGAGGCGGTATTTAGCCCCCCGTGCCGGGGCCTGCAAGGGGGGTATGGCGATTTTCTGACAGAAAAAATGGCTGGCCTGCGGGCGGACGGCGCGGCGTGGAACTGGGGGAATGTCAGGGCAGCGGGGCCATTGCGGCATGAAAAAAGCCGCCTTGCGGCGGCCTGTTTTCCGATGGAGCGGGCGATGAGATTCGAACTCACGACCCTAACCTTGGCAAGGTTATGCTCTACCCCTGAGCTACGCCCGCACTCCGTTTCGGTGAAGGCGCGTTTACGGGATGCGGCGGGGGGCTGCAAGCCGAAAAAGCGCGGCGGGTGAAAAAAACATTCGCCACCCTTGCGCGAACTGTCCGTCCTGCCTGTCGTGATGCGAAAGCGGGCGGTGCTGTGATGCCCCGCCCACCTCGCTTCTGTCTGAAATACCTTCAGGGGGTGAATGGCCCGCACGGGCCAGAGGGGGCGCGAGCGCCCCCTTTTTGCGTTATTCCAGCTCGATCAGCAGGTCTTTGGCGTCGATCTGCTGGCCGGGGGTGACGTGGACGGCCTTGATCACCGCATTGCGGTCGGCATGGATGCCGGTTTCCATCTTCATCGCCTCGATCGTCAGCAGGATGTCGCCGGTCTTGACCTTCTGGCCTGCGGTGGCCGCGACCGTTGCCACCACGCCGGGCATCGGTGCGCCAATATGCCCGGCATTGGCCGGATCGGCCTTGGGCCGGACGGCGGTGGCCGATTTTACCAGACGGTTGGGCACGCGAATGTTGCGCGGCTGGCCGTTCAGTTCGAAAAACACCTTCACTTCGCCGGCGTCATCGGTTTCGCCAATGGCTTGCAGGCGGATTTCCAGCGTCTTGCCGGGGTCGATTTCGGCGCTGATCTCCTCGCCGGGTTCCATGCCGTAAAAGAAGGTCCGCGTCGGCAGCGTGCGCACCGGGCCATAGATCTTGTGGCGCTGCGCATAGTCGGTGAAGACCTTGGGATACATCAGATAGCCGTTCAGATCCTCGTCGTCGATATCGGTTTCCAGATCGGCGGCCAGTTTGGCGCGGGTGGTCTGAATATCGACGGGCGGCAGGTTGGCGCCGGGGCGTTCGGTCAGGGGCGTTTCGCCCTTCAGCACTTTCTTTTGCAGCGCCTCGGGCCAGCCGCCGGCGGGTTGGCCCAGATTGCCGCGCAGCATGTCGACCACCGAATCGGGAAAGACCACATCGGTGGCCGGGTCTTCGACCTGCGCCCGCGTCAGCCCCTGCGCCACCATCATCAGCGCCATGTCCCCGACCACCTTGGACGAGGGCGTGACCTTGACGATATCACCGAACATCTGGTTGGCATCGGCATAGGCCTGCGCGACCTCGTGCCAGCGTTCCTCGAGCCCAAGCGAGCGCGCCTGCGCCTTGAGGTTGGTGAACTGGCCGCCCGGCATTTCGTGCAGATAAACCTCGGATGCGGGGGCGCGCAGGCCGGATTCAAAGGCGGTATACTGATTGCGCACGGCCTCCCAGTAATTGCTGATCTGGCGGATCGCGCCAAGGTCCAGCCCGGTCGCGCGGTCGGTATCGTCCAGCGCGGCGACGATGGACCCCATGCAGGGCTGGCTGGTGCCGCCTGACATCGCGTCCATGGCGGCATCGACGACATCCACCCCGGCCTCGGCGGCGGCCAGAACGGTGGCGGCGGACATGCCGCTGGTGTCATGGGTGTGGAAATGCACCGGCAGGCCGATTTCATCCTTCAGCGCGCGGATCAGCACCCGCGCCGCCTCGGGGCGCATCAGGCCGGCCATGTCTTTCAGCCCCAGAATATGGGCCCCGGCATCGCGCAGGTCGCGCGCCATCGACAGGTAATATTTCAGGTCATATTTCGACCGCTGCGGGTCCAGCATATTGCCGGTGTAACAGATCGTGCCTTCGCAGATCTTGCCCGATTCGATCACCGCATCCATGGCCACGCGCATGTTTTCGACCCAGTTCAGGCTGTCAAAGACGCGGAACACGTCAACGCCCGATCTGGCCGCCTGCGCGACAAAGCTTTGCACCACATTGTCGGGGTAATTGGTGTAACCCACCCCGTTCGAGGCCCGCAGCAGCATCTGCGTCATGATATTGGGCATCCGCTCGCGGATGTCGCGCAGGCGCTGCCAGGGGCATTCCTGCAAAAAGCGATAGGCCACGTCAAAGGTCGCGCCGCCCCAGCATTCGACGCTGAACAGGCCGGGCAGATTGGCGGCATAGGCCGGCGCCACCCGCACCATATCGACCGAGCGCATCCGCGTCGCCAGCAACGACTGGTGGCCGTCGCGCATGGTGGTGTCGGTGATCATCACCCGCGGTTGCGCCGCCAGCCAGTCCGCCACGGCCTGCGCGCCGTTCTGTTCCAGCATCTGACGGCCACCGGGCTGAACCTCGGCCAGCGCGGCGGGGGCGGTGGGCACCCGGATATCGGCGGGCGGGGCCGGGCGGTCTGTGGTTTCGGGATGACCGTTGACGGAAATATCCGCGATATAGGTCAGGATCTTGGTCGCGCGGTCCTGACGCTGGGTAAAGGTGAACAGGTCCGGCGTCGTGTCGATGAATTTAGTGGTATATTCATCGGCCAGAAACACCGGATGTTTCAGCAGGTTGATGACAAAGTCGATATTTGTGCTGACACCGCGCACGCGGAATTCGCGCAGCGCGCGGTCCATGCGGGCGATCGCCTGTTCCGGGGTCTGGGCATGGGCCGTGACCTTGACCAGCAGCGAATCGTAAAAGCGCGTGATCACCCCGCCCGCATAGGCGGTGCCGCCATCCAGACGGATGCCCATGCCGGTGGCGGTGCGATAGGCGGTGATGCGCCCGTAATCGGGGATAAAATTGTTTTGCGGGTCTTCGGTCGTGACCCGGCATTGCAGGGCGTGCCCCGACAGGGTGACGTGGTCCTGATCCGCGATGCCGGTGGCCTGTGCCAGCGTGGCGCCCTCGGCGATGCGGATCTGGGATTGCACGATGTCGATGCCGGTGACCTCTTCGGTCACGGTGTGTTCGACCTGAACGCGGGGGTTGACCTCGATGAAATAGAACGCGCCCGTGTCCATATCCATCAGGAATTCGACCGTGCCCGCATTCTGATAACCGACGGCACGACCGATCTTCAGCGCCAGTTCGCAGATTTCGGCGCGCTGATCATCGCTGAGGTAAGGGGCGGGGGCGCGTTCGACGACCTTCTGGTTGCGGCGCTGAACGGTGCAGTCGCGTTCATACAGGTGATACAGGCCGCCATGGGTGTCGCCAAGCAGCTGAACCTCGACATGGCGGGCGCGCAGGATCATCTTTTCCAGATAACCCTCGCCATTGCCAAAGGCGGCCTCGGCCTCGCGGCGGCCTTCGCGGACCTTTGCCTCCAGCTCCTCGGGGGTGTTGATCGGGCGCATCCCACGCCCGCCGCCGCCCCAGCTGGCCTTCAGCATCAGGGGATAGCCGATATCGGCGGCCTCGGCGCGGATGGCGTCGAAATCATCCCCCAGCACATCAGTCGCGGGAATGACCGGAACCCCGGCCTGAATGGCGACCTTGCGGGCGCTGGCCTTGTCGCCAAGCGCGCGCATCGTGTCGGCGCGCGGGCCGATAAAGGTGATCCCGGCCCTGGCGCAGGCATCGACGAAATCGGGGTTTTCCGACAGCAGGCCATAGCCGGGGTGGATGGCATCCGCGCCCGATTCCTTTGCCACCCGGATGATCTCCGGGATCGACAGATAGGCCGCGACCGGTCCCAGCCCGGCCCCGATGCGATAGGCCTCGTCCGCCTTGAAGCGGTGCAGCGACAGCTTGTCCTCTTCGGCATAGACGGCGACGGTCTTTTTTCCCAGCTCATTGGCGGCGCGCATCACGCGGATGGCGATTTCGCCGCGATTGGCGATCAGGATCTTGTTGAACATAGGCGCTTTTCCCCCGGTGTAATGCGGGCATGTTAGCCATGCTGCATTGCAGCGCAACAGGATTTTGTAACCGTTTTGTGACTGTCCCCCCGCCAATGGGCGGCTTGCCGCCGGGCAACAGTCGCCCGCCCCGGATCAGGGCCCCCGCCCGCGATGCTTGACGTGCTGGGGCGGCGCGTCCATTGATCGGCGCATGATTGACCTGCGTCCCGTCGCCAATACCATCGGCAAACTTGTCGTCACGCTGGGTGTGGCGATGCTGGTGCCGTTGGCCATCGACTGGTGGCATGGCGATCCGCATTGGCACGCCTTTCTTCAGGCGGCGCTGCTGACGGTGCTGGCCGGGGGGCTGACCCTGCTGGCCACGCGCACCGCCGATAACGCGCTGACCCTGCGGCAGGCTTTCGTGCTGACATCCGGGTTATGGGCGGTGTTGCCGCTGATGGGGGCGCTGCCCTTCATGATCGGGGCGCCGCATGTCGGCTTTACCGATGCCTATTTCGAGGCCATGTCCGGCATGACCACCACCGGCACCACCGCCTTTCCGGCGCTGGACGACCTGCCCAAGGGGGCGAATTTCTGGCGTGCCATGCTGCAATGGATGGGCGGTCTGGGGATCGTGGTGGTGGCGATGGTGTTTCTGCCGGTGATGAAGGTCGGCGGGATGCAGTTTTTCCGCTCGGAAGGGTTTGACACTTTGGGCAAGGCGCTGCCGCGCGCCTTTGACATCGCGGCCGAGATGACCGCCATCTATATCGGCCTGACGGCGGCGGCGGCGGTGGTGTTCATCATGCTGGGGATGGGCGCCTATGACGCGGCCTTTCACGCACTGACCACGATGTCGACGGGCGGTTTTTCCAATTACGACGCCAGTTTCGGCACCTATCTGGGGGCGCCGGAATGGGCGGCGGCGGTGTTCATGGTTCTGGCCTCGATCCCGTTTATCCGCATGGTGCAGGCGCTGCGTGGCAATGCCATGCCGCTGTGGCGTGACGTGCAGATCCGCGCCTATCTGCGCTGGATCTTCTATGCGGTGGCGGTGATCGTGCTGTATCGGCTGATTTATATGGAAGATATGCACCCGCTGGATGTGGTGCGCGAGACGGTGTTCAACGTCATCTCGACCTTCTCGGGGACGGGGTTTGCCAGCACCGATATGTCGGCATGGGGGCATCTGCCTTTCGTGGTGCTGATCGTGGTCGGGCTGATCGGCGGCTGCACCGGGTCGACGGGCTGTTCGGTGAAGGTGTTCCGCTATCTGGTGCTGATCCAGGCGGTGCGCGCGCAGGTGCGCCGGATGCGGTCGCCGCACCGCGTCTATCCGCTGCGGCTCGAGGGGCGGTCGCTGGATCAGGACGTGGTCGATTCGGTGATGGCCTTCTTTACCCTGTTCGTGCTGACCTTCGGCCTGCTGATCGTCGGGCTGGCGCTGACCGGGCTGCATCCGCGCACCGCCCTGACCGGGGCATGGACGGCGATTGCCAATGTCGGCCCGCTGTGGGGCCCCGAGGTGACGGCAAACGGGTCGGTCCAGCAATTGCCGGTCGCGGCGAAATGGCTGATGATCACCGGCATGTATCTGGGCCGGCTGGAGCTGGTTTCCGTTTTCGTGCTGTTGCTGCCACGTTTCTGGCGGGCCTGAGCTTTGCGGCGGGCGCCGGCGCCGGGGTATTTGGACAACGAAGAAACCGGCGCGGTCGTGATGATCCGCGCCGGTTTTTTGGGTTCAGTCAGCCGGTGATCCGGCGTCCGGTGCCGGGGCGGTGGTGGGTTCGGGGGCTGGCATCAGGGTCAGGCTGTCTGCGATCTCGGCTGCGACGCGCCCGGCATCGGCGGACTGGGCCGTGGGCCAGATCAGCACAAAGCCGGTGATCTGTTCGCCATCGCGGCGCAGCTCGGCGCGGGCGGTATGCTGGTCATCGCTGCCGCGCAGGGTAATGGTGCCGGTGCCGTCCTGTCGTTCGGCGCGGGGCACCCAGCCAAGCGCGGTGACCAGACCGGCCAGTTGCGCCATGCGGTCGCGCCCGCCCTGATCTGCGATCAGGATCAGCGCCGTGCCCGAGCCGTCGCGCGGGCCATAGATCGCCATCGGGCCTTTGTTCTGTTTATGCGCGACCCGGTTCAGCGGCGCGATCAGCGCCAGCCGGGTATGGGCGTCTTGCAGCGTTTCCAGACCCATCCGGTCGCGCCAGTTCTGGCGCTTTTCCAGCAGCCGCTGCATGGCGGTGCCGCTGTCGGTCGACAGCCGTTCCGCGCCCATGGCCGCCGCAATCGCCTTGCGGGTTTGCGGGCCGGATTTGCCGTCGATCGCCCCGTCGTAATAGCCGCCCCAGCGCAGGGCCTGCTGGACCTGTGCCATCGGCGGCATGGGGGCGGTGGCGTCGGGGGCGGGCAGGTCGGGCGCCGGGGCGGCGTCCAGTTCCTGCCCCAGATCGTCGCGTGTGGTCACGAAAGCGTCTTTGGCGATCAGCCCGCTGTCCTTGAAGGTTCGCGCCCATGGCGCCGCGCTGTCCTGATCCAGCGGTCCCAGTGCCAGCGCGAACCAGCCCGAGGGCAGTTGAAACAGGCTGACCCCCGGCAGGGTCTGGCGCAGGGCGGCCAGTTCGGCATCGGCCTTGTCGCGGGTTTGCAGGGCGCGCAGCCGGATAAAGCCGTCGGGCAGGTCCGGCGCGGCGGTGGTGTCGGATGTGGCGGCATCTTGCGCGGGGGCGGGGCTGGCGTCGGCACTGTCAGCCGCGCTGTCCCCGGTGGCGGGGGGCTGGGATGCGTCAGGCTGGGGGGGCGCCTCGGCGGGGGGGTGTTGCGGTTGCGGCATATCCTCGGGGTCGGCGCCGGGGGTGTCCGGGGCGCTGGCATCCGCTGGCATGGCCTGTGCTGGCGCTGGTGCGGTATCCGGGCTGGTGCCCGTTACGGGGGCGGTCTGGTCGGGGCTGTCCGCGCTGCCATTCCCGGCGGACCCATCCTTGGCCGCTTCGGCGCGGGCGGCGCGCAGGGCGTCGGCCCCCAGCGGCTGGCGCCCGTCGGCGGCGGTCAGGAAGCTGTCACGCGGGATGCTGTCTGACGCCCGCAGCGCGTCATAGCGCGCCACCGCCTGACCCACATCCAGCGGACCCAGCGCGATGCCGGTCCATCGGCCCGGCAGGTCCAGCGCCACGGCTTCGGGGAAATGTTCCTGCCAGCGCGACAGCGCCGCCTGTGCCTGCGCGTCGGGCGCGGCCTCCAGCCGGATATAGGCGTCCTGCGCCAGCGCGGACGTGCCCGCCGCCGCCGTTGTTGCCAGCATGGCCGCCCAAATCATCTTGCGTTGCATTGCCACCCCCTGATTGACCCTGTGCCGCGACCTGCCTAATACACATCGCGCGTGCGATCATTAGCCAAAAGGACGCCCCCATGACCAGCCCCGATGCAGCAGCCCCCGCGAAACCCCGCTGTTTCCAGGAGGTGATCCTGCGGCTGCAAGCCTATTGGGCGGCCACCGGCTGCGCCGTTCTGCAACCCTATGACATGGAGGTCGGGGCCGGCACCTTCCACCCCGCGACCACGCTGCGCAGCCTTGGCACGCGGCCCTGGGCTGCGGCCTATGTCCAGCCCTCGCGCCGTCCGACCGACGGGCGTTACGGCGAAAACCCCAACCGGTTGCAGCATTATTACCAGTATCAGGTCATTATCAAACCCAGCCCGCCCAACCTGCAAGACCTGTATCTGGGCAGCCTGCGGGCCATTGGTCTGGACCCGATGGTGCATGATGTCCGCTTTGTCGAGGATGACTGGGAAAGTCCGACCCTTGGCGCATGGGGCCTTGGCTGGGAGGTCTGGTGCGACGGGATGGAGGTCAGCCAGTTCACCTATTTCCAGCAGGTCGGCGGCCATGACTGCCACCCCGTGTCGGGCGAGCTGACCTATGGTCTGGAACGTCTGGCGATGTATGTGCTGGGGGTCGATCACGTCATGGATATGCCGTTCAACGACCCGGACGCGCCGATCCCGCTGAGCTATGGCGATATTTTCCGCCAGACCGAACAGGAATATTCGCGCTGGAACTTTGATCAGGCCGATACCGACATGCTGTTTGCCCATTTCAGGGATGCCGAGGCCGAATGCGCCCGCATCCTTGACGCCGCTGAAACCGACAGCGCCGGGCGGCGCATTCCAATGGCGCATCCGGCCTATGATCAGGCGATCAAGGCCAGCCATCTGTTCAACCTGCTGGATGCGCGCGGGGTGATTTCGGTGACGGAACGTCAGGCCTATATCGGGCGCGTCCGTGCCTTGGCCAGGCGTTGCGCCGACCTATTTGTCACCACCGGGGCCGCGACCGGGGCCAATGCCGCGCAGGCGCAGCCATGAACGGCAAAATCCTTGTCGCCGGGCTGGCGCTGGTCACGGTGATGACGGCGGCCTCGGTGTATTATTTGCAGGTCTATGGCTATTACGACGATGTGTCGGAACTGGCGGGCGATGACATGCGCCTGACCCTGCTGGATGGCGACCAGATCCCGCTTGCCACCACTGATTTCCGCGCCATTGATTCCGACAGCTCGCCGCTGCGTTACCGCGCCTGCTTTACCATTGACCCGGCGCAGGCCGATGGCGCGCAGCCGTTTGACGGCGCCACCCCGCTGAACGGCCCGTCGTGGTTTCACTGTTATTCCGCACGCGCCCTGACCGAGGATCTGGCCTCGGGTCAGGCCCGCGCTTATCTGGGGCAGCCCGAGATCCGCCCCGATGTGGACCGCGTCATCGCGGTCTATCCCGATGGCCGCGCCTTCGCGTGGCACCAGCTGAACGACAAAACCCCCGAGCGTGGAGTGATGGACTGATGCCCGACCTGCTGATTGAACTGTTCAGCGAAGAAATCCCCGCGCGGATGCAGGCCAAGGCCCGCGAGGATTTGCGCAAACTGGTCACCGACGGTCTGGTCGGGGCCGGGCTGACCTATGCCGGCGCGGGCGCGTTTTCGACGCCGCGCCGCCTGACCCTGACGATTCAGGGCCTCAGCCCCGAAAGTCCCACCACGCGCGAGGAACGCAAAGGCCCCCGCGTCGATGCCCCCGAAAAGGCGCTGGATGGCTTTCTGCGCGGGGCCGGGCTGACCCGTGACGACCTTGAAATTCGCGACGACAAGAAGGGGCAGGTCTATTTCGCGACCATCACCCGCCCCGGTCGCCCCGCCGCCGACATTGTGGCCGAGGTGCTGGACACCACCATCCGTAACTTTCCGTGGCCCAAGTCGATGCGCTGGGGGACGGGCAGCCTGCGCTGGGTGCGGCCTTTGCATTCCATCATCTGCCTGTTGTCCGATCAGGGCGGCGCGCAGGTGGTGCCGCTGACGGTTGACGGCATCGCGGCGGGCGATGAAACCCGTGGCCACCGCTTTATGGCGCCCGATGCCTTTCGCGTCACCGGCTTTGACGATTACACCGCCAGACTGCGCCGCGCCAAAGTGATGCTGGACCCCGCCGAGCGCGAGGCCGAGATCCGCGCCCAAGCCGAAAATCTGGCTTTCTCGCGCGGCTGGCAGATCGTGCCTGACGATGGGCTGATGCGTGAACTGGCCGGTCTGGTCGAATGGCCGGTGCCGCTGATGGGCGTGATCGAGGACCGCTTTCTGGACCTGCCGCCCGAGGTGTTGCAGACCTCGATGAAGGAACACCAGAAATTCCTGTCCGCCCGCAACCCCAAAACCGGCCGGATCGAGGGGTTCGTGACCGTCGCCAATATTGCCACGCCCGATGATGGTGCGACCATTCTGGCCGGCAACCAAAAGGTTCTGGCGGCGCGCTTGTCGGATGCGTTGTTCTTTTGGGACAATGACATGCGTCAGGCCCGGTCGGGCATGGCGGATTGGGCCGATGGGCTTGGCGCGGTGACGTTCCACAACAAGCTGGGGTCGCAGGCCGACCGCGTGACCCGCATCGCGGCGCTGGCGCGCGACATTGCCCCGCTGGTGGGCGCCGACCCCGATCAGGCAGCAAAGGCCGCGCAACTGGCCAAGCTGGACCTTCGATCCGAAATGGTGGGTGAATTCCCGGAATTGCAGGGGATCATGGGCCGCTATTACGCGCTGGCGGCGGGACAGGACGCTGCCGTGGCCGACGCCGCCCGCGACCATTATTCGCCGCTGGGTCCGTCCGATGAGGTGCCGGACGCGCCGGTCTCGGTCGCTGTGGCGCTGGCGGACAAGATCGACACGCTGACCGGTTTCTGGGCCATCGACGAAAAGCCCACCGGGTCCAAAGACCCCTATGCCCTGCGCCGCGCCGCGCTGGGGGTGATCCGGCTGGTACTGGGCAATGAGGTCCGGGTGGGGCTGTGCGAAAAAATTCGCGCTGCAATACCTAATGTAGGTGCCTTTGCTTCGCTTCGCCAACAGGCTGATAAGGCTGAGTCCACGCTTACTGAAACAATGGACGAGACAGCGGCTTGGGACCGCGCCAACATGACATTTTCAGATGCGTCGGCGAGTGCCGCCAGAGCTGAAACAGGACTGGCCCGCGACCTTCTTGCCTTCCTGCATGACCGCCTCAAGGTCCACCTCCGCGATCAGGGCATCCGCCACGACATTATCGACGCGGTGCTGACGATGGGGGGCAGCGACGATCTGGTGCTGGTGGTCAAACGCGCCACCGCCCTGAATGCGATGCTGGTGACCGAGGACGGGACCAACCTGCTGCAAGGCCTGAAACGCGCCGCCAATATCCTTGGTCAGGCCGAGGAAAAGGACGGCGTGGAATACAGCTTTGGCGCCGATGTGAAATTCGCGCAAACGGAGGCCGAACGCGACCTGTTCGCGGCGCTGGACGCGGCGGAACCGGCGATCAAAACGGCGGTCGGGGCCGAGGATTTCCCTGCCGCGATGACCGCCATTGCCGCCCTGCGCGCCCCGGTGGATGCGTTTTTCGAGGCCGTTCAGGTGAACACGGATCACGACATCATCCGCCGCAACCGCCTGAACCTTCTGTCCCGCATCCGCGAAGCCGGCCGCCAGATCGCCGACTTCACGAAAGTTGAGGGGTGAGGCACGCCCGTAAAAGGTCCGGGGGACCTTTTACAGTGCCGAACGCCCGAAGCGCAGCGAAGGGCCGCACGCCCGTAAAAGGTCCGGGGGACCTTTTACAGTGCCGAACGCCCGAAGCGCAGCGAAGGGCCGCACGCCCGCAAAAGATCCGGGGGACGCTGTGGCGGGGTAAGGCGCCTCCGGCACCTTCCCTGATCCGCCTCCGATACAGTGCCGAACGCCCGAAGCGCAGCGCAGGGCCGCACGCCCGTAAAAGATCCGGGGGACGCTGTGGCGGGGTAAGGCGCCCCCGGCACCTTCCCCGATCCGCCTTCGATGCACGCCGCATCCTGACCGGATCTTTAATCGCCCTGCACGGGCGCAGGCCCCTCCAGCCATCCCCGGCCCGTCGCTGCCCCGCCGCGAACGGCCCTGAAACCCTGCGCCGCCGCCCGTCCCGCGACCTGAACGCCCGCCAGATGTCCCGCCCCCAACGTCGCGCGCCCCCAGTCCGGGAATCCGTTCGGGCGCCCCGCAGCGACAGCACACATGCGCCGCGCCCGCCGCATCCTTGCCGCCCGTGCGCACCGCTTGCCTTACCCACACCCGCGCTGCCTCGCTTCTGTCCCAAATACCTCGGGGGAAATCGGCGCAGCCGATTGGGGGCGGCGCCCCCGACGGCCTGACAGCCCGCGCCTCACGGCCATGCTTTCCCCTTGCGGCAGTGCAGAAATCGCGCCTAATCTGCCGGTTATGGAAATCATCGACCACCCCCTGTCCCTGCTGGAAATCACCCCCTCGGCGGGGATCGACCGGCGCAGCCATGGCTGGCGGGCAAAATGCCTGCAACGGCTGATCCGCATGGACCTGCCGGTGCCGCGCAGCCACGCGCTGTCCTTTGATGCCGTGCGCGCCATTGCGCAGGGCCGGGTGACACAGTGGGACCGGCTGGCGCAGATTGCCGCGCAGGGGCTGGTCAGCGTGCGGCCATCGGCGCGCGAGCCGGAATGGGGCGGGCCGGGGACGGTGCTGAATGTCGGCATGAACGACGCCCGCCATGCGAGACTGGCCGCTGCGCTGGGGGAAAAATCTGCCGATGCCATCTATGCCGGGTTCATCCAGTCCTATGCCGTGCATGTCGCCCGGCTGGACCCCGATATGTTCGAGGGCGACAGCCCCGACCTGACCGCGCTGCGCCGGGCCTATCGCGACGAAACCGACGAAGACTTCCCCCAGGACCCCGCCCGCCAGCTGGCCGAGGTGCTGCGATCCATGGCCCGCACATGGGACGGCCCGACCGCGCGGCTGTTGCGTCAGGCCAAGGGCGCGCCGCTGGATGCGCCGCTGGGACTGGTGGTTCAGGACATGGCGCTGGCGCTGGGGCCGGGGGTGACCGGGTCGGGGACGATCCAGTTCATTGACGACGTGACGGGTCAGCCGCGCATCACCGGGCGCTTTCGCGGCCAGACACAGGGCCGGGCGCGCGGGCAGGGGGCGGAAACGCTGTATCTGACCCGCGACCCGCGCGGCCCCTCGCTGCAAGAGGCCGCGCCGGACGTGTTTGCCGACCTGATCCGCTTTGGTCAGGCCGCCCGCGAACGCCTGCGCGAGGAAATGCAGATCGAATTCGTGGTCGCGGACGGGCGGCTGTCGCTGATCGACGCGGTGCGGGTGGCGCGCAGTTCGCGCGCGGAATTGCGGGTCGCGGTGGCGATGGTGCGTGACGGCATCATCCCCGCATCCGAGGCGCTGATGCGGGTCGAGCCGCGCGCGCTGACCGACCTGCTGCACCATCAGGTCGACCCGCGCCAGCCGCGCGATGTGCTGGCGCGCGGCATCAATGCCAGCCCCGGCGCCGCCACCGGTCGCATCGTCTTTACCGCCGCCGCCGCGCAGGCCGCCGCGGCGCGCGATGAAAGCTGCATTCTGGTGCGGCGGGAAACCGTGCCCGGCGATATTCGCGGCATGCACGCCGCCGTTGCGGTGCTGACTGAACGCGGTGGCATGACCAGCCACGCCGCGGTTATTGCGCGCGGGCTTGGCGTGCCCTGCATTGTCGGCGCCAGCGGCATCAGCATTGATTCGCGCAACCGCGTGTTAAGCGCCGGCAAGATCACCCTGCGCGAGGGCGATATCGTCACCGTCGACGGCACCCGTGGCGAGGTTCTGCTGGGGGCGGCGGCCCTGCTGGAACCGGCGCTGGACGACGATTTCAACCAGCTTCTGGAATGGGCCGATCAGGCCCGCCGGATGGATGTGCGCGCCAATGCCGACACCCCCGAGGACGCCCGCACCGCGCGCCGCTTTAACGCGCAGGGCATCGGGCTGTGCCGGACCGAACATATGTTCTTTGACGAAGACCGCCTGCCCGCCATGCGCGAGATGATCTTTGCCGACAGCGCCGATGACCGGCGCATGGCGCTGGACCGCCTGCTGCCGATGCAGCGCAATGATTTTCAGTCGCTGTTCAGCATCATGGCCGGTCTGCCGGTGACGATCCGGCTGTTTGACCCGCCGCTGCATGAATTCCTGCCCCATGACCGCGAGGGGATGCGCGAGCTGGCCGAATCGCTGGACCTGCCGCTGTCGGATGTGACCCGGCGCGTCGAATCGCTGACCGAATTCAACCCGATGCTGGGGATGCGCGGCGTGCGTCTGGGGATCGCCATGCCCGAAATCTATGACATGCAGGCCCGCGCCATCTTCGAGGCCACCATCGAATCGTCGCGTCAGGGCGCCCCCGTCGTCCCCGAAATCATGATCCCGCTGGTCAGCGCCATGCGCGAGGTCGAGCTGGTCAAGACCCGCGTCGATGCGGTCGCGGCGGCGGTGCGCAATGAAACCCGCGCCGATTTCACCTATCGGCTGGGGGTGATGGTCGAAACCCCGCGCGCGGCGCTGCGGGCCGGTGACATTGCCCATCATGCCAGCTTTTTATCCTTCGGGACCAATGATCTGACGCAAATGACCTATGGTCTGTCGCGCGACGATGCCGGGCGCTTTATGGGCGCCTATGTCGGGCAGGGCGTCTATGCCGAGGACCCGTTCCACATTCTTGACCGCGAAGGTGTCGGTGAATTGCTGAGCATCGGTGCCGGTCGCGCCCGTGCGGTCAGCCCCGATATCCGCATCTCGCTGTGCGGCGAACATGGCGGCAATGCCGAATCCATCGCGTTTTGCGAACAGGCGGGGTTCGATTACATCTCGTGCTCGCCCTTCCGGGTGCCGCTGGCGCGGCTGGCCGGGGCGCGGGCATCGCTGATGGCGCGGGGGCAGGTCGCCCGCCACCACCTGCGCGACGGCGGTTAAGACCCGGCCAGCCGGCGGGACATCAGGGCTTTGACATCTGAACCTTGGGGCAGGGGGCCGGCTGATCCGGGCCGGGCCTTGCCCATGGCAAAGCGCGGGACACGGCGGTTGTGTGGCGCGTGTTCCCGACCCGTGGGAGCGGTCTGATCCGGGGGCCGCTTCGGGGGTGACGAATCGGTTTTTCAGCGCCCGTTGCGATGCAGAACCATGGCGCGCAAGGAAAATCTTGCCGAAAGCCGCCGATCCGGGGTGGAATCGTCGGCGGGTTTCCGCCTGTCAGGGGTGTTTTTGGTCCAAATCCCCGCCTCACGCGGCTGTGTTATGGTCTCGTTAACGGGTGGTCGCTTACCTGTCTGGCGATCCGCCCCTCTCTGCCGGGGGGCGACCAAGCTGCCAAACCGAACGAAGCCCGTTCAGAATCGAAACAGGACCGCCCTTAAATGCGTTACTTGCCCGACTGGATTGCGCGACTGACTGTGTGTGTTGCCGTCGCCTTGCCCGTCCTTGCCCCCGCATCCGCCAGCGCCGAAAGCACCCGCACGGCCAGCTATGAACAGCGCCTGTCGCAATACAAGGCCCGCAACGCCGCGCGCATGGTCGCGCCGCGCAGCACCCGCCCGCTTTATGTCGGCGCCGCCCCGGCCCGGATCAGCGCCGCCGCTGCCGGCCCCGAACAGCTGTACCGCGCCAGCGCCAACGCCGCTGGCGCGCCCTCCAGCCGCGAACTGCAATGCATGACCGAGGCGCTGTATTTCGAGGCCCGCGGCGAACCCCGCGCCGGTCAGCGCGCCGTGGCCGAGGTGATCCTGAACCGCGTCGACAGCGGGCGCTTTCCCGATAATGTCTGCGGCGTGGTCAATCAGCGTGGCCAGTTCAGCTATACCATCGGCGGGTCGCGCAAGATCCGCAACAAATCGGCCTATATGCGGGTCCGCGCCGTCGCGATGGAGGCCCTGTCGGGCGCCCCGCGCAGCCTGACCAATGGCGCGACCTATTTCCACACCCCGCAGGTCCGCCCCTCGTGGTCGCGCCGCTTTACCCGCACCACGCGGATCGGCAGCCACATCTTTTATCGTCAGGGGCGGCAACTGGCCTCGAACTAGGCTGAATCCGGCCTGCCCCGGCCCCGCCCCTTGCGGCGGGGCTTTTTTATTGGATAACCAGCGACATGGATATCGCTGATCGCATTCATCTTCGTGACTATATCGTGGCTGCCGATATCGGCGCCTTCCAGACCGAGCGTGGCCAGAACCAGCGCCTGCGCTTTGACCTCGAGGTCGAGCTTGCCGAACCGGCGCTGGGCGTGAATGACGATGTCGACCGCATCCTGTCCTATGACGTGCTGACCGACGCCATTGCCGCGGGGCTGGCCGACCAGCGCTATAACCTGCTGGAAACCCTGGCCGAGAAAATCGCCGCCGAGGTGCTGCGCCATCCGCGCGCCGACCGGGTGGCGGTGACCATCGAAAAGCTGGACCGGGTGCCGGGGGCGCTGGGGGTGACGCTGACGCGGCGGGCCGGGCGCGTGGCCGCCGATGGCGGTCTGCCCGCGCGGCCGCTGGTGGTGATGGACGGGGGCGGTCACACCCTGCCCAAGGGCGCGGTGGTGCTGGTGCCCGATGCGCCGGGGCTGCCGCTGCCGGGCGGCGGTGGCGACCGTCAGGTGCGGCTGCTGGCGCTGGATCAGGCGGCATGGGTGCTGGCGGCGCGGCTGGGGCTGACCGTGGCCGACAGCCGGACCGAACTGGACTGGGCCGTGACGGAGGGCCGCGCCGTGGTCTGGGCCCCGGCGCGGATGATCGCGGATGTGGCCGGTCAGGATGCCGACCCGCTGGCGCTGGCTGTCTGGCTGGCGGAACGGATGCGCGCCGAGGCGCTGTTGCTGCCGGCCGCGCTGACTGCGCCCGCCCATCCCACGCTGCCGGTCCGGCGCTGGCCGGGGGGCGCGGATGACTGACTATTACCGCCCCATCCCGCTGTTGCCCGGACAGGCCGCGCCCGGTGCCTTGCGGCTTGCCGGGGGCTGGACCCGCTTTGCCGAAATCGAGCTGCTGCGCCGGGGGCAGCCCCCGCAACGCCTGCCGGTGGCCGATCTGCCGGGTGACTGGCGCCACCGCCTGACCGCGCCGCGCCCCGATATGCTGGGGGTGCCGATGGCCCGCCCCAGTCTGATGGGGATTGTGAATGTCACCCCGGACAGTTTCTCGGACGGGGGGATGTGGGACGACACTGACCGCGCCGTGGCCCATGGTCGCGACCTGTTGGGGCAGGGGGCCGATTTTCTGGATGTGGGCGGCGAATCGACCCGCCCCGGCGCGGCCGAGGTTCCGGTGGATGCCGAAATCGCCCGCGTTACCCCGGTGATCCTGGAACTGGCATCGGCGGGGCCGGTCAGCGTGGATACCCGCAAGGCCGCTGTCGCCGCCGCCGCGACCGGGGCCGGGGCGGGGTTGGTCAATGACGTGTCGGGTTTCGATTTCGACCCGGCCATGGCGGCACAGGTGGCGGGCGACGGGGCCTTGGTCTGTCTGATGCACGCGCAGGGCCTGCCGGACAGGATGCAGGACGATCCGCGCTATGACGATGTGGTGCTGGATGTCTATGACGCGCTGGCCGCGCGGGTGGCGCGGGCGCAGGCGGCGGGCATTGCGCCATCGCGGATCTGCATTGATCCCGGCATTGGCTTTGGCAAGACGCAGGCGCATAATCTGGCGATCCTGCGGCGGATTTCGCTGTATCATGGTCTGGGCTGCCCGGTCCTGCTGGGGGTGTCGCGCAAGCGCTTTATCGGCAGCATCGGCAACGCCGAATCGCCCGAGGCCCGCGATGCCGGCACGCTGGCGGTGACGCTGGCGGCCATTGCGCAGGGCGTCCAGATTCACCGCGTTCACAATATTGCCGCCATTGCGCAGGGCATCGCCCTGTGGATGGCCGTCGCTGAGGAGTAAGACAGAATGACCAGAAAGTTCTTTGGCACTGACGGGGTGCGTGGCCGGGCCAATACCTATCCGATGACGGCGGAAATGGCGCTGAAACTGGGGGCCGCCGCAGGCCGTTATTTCCGGCGCGACGGCAAGAACGGGCACCGGGTGGTGATCGGCAAGGACACGCGGCTGTCGGGCTATATGCTGGAAAATGCGCTGACGGCGGGTCTGACCAGCACCGGGATGAATGTGCTGCTGCTGGGACCGATCCCGACCCCGGCGGTGGGCTTTCTGACCCGCTCGATGCGGGCGGATCTGGGGATCATGATCTCGGCCAGCCACAACCCGGCGGATGATAACGGCATCAAGTTCTTCGGTCCCGATGGCTTCAAGCTGTCCGACGAGGCCGAGCTGGAAATCGAGGCCCTGCTGGAGGGCGAGATCCGGCTGGCGCAGCCCCAGAATATCGGGCGCGCGCTGCGCATCGACGACGGGCTGGGGCGCTATGTCGAATATGCCAAGACCACCTTTCCGCAGGGGCTGCGTCTGGATGGGCTGAAGGTGGTGGTCGATTGCGCCAACGGTGCCGCCTATCGCGCCGCGCCCGAGGTGTTGTGGGAACTGGGCGCGGATGTGGTGGCGATCGGTGACGAACCCGATGGCCGCAATATCAATGACGGCGTCGGCTCGACCCACCCCGGGGCCTGCGCCTCGATGGTGCGCGAACATGGCGCCGATCTGGGGATCGCGCTGGATGGCGATGCCGACCGCATCCAGATTCTGGATGAAACCGGGCGGCTGGCCGATGGCGATCAGCTGATGGCGCTGATGGCGTCGCGTTGGGCCGACGAGGACCGGCTGAAAGGCGGTGCGCTGGTGGCGACGGTGATGTCCAATCTGGGGCTGGAAAAGTTCCTGACCGGGCGCGGTCTGCGGCTGGAACGCACCAGCGTGGGCGACCGCTATGTCGTGGAACGGATGCGGTCGGGCGGTTTTAACCTTGGCGGTGAACAATCGGGGCATATCGTGATGACCGATTACGCCACCACCGGCGACGGGCTGATTGCCGGGCTGCAGTTTCTGGCCGCCATGGCCGCCAGCGGGCGCCGGGCCAGCGAATTGGTGCATCAGTTCGACCCGGTGCCGCAATTGCTGAAAAACGTCCGCTATGCGGCGGGCAGCGACCCGCTGGCCAGCCCCGCCGTTCAGGCCGAGATCGCCGCCGCCGAGGCCCGCCTTCAGGGGTCGGGCCGGGTGCTGATCCGCAAATCCGGGACCGAGCCGCTGATCCGCGTCATGGCCGAGGCCGGCGACGACGCCACCCTGCACGAGGTCGTCGACGCCATCATCGCCCGGATCGAATCCGCCGCATGACCGCCGCTGACCTGACCCCGGCGCTGGCGGCGTTCAGCGCGGCCATCGCGCAGGGGACAGGTCAGCCGCAGCGGGCGTTTTCGGCGCTGCATGACCTGACCCGCGCCACCATCGGCGCGCGTCTGTTCACGGTGATGCGTTTTGACGCTGACCGGGGCGTTGCCGCGCGGTTGTTCAGCAGCGATCCGCTGGCCTATCCCCCGGCGGGGGAAAAACCGGTACGGCCGGACCGCTGGTCGGAACAGGTTCTGGTGCGAAAACAGCCCTTCATTGCCAATGACTTGGCGGCAATAGCCGAGGTGTTTTCAGATCACGCACAAATCGCGGCGCTGGGGTGTCAGTCCTGCCTGAACCTGCCGCTGATTATCGGTGGTCAGGTTCTGGGAACGCTGAACTGCCTTGACGTGGCCGGGCATTACACCCCGCAACGCGTCGCGCAGGCGGCCTGTCTGGTGGCGCCGGGGCTGGTGGCAATGTCGCTTGCGCTTAGGCTTGCGTGAAAACCTCGGCCACGGGGTCATAGTCATAGATCCAGTCGAACCGCCCCAATAACCGGTCCGGCGCCAGCGCCGAAACCGCGCGCAGGCCCAGATGCCCGGCCAGCGCCACCGGGCCTGACAGGTGGTAATTGCGGGCATTGGCGTTGGCGGCCTCGACAATGCGGGTCACGCGCGGGCGGCGGCGGGCCTGCCATTCGGCCAGCGCCTGCGCCTGATCGGGGATCGCATCCAGTGCGGCGGCCAGCAGCCAGGCATCCTCGATCGCCATGACCGCGCCTTGCGCCATGAAGGGCAGGGTCGGGTGGGCGGCGTCGCCCAGAATCGCCGCGCGCCCGTCCTGCCAGCGTCCGGCCACGGGGTGGCGGAACAGGCCCCAGATGCGGACCTCGGACACCTGCGCCAGCCAGCCGGGCACCGGCCCGCCGAACCGCGCAAAGGCGGCGCGCAGATTGGCGGGGTCGTCGGGCTGTGACCAGTCCTCGGCCACCCATTGGTCACGTTCCTGCACGGCGACGATATTGCGCAGCCCGTTCGCCAGCGGATAGCTGACCAGATGCCGCCCCGGTCCCATGAACACATGCGCCTCGGGGGGGGCGGCACTTTCCAGCGGGATCAGCGCCCGCCACGCGGTCTGGCCGGTAAAGAACGGGTTGCGCTTGCCGTCCAGCACCTCGCGCACACGGGAACGCGCGCCATCGGCGCCGATGACCAGACCGGCCTCGTTCGGCAGGCTTTGCACCAGCGTGTTCAGGCGGATGGTCACCCCGGCATCGCGGGCGGCCTGTTCCAGCACCGCCAACAGCCGGGCGCGGTGGATCATCCGAAACGCGGCATCGGGGCGATGCGCGGCCAGATCCAGCCGCGCCACCCGGCGCCCGGCGCGGTCATGCAGCTGCACCGCCCGCGACCGGACCGAGACCGCATCCAGCGCCGTGTCCAGCCCCAGCGCCGCCAGCACCCGCCCCGCATTGGCCGAAATCTGCAACCCCGCGCCCACCTCGCGCAGGGCATCGGCGCGTTCCAGCACCGTCACCTGCGCCCCGCGCTGCGCCAGTGCCAGCGCCGCCGTCAGCCCGGCCACGCCGCCACCGATCACCGTAATCTCGCGCTTGTCCAGATGCCCCATGGCGATGGTCCTTTCCGGTGCGGCACCGCCTGCGGACAGGGGGCCGCGTCAGGATGTCAGTTCGGCGCCAAGCATGGCCTGCATCTGCGCCAGATTATCCGCGCCCACCCCGCTGGCCGCCAGCACATGACGCGCAAAGCTGACCGGCGCGGTGCCCGCAGCCGTGATCACCCCGCCATCTGACACGGCGGCGGGCTGGTCGCAATAGCGCCCGCGCCCGGCATAACCGGGCAGAAAGTGGTCGACGAAATCCGCGCCGTTCGAGGTGTGATCCACATCATCCAGCAGCCCCGCGCGTCCCAGCGCCAGCGTGGCCGCGCAGATGCCGGCGACGGTCTGGCCACGGTTCTGCGCGGCCTGCAACAGCGACGACAGGTCCGGCGCCTGCGGCCCGGTCCAGATATCGCCGCCGCACAGCACCAGAACCTCGTCCCCGGTCAGGGAAATGTCGGGCAACCCGGTCACCCGCAGCCCCGCCATCGAGGTCACATCGCCCCCGCCCGGTGTCGCGTGGCGCACTGAAACGCCGTAAAACGACGCCCCCGCCGCGGCGATCAGCGGTGTTTCCCAATCGGCATAGCCCTGGGTCAGAACGATCAGGATGGGTTTCAGCGTGTCCTGCGTCATGGTTGGGTCCTTTTTGAATGCGCCAAGGGCGCGGCCATGAAAAAGGCGCGGTCCCTGCCGCGCCTTATGCCGTCCGAATTTTAACCGTCACGATGCACGCGTTCGCGGCGTTCGTGTTTTTCCTGCGCCTCCAGCGTCATGGTGGCGATGGGGCGGGCGTCCAGCCGTTTCAGGCTGATCGGGTCGCCGGTCATTTCGCAATAGCCGTATTCGCCATTCTCGATCCGGCGCAGGGCGGCGTCGATCTTGCTGACCAGCTTGCGCTGGCGGTCGCGGGTGCGCAATTCGATGGCGCGGTCGGTTTCCTCGGACGCGCGGTCGGCCAGATCGGGGACATTGCGCGCGCTGTCTTGCAGCCCTTCCAGCGTCTCGGCCGACTGGTCCAGCAATTCCTGCTTCCACGCGACCAGCTTACGGCGGAAATATTCAAGCTGACGCTCGTTCATGAAGGGTTCGTCCTCGGCGGGGCGATAATCCTCGGGCAAGAAGGTCTGGGATTTCATCATTCCTCCGGCGGGCCGGAGATGAAGAAAAGGTCTTCCGGCCTTACGGCTGCCGCCTTACCGGATGCAGCCCCTGTTGTCACGCTTAGATTTGTCTGTCGGGGTGGGCGCTTGCCGGGCGCGGGTGGCGCGGCTAAGGTCGCGCGGCAACACGGACAGGAGGCCCCCGATGCGTTTCACCGGAACCGACCGCTATGTCGCGCCGCCCGATCTGGCGATGGCGGTGAATGCCGCCGTGACGCTGGAACGCCCGTTGCTGGTCAAGGGCGAACCCGGCACCGGCAAGACCGAACTGGCGCGTCAGGTGGCGGCCAGTCTGGGGCTGCCGATGGTGGAATGGAATATCAAATCCACCACCAAGGCACAGCAGGGCCTGTATGAATATGACGCCGTCAGCCGCCTGCGCGACAGCCAGTTGGGCGATGAACGGGTCCATGACGTGGCCAATTACATCCGCAAGGGCAAGCTGTGGCAGGCCTTCGAGGCCGATGGCAAGGTCGTGCTGCTGATCGACGAGATCGACAAGGCGGATATCGAGTTTCCCAACGACCTGTTGCAGGAACTGGACCGGATGGAGTTTCACGTCTATGAGACCGGCCAGACGGTTCAGGCCCGGCATCGCCCGGTAGTGATCATCACCTCGAATAACGAAAAGGAACTGCCCGACGCGTTTTTGCGGCGCTGTTTCTTTCACTATATCCGCTTCCCCGATGCCGAAACGCTGACCCGGATCGTTCAGGTCCATTACCCCGACCTCAAGCCGCGCCTGCTGACCGCGGCGCTGGAACAGTTCTTTGACCTGCGTCAGGCACCGGGGCTGAAGAAAAAGCCCTCGACCAGCGAATTGCTGGACTGGCTTAAGCTGATCCTGGCCGAGGACCTTGCACCTGAGGACCTGACCCGCGATCCGCAGACCGTGCTGCCCAAGCTGCATGGGGCGTTGCTGAAGAACGAACAGGATGTGGCGCTGTTCGAAAAACTGGCCTTCATGGCCCGGCGGCAAGGCCGGTAAGGGGCGCCGCCCCTCGCCGCTGCGCGGCTTCACCCCGAGGTATTTGGGACAGGCGCGAGGGGGCGGATCGGTCAAATGTGATGCAATCCGTGGTTGATACCTGCGCTGGCTTGCGCGACCCTGCGCCAGGTTAACGAGGGGTATGTGATGATTGTCAGATCATGGATCGTGCTGGCCGGGATGGCCGCGATGCTGACGGCCTGTGGGCCGGCCCAACCGCCGGTGCCGTCAAATGGCTCGGGCAAATACGATGTGCAGGCCAGCGCGCCGGGAACGGCGCAATGCGTGGCCACCACTGCGGTGGAAAATGCCCGTGGCGCCGCCGCCACCAATCAGGCGCGGCAGGCGCATGGTCTGGCACCTGTGCGCCCGGATGCACGGCTGGCGCGGGTTGCGGCGCAACATGCCTGCGACATGGCAAAGCGCGGGCTGATGTCGCATGGCGGCAGCACCACCAGCGGGCCGGGCCAGCGGGTCAAGAAGGCCGGTTACGCGCCGCGGATCACCGCGGAAAACATTGCCGCCGGGCCGTTCAGCCTGCCGCGTGTGCTGGCGGAATGGAACGGCTCGTCCGGGCATTTGGAAAACATCCTGATCCCGCAGATGCGCGATTACGGCATCGGTCGTGCGGTCGGCAGTGACGGGCGGATGGTGTTCTGGTCGGCGGTCTATGCCGCGCCCAAGGGCGGTTGAGGCGGGCGGTCCTGCGCAGGCAAACGGGGGGCGGTGGCCTGTGACGGCCTTTGCGTGATGTCATCGGGAAGTGATGTCATCGGAAAGGCGGGGCCTGTCGGGGCCTGACGTCATCCCGTTTCCGGTCGTGGCGTGTGGCAGGCCTGTGGGACAGGCGATCGGGACCGTGGCGTGGCAGCGTCAGACGGGGTTTGTGGGGTCTTGGTTGGGCAGCCGGGGGCGCAGCCAGACCGACATTTACCACGATCTGCCCGGCGTGGCTGGCACGGGGTGGCACCGGGACAGTCCGGTGCTGCGTCGGTGCGCCATCGCTGTCGGGCGTGGGTCAATAAGGCACCGCCGCGCGGCCATTGTCGATGGGTGTGGGGGTGTCAGTCCTTGATCGCGCCCGGTTGGGCGCGACCGGATCGGGGGCTTGCCGGCTGATCCGGGCCGTCACGGGGGCGGTCAGCGCAGGCCGGTGGCTTGCAGCAGGCCCTTGCGCTTGGCCTCGTAATAATAGCCGCGCGAATACCATTTCACCGCTGCGTCGTGGTTGCCGTCGGCCACCATATAAGCGCCGCGCAGGTATTTGACGCCATATTTCAGGTTGGTATCGGCATCCAGCAGCCCCTCGGCATTGCCGCGATAGCCCATGCCGCGCGCGGTGGCGGGCAGCATCTGCATCAGCCCGTAATAGGGGCCGTTGCGCGCGCCGGGACGGTGGCGGCTTTCGCGGATCACCACGCGCTGCACCAGCGATACCGGGACGCCGTAATGGCGCGACCAGTATTCGATCTTGTTGCGCAGTTCCGGGGTCTCATTCGCGTTCAGCCCGCCCGCGCCGCCGCTGACCGCGCGCGGATCGGTCAGATACATCCGGTCCGCGCCGCCCGAGCCGCCGCCACAGGCCGCCAGTGCCATCACGCAGCCAAGGGCAATCGCCCGCATCTTGCCTGCCATTTTATCCCTCATTCCCGTTGGGGCCCGCTTTGCGGGTTGTGCTGCCGATATACGGCAGCTTGCGGTCCCGCACCTATTGAAAAAAGCGTGGGCCGCCCCGGTGGGACGGCCCGTCAGCGGCTTTTTGCCGGTCTGTGCGGGGGCGTCAGACGTGGATCGCGCCGTCGCCACAGGCCAGCGCGGCCTCGCGCACGGCCTCGGAGCAGGTCGGGTGGGCGTGGCAGGTCAGGGCGATATCCTCGGCCGCGGCGCCAAAGGACATGGCGACGCAAACCTCGTGGATCATCTCGCCGGCATTCGGGCCAATGATGTGACAGCCCAGAACCCGGTCGGTTTCGGCATCCGCGATCATCTTTACGAAACCATCTGCCTGCATCATCGCCTTGGCGCGGGCATTGCCCATGAAGGGGAATTTGCCGATCTTGATCTTGCGACCCGCGTCCCTGGCGGCCTGTTCGGTCAGGCCGACGCTGGCGACCTCGGGGGTGGTATAGATGACGCCGGGAATGACGTTATAGTCAACATGCCCGTGCTTGCCGGCGATGACCTCGGCCACGGCCATGCCTTCATCCTCGGCCTTGTGGGCCAGCATCGGGCCGGTGATGGCGTCACCGATGGCATAGATGCCTTTGACATTGGTCGACCAGTGATCGTCGGTCGCGATCTGACCGCGTTCGGTCAGCCTGACGCCTGCGGCTTCCAGCCCCAGACCATCGGTGAAGGGCTTGCGACCGGTGGCGACCAGCACGGTTTCGGCCTCGATGCTGTGTTCGCTGTCGTCTTTCTTCAGCTTGAAAGTGACGGTGGCCTTGCCTTTTTCAGCGCGCACCCCCTGAACGGCGGCCCCCAGTTTGAAGTCAAGCCCTTGCTTGGTCAGGATTTTCTGGAACTGCTTTTGCACCTCGGCATCCATGCCGGGGGTGATGGCGTCCAGATATTCAACCACGGTGACCTTGGCGCCAAGGCGGGCATAGACCGACCCCAGTTCCAGCCCGATAACGCCCGCGCCGATCACCACCATGGATTTCGGGATTTTCGGCAGGCTGAGCGCGCCAGTGGAATCGACGACGATACCGGCCTGATTGTCAACCTCGACACCCGGCAGGGCAGAGGGAACCGAGCCAGAGGCGATGACGATATTTTTGGTGTCATATTCCTGATCACCGACCTTGACCTTACCCGCGGCGGGGATGCTGGCCCAACCTTTCAGCCAGTCGATCTTGTTCTTCTTGAACAGGAATTCGATGCCCTTGGTGTTGCCCGACACGACATCGGATTTATAGTCCTGCATTTTGGACCAGTCGACTTTGACCTTGGCGCCGGTCAGGCCCATCTTGTCAAAGTTTTCATGGGTTTCGTGCAGCATATGGCTGGCATGCAGCAGCGCTTTCGAGGGGATGCAGCCGACATTCAGGCAGGTGCCGCCAAGGGTTTCGCGCCCCTCGACGCAGGCCACTTTCAGCCCCAGTTGCGCGGCGCGGATGGCGCAGACATAGCCGCCGGGGCCGGCGCCGATAACGATCAGGTCATACATCAGGTTGGTTCCTTGTCTTGATGGCGGCACCGGGGGCTGTCTGCCCCCGGACCCCCGAGGGTATTTTTACACCGAAGAAAGCAGGGCGGTGACGATCATCACCATGGTGGCCACAAAGCCCGCCCCCCAGATGACCGAGCGCCAGGGCGACCAGCCAAAGGCATAGGCCGGCACATACAGCGCCCGCGCCAGCAAATAGACCCAGGCGCAGATGGTGGTCAGCGGGGTCGAAAACACGGTCAGGGTGACCAGCAGCACCGCGATGGTAAAGAAGATCAGCCCTTCGAAATGGTTGTTCACCGCCCGGCGCAGACGCCCGGTCAGGGGTGACAGGTCCGGTTCGCGGTCGCGTGGCCCGGCATTCCATTGCGCGCCGACATCGCGGTTCAGCGCCGCGCCGGCCAGCCCGATCTGGATGGCTTGCAGGATGGCGGCAAGGCCAAGGATGAACAATTCGGGGGTGATCGTCACGGCAGTCATGGGTCAGCCTTCAATATGGATCGGCGTGCCTTGGGCGACCGCCGACCAGATTTCGCGGATTTCGTCATTGGTAACGGCACTGCAGCCATTGGTCCAATCACGCAGGTGATGCAAGGGGCCAGGACAGCCCCGGTCATTGGGAAGACCATGGATCATAATGGCCCCGCCGGTGTCTTGATTGCGGGTTTGGCGGCGGCGCGATCAGCGGCATCGGAACAGGAGATATGCAGCGACAGATGCGCCACCGAACGCGGGTTGCGGGCGTCGATGATATAGGCACCCTTGGGCCTGCGCTGGTCGCCTTCACGCCGTTTGTGGCCCTGTGCATCGGCACCAAGGCTGATGCGATAGCTGCGCAAGACCAGACCGTCATGCATCAGCCGCAACTGGCGGTCGGCCTTGCTGACCCTGATCATATCGGCCTGAAGGTCTGCGTCAGCCATGGCTGGCGTGCTGTTCTGCGCGCCGCCCGTCGCATGGGCGTGGCCGGGTGCCGCGACGGGCACGGAGATCAGCAAAGCCAGCAGGACAGGACGCGCGGGGGACATGGTCAGGCGGTTTCGACGAAATGGAAATCGCTGGCGCTGACCCCGGCCTGCGTGTGAAACACCTGCGCCGCACCGCTCAGATAGGCACGCGCGGCCTTGGCGTCACGCACGTCATACAGAACCCAGACGCTGGTATCGGATTCGCGCCAGATTTGCAGGACGCCAAGGTGGTTATTGGCGCGGTCCTCGGCATCGGCATCGAAGGCGGTTTTGAAACCGGCGAAACCGGCGATGGTGTAATGGGCGATCAGCTGCATCGGTCAACCTTTCAGCATGGCATCGCGGATGGTCTGGAAATCCGCGGCCGAGATTTCGAACATCCCGCGCCGGGCCAACATGCCCCAGGGACTGCGGGTAAATTCCAGCCTGTCCCTTAACGCGCTGATCGGGGTTTCGGTCGCATCCAGAAACGCCACATCGCGGCGAAAGCCCATCATGCCGGGGCGCATTTCCGCCTGAAAGGGGTCGGCATCAGCGATCTGGCCGATGGCGGTAAAGGCCTGCAAGACGTCACCGTCGGGATAGGCGGTTTTCGGGGAATAATAGACCAGCCAGTCCCCCGGCGACATGCGCCGCAGCGGCGCCAGCTTGCCGTGGTTCAGCATGGCGAACCCGCCCGCCACCCCCCGCAGCACATGGGCGCGGCTGACAACGCCGATCCAGAAGCGGGTGGGGCCGGACGCGGGGGGACGGGGCTGGGACATGGACAGCGGCTTACCCGTGTTCCGTCAGGGGCGGCCCGTGGACCGCCCCCGCAGGTGATTACAGATCCATCAGCAGGCGGCGCGGGTCCTCAAGCGCCTCTTTGACGCGGACAAGGAAGGTCACGGCGCCCTTGCCGTCCACGATCCGGTGGTCATAGGACAGCGCCAGATACATCATCGGGCGGATCACGATCTCGCCCTTCACGACGACGGGGCGGTCCTGGATCTTGTGCATCCCAAGGATACCCGATTGCGGCGGGTTCAGGATCGGCGAAGACATCAGCGAGCCATAGACACCACCGTTCGAGATGGTGAAGGTGCCGCCCTGCATTTCGGCCATGGACAGCTTGCCGTCACGGGCGCGTTTGCCCATTTCCGCGATGGATTTCTCGATCTCGGCAAAGCTCATCTGATCGGCGTCGCGCAGGACCGGCACCACCAGACCCGAGGGCGTGCCGACCGCGACACCCATATGGACGAAGTTCTTGTAAACCACGTCGCCGCCGTCGATTTCGGCGTTCACCTCGGGGACCTCTTTGAGGGCGTGGTTACAGGCTTTGACGAAGAAGGACATGAAGCCCAGCTTGACGCCGTGTTTCTTTTCGAACTGGTCCTTATAGGCGTTGCGCAGGTCCATGACCGCCTTCATGTCGACCTCGTTATAGGTGGTCAGCATGGCGGCGGTGTTCTGCGCGTCCTTCAGGCGGCGCGCGATGGTGGCGCGCAGGCGGGTCATCTTGACGCGTTCCTCGCGGCGCGCATCTTCGGGCGACGAGGGGCTGCGCGGGGCGGCTGCCGGGGCCGGGGCGGCGCTGGCGGCGGGGGCGGCTTTGGCGACGTCTTCTTTCATCACCCGGCCATCCTTGCCGCTGCCGGTGACCGCATCGCGCGAGATGCCCTTTTCGGCCATGGCTTTCTTGGCCGAAGGCGCGTCCTCGACATCCTTGCCCGTTTTCGCGGCGGGGGCGGCGCTGGCGGCGGGCGCGGCGGCTTTGGCCGCCGAGGCACCGGCACCGGCCATGATCACGGCCAGTTTGCCATTGGCCTGCACCGTGTCACCCTCGGCGGCGATCACCTCGGACAGCACACCTGCGGCGGGGGCCGGAACCTCGACCGAGACCTTGTCGGTCTCAAGCTCGCACAGCATTTCGTCCTGCTCGACCCGGTCGCCGGGCTGTTTGAACCAGGTGGCGACGGTGGCTTCGGTGACCGATTCCCCCAGCGTCGGCACCATGACATCGACCGGCTGGCCGCTGTCGCTGGCGGTATCGCCAGTTGCCGGGGCGTCGGATTTGGCGTCGGCACCATCCTTGGGCAGCATTTCCTCGGGGCCGGCGCTGCCGGCCTCGGCGATCTGGGCCAGCAGGGCGTTGGGCTGAACGGTCTCGCCCTCGGCGGCGACGATCTCGGCCAGTTTGCCAGCGGCGGGCGAGGGCACCTCGACCGTTACCTTGTCGGTTTCCAGCTCGCACAGCATTTCATCGACGGCCACCATATCGCCGGGCTTTTTGAACCAGGTGGCGACGGTTGCCTCGGATACGGATTCCCCCAGCGTGGGGACGCGGACTTCTACGGCCATTGGCTCAATCCTCTTTGCTGATAGCTTCGTTCACAAGTGCCTCTTGTTCCGCTTTATGGCGCGAGGCCAGACCGGTTGCGGGCGAGGCAGATGCCGCACGGCCGACATAGCGGGGGCGCGCATGTGTCGCGCCGATACGGTTCAGAACCCATTCGATATTGGGTTCGACAAAGGTCCAGCCGCCCTGGTTCTTGGGTTCTTCCTGACACCAGACCACCTGCGCCTGTTTGAAACGCTCAAGCTCTTTCGACAGGGACTGGGCCGGGAAGGGATAGAACTGTTCCAGACGCAGGATATAGACATCGTCGATGCCCTGTGCCTCGCGTGCCTGCATCAGGTCGTAATAGACCTTGCCCGAACAGATCACCACGCGGCGGATCTTGTCGTCAGCGGCCAGTTTGAAATCGACCTTACCGCGTTCGGCGTCATCCAGCAGCACCCGGTGGAAGGTGGACCCGGTGGTGAATTCATCCGCCGAGCTGACCGCCATCGGGTGACGCAGCAGCGATTTCGGCGTCATCAGCACCAAAGGCTTGCGGAACGGGCGCACCAGCTGGCGGCGCAGAATGTGGAAATAGTTCGCCGGCGTGGTGCAGTTGGCGACGATCCAGTTATCCTCGGCCGACATTTGCAGATAGCGTTCCAGACGGGCGCTGGAATGTTCCGGTCCCTGACCTTCGAACCCATGCGGCAACAGCATCACCAGACCCGACATGCGCAGCCATTTGCGTTCGCCCGAGCCGATAAACTGGTCGAACATGATCTGCGCGCCATTGGCGAAATCGCCGAACTGGGCCTCCCACAGGGTCAGGGTGTTGGGTTCAGCCAGCGAATAGCCGTATTCAAAGCCCAGAACCGCATATTCCGACAGCATCGAATCGATGACCTCGTAATGCGCCTGACCGCCGCGGATGTGGTTCAGCGGGTAATAGCGTTCCTCGGTCGTCTGGTCGATAAAGGCCGAATGACGCTGGCTGAAGGTGCCGCGGGTGCTGTCCTGACCGGCCAGACGCACCGGCTTGCCGTCCAGCAGCAGGCTGCCGAATGCCAGCGCCTCGCCGGTGGCCCAGTCAAAGCCCTGACCTTTTTCGAACATCTGCGATTTGGTGTCCAGAAGGCGGCCAACGGTTTTGTGCAGGTCGAACCCGTCGGGCACGCGGGTCAGCGCGGTGCCGATCTCGGCCATGGTTTCGGGGCTGATGCCGGTGGCGCCGGCGTTATATTCGGCACCTTCGGTTTCCAGACCCGACCATTTGCCGTCCAGCCAGTCCGCCTTGTTGGGCTTGAAGGCTTTGCCGATCTCGAACTCTTCGTTCAGATGCGACTGGAAGGCGGCCTTCATATCCTCGATCTCGCCCTCGGGGATCAGGCCGTCAGCGACCAGACGGTCGGTATATAGTTGCAGCGTGGTCTTGTGACCCTTGATCTGCTTGTACATCGCCGGGTTGGTGAACATCGGCTCGTCGCCCTCGTTGTGACCGAAGCGGCGATAGCAGAAAATGTCGATGACCACGTCCTTGTGGAATTTCTGGCGAAACTCCGTCGCGACCTTGGCGGCGTGAACCACGGCCTCGGGGTCATCGCCATTGACGTGGAAAATCGGCGCCTCGACCATCAGGGCGATGTCGGTCGGATAGGGCGAGGTCCGCGAGAAATGCGGCGCGGTGGTAAACCCGATCTGGTTGTTCACGACGATATGAATGGTGCCGCCAGTGCGATGGCCGCGAATGCCCGACAATTGCAGACATTCCGCGACGACGCCCTGACCGGCAAAGGCCGCATCGCCATGCAGCAGGATCGGCAGAACCGCGGTGCGGTGGGTGGTGTCGGAATGCTGGTCCTGCTTGGCGCGGACCTTGCCCAGAACCACGGGGTTCACGGCCTCAAGATGGCTGGGGTTGGCGGTCAGCGACAGGTGGACGGAATTGTCGTCAAAGCTGCGATCGCTGGAGGCGCCAAGGTGGTATTTCACATCGCCCGAACCGTCCACATCCTCGGGCTTGAAGCTGCCGCCCTGAAATTCGTGGAAGATCGCGCGATAGGGCTTGCCCATGACATTGGCCAGCACCGACAGGCGGCCCCGGTGGGGCATCCCGACGACGATTTCCTTGACGCCAAGCGCGCCGCCGCGCTTGATGATCTGTTCCATCGCCGGGATCAGCGCTTCGCCGCCATCAAGGCCGAAACGCTTGGTGCCCATGTATTTGACATGCAGGAACTTTTCAAAGCCCTCGGCCTCGACCAGCTTGTTCAGGATGGCGCGGCGGCCTTCGCGGGTAAAGGCGATTTCCTTGCCATACCCCTCGATCCGTTCCTTCAGCCAGGCGGCCTCTTCAGGGTTGGAAATATGCATGTATTGCAGCGCGAATGTGCCGCAATAGGTGCGTTCCATAATGTCGACGATCTGGCGGATCGAGGCGACCTGAAGCCCCAGCACATTGTCGATAAAGATCGGGCGGTCCAGATCGCCGGAATGGAAGCCATAGGTTTCGGGCTTCAGCTCGCCATGGTCGGGCACCTCGCGCATTGCCAGCGGGTCCAGCTGGGCGTGCAGGTGGCCGCGAATACGGAAAGCGCGGATCAGCATCAGCGCGCGGATGCTGTCCAGAACGGCGCGGCGCAACTGTTCATCCGACAGCTTGACGCCCTTTTCATCGGCCTTGCCGGTGATCTTTTTCAGCGCGGCCTGGGCCTCGGCGTTGCTGGCCATCGGCCATTCGCCGGTCAGCGCCGCGGTGTTTTCATCGCCCGGCATCGGCGGCCAGTCGGCGCGGGTCCAGCTGGCGCCCCTGGCCTCGCGGGTGACGGTGGTCTCGTCATCGCCGAGGCCGCGGAAGAAGGCGTCCCACGCCTCGTCGACGGCGGCGGGGTCCTGCGCCCACTGGCCATAAAGCTGTTCGACATATTCCGCGTTATGCCCTTGCAGGAAGGACGAATCGTGGAATGCGGCATTGGGGGACTGGTCGTTCATTGATTGACCTCGAGGGGGTTGGGGCCGAAACGGTTGGGGCCGGGGGTGCCGGCGCGGATAAGCTGGATCAGGACATAGATAAAGGTCCCGAAACTGGCCAGCATGACGGCAAATGTCAGCGGCAGGTTGGGGCTGGTGGTCACCAGCGTGCCACCTTCGCGCAGGCTGCGAAGCACTGCGGCAAAGCCGAAATGGGACAGGGCAAGAAGGATCACGCCGCCAAAGCTGATGGCAAAGGGCAGGGCCTGCCACCAGCCGCTTTTGTCGCGGTCATGCAGGCGCCGGGCCGCGACGGCGATGGTCGGGATCAGCGTCAGCAGCGTGAAAAGACTGCCCGGCCAGCCGCTGCCATAGGTGATGCGGGTGCCGGTCATGACCATGCGCCCATCGGGGCTGGTCTGATGAACCTGGGTGACAGCCGGGCCAAAGATCGCGGACCAGATCACGGTCAGCACGATCTGAACCAGAATGCAGAACAACACGAATTTCCAGAACTCGGCCGGTCGTGCGCGCCCTGAAAACACGAATGCCTTGCGAAAGACACGCGCAGCCGCCTGCATCATCGGCAGTGGTCGGGGCGGGACAGGGGGGGCAGGCTGGTTCACGTCGTTCATCCGTGGCGGTCTGTCGCAGCCCCCAACCTAAGCAGGGGCTGCAACAATTTCAAAGATTACTTGCCCATAGCCTTAAGAACGGCTTCACCAAGACCGGCGGGGCTGTCGGCAACCACGATCCCGGCGGATTTCATCGCCTCGATCTTGGACCCGGCATCGCCTTTGCCGCCCGACACGATGGCGCCGGCATGGCCCATGCGACGACCCGGAGGCGCGGTGCGGCCCGCGATGAACCCGGCAACCGGCTTTTTACGGCCACGCGCGGCTTCGTCTTTCAGGAACTGCGCGGCCTCTTCCTCGGCGCTGCCGCCGATTTCACCGATCATGATGATGGCGTCGGTTTCATCGTCGTCCAAGAACATGTCCAGCACGTCGATATGTTCCATCCCCTTGATCGGGTCGCCGCCGATGCCCACCGCCGAGGACTGGCCCAGACCCACATCCGAGGTCTGTTTCACCGCCTCATAGGTCAGCGTGCCCGAACGCGACACGACGCCGATGCGCCCGCGCTTGAAGATGGAACCGGGCATGATGCCGATCTTGCATTCGTCAGGCGTCATGATGCCGGGGCAGTTCGGGCCGATCAGGCGCGATTTGCTGTTTGCCAGCGCCCGCTTGACGCGCATCATGTCCAGCACCGGGATGCCCTCGGTGATGCAGACGATCAGCGGCACTTCGGCGTCGATGGCCTCAAGGATCGAATCCGCCGCGAAAGGGGGCGGAACATAGATCACCGAAGCGTTTGCCTCGGTCCTGGCGACGGCTTCGTGAACGCTGTCGAAAACCGGCAGGTCCAGATGCGTGCTGCCGCCTTTGCCGGGCGTCACGCCGCCAACCATCCTGGTGCCATAGGCGATGGCTTGTTCAGTATGAAACGTCCCCTGCGAGCCGGTCAGGCCCTGACAGATGACTTTGGTGTTTTTGTCGACGAGAATGGCCATGTGTTGGCGTCTCCTATTCCACAAATAGCGCACGAAGCGCGAAAAAGAGCGATGCTGCGAAGAGGGTCACCGTGACAGCGCGGACCAAAAAGGCCTGTATCACGATGCCAGATCGCCCATTACCGAAGGAGAAGATCTTTCCAAAGCTGCGATGCCACGCCAGAAACGTGTCCTGATCCTGATTGCGGACCAGTTGGTCTGCCATGATCGAAACCATCCCGGTCCAAAGTCCGGCAAGGGCCAGCAAACCAGCTATCGCGGCGTCAGTCACCCGGTTATCCCTTCACCGCCTTCACGATTTTCTCGGCGCCGTCTTTCAGGTCGTCGGCGGCGATCACGTTCAGGCCGGATTCGGCGATGATCTTTTTGCCCAGTTCGACATTGGTGCCTTCCAGACGCACGACCAGCGGAACCTGCAGCCCGACCTCTTTCACGGCGGCGATGATGCCTTCCGCGATGATGTCACAGCGCATGATGCCGCCAAAGATGTTGACCAGAATGCCTTTGACGTTCGGGTCGCTGGTGATGATCTTGAACGCCTCGGTGACCTTTTCCTTGGTCGCGCCGCCGCCCACATCAAGGAAGTTGGCGGGTTCGGCGCCATACAGCTTGATGATGTCCATCGTCGCCATCGCCAGACCGGCACCGTTGACCATGCAGCCGATTTCGCCGTCCAGCGCGATATAGTTCAGGTCGTATTTCGACGCTTCCAGCTCTTTGGGGTCTTCCTCGGTCTCGTCACGCAGGGCCTGAATGTCGGGGTGGCGATACAGCGCGTTGCCGTCAAAGCCCACCTTGGCGTCCAGCACCTTCAGATCGCCCTGTTCGGTCACGATCAGCGGGTTGATTTCCAGCATCTCCATGTCTTTGTCCGAGAAGGCTTTGAACAGGATGCCGGCCAGTTTTGCCATTTGCTTGGCCTGGTCTTTTTCCAGCTTCAGCGCCTGCGCGATTTTCCGGGTGTGGAACGGTTGCAGGCCGGTGGCCGGATCGACGCTGAAGCTGACGATCTTTTCGGGGGTCGAGGCCGCGACTTCCTCGATATCCATGCCGCCCTCGGTCGAGGCAACAAAGCTGATGCGCGAGGTCTGACGGTCAACCAGCAGCGCCAGATACAGTTCGCGCGCAATATCGGACCCATCTTCCAGATAGATGCGGTTGACCTGTTTGCCCGCGGGGCCGGTCTGGTGCGTGACCAGCGTCTTGCCCAGCATCTGGTTCACGAATTCCGCGACCTCGTCGATGGATTTGGCCAGACGCACGCCGCCTTTTTCACCGGCTTCGGCCTCTTTGAATTTGCCTTTGCCGCGTCCACCGGCGTGGATCTGCGATTTCACGACCCAAAGCGGCCCGCCCAGTTCGGTGGCCTTGGCTTTTGCTTCGCTGGGGTCCAGCACGACGCGGCCCTCGCTGACCGGCGCGCCGTATTCTTTCAGCAGCGCCTTGGCCTGATATTCGTGGATGTTCATCACGATCCTCCGTTCAGATGCGTTCCGGCAGCTTCTGACACAAAGCAATCGCGTTTTCGATGCAAATCTTTCGTGACGGCTGTTTTTTGCGCGGTTTGCGGTGTTTGTGATCACAGAAAAATCCGCTGTGATCACAAAATGCCCCGCGCGGTCCCAGCCCCAGCCCCGCCTGCCGCACCGCAGCTTGTTTCCGCTGCGTTGCGGCATGTGCCGGGGCGATTCCCGCCCCGCCCCGGGGCCGCATCCCACCCCGCGCCGCCCTGATGCACCCGCCCCATCAGGTCGCGGCAAGGTTGCAGCGGAAAGCCGCCGATCTGCCACGGGTCCGGCACTGTCTCAGCGATTGTGCTTGCCTCAGCTCTGACGTTGCGGAAACTTTTGTCAGTTTTGTCTCTGGGGAGAGAGGGAGTAGTCTCAATGGCGGATATCGCAGGTGACAGGTCGACGACGGCGGTCGTGACCGGGACGGGCACATATCGGTCGGATCTGGGCGTTAACAGAGATTCCGACTGGTGGAAGGTCGAGCTGAAAGGCGGCCTGAATTACGATTTCAAGATCACCGGCGATGGCAGCGCGACCTCGCTTGATGACGGGCGGCTGCATATCCGCGATGCGGATGGCAACAGCCTTGACAGCGTGCGCGACGGCAGCACCCTCAGCTTTCGTCCGACGGCGTCGGGGACGTTTTTCCTGTCGGTCGAGGATGACGACCGCTGGGACAATGCCGCCGAGGGCAATTACGTCCTGACCGCGAACATGACCGACACGATCGCGGATAACGTCAACACCACCGCCCGCATAGACGGCAGCGGCCAGACCCGCGGCGAGCTGGGTCAGAACGCCGATAACGACTGGTACCGGATCGAACTGACCGCCGGGCAAAGCGTCGATTTCCTGCTGAGCGGCGATGGCTCGGGCAGTTCGCTGGCGAATGGGCGGCTGTATCTGCGCGATGCCAATGGCAATGATCTGGGCAATATCCGCGATGGCAACCTGCTGTCTTTTACCGCCAAAACCAGTGGCGTTTATTACCTTGACGTGGGCGATGACGATGTCTGGAATGGCCGCCCCGAGGGCAATTACGTCCTGACCGCGCGCATGGATGACCGCATCGCCAACAATACCGGCACCGACGCCGTGCTGCTGGCGGGCGAGACCCGGTCTGGCCGCGTCGATGCCAAGGATGATTACGACTGGTACCGGGTCGAGCTGAAGGCCGGTCAGACCTACAGCTGGACGGTCAGCGGCGATGGCGCGCCTGATCAGGTCAAAAACGCTTTTGTCGGGCTGCGCGATGCCGACGACACCAATATCAAGTATGATTACGGCTACAGCGGGCCGGCCTCGGTCAGCTTTACCGCCAGCACCAGTGGCACCTATTATATTTCGGCCGGCAGTCATGGCGGCTACAGCGGCGGCTATGTGCTGACCGGCGGCACCGACCTGTCGCGGCTTGGCGGCGATGCGCGTGACAACCTGCTGGCGGGCGATAATGGCGGCAACGCCATTCGCGGCATGGCGGGCAATGACACGCTGATCGGCAATGGCGGCAATGACAACCTGTTCGGCATGAATGGCAATGACAGCCTGTCGGGCGGCGCGGGCAATGACTTTCTGAATGGCGGCGCGGGCAATGACACGCTGTCAGGGGGCGACGGTCTGGACACCGCGCTGTTCGGCGGCCGCACGGCGCTGAACGTGGATCTGAACATCACCGGCGCGCAGAATACCGGGCAGGGCCGCGACGTGCTGACCGGGGTGGAGCATGTGATCGGTGGTGCCGGCAATGACCGGCTGACCGGGGATGGGGCGGGCAACCGTCTGTTGGGTGGCGGCGGCAATGATACGCTGATCGGCAATGGCGGCGACGATTTCCTGTATGGCGGCGCGGGCGATGACGTGATGCAGGGCGGGGCCGGGGTTGACACGGTGCGCTTTGCCGGGCGCGGGGCGGTGAATGTCGACCTGCGCCTGACCGGGGCACAGCAGACCGGGCATGGAACCGACGTCATGACCGGGGTTGAAAACGTCATGACCGGGGCGGGCAATGACCGCGTGACCGGCGATGCCGGGCGCAACCTGATCGCCGGGGGTGCCGGCAGTGACCGGATCGAGGGTCTGGACGGTGATGATATCCTGAATGGCGGCACCGGCCATGACACGCTGATCGGCGGCAATGGCATCGACACGGTGCAATATGTCGGCAGCCGTGGCGCCGTGGTCGACCTGTCCCAGACCGGGCCGCAGAATACTGGCTATGGGTTCGACGTGATCACGGGGGTGGAACGCATCTTTTCGGGCGATGGCGACGACCGGCTGACCGGCAATAACGGGGCCAACGGGCTGGTGTCGAATAATGGCAACGACCTGCTGCGCGGGCTTGGCGGCAACGACCTGCTAAGTGCGGGTGCGGGCGACGACACGCTGGAAGGCGGGCGCGGCAATGACTATCTGATCGGGGGCGCGGGTGCAGATGTTTTTGTTTTCGCGGGCGGCGATGGCCGCGATACCATCCGCGATTTCCAGCAGGGCAGCGATGTCATCCGCATTACCAGCGGCGCCGACAGTCTGGATGATCTGCGCATTGCGGCGGTGGGTGCGGATGTTCATATCAGCTTTGACGACACGGTGATCGTGGTCCAGAACCAGTCGGTCTGGTCCTTCGGCGCATCCGATTTCGACTTTACCTGATCCGGGCCGCAAGCCGGATCAGAACGCCGCGCGGTGCCTGCCGCGCGGCTTTTTCCATCGCTGGTCAGTTCAGCAGGATCATATACAGCCCCGCCGGGCCATCGAACATGCGGGCGAATTGCGCCAGCGTGTCCGCGCGCGACAGCGGGCCTTTTTCGGCATAGGGAAGGGCGCTGGCCCCCTGAACCCAGCCCACCGGGTCCAGCGCAGACGGGTTTTCGAACCATTTGGCGATATTGATGCCGTGATCGGGGGCAAAGCGCCAGAACGGCACCAACAGCTTGCCGTCCAGCACCGACCCGGCCTCGGTCAGGACGGCCTGCCATGCCGGGCCGGTCCCCTTTGGCAGCTCAAACCCCAGCGCCGCCTGCTGACGGTCATTGGGAATCCATTCGCGGTCATTGTCGGTTTCGGCCCCCAGCTTGTCCCAAAAGCGGCGGTTGGCGGCGATCATGTCACGCAGGTGCTGGCGGGCCGCGTGCAGCCGCGCCGGGTCGGGGTCGTGGCGCAGCAGGGACAGGATGGTGGTGATGTCATCGGCCAGCGGGCCGAACTGGTCCGCCTCGTGGGTCAGGACGGCACGCCCATCACCCGCTGTGCCGTCACCCGTCATCGCCCCGCGCCACTGATCGGCCAGCGCCTGTTGCGTGGCGATGCGCATGGACAACGCGGCTTCAGGGTAAAAGGCCAGCAGGAATTCCGCGAAACCCGACAGCATATGGGTATAGGCGCGCAGCCATTCGGCATCAGCCGCGTCAAAGCGCACCACCGGGGCGGCGGCGCTGTCGCCCTGATCCGCGCTGCCCTGCCCGCTATTGCCCTGATCGCTGCCATCCTGCTGCGGCGTGGCGGCGGCAAGGGGGATGCCGAACTGGGCTGGCATAAAGGCGGCCAGACCCTCGGCCGTGTCGGGCTGGCCGTTCTGGTTGATGTCGAACCAGATCGCGTCAGGGCGCAGGGTCAGCGCGGCGCTGTCATCGACCCCGTCCAGCGCCTTGCGCGTCGCGGTCATGTCGTCGATCAGGCCCTGGGCCAGCCGGTTCAGGAAATCGGGTTCCAGCGGCTGCGGCGCGGGGTTTTGCGGCAGCTGCGCCGTCAGCACCGGCAGCCCCAGCATCTGACCCAGCGGCGCGCTTTCGCCAATGCGCCAGCGCGCCTGATAGGCACGTTCGATGCCGCGCAGAAAGCTGACCGCCGCCAGCGCCATGGCGGTGTCGGGGGTCGCATCGCCCCGTCCGGCCAGATCGGCCAGCGCCGCCGCCAGCCCCTTTTCGCGCAGCAGATCCGACAGATCCGGCGCGGCCGAGGCAGGCGCGGCCTGTGTGTCAGGCGCGGCCTGCGCGGCAGGTGCGACCTGTGCGCTTGCTGTGACCGTTGCGGTCGTGGTGGCCAGCAGGCCGGTCAAAAACATCGGCATGAAAGCGGCGCGCATCATCCCGTCCCCCCAAAACAAAACGGCGCGCCGATGGTGGCGCGCCGTCTGTCAGGATGCAAGGGCGGCGATCAGGCCAGCGTGCCGTCGATGCCTTTGCAGGCGTCAACCAGACCTTTGACCGCGTCGACCGATTTGTCGAACATGGCCTGTTCGTCCTTGTTCATCTCGATGTCGATGACCTTCTCGATGCCGCCGGCACCGATCACGGTCGGCACGCCGACATACAGGCCGTCCAGACCATAGGCGCCTTTCACGAAGGCGGCGCAGGGCAGCACGCGCTTTTGGTCTTTCAGATAGGCCTCGGCCATCTCGATCGCGCTGGTGGCGGGCGCATAGAAGGCGGAACCGGTCTTCAGCAGGCCCACGATCTCGGCGCCGCCATCACGGGTGCGCTGGACGATCTGGTCCAGTTTTTCCTGGCTGGTCCAGCCCATCTTGACCAGATCCGGCAGCGGAATACCGGCCACGGTCGAATAGCGGGTCAGCGGCACCATCGTGTCGCCATGACCACCCAGCACGAAGGCGGTCACGTCCTTCATCGACACGTCGAATTCCAGCGACAGGAAGTGACGGAAGCGGGCGCTGTCCAGAACACCGGCCATGCCACAGACCTTTTCGGCGGGCAGGCCGCTGAATTTTTGCAGCGCCCAGACCATCGCGTCCAGCGGGTTGGTGATGCAGATGACAAAGGCGTTCGGGGCATGGGCCTTGATGCCCTCGCCAACCGATTTCATGACTTTCAGGTTGATCCCCAGCAGGTCGTCGCGCGACATGCCCGGCTTGCGCGGCACGCCCGCGGTGACGATGCAGACATCGGCGCCGGCGATATCGGCATAGTCATTGGTGCCTTTCAGGCGGGCGTCGAACCCTTCCGACGGGCCGGATTCGGCAATATCCAGCGCCTTGCCCTGCGGGGTGCCCTCGGCAATGTCGAACAGCACGACATCACCCAGTTCCTTCATCGCGGCCAGATGGGCCAGCGTGCCGCCGATCTGACCGGCGCCGATCAGTGCAATCTTGGGTCGAGCCATGTTTTCCTCCTGAAGGTTGATAGCTGACCGTTGGGTTAAGGCTTTGCGCTGCGCCGCGCAAGGCGTAAGCAGGGCAGGGCGGGGCGGTGTTTGCGCTAATATGCGACCCCCGCGACGATGGGGAACGGATGGAACCGGAAATCTGGGCACTGGCCGCGCTGGCGGCATTTCTGGTCGGGCTGTCCAAGGGCGGTTTGTCGATGATGGCCACGCTGGCGGTGCCGGTCATGGCGCTGGCGATGAACCCGGTGCTGGCGGCGGGGCTGTTGCTGCCGGTTTTCGTGGTGTCCGACCTGTTCGGCCTGATCGCATGGCGGCGCGATGTAGACTGGCGGGTGCTGCTGCGCGTGGTCCCCGGTTCGGTGCTGGGGGTGGGGCTGGGATGGGCGACGGCCAGTCTGGTGCCGGCGCATCTGGTCGGCGGTCTGGTGGGCGTGATCGGTGCGGCCTTTGCGCTGTGGGCGCTGATCCGGCCGCCGCTGCCCGATGCGCCGGCCCGGCACCCGCGCTGGCTGGCAGGCGGGTTCTGGGGCAGTGTCGCGGGCTATACCAGCTTTGTCAGCCACAGCGGGGCGCCGCCCTATCAGGTCTATGTCCAGCCGCTGCGGCTGGGGCGGCAGGCCTATGCCGGCACCATCACGGTGTTTTTCGCCATTACCAATGCGGTCAAGCTGATTCCCTATGCCGCGCTGGGGCAGTTATCGCCGCAAAACCTGCATATCGCCGCCAGCCTTGTGCCCGCTGCGCTGGCGGGTGTGGCGGTCGGTGTCTGGGCGGTGCGGCGCGTGTCAGAGCGGGTGTTTTACCTGTTCATCACCTGGGCCTTGCTGGCGGTGTCGGTCAGGCTGATGGCGGATGCGGTCTGACGCCGCGTTGCAGCGAAAGACCTTGCCGTTTTGGTCGAAATCGGGCAGCCTTGCGCAAGATTATTGCGATACGAAGGTTTGCTATGCCCACGACCCGCCCCTACCGCTCGGTTCTGTATATCCCTGCCGCCAATGCCCGCGCGATGGAAAAGGCGCAGGGGCTGGCCGCCGATGCGATTATCTTCGACCTCGAGGATGCCGTCGCGCCCGCGGAAAAAGCCGCGGCGCGCGACCTGCTGCGGGCGGCGCTGGCCAATGATTACGGCAAGCGCGCCCGGATCGTGCGCATCAACGGGCTGGACACCGACTGGGGCGCCGATGACGCGCGCGCCTTTGCCAGCGGCGCCGATGCGGTGCTGATCCCCAAGGTCAGCCGCCCGCAAGACCTTGATGCCGTTGCGGCGCTGGTGCCTGAAACGCCGCTGTGGGCGATGATGGAAACCGCCGAGGGGATGCTGAACGCCGCCGCCATTGCCGCGCATCCGCGCTTGCAGGGCATGGTGATGGGCACCAATGACCTTGCGAAAGAACTCAACAGCCGGTTCCGCGCCGACCGCCTGCCGATGATGGCCGGGCTGGGGCTGTGCCTGCTGGCGGCAAAGGCGCAGGGCAAGGTGATTGTCGACGGCGTCTATAACGCCTTCAAGGACGAGGACGGGCTGCGCGCCGAATGCGATCAGGGTCGCGATATGGGCTTTGACGGCAAGACCCTGATCCACCCGGCGCAGCTGGCGGTGACCAATGCCGCCTTTGCCCCATCCGGCGCCGAGGTCGATCTGGCCCGCCGCCAGATCGCCGCCTTTGAACAGGCGCAGGCCGGGGGCAAGGGCGTTGCCGTGGTCGATGGCCGCATTGTCGAGAACCTGCATATCGTGACCGCGCGGGCGCTGCTGGCCAAGGCCGACGCCATCGCCGCGCTGGAGGGGTAAGGATGAACATTCTGGTTCTGGGCGTGGCGCTTTGGGTGGCCGCGCATCTGTTCAAACGCATGGCCCCGCAATTTCGCGCCGCGATGGGCGACACTGGCAAGGCGGTGGTCGCGCTGGCGCTGCTGGCGGCGGTGCTGCTGATGATCTGGGGCTATCGCAGTGCCGATGGCGCGGTGTTCTGGGGCGTCAGCCCGGCCTTGAAAGGCATTAATAACCTGCTGATTCTGATCGCCTTCTATCTGTTCGCGGCGGCGGGGATGAAAACCGCCATCGCGCGGCGGATGCGCCACCCGATGCTGTGGGGTGTGGTGATCTGGTCGGTGGCGCATCTGATGGTGAATGGCGACACGCCGTCCTTCGTGCTGTTTGGCGGGCTGGGTCTGTGGGCGCTGGTGGAAATGGCGGTGATCAACCGCAGCCAGCCGCATTGGGTGCCGCCCGCCGCGCAGCCCCGCCAGCGCGAGCTGATGGCGCTGGCCGGTGCGTTCATCGTTTACGGTGTCGCGGCGCTGGTTCATATCTGGCTGGGTTACAACCCGTTCGGAGCCTGACCCATGAGCACCCTTTACCGCCTGCTGACCGAGGATGACACATCCGCCTTTTGCCACAAGGTCAGCGACGCGCTGGCCAAAGGCTGGGTGCTGCATGGCAGTCCCGCGATCAGTTTCGACGCGGCGCGCGGCGTGATGCGCTGTGCGCAGGCCGTGACCAAACAGGTCGCGGATGATTACCACCCCGAGATGAAGCTGGGAAGCCAATGAGCAAGACCAACCAAGGCCGTTTCTTCGAAGATTACCGCATCGGTCAGGTGATCCGCCATGCCGTCCCCCGCACCGTGGCCGAGGGCGAGCGCGCGCTGTATCACGCCCTGTATCCGGCCCGTCACGCGCTGTATTCCAGCGATGATTTCGCCGCCCGCTGCGGGCTTGATGGCAGCCCGGTCGATGACCTGATCGCCTTCCACATCGTGTTTGGCAAGACGGTCCCCGATATCAGCCTGAACGCGGTCGCCAATCTGGGCTATGCGCAGGGGCGCTGGCTGGCCTCGGTCTGGCCGGGCGATACGCTGCGGGCCGAGTCAGAGGTGATCGGGCTGAAACAGAACAGCAACGGCAAATCGGGCGTGGTCTGGGTGCGTTCGCGCGGGGTGAACCAGAGCGGCGAGGTGGTTCTGGACTATGTCCGCTGGGTGATGGTGCGCAAGCGCGACGCCGATTCCCCGGCGCCGCAAACCGTGATCCCCGATCTGCCCAAGGCCGTGGATGCGGCTGATCTGGTCTTGCCAGAAGGGTTGAACTTTGACGAATATGACTTTGAACTGGCAGGCGAAAGTCACCGCTGGGGCGATTATGAGGTTGGCGAGCGCATCGACCATGTCGATGGCGTCACCATCGAGGAGGCCGAGCATATGCTGGCCACCCGCCTGTGGCAGAACACCGCCAAGGTGCATTTCGACGCCACCAACCGCCCCGATGGCCAGCGCCTGATCTATGGCGGTCATGTCATCAGCATGGCGCGCGCGCTGTCCTTTAACGGGCTGGCCAATGCGCAGATGATCGTGGCGCTGAATGGCGGCGCCCATGCCAACCCCTGTTTCGCCGGCGACACTGTCCGCGCCTGGTCCGAGGTTCTGGACAAGGCCGAAACCGCCACCCCCGGCATCGGGGCGATTCGGCTGCGTCTGGTGGCGACCAAGGGCCAAAGCGGCGATTTCGTGCTGAAAGGCGCGGATGGAAAATACGATCCGCAGGTGCTGCTGGATCTGGATTATTGGGCGCTGATGCCGATCTGACCGTCCGGGGCGCGCGCCCGCAAATGTCGTGCCCCGCGCGCTCTGAAATATTTCGCCCCGCGCGCCAATGACGTCATTGCCCCGCGCGCCCGTGGCATCCTTGCCCCGCGCGATGGCCATTCCGGCCCGGCATCTGTCGGGGTGGTTTGGCGATCAGCTCTTGCGGCTGTGCACCCCGAAGAATGCAGACGCACCCACAAGGACTTGCGCCGTTTGCATCCTGAACCGCCTTGCCGACTGGTCGGCGGCGACGGAATCAGCGGGCCGGGGTTGCAGCCGGACCTGCTTATCGCGGGGGAATCGCCCGGTAATAGCCCCCGTGACCGCGTGGGTTCGTCGCTGAAACCTGAATCGTCCTTGGGGCAGCCACCGCCCGGACCGCTGCTGATCCCAAGAGGTGAAGGAATGGGCCGGTTTTGTCCGTCAATGCCCGATGCTGCCGGCCCGTCAGATCATGTCAAAACGCATCCGCGGCGCATGAGGGGGCGTGAAACGGGCGCCGCTTTGCTGATCGCCCGGAAAGCCCGTCGGCCCGATGGTGCAGCGTGGCCTGCCCATACCTGCCCGCGCCGCATGGCCGGGGCGGGGGCAGAACCGGGTGGGTGAGGACGGACAGGGCTGTTTTTTGTCGCGTTTCCGGTTGTGATCACAACCGCAACCCATGTGATCACAAAAACAGATGTTCGCGCTAAATGCAGCATTTGAGCCAATCGCCCCCGTGACAAGCCGTCACAAATGTTGCATGGCTGTCGCAATATCCAGCCAGCCCGGACCGCGCCAGCTGATCTAGCAGCCGCCGCAACGCGCCGGGCCCCGATCCGAAGGGAGAGCGCCTTATGGCTGACGTCAACCGTGGCAACCGCCCGCTGTCGCCGCATCTTCAGGTTTACCGACTGCCCGTCACTGCCGTGACCTCGATCCTGACGCGGATCACCGGCCATGCGATGCTGGCGGGTCTGGTCTTGCTGGTCTGGTGGCTGGTCGCCGCCGCGACCTCGCCACAGGCTTTTGCGACCGCCGATGCGGTGATGAACAGCTGGTTCGGCTTTATCGTGATGTGGGGCTCGGTCTGGGCGCTGTGGTATCACTTCATGGCCGGCCTGCGTCACCTGGCCTATGATTCCGGCCGCGGGCTGGAAATCGACGCGGCCAAGAAGCTGAGCTGGGTCGTCATCGGCGCATCCGTCGCCCTGACCCTGATCAGCATCATCCTGTTCTATTTCGCCTGACCGGAGGAAGCCGACATGCGTTATATCACCCCCCGCAAGGCCGCCACCGGTCTGGGTGCCAGCGGCACCGGCACCGCCCATCACTGGGGCATGACCGTCAGCGCCGTGGCGCTGGCCGTGCTGACCCCGCTGTTCATGATCTCGGCCGGCAGTGCGATCGGCCTGCCGCACCGCGCCGTTCTGGCCCATTTCGGCCAGCCGTGGCACGCCATCGTCACCGCGCTGTTCATTGTTGTCGGCATGATCCATTTCATGCGCGGCACCCGCATCATGATTGACGATTACATTCACGGCACCGCGCGCAAGGTCGCGCTGATCGTGGCCGATATCTTTGGTTGGGCGGTCATCGCCGCCGGCGTGTTCGCGCTGGCACGGATGACGCTGATTGGCATTCTGGTCTGAGGGCATCACATCATGGCTGAATATACTTACGAAACGCATGAATATGATGTCGTGGTCGTCGGCGCCGGTGGCGCCGGTCTGCGTGCCACGCTGGGGATGGCCGAACAGGGGCTGCGCACCGCCTGCGTGACCAAGGTGTTCCCGACCCGCAGCCACACCGTTGCGGCACAGGGCGGCATCGCCGCCAGCCTGTCCAATATGGGGCCGGATAACTGGCAGTGGCATATGTATGACACCGTCAAGGGCAGCGACTGGCTGGGTGACACCGACGCGATGGAATACCTTGCGCGTGAGGCCCCCAAAGCGGTGTATGAGCTGGAACATTACGGCGTTCCCTTCTCGCGCACGGAAGAGGGCAAGATCTATCAGCGGCCCTTCGGCGGTCACACCACCGAATTCGGTGAAGGCCCCCCCGTGCAGCGCACCTGCGCCGCCGCCGACCGCACCGGCCACGCCATTCTGCACACGCTTTATGGTCAGTCGCTGAAGGAAAAAGCCGAATTCTTTATCGAATATTTCGCGCTGGACCTGATCATCACCGATGGCGCCTGCACCGGCGTCGTCTGCTGGAAGCTGGATGACGGCACCATTCACGTTTTCAACGCCAAGATGGTGGTTCTGGCGACCGGCGGTTATGGCCGCGCCTATTTCAGCGCCACCAGCGCCCATACCTGCACCGGCGACGGTGGCGGCATGGTGGCCCGCGCGGGCCTGCCGCTACAGGACATGGAATTCGTTCAGTTCCACCCGACCGGGATCTATGGCTCGGGCTGTCTGATCACCGAGGGCGCGCGCGGCGAGGGCGGTTACCTGACCAACAGCGAGGGTGAGCGCTTCATGGAGCGTTACGCCCCGACCTATAAAGACCTTGCCTCGCGCGATGTGGTCAGCCGTTGTATCACGCTGGAAATCCGCGAGGGTCGCGGCGTGGGGGAACATAAGGACCACATGTTCCTGAACCTGCAACACCTGCCGCCCGAGGCGCTGGCGGAACGTCTGCCGGGCATCAGTGAATCGGCCAAGATCTTTGCCGGTGTCGATGTCACCAAGGAACCGATCCCGATCCTGCCGACGGTGCATTACAACATGGGCGGCATCCCCACCAATTACTGGGGCGAGGTGCTGAACCCGACCGAGGAGACGCCGGATGCGGTATTCCCCGGCCTGATGGCCGTTGGCGAGGCGGGCTGTGCCTCGGTTCACGGCGCGAACCGTCTTGGCTCGAACAGCCTGATCGACCTGGTGGTGTTCGGCCGCGCCGCCGCCATCCGCGCCGGTCAGGTCATCGACCGCGACAGCCCGGTTCCGGCCACCAACACGGCACAGGTCGACAAGGCGCTGGCCCGGTTCGACGCGCTGCGTTTCGCCAATGGCAACACCCCGACCGCCGAACTGCGGCTTGAGATGCAAAAGACCATGCAGGCCGATGCCGCCGTCTTCCGCACCGACAAGACGCTGGCCGAGGGCAAGGACAAGATGACCGCCATTGCCGCCAAGCTGAACGACCTGAAGGTCACCGATCACAGCCTGATCTGGAACACCGACCTGATGGAAACGCTGGAACTGACCAACCTGATGCCCAACGCGCTGGCCACCATCACCGGCGCCGAGGCGCGCAAGGAAAGCCGTGGGGCGCACGCGCACGAGGATTACCCCGAGCGGGATGACGCCAACTGGCGCAAACACTCGCTTGCATGGGTGGACGGCAACAGCGTTAAACTGGCCTATCGTCCCGTTCATCTGGAACCGCTGACCGGTCAGGATCAGGGCGGGATCGACCTGAACAAGATCGCTCCGAAGAAAAGGGTTTACTGATGCGTTATTCGCTGATCGCCGCCGTTGCCGCCATGACCGCCCTGTCGGGTTGCGTCGTGCCGGTCACGGCACCGGTTCCGACCGCGCCCACCCCGGTGCCGGGCACCGCCGGCCTGACCCCGGCGCAACGGGTCGCCGCCCGCAACGTGATCAACGCCGAGATGGGCAAGCGCCTGCCCGGCGTGAACACCCAGCCGTATACCGATTGCGTGCTGTCCAATGCCTCGATGGCGGAAATGGCCGATCTGGCCGCCATTGCCGCCGGGGCAACGGGCGGGGCACCGGATGCGGTGGCCGCCATTGTCAAACGTCCGGCGACGACCCAGTGCATCGCCAAGGTCGCGGCGACCGCCTGACATGAGCCGCGTCGCGCCCCTGCTGACCTGCACCGCCGTGATCGCGATCACCGCACTGGCCGCCTGCGCGCCGGTGCCGGTGGCGCAGGCGGAGCGCAGCTGCCTGTCCGACGCGCGTCTGGCGCTGGGACCGCGCAGCGAGGTCAGCATTGGCGTGGGTGCGGTGTCGGGCAGGGGGCTGCGCACCACCGGTCATATCGGTGTGGCGATGTCCTCGGACGCGATCATGGGGCGCGACCCTGCGGATGTGTTCGCGCGCTGCGTCATGCGGCGATCAGGCCAGATGCCGACGCGGCCCCTGTATGACCAACCCGGCTGGCGGGGGGCGTGATCGTGGTCCGCCGTCGCCTTGTGATCCATCTGGGGGCGCCCAAGACGGGGTCGACCTCGGTTCATCATTTCCTGCGCCGCAATCAGGATGCGCTGGCGGACGATCTGGTGCTGCGCATTCCGGCGCCCGGCACCGCGATGCAGCGGCTGGGGCAGGCGGCCATCGCCGTCAGCCTGACGCCGGATGATGACAACCGTGCCAGCCTGCAAGCGGCGTTTCGGGCCGTGCTGGCCGATCTGCCCGATGATGACCGCCCGGTGCTGATCAGCCATGAAAACCTGTCCGGGGCGATGCCCGGAAATGGCGGTGAAACCGGGCTGTTCCCGGCACTGCCTGCCATCGTCACCGCGCTTGAGGATGCCTTGCCCAAGGGCTGGCGGGCCGATTATGTGCTGACCACGCGGCGGCGCAAGGACTGGCTGCCCTCGGTCTGGGCGCAGGCGGTGCGCAGCGATGGCTATGCCGGCACATGGCCGGAATTTGCTGCGCTGACCGATGATCTGCCCGGCTGGGGCGACCTGATGCGGCGTCTGCGCAAGGTGGTGCCGGACAAGCGCCTGCACCATCTGCCGCTGGAAAAGACCCCCGATGCGGCACGTCCGGCGGCGCCGTTGCTGGCGCTGGCGGGGCTGTCCGCGGACCGGATCGGCGCGCTGGCCCCCGAGCCCGCCCGCCGGATGGCACGGCTGCCCGATGCCGCGACCGAATTTATCCGCCGCCTGAACCAGCGCGATCTGAACCCCCGTGCCCGCTGGCTGGTGTCCGAGCTGGTGGCGCAAAACCCGTCTTTGTTCAATGCCGACTACCGGCCCGAAGGCACCCTTTGAAAAGGAGCTACCCATGGTCCAGTTTACCCTTCCCAAGAACAGCCAGATCCGGGTCGGCAAGACCTGGCCCAAGCCCGAGGGCGCGACCAATCTGCGCAAGTTCCAGATTTACCGCTGGGACCCGGATACCGGCGAAAACCCGCGCGTCGACACCTATTTCGTCGATCTGGACAAATGCGGCCCGATGGTTCTGGATGCGCTGATCAAGATCAAGAACGAGATCGACCCGACCCTGTCCTTCCGCCGGTCCTGCCGCGAGGGGATCTGTGGGTCCTGCGCGATGAATATCGACGGCGGCAACCATCTGGCCTGTATCTTTGGCATGGACGAGGTGGACGGCGATGTGAAGATCTATCCGCTGCCGCATATGCCAGTGGTCAAGGACCTGATCCCCGACCTGACGCATTTCTATGCGCAGCACGCCAGCGTGAACCCTTACCTGATCACCAAATCGCCCACGCCGAACAAGGAATGGAAACAGTCGATCGAGGACCGCAAAAAGCTGGATGGCCTGTATGAATGCATCCTGTGTGCGTCGTGCTCGACCTCGTGCCCCAGCTATTGGTGGAATGGCGACCGTTATCTTGGGCCGGCCGCGCTGTTGCACGCCTATCGCTGGATCATCGACAGCCGCGACGAAGCCACTGGCGAGCGTCTGGACGAGTTGGAAGACCCGTTCAAGCTGTATCGGTGCCACACCATCATGAACTGCACCAATACCTGCCCCAAGGGCCTGAATCCGGCCAAGGCGATTGCCAGCATCAAGCATATGATGGTTGACCGGATCGTCTGATCCCCGGCCATCGCGGACCGGCCATCGCGGACTGGCCATCACGAACAGGCAGGCGCGCCCCGTTGCGGGCGCGTTTTGCGTTTCGTGGCGCTGTCGGCATGGCCTTGACCTTGGCCGGGGCGGCGACGCATTCTGCGCCGCGATGACCATTGCCGCCAGACCCTTTGTGATGCCGCGCAGGCCCGCCGCCGACGCGGTTGGGCCGTAAGGCCGGCGCATGGCCAATGCCCCCCGACATAACCGGCGCGGCAAGGCCGGCAAGGCGGCGCAGGTGCAGGCGCGGCGGCGCGACCGGGCCTTGTGGCTGTGTGCGGGCGGGGTCGCGGCGATGCTGGGGCTTGGCCTTATCTGGGGCGGGGGGCCTTTGATGCGGCCAGTGGCGGTGCGCGATGCCGCGCGCTGGCAGGATGTTCAGCAGATCGCCCGTCATGTCACCTGTCTGGCAACCGGGGCCGGGGCAATGCCTGCGGCGCTGGTGCCGACCCCGGATTGCCCGGATCTGGTGCGGCAGGTCGACCGCTTTACCGACCGGCCCTATCTCTGGCGGGTGCTGGACCGCCACCGGCTGCGCCTGTGCCCCGGTTTTGAGGGCGAGGTTCGCGGCGATGCCCCGCGCGGGGTGCTGTATGACCGCGCCAGCCGCTGTGTCACGCTTTTGGTGCTGGACCTGCCCCCGGCGCCCGCCGCCGCCCTGTCCCCCTGAGGCGAATGCGACATATCGTCCGGTCGCGATATGACGCTGCGTCGCAGCGGTGGATTTTCTGCGCCTGCACAGTTATCTGCGGCGCGAGGGAGATTGCCACCCAAACCCAAGGATCAGACCCATGTCTGCCATCGACCTGAACAAAGCCAAGACCGAAGATCAGGCCCGCCGTGCCCGCGCCGTGCTGGACCAGATGTATGCTTATTACGAATATGAAACCCCCGTCGCCAAGCGTGACGAGGTGCCCTACGCCGCCTGATCGCGGCCTTTGCGTCAGGCGCGCTTTGGGGCGCCTGCGCCGCAGGGTGGGGATATGCCGGTTCCCGGTTGGGCCGGTTCATGACCGTGCCCGGCGCTAATCCTGCCCATCGCCCGGCTGGTTCAGTTCAAGCGCCAGAAAGCGTTCGAAATCGTCCAGATCCACCGGGTCGAACTGGCCAAAGCCCTGCATCCAGATGCTGGCCTGCCGCATCCCGTCCGGGTTCAGCCTGCACCATGTGATGCGCCCGCGCTTTTCCTGCGCGATCAGGCCCGCCCCGGCCAGAACCCCCAGATGTTTCGACACCGCCGCCAAGGAAATGCCAAAGGGCGCGGCGACGTCGCTGACGGCCATGTCATCCTCCAGCAGCATCGACAGGATGGCCCGCCGCGTCGGGTCGGACAGGGCGGCGAAGATCAGGTCAAGTGTCGGCATCGGGCAGGGGCAGGCTGATAACGGGCATGAACGGCCTTTTCGTTAGCGATCACGGGTGAAATGCTTAACTTTGGGGTTGAATATGACCTGCCCGCGAATCCGGCGCAACCCGGAAAGCCGGATCGCGGCGTGGTAAAAAATCGTTCGGCATCATGGGGTTGCATGGACGTGATCGGTGCTTGACTTGCGCGGCTGTGCCGCCTATCACCCTGCCAACCGATAACGCGGGTGTGAGAGCCGGTGACAGATCACGATCAGGACCGCCAGCGTGACGCCGACAGGCTGCGCGATCTGGAAAAACGGCTGGCCGAGGTTGCTGCGCCCAAACCGCCCTCGCGCACGGAAGAGCATTTCAGCCAGGCCAATCAGGCATGGCGCATGGTCATCGAACTGGTCTCGGGGTTGGGGATTGGGTTCGGGATCGGATACGGGCTCGACCTGCTTTTGGGCACACTGCCCCTGCTGCTGGTCGTGTTTACATTTCTGGGTTTCGCCGCCGGGGTGAAAACGATGCTGCGCACCGCCGCAGAGATCGGAAAACCGGTTCCGGGCAGCGAAACCATCGACGCAAACGGGGCGAAACACGCCCGGCACGAAAGGGACTGACAGTGGCTGCTGAAGCGCATGGCGAAGGGACGGGTCTGGTTTTCCATCCGATGGATCAGTTCGTGGTCAAGCCGCTGTTTGGCGGCGGCGCTGTCCACTGGTACACGCCGACCAACGTGACGCTGTGGCTGGCGCTGACCGCGCTGGCGATTACCGGGCTGATGGTGTTCGGCACCCGTGGCCGCGCCATCATCCCGAACCGCATCCAGTCGATTGCGGAACTGACCTATGGCATGGTCCATAAGATGGTCGAGGACGTGACCGGCAAAGAGGGGCTGAAATACTTTCCCTATATCATGACGCTGTTCTGCTTTATCGTCTTTGCCAACATGCTGGGTCTGCTGCCGAAATCCTTCAGCACCACCTCGCATATCGCGGTGACTGCGGTGCTGGCGCTGATGGTGTTTGTCGGCGTCACCATTCTGGGCTTTGTCAAGAATGGCGCCAGGTTTCTGGAACTGTTCTGGGTGCGCTCGGCCCCGCTGGCGCTGCGCCCGGTTCTGGCCGTGATCGAGATCATCTCGTATTTCGTGCGCCCGGTCAGCCATTCCATCCGTCTTGCCGGGAACGTCATGGCCGGTCACGCCGTGATCAAGGTCTTTGCCGGTTTCGCCGCCATTGCCGCCATTGCGCCGCTGTCGATCCTGGCGATCACCGGCATGTATGGTCTGGAAGTGCTGGTCGCGATCATTCAGGCCTATGTCTTTACCATCCTGACCTGCGTCTATCTGAAAGACGCGCTGCATCCGTCGCACTGACGGTCAGGGATCACCGTTTCAACCTTTCCACCGCTTCAACTTTTCCATAGCCTCAAGGAGCACATAACATGGAACAAATGGGTCAGTATCTGGGTGCCGGTCTTGCTTGCATCGGGATGGCGGGTGCCGCCATCGGTGTGGGTAACGTTGCCGCCAACTATCTCTCGGGCGCCCTGCGCAACCCGTCGGCTGCCGCTTCGCAGACCGCCACGCTGTTCATCGGCATGGCCTTTGCCGAAGCCCTTGGGATCTTCTCGTTCCTGGTGGCCCTGCTGCTGCTGTTCGCGGTCTGATCCTGACCAACTTCCTTGCGGTTGGGTGGGGGCCTTGTCCCCACCCGATTGTGACTTGAAGGCCTGGGGATGGATATGATCAGCCTGCTGCAACAGACCGCGCCTGTCGTGGTCGAAGAACATGAAACCGTGGTCGTGACCGATCAGGCCGATCCGGGCACTGTCACCGTCATCGAGACCGAGACCACCCATATGGACACAACCCATGTGGTCGAGGGTGCCGAGGGCGCGACCATCGTCGATGGTCACGCGGTGACCGATACCCATACCGCCATGGGTCACGAACCCGAGGCCGCGACCGGGATGCCCCAGCTTGACATCACCACGTTCGGCAACCAGATTTTCTGGCTGCTGGTAACGCTGGCGGTGATTTACTGGGTTCTCGCGCGGATCGCGCTGCCGCGCATCGGGTCGGTTCTGGCCGATCGTCAGGGGGCCGTGACCGGCGACCTGATGGCCGCCGAAGAGCTGAAGCGCAAGGCACGGGATGCCGAAGCAGCCTATGAACAGGCGCTTGGCGATGCCCGCAGCGAGGCCGGCAAGATCGTCGCGGCGAACAAGGCGGCCATCCAGAAGGAACTGGACGCGGCCGTGGCGCAGGCCGATGCCGAAATCTCGGCGCGGGCTGCGGAATCGGAAAAACGGATCGGCGCCATTCGCGCATCAGCGGTCGAGGACGCGCGCAGCGTGGCCAAGGACGTGGCTGCCGAACTGGTCCGCGCCTTTGGCGGTCAGGCCGATCAGGCCGCGATCGACGGGGCCGTGGATGGCAAGCTGAAAGGGGCTGTGTGATGACGCGTTTCGCAACCATCGCCGCGCTGCTGGCGGCCACGCCCGCTTTTGCGGCCAGTGGCCCGTTCTTCTCGCTGCGCAACACCGATTTTATCGTGCTGCTGGCGTTTTTGCTGTTCGTCGGTATCGTGGTTTACTTCAAGGTGCCGGGCATTATTGGCAATCTGCTGGACAAGCGCGCCGATCAGATTCGCGCCGATCTGGCCGAGGCCAAGAAGCTGCGCGAAGAAGCGCAAGAGCTGTATGCCAGCTATGAGCGCCGTCAGCGCGAGGTCAAGGCGCAGGCTGACGACATCGTCGCCAATGCCAAGCGCGAGGCCGAGGCCAGCGCGGCCAAGGCGAAGGACGATCTGAAAACCTCGATCGCGCGCCGCATTCAGGCCGCCGAGGACCAGATCGCCAGCGCCGAAAACGACGCCGTGCGCGCGGTGCGCGATCAGGCGGTCAGCGCCGCGGTTGCCGCCGCGTCGCAGCTGCTGGCCCAACAGGGCAATGCTGCGCAACGCAGTGCGGAAATCGACAAGGCCATCGAAGACGTGGCCACGCGGATGCACTGACACCCCAGTCATGGACAGTGACCAGCCCCCGGACCTGACGGTCCGGGGGTTTTTTCATGTCTGTTAACCGGATGTTAGGCCCTGATCGGCAAACTGGGGGCCGAGGACAGGAAAGGATGATTCGGTGTGGCGGGTTGGGCGTCTGGTTTGCAGGCTGTTGGGCAGGGCAGGGAAACGAAAAAGGCCGGGCGCGTGGCCCGGCCTGAAGGCGTTGCTCGGGTGGTGGGGGTTATTGCGTCGGGCGGATGATGATCTCGACCCGGCGGTTCTGGGCCCGGCCCTGCACGGTCTGGTTGGTGGCGACGGGCATGCTTTCGCCGCGCCCGACCGCGACCAGACGATTCTGGGCCACGCCGGCGGCGCGCAGGATGCCAACGACCGATTGCGCGCGGCGCTGCGACAGGTCCATGTTATAGGCCGCCGAACCGGTATTGTCGGTGTGGCCGATCACCTCGACCCGGCTGTTGGGGTATTGATTGAGGTTGCGGGCAACGGTGTACAGGTCGTTTTGTGCCGGTCCCGACACGGCTGCCGAATCGGTGGCAAACAGGATGCTTTCCGGCATTACCACGGTCAGATACTGGCCGTTATTGACGACGCGTACATTGGGATTGCTGATCTGGCTTTGCAGCGCCTTGGCCTGCTGGTCCAGAATGGCACCAACACCCGCGCCAAGCGCCGCGCCGACGATGGCGCCTTGCAGCACGTCCTTGCCCTTGTTGTTCTTGTCCTTGTCGCGCTGTGCGCCAAAGATCGCCCCCGCGGCAGCCCCGGCCAGCGCGCCCTGCTGGGTGCGGCTCATGGTGGTGGGGGCGCCATAGGGGTCGGTGGTGCAGGCGCCAAGGGCGATGGTGCCGCAGGATGCCAGCAGAATGGTAAAGCGGGTCTTCATGGTTTGGCCTTTCTGTTCCTCGGGGTGCCCCGCCATGTCTGCGCATTGGCGGCGGGGTTGCGCGTCATGTCTGGTGACCATCCCCCGGTATGGGGGGCTGAAATCCCGAACGCGTCTGTGTGGCACAGGTTCCCCGATTGCCGGGTTTTGCGCAAGCGGCAAGCATGGGTGACGGCTTCACAAGATGGCGGGCTGATACGGTTGCGCCTGTTCTGCGGCCAGAAGGCTGCGCTTGACAGACATCCCCCAGTGATAGCCGCCAATACCGCCATCGCCACGGGTGACCCGGTGACAGGGCACGATCCAGGCCAACGGGTTTTGCCCCACCGCGCTGCCGACGGCGCGGGCGGCGTTGGGTTTGCCGATCCGCGCGGCAAGGGTGGCATAGGTTACCACCTGTCCCTGCGGGATGCGCAGCAATTCCTGCCAGACCTGTCGTTGAAACGGGGTTCCGGCCAGACAGACGCGGATCTCGCCACGGTTGCGCATCAGGATGTGCAGCGCGGGGTGCAGTGCCTCGGGGGCCTCGACAAGGCGGGTGCCGGGCCAGCGTGCGGCCAGATCGGCCATCACGCTGTCCTCGCCCATATCGGCGGCCAGACCCAGGCCCCAGACGGCCCCTTCGGCTCCGGTCAGGATGGCCGGGCCATGCGGGGTCTGGAAGCGGCCGAAACACAGATCTGTGGGCGCCGGGGCGGCGGGAAGAATGGTGACGGTGATGCCGGCCCCATCCGGGCGCGGGGCGGGGGCGTGCAATGTCCGGGTCATGGGGGGCCTCCTTTCGCTAATGCGATCTTAAGCGGCGTTGGCGCGAAAGGAAGACACATTTGCGGTGCTTGCATTGTCGTCGCTGGCGCGGCATCACCGCGCCATGGCCAGACGACCCGCAAGATTGCCCGCCCCTTTGCCCTTTCCGACGCAGGTCGGGATCTTTTCGCGCTTTGCCGCGGCCGAACCGCATCCGGTGACCGAACTGTTCTATGGCAACGCGTTTCAGTTGCTGGTCGCGGTGGCCCTGTCGGCGCAGGCGACGGATGTCGGGGTGAACCGGGCGACGGCGGATTTGTTCGCGCAGGTCCGCACCCCGCAGCAGATGCTGGAACTGGGCGAGGCCGCGCTGACCGAACAGATCAAGACCATCGGCCTGTTTCGCCAGAAGGCCAGGAATGTCATCGCCCTGTCACGCCGGCTGGTCGAGGTGTTCAACGGCGAGGTGCCCGATTCCCGCGCAGCCCTGATGACGCTGCCGGGGGTTGGCCGCAAGACGGCGAATGTTGTCCTCAACAGCGTGTTCGCCTTTCCGGCGCAGGCCGTGGACACCCATATCTTTCGCGTCGGCAACCGCACCCGCATCGCCCCCGGTCACGATGTCGAGGCGGTCGAACGCGCCATCGAAGACAATGTTCCGGTTCGTTTCCAGCAGAATGCCCATCACTGGCTGATTCTGCATGGCCGCTATATCTGCACCGCGCGCAAGCCGCGCTGCGTGGATTGCCTGATCCGCGATCTGTGCCCCTATGAGGAGAAAACCCAATGAATTTCGATGTGATCGGGATCGGCAATGCGATCATGGACATGATTTCCCCGGTGCAGGAGGATGACCTGACCCGGCTGGGCATCGAGCGTGGGATTATGCAACTGATTGATCAGCCCCGCGCCGAGGAACTGACCGTCGCGCAGGAAATGATGGGCGGTCTGGGTGCGGATGGCCGCGCCCACGCCGATCTGGTTCCGGGCGGTTCGGTTGCCAACACACTGGCCGGGATTGGCCGGCTTGGGCTGCGCACGGGGTTTATCGGGCGCGTGGCGAATGATGCGCTGGGGCTGTCTTATGCCGAGCAGACCGAGGCGGCGGGCACCCGGTTCATCAACCCGCCGGTGGCGGGGGCGGGGCTGCCGACCTCGCGTTGCCTGATCTTTGTCACCCCGGATGGCGAGCGGTCGATGAACACCTATCTGGGGATTTCGGCTGAACTGGGCAAAGAGGATGTCGATGAAACCGTTTTTGAAGGCAGCAAGTGGCTGTTTCTTGAGGGGTATCTGTTTGACAAGCCTAGGGGAAAGCAGGCTTTCGAAGCTGCGGCGCGGGCTTGTCACATGGCGGGTGGACGGGCCGGGATTGCCCTGTCGGACCCGTTCTGCGTCGATCGGCACCGCGATGATTTCCGCCGCCTGATCGCCGGACCGATGGATTACGTCATCGGCAATGTGCATGAATGGTCATCGCTGTATCAGACCGACGATCTGGACGCTGCGCTGGCGGCGGCAGCGGCGGATTGCGGGCTGATTGTCTGCACCCGGTCTGGCGAGGATGCGATCCTGATCAAGAACGGGCGCCGCAGTCTGGTGCCGGTTGACCGGGTTGTGCCGGTCGATGCCACAGGGGCGGGCGACCAGTTCGCGGCTGGTCTGCTGTACGGTCTGGCATCGGGGCGGCCGCTTGATGTGGCGGGCCGGATGGGGGCGCTGGCAGCGGCCGAGGTGATTGCGCATGTCGGGCCGCGCCCGGAGGCCGATTTGCGCGAGGTCTTTCGCAATCATGGCCTGATCTGAGGCCGCACACAGGTGTTAACGGTTTCTTGGCAGTTTTCTGTCAATCTGTGAAAAAGGGCTGATTCGGTCGTTCTGTGGGGTTGCGCGGGCGGGCGGTGATGTCGGGCAAAGATTGCGCCACCCGCTATGCGCGTGTATCTAGCCGGGCAAACGCATTATGGAAGGAAGAGCAATGCGCAGGGTTGTGGTTACCGGGTTGGGAATGGTCACGCCGCTGGCTTGCGGGGTCGAGGAAACGTGGTCGCGGCTGCTGAAAGGTCAGTCCGGGGCCGGGCCTATTACCCGATTCGATCCGCAAAACGTGGTGACGCAATATGCGTGCGAGATCCCGCGGGGCGACGGCAGCGATGGCAGCTTTAACCCTGATGACTGGATGGAGCCGAAAGAGCGCCGCAAGGTCGATGAGTTCATTCTGTATGGCATGGCTGCCGCAGTTCAGGCGGTGCAGGACAGCGGATGGGCACCCGAAAGCGAAGCCGGGCGCGAGCGCACGGGGGTGATGATCGGATCTGGCATTGGCGGGCTGAGCTCGATTGCCGAAACCGCTGTGCTGATCAAAGAGCGCGGGCCCAAGCGGGTCAGCCCGTTTTTCATTCCCGGCGCGCTGATCAATCTGGTGTCAGGGCAGGTCAGCATCAGGTTTGGCTTCAAGGGGCCGAACCATGCTGTCGTGACGGCGTGTTCGACGGGCGCCCATGCCATTGGGGATGCGGCGCGGCTGATCCAGTTGGGCGATGCCGATGTGATGCTGGCGGGCGGTGCGGAGAGCCCGATCTCGGAAATCGGGATCGCGGGATTTAACGCCTGCAAAGCACTGTCGACCAAACGTGGCGACCAGCCGGAGGCGGCCAGTCGCCCTTGGGATGCTGATCGCGATGGTTTTGTGATGGGCGAGGGCGCCGGGGTTGTCGTGCTGGAGGAATATGAGCATGCAAAGGCCCGCGGCGCCAAAATTTATGCCGAGATTTTGGGCTATGGCCTGTCCGGGGATGCCTATCACATTACCGCGCCGTCCGAGGATGGCGATGGCGGTTTCCGGTCGATGACGGCGGCCCTGAAGCGTGCGGGCATCGCGCCGGGGCAGATCGACTATATCAACGCGCATGGCACCAGCACGATGGCCGATGTGATCGAACTGGGCGCGGTCGAGCGTCTGCTGGGCGATGCGGCGGGGAATGTGGTGATGTCCAGCACCAAGTCCAGCATTGGGCATTTGCTGGGCGCGGCGGGCGCGGTCGAGGCGATTTTCTCGATCCTCGCGATCCGCGATCAGATTGCGCCGCCGACCATTAACCTTGATAATCCGGTCCGTGAAACCGCAATCGACCTTGCCGCCAATGCCGCGGTGCGCCGGCAGATCCGTTACGCCCTGTCCAACAGTTTTGGCTTTGGCGGCACCAATGCCAGTCTGGTGATGGGGCAGGTTCAGGAATGATGTGGCGTAATGTCGTTTCCAATTTCCTGACCTTCGCACTGGTCCTGCTGGTCGCCTTGGCCGCGGCGGTGGCTTGGGGGCGGCATCAGTATCAGGCGCCGGGTCCCAGCGCTGTGGCGCAATGTGTTCAGGTGGCGCCGGGGTCGAGCCTGACCGTGGTCAGTCAGCGGCTGGCCGAGCAAGGGGCGATTTCGCATCCCTATATTTTTCGCGCGGGCGCCGATTATGCCGGCAAGGCGAGGTTGCTGCGTTATGGCAGCTATCTTGTGCCGCCCCATGCCAGTATGGCCGATATTGTCGAGGTGATTACCGCTGGCGGTCCCAGCACCTGTGGGACTGAGGTGATCTTTCGGGTGGGGGTGCGGGGCAACAGTGTGGTGCTGCGCGACATCAATCCTGAAACCGGAAAATACGAAGAGCGGGTCAAGTATGACCCGGCTTTTGATACCGCGCCGGAATCTGTTGTGAAGGCGCAAGAGCAGGCGGATGCCCGTTTGCGGTTGGCCGTGGCCGAAGGTGTCACCAGTTTTCAGATTGTCGAAGGGATGAGGGAAGCGGCTTTCATGTCAGGCGATATTGCCGCCGTTCCGCCTGAAGGGGCTTTGGCACCTGATACTTACGAAGTGCGCAAAGGGGCGGATCGCCAGGCATTATTGGACGAGATGATTGCGCGGCAGAGCCGTATTCTGGCTGAGGCCTGGGAAGGGCGGATGATTGGTCTGCCCTACAAGACGCCGGAAGAGGCGCTAATCATGGCCTCGATCGTTGAGAAGGAAACCGGCGTGCCGTCTGAGCGGCGGCAGGTTGCCAGCGTTTTTGTCAATCGTCTGGATCAGGGGATGCGTTTGCAGACCGACCCTACCGTGATCTATGGCGTGACCAACGGGAAAACGGTTCTGGATCGCGGTTTGCGGCGGTCAGAACTGAAAGCGAAGACGCCGTATAACACTTATGTCATTGACGGTTTGCCGCCGACACCGATTGCCAACCCCGGAAAGGCAGCGATTGAGGCTGCATTGAACCCTGACAAGACAGAGTATCTGTTTTTTGTGGCTGACGGGACGGGGGGACATGCCTTTTCGAAGACCCTGCCAGAGCACGAGGCAAATGTCGTGAAATGGCGAGAGATCGAGGCGAATCGCGGGCAGGTTGAAACCCTGCAGCAGTAACGCTTGGTGGTTTTTCGCTGGGTGCTGAGGGAATGAGCTTTCGACCGGCCTTCTTTGGGAGGCCGGTTTTTTATAATTTTTAGCGGCAATGGGTTGCGCGAGAGGTGCGTAACGTGAGGCTGAGGGCTGAGGGCTGAGGGCTGAGGGCTGAGGGCTGAGGGCTGAGGGCTGAGGGCTGAGGGCTGAGGGCTGAGGGCTAGTGGTTTGTCTTTAAGAAATTAAATAAGTTTGTCTTGACCATATCCTTAATTTTGAAACCCTTTTCTGGGACTGGGACTGGGACTGGGACTGGGACTGGGACTGGGACTGGGACTGGGACTGGGACTGGGACTGGGACTGGG